>CAVPWK010000012.1:0-117811 GCA_963709435.1 uncultured Verrucomicrobiae bacterium
CCGAAGGAGAAGAAGGAATTTGGGAAAGCTCAGCATTCCTCCTGGGAAACGATTCAACGTAGTCATGCGATCGCGAACGGCTGCTATGTTGCGGTCCCGAATCGCGTAGGACACGAAGCGCCCACGGGCGGTGACGGGATCGAATTCTGGGGCCAAAGTTTCGTGTGCGGCCCAGACGGCGAAATCATCGCCAAAGGTTCGGTTGATGGCGAAGAAATTGTGGTCGCGGAGATTGATTGGGAGCGGGTCAACGAACACCGGACCCACTGGCCGTTCCTGCGTGATCGTCGCATTGACGCTTACACGGGACTTCAAGAACGACTGATTGATTAGCGTAGTTTCGCTTTCCCGATTCGGCGCGTAAAGTTGGCGTATGAAAACAAAGTTTTTTCTTGGTGCGCTAACATTCCTTCTCGGTGTTTGCCTGACCAGCGCGCAGGAACCGACGAAAGCGATTGCTGTCCTGCATCCAACGGCCGGTAACACCGTTACCGGATCAGTCACGTTCACCAAATCCGGCGATGAAATAAAAGTCGTTGCTGATATTACCGGTCTGACGCCGGGCAAACACGGTTTCCACATTCACGAATTTGGCGATTGCTCGTCCAGCGATGGAAATTCCGCTGGCGGCCATTTTAATCCGACGCATAAGGCAGCACGGTGCCCCGGACGCTAGCGATCGCCACGCCGGCGATCTAGGCAACGTTGAGGCGGACGCGTCTGGCAAGGCCCATCTCGAATGGAGTGACAAGGTAATGAAACTTTCCGGCGCTGATTCGATAGTTGGTCATGCAGTCATCGTCCACGAAAAAGCCGATGATTTGAAAACCCAGCCGACCGGGAACGCCGGTGGTCGTCTTGCCTGCGGGGTCATTGGCGTAGCCAAGCCGTAAACCGCAAAGCGGACAATGACGGACTTGCTTACGATCAGCGAAATTCGCCGGCGTGCCCAGGAACGGTCCGTTACTGCGCGCGTCCACGCGCAGGTCGAAAGCACGTCGGCCAAGGCCACGCGCGAGGGAAAACCGTATTGCGAAATGAGTCTGGCCGATGCCTGCGATCGGATGACGCTGCGGGTGTGGAGCGATCATCCGGATTACAAGGCATGCGAGCGCATTGCAGGCGAAGGCGATTTCATCGAGCTCGAGCGGTGAATTTACCCAGCATCAGCAATTCGGGCTGGAGGCGAAAACTGGAAAGTGCGCGCCGCTCACGAGCGCAGGAGATTGCGGAGTCTCTGCCAGGGCCGCCGGAGTTGCGCGCGAAACAGGCGGCCGATTCGGGATTATCATCGAGCGCGTAACGGCGATTTCCGATCCGCGTTTGCGCGCGATCGGCGCAGCGTATTCTTGAAAGAATGTGGCGATCGCTTTCGTCGCACGGCCGCGGCGCGCAACTATCATCACGCGCGGCGAGGCGGTCTGGTCGAGCACACCGCGCAGATGATGCGCGTGGCGTCGGCGCTTGCGCCGCTTTATCCGCAACTCAATCTCGATCTACTCATCGCCGGAATTTTGTTTCACGATTCCGGAAAGCTTTGGGAAAATCATTTGCCGGAGACCGGATTCACCATGGGCTACGACGAGCGTGGCGAATTGATGGGCCACATCTCGATCGGCCTCGAGCTGGTTAATTCGCTCTGGCGCAAATTGCAAACGGAAGAGAACACGCGCGCCTGGAACGATCTCGTCGCCGCCGTCGGAAGATGTGCCGCCTGCATTTGCTCCATTTGATTGGCGCGCACCACGGCGAGATGCAGCTCGGCTCGCCGGTTTACCCAAGACGCCGGAAGCGATGGCGCTGCATTACATCGATAATCTGGATGCGCGCCTGGAAATGTTCTTCGCCGGATACCTGACGGCGAAACCGATCGCCGAGCGCATTTTCGATCGCGTCCGGCCGTTGCCGGGAAATTTGGTGAAATCGCTGGAGAAATTTAACTCGTCGTCGTAGTGACGCTTTCTTTACCGTCATCCCGAGCGCAGTCGAGGGATCCCGATGCGAAAGCTTTGAGGTAACGCCGCGGGATCCTTCGACTCCGCTTCGCTTCGCTCAGGATGACCGAGTGTCATCAATTCTTCGCTGTGCCTCCGCCAAATACGTTTCGTCGATTTCGAAACCGACGAATCTTGGCACGCCGCAATTTCGCGCGGCGATCGCCGAATTTCCGATCCCCAGAAACGGATCGAGCATCGTCGTGCACGCTCTTCGACGCCGTGTAGACGAATGCATTCATCGGCCAGCTCGCACCGGAAACGTCGCCGGATGCGGGCGCTCTTTGTCACGGCTTTGAATGGTTTCATAGGGAATGAACCAGGTGTTGCCGCGACAACGACGATCGCGTCCGCCAGTGTGTGACCAGCGCGCGATGTTGCTCTTGTCCTGATAGGGGACGCCAAGCGCGAGCCGATCGAGCTCAACCCGACCGGTCTTTGTGAAATGAAAAATGTATTCGTGGCAATCATTCAGAAAACGTTGCGAGTTGATGGGCTTGAAATGTCCGCGGGAGACGATTTCACCGTCTTGTTCCTCGATGCTGATCGATTTGATCCAGTGAATGGTATTTTGTAAGACGAATAGCTCGCGCAGTTCCAGCGCCAGCTCGTGGGGAAACATCGGATTGGCAGGTGTTGCACCGACATTGAGAAAAAATGAACCGTCAGTCTTGAGTAGACGCGCGATTTCCGCCGCCCAGGTGTTACACCAGCGCAAATAACTCATCCGATCGGCGGTATCGGAAAATTTCGAGTAACGAATGCCGAGATTGTAGGGCGGTGAGGTGACAACGAGATCAATCGATCCCGCCGGCAGTTCGGCCATGCCGCGCACGCAATCCTCGCGGCACACCTCGAATACGGTCATCCCGAGGCGCGCAGACAACGCCCGTCCGGCTCGGGCCGCGGGGTCTCGCCCAAGCTCGCTGGACGATCGAGAGATCCCTCGGTCCGAGCCTGGCTGGCGTTTTCGCTCGCGGTGACAGCGCCCATCTTCAACCTCTGGGCGAAACGGCTTTTCTATCATGTGTTGCTCGGTTGCTTTACAGCATCCCAGGAAGCGTACTTGGGATGACGGCGCTGCGATTACGCATATGTTTGCTTAAATGTCGGACAAACCTTCCAAACTGAAGATTGCCGATCGCGAATTTACTTCGCGGTTGCTCGTCGGCACGGGGAAATTTTCTTCGAACGAAGCGATGCGCGACGCACTCATTGCCAGCGGGACCGAGATCGTGACGGTGGCGCTGCGCCGGGCCGATCTTTCCGGCAAACACGATCCGTTTGCGAACATCCTCGATTTCATCGATCCGAAGAAATTTCTGTTGTTGCCGAACACGAGCGGCGCGCGCGATGCCGATGACGCAGTGCGAATCGCGCGACTCGCGGCCGGCGCCGGGTTGCCGACATGGGTGAAACTCGAGATTCATCCTGACCCGCGTTATTTGCTGCCCGATCCGGTCGAGACGCTGGCAGCGGCGGAGATTCTGGTAAAGGAAGGTTTCACCGTGCTGCCCTACATCAATGCCGATCCGGTTCTGGCGAAACGATTGCAGGACGTGGGCACGGCGACAGTGATGCCGCTCGGGTCGCCGATCGGCAGCAATCGCGGAATCGAAACACGGAAGCAGATCGAAATCATCATCGAACAAGCGACCGTCCCGGTGGTGGTGGATGCTGGTCTGGGCGCGCCCAGTCAGGCCGCGGAAGCGATGGAGATGGGCGCAGACGCGGTTCTCGTGAACACCGCGATCGCAATTGCATCGGATCCGAATCGAATGGCGCGCGCGTTTAAGCTGGCGGTCGAAGCCGGACGCGAAGCGCGCGAAATCGGGCTTGCGGAAAAACGCTGGAGCGCGTCAGCCACGAGCCCGGTCAGCGATTTTTTTCGGCCCACTAAACACGCGGAATGACACGAAAAAGGGAAAAATAAGTGGTACGACGGAAGCCGTCTCTCTGGCCTTCGTGTCATTTAGTATGTTTCGTGGGCTCGAGTCTTCTGGTCCTTTAGAATCCCGTCGCGAAGCTAACGAAGGTCCGCCGTCTTACTCGGTGATCATCCAGTCGCGGGCGCTGGCGTCGTTATAGAATTCGATTTGTCGTCCGCCGAGACGGGAAACCACGCTCCAGCCGTGATCGATGGCAAAGTCTTCGATCTCGGCGGGCGACATCGATTCCAGCGCTGCCAGTTCAGTCGGATGCGTGATGAAGCATTCCGGTTTGGTAGAGAGAACACGCGCTATCTTGTTTTCGACGGCGAGCAGGTTCCGGTTCATCGGTGACGTTTTCTCCCCCTGGAATTAATCGGGGTTCGCAGAAGCGGCGGCGGTTTGTGCGGGCGATTTAATTTTTCCCGCAGGGCAAGATGCGCTTTGTGAGAGGGCGACGGGCCACGCACATTCGGTTTTTCCATATACCCCATCAGGATTTTACCGCGGAATACGGGCGCGGCAAAGCCGCAACAGTCTAATCGCGGATAAATCAGAGAAGGCACCCAGGCGAGGGAAGACAAATCCGGGCGGGAACCCACACCGATTTCCTAGATTCCGGGTTTCCAGATTTCGTTCCAGCCCGCCCAACTTCTGTCATCCGCTGGCGTACAAACATCGTTTGGCTAGATTTCGTGGATGTTTTCGGAAACGATCGAGTTACGCGGCCACATTATTGATTCACTCACCTTGACCAAAATTCTCGATCAGATCGTGACGCGTGGCGCTTCTTTTAACACCGTCGAATTCCGCATTGGCCAAAAACGCGCGGACCAGAGTTTTGCCCGGATCGAGATCACCGCGCCATCGCAAGAAGTACTCGACACCTTGATCACGCGCCTGCGCGAACAGGGCGCAGAAGTGCCGCCTCGGAAGTAAGAGATGCGCGAATTACTGCTTTGTCCGCCGGATTACTACGGCATCGAGTACGAAATCAATCCCTGGATGAGCCGGGCACGCGGTGCTGAAAGTGAGCTCGCCAAATCACAATGGGAAGGATTGCGCCAAACTCTGGCGTCTCTCGACAGCAAAATCGAGCTGGTACCGCCGCAGCCGAAACTGCCCGACATGGTATTCACCGCCAACGCCGGGCTGACCGTGGGCAAAAAGTTTATTCCGAGCAATTTTCGTTATCCGGAACGGGCCGGTGAAGCCCCTTATTTCAGGCGCTGGATGGAAGAGCATGGATACGAAACCATATGGTTACCCGACAATTTGTATTTCGAGGGCGAAGGCGATGCCTTGTTTAGCAACGACACCCTCTTTTGCGGGTACAAATTCCGCAGCGACATCCAATCGCATCGGGCGGTGGGCGAACTGCTGCGCTGTAGAGTCATATCAGTCGAGTTGGTTGATCCGCGTTTTTATCATCTCGATACTTGTTTTTGTCCGTTACCGGATGGGAGCGCATTCTGGTTTCCAAATGCCTTCGACGAGTACGGTCAACGCGCCATTCGCGCTCATGTGAACGAGCTCATCGACGTGGATGAAGAAGAAGCCAAACATTTCTCCTGCAACGCCGTCGTTCTGGGGCGTGACATCGTTTTGCCGGAGGGCGCCCCAAATCTCGTTAAAACGCTAACGAATCGTGGATATCAATGTCACGAGCAGCCGATGTCGGAATTCATCAAGGCAGGTGGCGCTTGCAAATGTCTGACCATGTTTCTGCCGCAAAGAGAGGCGATGTAGAGGTCATCCCGAACGGAGCGCAGCGCAGTTGAGGGATCCCGAGGAGGTTACTTTAAAGTTTTCGCCCCGGGATCCCTCGGCTTCGCTCGGGATGACGAACTTTGGTCGCGCTTTCGTTTTAGTTCCTGTTCGATCTTCGCCAGCGGTAAACAATTCATCACGTCCTCCTTCGTCAACCACCCCTTGCGCGCGGCGCCGATGCCAAACCACAGATCCTGCAAACGCGCGATGCGGTGGGCATCGGGATTAATCACACACCTCACGCCTTTTTGTTTCGCCAGCGGCCACCAGCGCCAATCGAGGTCGAGCCGTTTCGGCGCGGCATTGAGCTCGATCCAGGTGCCGGTCTCGGCCGCAGCTTCAATCACCGCTGGAATGTCGATGGCATAACCTTCGCGTTTCAGCAGTAATCGCCCGGTCGGATGCGCCAGCATGGTGACGAAGGGATTCGAAATCGCGCGGATCACCCGCTTCGTCATTTCCGCTTCGCCGAGGTTGAAAGTGGAATGCACCGACACCACCACAAAATCGAGTTGTGCCAGAATCTCATCATCGAAGTCGAGCGAACCGTCGCGCAGAATGTCGCACTCGATTCCACTGAACACGCGAATGTCGCTGAGCGTGCTTTGCAGTTGTCGAATCTGCGCGCGCTGGACATTGAGTCGCGCCGCATCCAGCCCGTGCGCCTGCACCGAACTGCGGCTGTGATCGGCGATACCGATGTATTCGAGGCCGAGTTCCTGCGCCGCTGCGACCATTTCCTCGAGTGAATTGTGCCCGTCGCTCGCGGTGGTATGGCAATGAAATGTGCCGCGCAAATTCTCCAGCTCAATCAAGCGCGGTAACTCGCCGTTCTCGGCCGCTTCGAATTCGCCGCAGTTTTCACGCAGCTCCGGCGGAATGAAATCGAGGTCCGAGCGCGCGATACAATTCTGTTTCGTCACGGATCGTCGGAATTTTAGGGACGATTGACCTGCGAGTCGCCGGCGCGGCGCTTTGGCGTCCGGGCGATTCAGGTGAATCGCCCCTACCTTTTGCTTCGACATTCGGCGCCGGCCCGAGTCGGTATTCGTTCAGCGTCCAGCCGCGATGGAGCGCGCGGTTTCGCATCACGATGTTGTGCTCCTTGCTGCCGGTAAAATAATTGAGCGCGAAAGGATACTCGGCGTTGGTGACGACGCGCAGGTCGCACTGAATTCCCGATTTTAGTCGCACACTCGTTTTGGTTGGACCGCGCGCGATCAAGCCATCGACCAAGGGATGGGCGCAAAAAAATTCGGTGATTGCCTCGGGCGATTTGCTGGCGACGATGAAATCGAGATCGCGCACGATTTCTTTGCGGCGACGGAAACTTCCGGCCACGCTTACTTGCGAGGCATCGGAATGTGCGGCCAGGTCGCTGCGCAACTGTTCAGCCTCGGCAGCGATTTCGCCGAATTGAAAGGAACCGGCATGTTTCGCGCGATTAGCGATGGCATTGCAAATCTTCGTCTGTGTCGTCTCCCCGAATCCTGGTAACTCGGCGACTCGACCGGATTCACATGCGGCCTGCAAATCCGCGATCGAGCTGATTTTCAGCTTGTTCGTAGAGCGCCTTGATTTTTTTCGCGCCCAGACCGGGAATAGAAAACAGTTCGAGAATGGCGGAGGGAAATTCGGCGCGTAATTCGTCGAGAAATTTCAGCCCGCCGGTCGTCGCCAGTTCGCTGATCTTCGCCGCGATCGCTTTCCCGATTCCGGGGATCTTTTCCAGTGTTTCCTGATTCTGCAGATCGGAGAAGCCGGCGCCGAAAGCTTCGATGGAGCGGGCGGCATTTTGGTAGGCGCGAATTTTGAACGGATTCTCGTCTTTGAGTTCCAGCAACGTCGCGATTTCTTCGAGCGCTTCGGCAATTTTCTCCTTCGTCATCATGTCTCGCTGAATTACAATTTCCGCGTAACTTCCCCGTCCGCAAAATGGTTCGGCCCTGGCTTAATCGTGTCCTTCGCGGCGTTCTTCCTGATGCTGAATTTAGCTGTCGCACCGGTGATGCCACGGCGAATACCGCCGCTCCGGGATCACGCGGAGCAAGATGCTTCGCGGTCGAGTCAGGCTGGAAGCCTAACTTCCGGTTGACGGCCTTTCACATCCGGCCCCGTTTCCGATAAAATTGGTAACGCTGCAGAGACACTCGCGACGTAGCTGCGCGTGCTTGGAAAGTCGATGTTTTTGCGAAAGGCCTGCTCCGATATTGGGGTGTCCGGATCGTTATTTGCCCAGCGCTGGGCCCGACTCGCGCCGGCGTTATATTCCGCAAGCGCGAAAATGGCCGGTTTCTTCTGGTGCTCCCAATGTTGAAAGGCGCGACGCAAATACCAGGCCCCGGCTTCCAGGTTCGTTTTCGGGTCGAGCAGATCCTCTGAATGGAAATCGGCGACCTGGGTTTCGCGCGCCCATTCCCGCGCCGCGCGTTCGCTTACCTGCATCAGCCCGCGTTCGCCGGCGCTCCCGATTTTTCGCGGATCAAACCGACTCTCCTGCCAGACCACCGCTTTCATGAGCATCGGGTCGAGTTCATGCGCAGCCGCCACTGTGCGGATGAGATTATCGAATTGATGAAAACGCGCCGGACTAATCCACTCGTAGACGGTGTAGATGACATCGCCGGATCGAAACGCGAGAAGAATCAAGCCGGCGGCAATCGCCAGAGCCAGACAAATGATTAGCTTGAGCAGGAACCGCAACATTAATGCCGCCTAACCATGCACAGTAAATTCGCGCGCGTCATTATCGATCGTGCCATTCGCCGGGAGTTAGATTACGCGATTCCCGAAATGTTGAGTGAGCGGCTCAGCGTCGGCGCGCGGGTGCGGGTGCCATTTCGTGATCGTCGCGCTTTGGCCACCGTTGTCGCTTTGCTCGAGGAAACGAATGCGAAAGGCATTCGTGAGATCGATGCCGTCATCGGCGAGGGACCGACCTTGAGCGAGTCGCTGCTCGAGCTGGCACGGTGGATCTCGAATTACTACTGCTGTCCAATCGAGACAGTGATGCGCAGTTTGTTACCGCAGGTGATTCGAAAGGCGGAAGTCGGTTGGAAAAAACAGCAATTTGTCGAGATCGGCGCAGAGCAGTCACCGGAGACGATCGAGGCGCTACGGCGACGCGCGCCACGCCAGGCCGAACTGCTGGAGGAGTTGAACAAGGCGAACGCGCCACTTCCCGTCGCAGACGTTTTGCGTCGATTGTCGCTCAATGCCACGACGCTTCGGGCATTGGCGAAACGCGGGCTGGTGAAAATCACCGAACGCGCAGTCGTGCGCGACCCACACGCCGGTGAGGAATTTGTTCCAGCGCCAGAGTTAGTGCTCAACGAAGAACAAACCGCAGCCTTCGCTGAGGTCGCGCGCGCCATTTCGTCGCCGGAAACTGCCAAACCGATTCTGCTGCACGGCGTCACCGGCAGTGGGAAAACGGAAATCTATTTGCATGCAATTCGAGAGACATTGACGCGTGATCGGACCGCAATCGTGCTCGTTCCAGAAATTTCGCTCACTCCGCAAACGGTCGAGCGATTCAAAAGCCGCTTTGCGGAATCGCAGGACGTGGTCGCGGTTTTGCACAGTCATTTGTCCGAGGGGGAAAGGCATGATGAATGGCATAAGGTCCATTCCGGCCGCGCTCGCATCGTCATTGGCGCTCGCAGTGCCGTGTTCGCACCGTTGAAAAATCTCGGACTGATTGTCGTCGATGAGGAGCACGAGACTTCCTACAAACAGGAAGAAGCGCCGCGCTATCACGCACGCGATGTCGCCGTGGTGCGCGCCAAGATTGAAAAGGCGATCGTGCTGCTCGGAAGCGCGACCCCGTCGCTGGAGAGTTATCAAAATGCGCTCACGAAAAAGTACCAGCTCGCGACTCTTGACCCAGCGCGTCGACAACTGCCAGATGCCGCTCATCCGCGTGATCGATCTGCGCCAGGAACCGCGGAGCGGGCGCGCGCCGATTCTATCGGAGAGACTGCGGAACGCGATCGCGGCTCGGATCGCCAAACGAGAACAGACCATTTTGTTTCTGAATCGGCGCGGTTTTTCCACTTCATTACTCTGCAGCAAGTGCGGCAAGGCCCGCGACTGCCCGAATTGCAGCGTCGCGCTCACCTTTCATCGATCGATGTCGCGGTTAAATTGTCATCTTTGCGGACATACCGCCGCGGTTCCGAGGAAATGCCCGGAGTGCGGACAGGAAGCGCTGATTTACGTCGGCTTCGGAACGGAAAAGGTGGAATCGTTCGTCGCGCAAATTTTTCCGAATGCGGTCGTAAAACGAATGGATGCCGACTCGATGTCGCGCAAGGAAGCGTATCGCGACACGCTGCGTGCATTTCGCGCGGGTAAGATCGATATCCTGGTCGGCACGCAAATGATTGCGAAGGGGCTGCATTTTCCGAACGTCACGCTAGTTGGAATCATCAACGCGGATCTGGCGCTGCATCTTCCGGATTTTCGCGCGGGTGAGCGCACGTTTCAGTTACTCACGCAAGTGGCGGGGCGCGCCGGTCGCGGCGAAACGCCGGGAGAAGTTTTCGTCCAGAGTTACACGCCGTTTTCGCCTTCGATCCAGTTTGCGCGGCACCACGATTTCGCCGGTTACGTCGAACAAGAACTGGAGTTTCGCGAGCGCTGCGATTTTCCACCGTTCAAACATGCGGTTCTGATCACGATTCATTCTGCGCATCGTGAGCGCGGAAAATTTTCCGCCGAAACGCTGCGACGAAAATTACGGGAAGCGTTGCCGGAAGAATTCAGCGTGGGCGACGCCGCCCCGGCGCCGCTGGAAAAACTGCAGGGCCAGTTTCGTTTTCACATTTTGCTGCGAGGCAATGCCATTATGCGATTGAGCCGGTTGATTCGCGAGACGCTCGATAAATTGCCCATGCCCGAAGACGTCGCAGTCGCAGTCGACGTCGATCCCTATCAATTGCTGTGAAACGCGCGCTTCTGCTTTGCTACCATTCCGGGAACGGTGCGTTTGGCCAAGGCGGTGAAATCGGCTACGGCCGTGTTTGTCGGCGAATCGCTCAACCGCAGCAATCCAATTTCCAGTCCCAGTTTTTTTCCTCGAAGTGGGATCGCTCGCAGCTTGAGATTTTGCCGGCCACGCAGCGTAACTCGTGGCATGAGCGCGCCCGATTTTAGCGGACCGAGGGAACGAAGCAGGGTTTCAATCGCGTTGATTTCGGCAATGACGCGCGGACGCACCTGATGCTTGCGACAGATGTCATCGATCATCCGGCGCATGACAAACGAGTCCGGTAACTGGAGCAGGCGTTGCTGATGGAGCTCGGGAAATGGAATGATGCGGCGTTTCGCCCAGGGGTGGTTCTCGGCAACAATCAGCGCGAATTCATCAGTGCAAAGGCGTTCATAGCGCAGGTTTGGAGAATGACGGGTGACGAACCCGAGACCAGCGTCCATTCGCCCTTCCTCCAGGGCGGTCTCAATTTCGGTCGAGGAAATTTCCTCGACGATCAGGCTGATGGCGGGATGCGCGGCCGCGAACATGCCAAGCAGATCCGGAATCAGCGCAACGTTTAGGACGGGGACGACGCCGAGATGGAGCACGCCGCGTAACTGTCCGGGCTCGCTCCCGAGTTCTTGAAAACATTTCTCGAGTTGGCGCAATACCGTCCGGGCATGTTCCTGGAAAATCAGGCCGGCCGGTGAAAGCAGCACGCGTTTCCCGCGTCGCTGAAAGAGTCGGACACGAAGACCGGTTTCGAGGTCGCGGATTTGCTGCGATACGCTCGGCTGGGAAATGCCAAGCCGATCCGCGGCGCGGCTAAAATTTCCCGCCTCTGCTACGGCCAGAAAATACCGCAGGTGACGCACCTCAACCGGATCGTGCATAGAGCGGAAACAGGTTGAGGGAACTCAGAGCAAAATGCAATTCACTGGACTTTACCAGCGACATTCGCATTGTTGTTGTCCATAGGCAGGGCTTATCGCGTTATTTGCAAAACCTCTATATGAATAGGACTCGACTTATTACTGCCCTTCTCATTGCGCTCACTTTGTCCGGCTGCTCCAAAAAAGCGACCACATCGGCTCCTTCCAACAAGGTGCGCGTGGGATATATCGGGCTGACCTGTGAAGCGCCGATTTTCACCGCGGTCGAAAAAGGTTTTTTCAAGGAAGAAGGGCTCGAGGTCGAACTGGTGAAGTGCAACTGGGCAGCTTACAAGGACGCGCTGGCGCTTGGCAGCTTCGACATCACTCATCACCTCACGATGCTTTTCCTCAAACCGATTGAACAGGGTTTGGATGTAAGGTTCCTGGCCGGAATCCACCGCGGATGTCTGCGCGTTCAAGCCGGCGTGAAAACCAATATTCACACCGTCGAGGACCTGAAAGGAAAGCGAATTGGTGTGCCGGGGATGGGCACGCCCCCCTTCGTCTTCGCAAATCGTGTCTTTGGAACCCACGGAGTTGATGCCGGAAAAGATATTACCTGGAAAGTTTTTCCGGCGGGTGAACTGGGTCTGGCGCTCGATAAAGGCGAAATCGATGCGGTGGCAGATTCCGAACCCATCGGAAGCCTCTTGCTTGCAGAAGGCAAAGTGAGAAACGTTGCGGACCAGATCATGGACGAACCGTACAACCAGGAGTATTGCTGCGAGGTCATTGCCAACGGCAAATGGGTCGATGCGAATCCGAAGGCGGCCGCCGCAGCCACGCGCGCTCTGTTGAAAGGGGCGAAATGGGTGGAAACGAATCCGAAGGCGGCCGCAGTTCTCGCCGTCGAAAAGAAGTATCTCGCTTCCACGCCCGAGCTAAACACCGTTGCGCTTGCACGGTTGCGTTACATCCCCGCTGTGCAATTGGCCGAGGATTCGCTTCACACAGCCGCGCGCGAGATGAAAGTCGCGAAAATGCTGGCGCCCGAAACCGATACGGAGGCATTGGCCAAACGAGCCTTCATGCATTTGGACGGCGTCACCGATGAATGGCTCAAGAATCTTACCGTCGAAACCGTCGCCGGCGGGCAGCTGTCCAAGGGCGAAGATGCTCGTTTGCTCGCTGCGCTTGCCGGCAAAGATTTGGAGAGTTCCTGTTGTCGAAGGAAAATGTTTGATCAACCCGACCAGGAAGCGCCAAATCTCGCCGACCCGAATGCGCCGTGTCTGTCGAAGAAATTGGTCGCCGAGCAGGCGAACCATTAATCGCATTCGTTAGCGAGACATGACCCCGAGAAACGGCGAGGATGGAACTACTCTTATCTCGCCGCCAAAACCACCGCCGGTTTCGGTCGCGGCAAGCCTGCGAACGTTGTCGATCTTCGCGGGTGCGATCGCGCTTGCCCTGGTCGTGCATCTGATCGTTTCCAGGAACGAGCCGCCGCTAGAGACGCGTTTCTACACCATTTTCCTTGGCAGCGTCCTCGTGATCGCTGTAATCACCGCACCCGCGCAAATCTCCTGGCCGCGTTTACGGCAATTCCGCCAGAACCTGCATCCAATCCTTACCGCTGCGGCGTTGCTGCTCTGTCTGTGGGAAATCATCACCTCCGGTGTGCGGTTGCTGCCGCTGCCGTATTTTCCCAGTCCGGCCAAAGTCCTGCACAGTCTCATCACCGATCGTATGCTGCTTTTCGATAGCACCTGGCACTCGCTCCTTCTGCTCCTGAGCGGGTACGCGCTCGGTGTGATTGCCGGATTGATCACTGGATTATGCATCGGCTGGTCACCGCCTGTCCGCTACTGGGGAATGCCGTTGCTCAAAGTGGTCGGGCCGATCCCAGCAACGGCCTGGATTCCGCTGGCGATGGTGGTCTCTCCATCGGCCATGTTCTCGGCCGTGGCACTCATCGCACTGGCGGTGTGGTTTCCCGTTACGATGTTGACTGCTTCCGGTATTTCCAATACCCGCGCCTCTTATCTCGACGTGGCGCGCACACTCGGCGCCGGGCGCGGTTATCTCATCTTTCGCGTCGCCGTGCCCGCGGCGTTACCAAATATTTTCATCGGCCTTTTCATGGGACTTGGCGCTTCGTTCCTGACATTGGTCGTTGCCGAAACGGTCGGCGTGAAATCAGGTCTTGGTTGGTATGTGAGTTGGGCACAAGGCTGGGCCGAGTACGGAAAAGTTTTCGCCGCGCTCGTCATTATGGCGGCGTTCTTTTCCACGATCATGACTGCTTTGTTCAAGGTGCGGGACCGCATGCTGGTTTGGCAAAAGGGAGTCATCAAATGGTGATGACGACGGACGCGGAAGGTTCCACGCTTCAACTTCGCGATATTCGAAAAAGTTTTCCTGATCCCGACGATCCGGTTAATCGGCGGTTGGTCTTACCGGGCATCTCAGTCACGCTCGCCGCCGGCGAACTGGTGTCCCTCATCGGACCGAGCGGTTGCGGAAAATCGACGCTGTTGCGTCTGATCGCCGGATTGGAAACAACCGATTCCGGAGAGCTATTGATCGGTTCAAAGGCAATTCATGGCCCGAGTGCAGAGCGAGGTTTGGTTTTCCAGGACCCGAATCTGTTTCCGTGGTTGACGGTGCGACGTAACATCGAGGTGGGATTGGTCGCGCGCGGATTGCTCCACGAAAAAAGGGCCGAGGTCGATGAATTCATGCGGCTGGTCGAGTTGGAAGCATTCGCCAATGCCTACCCGCATCATCTCTCCGGTGGCATGGCGCAACGGGTCGCCCTGGCGCGTGCCTTGATCAATCATCCCAAGGTTCTTCTCCTCGACGAACCACTCGGCGCGCTCGATGCCTTTACCCGCATGCGCATGCAGGATGAAGTGTTGCGTCTCTGGTCGGCGCGCCGGAGCACGACTCTTCTTGTCACGCATGACATCGACGAAGCGATTTACATGAGCGATCGCATCATCATCATGACCCAGCGACCCGGGAGGATCGACCAGATCATTCCGATCGAATTGACCAGGCCACGTCATCGCAATAGTTCGGAGTTCCTGCAGTTGCGTGGCGAGATTCTCGAGCTGCTTCACTTTGCTGGAGGCGAAAGAACGAAGAGCATTAAGGCAGACGCTCCTATTATATAGTACAGTGGGGTGATGTTCGGCTTTGGCAGGCGCCCGATCCAGAAACTGGATTTTATCGTGGCGGGGGCGCAGAAATCGGGGACGACGGCACTGAATTACTACCTCAAGCGTCACCCGCGTATTGCACTTCCGGTCAAGAAAGAGCTGCACTTCTTTGACAACGACGATCTGTTTGCCGGCGGCAACGTCTCTTATGAACCGCTGCACGAAATGTTTCGGCCGGCACGCTCCGGGTAGT
Organism: uncultured Verrucomicrobiae bacterium; assembly: GCA_963709435.1. GTDB lineage: Bacteria > Verrucomicrobiota > Verrucomicrobiia > Chthoniobacterales > UBA10450 > AV69. The sequence continues at coordinate 14,960 of CAVPWK010000012.1, forward strand.
ATCGCAGGCGAGAACACCCCGATTTATCTTTATTGGCGGCCGGCCTTGCCTCGCATCCGCAATTACAACCCGGAGATGAAGTTCATCGTCATTCTGCGTAATCCAATTGAACGAGCATTTTCGCAGTGGAATATGCAACGGTCGCGCGGGAATGAACCGTTCGACTTCGTTGAAGCGGTCCAGGCGGAGGCGCGCCGAATCGCTGATGCTGCGCCCAAACAGCTACGTAAATTTTCTTATCTCGATCGTGGTCGCTACGCCGAACAACTGGAGCGCGCGTTTCGCCTGTTTCGGCGTGAGCAATTTCTGGTGATCAAGTATGAAACATTTCGAACGCGGCAGCGCGAAATGGTTGAGGATGTTTTTCGCTTCCTGAACCTAAAGCCCGTGCGATTTCGTGCGGTTGAAGCTCACGACATTCCCTACAAGCGCAAAATTCGCGATGACGAGCGAGCGACGGTTCGGGAAATTCTCGAAGGCGAAATCCGACGGGTCGAAACGCTTCTGGAGTGGGATTGCTCCGACTGGCGCTGATTCAGTAGCACGGCCGTCTCGGCTGGGGGGCCAATGGGCATCTGGCCCGTTGATCTTAAATAGATGTTCGATCTTGGATATTCGGTGTTCCTTTTGTCGCTAGGCCGCCCGAGGTAGCCCTTCGAAAATGGTACCGGCATTCCGCCAGCGTGCGACGATAAAATCAATCGCAACTTTGAGACAGCCCAACCCGTACCTCACGCTTCGTCGAAAATTAATCGATGACGCTTCCGGCATGTATTTCGCCGGACAAGTAATCTCGCCGATGGGATGACCCAGCCAGATGATTTGTGCCAGCATTTGATTATCGAAGACAAAGTCGTCCGAATTTTTCTCCAAGGGGAGGCTTTCAAGTAGCGCTCGCCCGAATGCACGATACCCGGTGTGATACTCAGATAACTTGGCCCCGAGAAGAATATTCTCGCTCAAGGTAAGCAAACGATTGGCGATGTACTTCCACCACGGCATTCCCCCGCGCAGCGCTCCGCCACCGAGGATTCTGGAAGCCAGCACACAGGGATAGAGCCCGCTCGTCACCATCGACGCCATCGCGGGAATGAGCGTCGGCGTGTACTGGTAATCGGGGTGAAGCATGATGACGACATCTGCTCCCGCAGCCAGCGCGAGTCGATAACATGTTTTCTGGTTGCCGCCGTAACCGCGATTCCTGGGATGAACTTCAACCCGAACGCGATCGAGCGTCCGTGCAATCGCGGCCGTCTGGTCATTACTCGCATCATCGACCAGGATGATTTCATCGACGATATCGTGCGCGATCACTTCGTCATAAGTCTGGCGCAACGTCCGGGCTGCGTTGTAGGCCGGCATGACCACGACGATTTTTTGTCCTTTTAGCATGGGAAGATTTCGGCCGCTCAATCTAATCTAAGAAGTCATTCAGTCGCATCCGCTCTTCGTCTTCCACGGCGACTTTTTTCGGATTCGCGTCAGATTCAAGCGCGAAACATGTTATTGCTAGCAAGCATTGCTCGAAGCGTTATGGCGAGATGGCCACCAGGAAGGCTTACGATTTTCGTTGCATTGCTTGTTGATCTTTTGCGAAAGAGGAAGCGGCAGGCTTGGCTGAATCCTGAGATAGACGTAAGGGAATATCATTATTGTTTCGTAAATGAGCGCTCCTGATCCCGACGCCACCATGGCGGTGTTCCTTGACCTTGAGAATATCGCTCTCGGCGCAATGGAGGCACGCTTCCCCACCTTCGATATCCGCAAAGTGCTCGAGCGCCTCCTCCTCAAGGGCCAGATCGTGGTCAAAAAGGCTTACTGCGATTTCGATCGCTACAAGACATTCAAGCGCGGACTGCACGAAACCGCCTTCGAACTCATTGAGATCCCGCACATTCGCCAATCTGGGAAAAATTCCGCCGACATTCGCATGGTCGTGGATGCCCTCGACCTTTGCTACACCAAAAGTCACGTGGACACCTTTGTGATCATAAGTGGCGACTCAGATTTTTCTCCCCTCGTGAGCAAGCTGCGCGAGAACGATAAGACTGTCATCGGCATGGGCGTGAAGGAATCCACTTCCGATCTCTTCATCAGCAACTGCGACGAATTCATCTATTACGACGATCTGGTGCGACCGGAGCCGGCCAGGAAACGCGGCCCGGCGCCCTCCAGCAAGCTGGCCGCCGAGGGCAACAAACAACGTCAGCCTTCGGTCGATGGCGCCCTCGATCTCGTTATGAAGACCTTGCAGGCATTGCGCGCGGAACGAGGCGACGATTATCCCATCCGTGCCTCACTGGTAAAAGAGGCGATCAAACGGCAGCACCCCGGCTTTAATGAGCGCGCCCATGGCTTCCGCGCCTTCAACGAGCTGCTGCTCGAAGCGCAACAGCGAAAGCTTCTCAAGCTCGAAGAAGTCAAACAAGCCGGCAGCTATGTCGTCCACCCCGTCGATTGAGCGCCCCGCAAAATAAGGGACAGCTTTAGCCCCTGTTCGAATTCCGGCGTCCTGTTTTCCTAAGGAAATCGGTCTGACACTAGGCCGCTTTTCTGGTAGCGGCGACTGTTCGTGGAAAAGTAACTACTGCCGAGCCGGTCTCGGCTTGGCCAAAGGTCGACTCATAAACGAGTTTCCCCTCAATAATTTCCGTCAGCGCGATATCGGCCCCGAGCATACCTGGCGGAACCTGCACCAGCGGGCGATGACCAAACGATAACTGACGAACTCGTCGCGAGACCATGTTTACCAGTATCTGGGGATTAGGAATGACTTCACCGGCAGCTTTAATGAGATTAGCATTCATGAGTAATGTGAAATTCGCTGCCGATGGAGACGGCTCAGGCCCACCGGATATAAGCAGCAGAAAAACCTCCTTAGTATCGCTGACATTCGACGAAAAGCAATCAGATTGATTTAGCCGGAAGGACGACGCCTCACCCTTTGACTTTTTGTTTCTTAGTCCGGCTTTTCTTCCAGTTTATTAGCTTGTCGAATCTTGGGGTTCCATCCCCCAAAAGATCGTGAAGTTAATCCAACCCGGAGTAAATTGACGAAATGCCGACCTACACTTACGAAACTACGGACCTCACTAAACCGATACGGACCTTTGAAGTTAAGCAAAGTGTTCACGACGACCCACTGGAAATTGATCCTACGATCGGCGAACCAGCTCGGCGCATCATTTCGGCCGGTTATGAGATTCTCATTCCTGGCAAGTCAACTGGCCCTTCCGTTGGCTCAGTCGGTTCTCACTGATTTTCCCCGCGCATTTTTCTTTCTACCGCTCGATCTACGCTAGCTCATTCTTTTCGGTCTCGGCGCTCTGCTCCAACAACTTCTCTAGTGCATCCACCAAAGTCTCGAGCGTCGAGATGGGAAGTTGATGGCTGTAGTGGAATTGCGAGAGGAGATTGTGCGGCAAGTAATTGGCATCAAAGGACACCGACGGGCTGGCCGGCCCCGCCGAAGCACAATGACGGCAATGATGACCGAGAATCGAAAGTGCGTAGCCGCAGTGGCGGCAGCATTCGAGGGGCATATAAAACCCCAAACGCAGAATCTCGAGCAATAGCGAGGATACCTGAAAATAAAACAACTTGGAACTGGCGACATCTCCTTCCTCCTTCCCCTTGCTGCGGTGTCGCAGGTGATGCAATCTGTAAGCGTATGGGAAACCCCAAAGGTAGAGATAACGTCAGGAAACGCGCGGCCCGCCGCAGAAAAACCGAGCGTCTCGCGATGGCCAGGAAAAAGCAGAAGTCTGCCAGGTAACTTTGGGGCCGAGTAGAGACGATCGCAGATTATGGCGGATCGAAAGAATAAACTCGGCCCATCAGTCGCGATCGGCGCAGGCGTCGGGGCTGCCGTCGGTATCGCGTTGCATGACCTGCCATTGTGGCTAAGTCTTGGATGCCTGGGTGGGATCGTGACAGGAGTTATCTTGAAGCGGATGCAGCGATCGTAATTCGCTCACGTACTCTCGACTAGTCGCCGGGACGCGATACACGAGACCATCTCGTTATTGACGAAGCCGCGGAAGGTCGCGCTGATGGCGCGGGCAGCTAAGGCGCGCGACATTCGGGCGAAGGATTTTCAGTTTGGAGGTTTTGACGAACCGTTTTGTAGAGTAGAGTGTCTCGATCGGCAGACTTACGTGCGATTTTCCAAGTATGCACACCTACGGGGTACTTTTACGAGGGTATAAAGAGTTCGATTATTATCAGGCCGACCGCTGGCTAGTCGAGAACGGAACAGTAAGCCTGATCAAAGACGGAGCACCGGTTGCGCTGTTTCCGTTCGATAATCTTCTCGCAGTGGTCAATTTAACTTCTGGCGCTCGCCTCACAGAAGCGCAATCGCGTGACACGTTAGCATCGAACCGCAACATCTCCGGCCGCACCCGTCCCGGCGAACGATCCTAAGCCGGACGAGGACGCACTTAACGATTTCCTAACGGTATTACGAGAGATTTCTACGAATTACGCGGCCGGTTTGCGCCACCGATGTGCCGCAGCTTACGCGCTGGGCGAAGATTCTCGCCATGATACGAATTCTTATCTCACGCGCTGTCGGCATGCTGCAATTGTTCCGATCACTTGGGTAGCGCTGCCGTTGCCTTCAGTTTGTTGGAGCTGAGCTCCTTTGCTCGGTAAACGACTGTTGCTACGAGCTCGTGATGGAGCCGGCAGACGGATTCGAACCGACGACCTGCTGATTACAAATCAGCTGCTCTACCAGCTGAGCTATGCCGGCATTTGCCCTCGTAGATTAGGCTGAAAGGAGCCCTTCACAAGAGGTCATTGTGCCCTTTTATTCTGCCCGGTATGTTTTGCCGTGTAAAATAACCGGATAGTTACCGGCGGCGAGATTATGCACGGTCGCGGATTCTGAGTCATCCGGTGGGGCGACCTAACTCTGACTAACAACAGTTGTGGTTATTACCGGTATGCCGGCCTGTCATAACAGAAAAGAAGTATCCGTTCGGTTGGCGGCTTGTTGATAGCCGCATGGTTGCTAAACAGGGCTTAGGTATACGACGGGCGAACCGGTCCTAACTATACTGCAATGCCAAGTTATTATAAGTAATCAGACTCAGATCGATATCGCTGACGATCTGACTGCGCGCGCGAAATCAAACCGGACGCGCGTCTGGGCGTCCACGCGTTCGTCGAGGCGAGTTCCGCCCGCCGATTCTTCGGGGCACCGGATAGTAATTTGGCGATCGAGCGGTGTGACAATGTGATAGGGCGACACCCTATCCCTGCACGTCATTGCATTGTGGAAATTATGGACGGCAGTCGCACAAATCAAAAAATAAAGCGAAAAAAGTATTGAACGTTGTCGGGCGATTTTCGTATTTCTCGCAGGCAAAGCCTAACCTATATGAAAAATATCCAACTCCTGGGGTGCGGATTACTCCGCAAAGTTTTGGTTCTGCTGGCGATCTCTTTCGCCATTGTCTGCAATCTTTCGGCGCAAGGCCCGTCTCCTTCGCCCGCTCGCGACGCGCAGGGAAATGTCTTGTCAGCACCGGGCACGACCACAGCCACCGCCGAGCGCGTCATTGTCACCGGTTCCAACATCCCGACCGCAGAGGAGGTCGGTCCGAACCCGGTAGAAACTTTCACCCACGAGGACATACAGAAGTCAGGCCGGCAGACCACCGAGCAATTTCTGCTCAGTCTCCCGATTGTTAACTCCAACGTTATTCCCGTTTCAAATAATGAGAACGGCTCGAACACCGCCGTCGGCGCGGCCGCAGTTTCGCTGCGCGGTTTGGACCCGCGAGCGACTCTCGTCCTCATCGATGGGCGTCGGGTTGCTCCATATCCCATCGGAAATAATCCTGGTCCAGTCAACACGATGTTTGTGGACTTGAATTCGATCCCGGAAGCTGCCATTGAGAGCATCGAAATCCTGAAAGACGGTGCCTCTGCCGTCTATGGCGCGGATGCGGTCGCGGGTGTGGTGAATCTTAAAATGCGTCACTACTACACCGGCGCCGAAGCAACCATTCAATACGGCAACACCGAGCACGACGACTCGGGTCTCTTTCAAGCGTCGATCATATTCGGCGTCGGCGATGGTAAAACGGAAATCGCCGGTGCGATGAATTACTATCATCGCAACGCCATTGCCAATCGAGACCGGACCTATTCGGCCGTTCCGCCCTTCCTCAGTTCGAACGCGAGCCCTTATAATCTTCAGCTGAGCAGCGACGTGGCTGCCGCAGCTGGCGGACAAAATCTGAACCCGGGCGGAACTGAATTCGCAGCCGCGCCGGACTTTACCAATGGTTTAGCTCCGGCGAGCGGCTATAAATATGGGACAGGTCGCCCCAATACTTTCAACTTTAACCAGTTCTCGTTGTCCTTCCCGAGCACGGAACGCTGGGGTGGTTACACGCATTTCGAGCACAAGTTCTGTGAAGATCAGGCGGTCTTTTACGGCGACTTCATGTATCAGAATGTCCAAGCGCATAACGAACTGGCGCCGCCCGCCACAGGATCATTCCAGACCGCGGGCCAGGTGGTCCTGGCTATTCCTCCGGATACGCCGATTGCACCCGGCTCTGAGCCACCAAACACCCCCACGCACGCTGAAACCAACGTTCCGGCGGATGCGTTCAATCCCTTTAACCCATTCCATCAAATCATTTCGGGCGGCACCCGGGCACGTCTGTCCGAGTTCGGTAATCGATTGTTCGATAACAACACGGACGCTTATCTCGCTACTGTTGGAATTAAGGGCGACAAGCTGTTTGACGGCAATTGGGGATACGACGCTGGATTTCGCTACAGCGAGGTAAAAAGTGTCCAGACTGGAGACCAGGTATCCATCTCCAAGTTTAATCGCATCTTGAATGCGGCCGATCCAATATATAGTCCAAACTCGTCGCAGTTCATTGGAACGACCGTTCCATTTAATCCATTCGGCGATTTTCACGTTCCAATCGCTTCCAACCAGGCAGCAGTCGCGTTTGCCACAGTCCATCCCAAAGATCTGGACACCTCCAAATTATGGACAATAGACGGAAGCATTTACACCACCTCGCTCTTCGAATTGCCGGCTGGCGGAGTTGGTATGGCGTTTGGCGGCCAGTTTCGCCGCGAAAGCTTAGACGAGAATCCCGATCCGTTGAATGTTGCGGGCGATGTCGCGGGTAATTCTCCCGTTCCCGTGGCTCACGGCGGGCGAAAATCCTTTGCCTTTTATGTCGAGGCTAATATTCCGGTCTTCAGCCCTAAGATGGCAATTGCTGGTTTCCATTCGCTCGAAATTACGGCAGCCGGTCGCTACGAGCAGTTCCGTAACAATGACACCGATGTTGCCGTGCCAAAAGTTGGCGTTCGCTGGCAACCGTTCGACGAACAACTAACCCTGCGCGCCACCTGGGGTCAGGGTTTTCGCGAGCCGACTCTTGAAGAATTATTTGCCGCGCCGATCTCGGGCCTGAAGCTGTCACACGATCCACAGAACGGCGGTGCCTTCGAACCGGAGACGAACTTTCTCGTGCTCAGTAATCCAAATCTCAAGCCGGAAGACTCCGAGACTTACAGCGCGGGTTTTGTCTGGACCCCGAAATATATTCCCGGGTTGACCTACTCGGTCGACGCCTGGGGTGTCAGACGAACCGGCGTCATTGCTTCTCCGCCGGCGGATGAAATTCTCGCACGCGAGCAAGCGGGAAACCTGCTTCCGGGAGAAGTGGTTGACCGCGACATCGGCGGAGGCATCACCCGCATCGTCGCTCCAGTTATGAACCTCGGGTTCCAGGAAGCTAACGGGGTCGATTTTACCCTTCAATACCAGCGGCCTCTGCCGGTGGGCATATTTACCTTCCTGACCGAATGGACGTGGCTCTATCACTTCGAGTTTCCCGAAGGTGAGACAGCTTTCGGTCTCGGTCTGGGCGGCGGTAACCTCGCGGGATTCACGACTGATCCGGGTCTTTCGAATGAGGGTTGGTACAAATGGAGGGGAACGTCGCGTTTCGATTGGGCCTGGAAAGGTTTTGATGCTGCGGCCACCGTTCGGTACGTTTCCGGTTTCGAGGAACTCAACCCCAAACTTCTACCGCACGAGGTGGGTAAAACGCTCAGACTTGACCTGCAGTTTTCCTATGATTTCTCCAACCTGGTTTCGAGAGTTGAAGAAAGACCTGTAGCCGGCTATTCCAAGGAGGCGCCACCCAAGGATGGCAAGGCTCCCGTTGATAAGGAAACTGTTTCGAGTGAAGTGAACAATTCGTGCTGGGCGCGCATGGTCCAAGGCACAATCCTTACTTTCGGAATCAATAATGTGTTCGATGACGATCCTCCGTTCGCGTCCGGCGAAGGCGGTAACGGTGTCGGTTATCCTGGCTTCACTTACGACGCGACCAACCGCTTTTGGTACTGGCGCATAACCAAGAAGTTTTAACAACAAGGAGCGGCTGTTTCTACCGCGAGTCCGGCTGGGGGCCTGCCGATTTAATAACATCGGCGGGCGGAGGCTGCCGATCATTGTCAAACGAAAACCCCGAGCGGATTTCGGAACAGCTGTAGGGGCGCTCTACCAGCGCCACGCATTCTGTTCGACGTCGAATCCGGCGATCATAGACCGCTATAAAAGAAGCTTGTGGCTCCTTGGTTTGAGGTGGCTTGCGGCCCCGCCGGGCTGGGATTATTGTTTTGCATGAATACAACAGGTCGAACCATCGCGCTGTTTTGCATAGCGACCCTGTTGGCTGGTACCGCCTACGCGGGTCGGGTTGTCAGCCAGGATTCGCCTCAAGCCGAGACAAAAGACGAACTCGTTTTCGTCACGGGCTCGCGTATCCCGCAACGCATCACGGTTTCTCGCGTCGGCACAGCCACCTACTCGCCTCTTCGCCTTCTCGATCGAGAGGAAATTGACCGGACCGGACGACTAACCACCGCGGGTGTATTGGTTAACGAACCGTCGCTCCGCGTGATTAGTAACTGAGCTGAGCCCGTCCAGGAATTAGCCATCGCCTGAAGGCTGCAACTAAAATCTTGCTGTGGTCGTTTTAGGGGATACAATTGCGGCCCCGATACCGAACTTCCCGGCGTGCAAAATGAGCTTGGCTTGCAAGAGCCAAGCTACAGATGCAGCCGAGAATTCCTTAAGGATTGATCTTAAATAAATGGGCAACAAGTTGCCATTGAACGACCAATTGTTTTTCCCAGCCAACGGCGTCATCTGGCTGGAGTCATCTCTCCCATCTCAAGCGATACTCTCGGAGCTTTCTCGCCCGGATTTAGTCGCAATTTCCAAAGAATCGGCAATCCAATCGTCATGAGTACCAACTTGAAACGTCAGGAATCAGCCCAGGAATTTGACGCAAAACTCAGCCTTGCTGATTTCGTAGTCGGCGATAGCGATGATCCGCTGATACCGTCTTTGGCATTTACTCAGTGGCGGCAAGCCGGTGCGTGGGAAGCCTCAATTTACGAACCCGAGATGCTCGCCACCGCCGATGCGCGCACCATTATTAACTACGAAGGCCGTCCGCGCTCGGTCATCAATCTTTGCTCTTACAATTATCTGGGGCTGGCCAATCATCCGGAAGTAATTGGCGCCGCGCGAGATGCCCTAGCGAAATATGGCTTGGGCGCATGTGGTTCCCCGCTGCTATCAGGAATGACTGATCTACATCGGCAGTTGGAACGCCGCGTCGCGGGATTTCTCCGGCGTGAGGATGCAATGCTTTTTAACAGTGGCTTTGGCGGCGCCTTGGGCACAATCTCCGGATTGCTTCGAAAAACAGATGTTGCGATTCTCGACAATCGATCGCATTTGAGCTTGCGCGACGGCGCGGTTTTGTCGCGCTCGCGCGTGGATCGTTTTGAGCACAACGATCTGGCATCGCTCGATGCCGCGCTCCGCCGACGAAAAGGCCGGCGGCAGCTCGTGATTGTTGAGGGCATTTATTCAATGGATGGAGATTTCGCGAACCTGAATGGTTTGCTCGATATAGCCAAATCACATCGTGCCAGCGTTTTTATTGACGAAGCGCATTCGATGCTTGGTTGCGGCACACACGGCCGCGGAGCAGCCGAACATTTTGGAGTCGAAACTCGGATCCCGCTTGTTTATGGAACATTTTCGAAGGCCTTCGCCGCCGTTGGCGGTTTCGTGTCCGGCGCAGTCGAGACACTGGATTACTTGCGCTTCTACGCACACTCCTACGCTTATTCATGTGCCCTTCCGCCGGTTATCGTGGCTGCAGCCTTGAAGGCGCTCGACGTCGCGGAACGTGAACCGCAGTTGCGGGTGCGGCTCTGGGATAATGCAAGGTATTTTCGCGAGCAGTTGAACTCGATCGGCGTTGATACTGGCAACTCAACCACTTACATCATGCCGCTTGTCATCGGCGATCGAGCGCGCATGTACCAACTCGGTCACGAATTGCGCCGGCGCGGCGTTTGGGTGGCGCCGGTGGATTATCCGGCAGTCCCGGAGGATCGAATTTGTTTCCGAGCCTGTGTGACGGCGAACCACACTCGCATGGACCTCGACGAGGCGCTCAATATTATCGCGGACACCCTTTCACCGGCTCTATTGCAGAACGCATGAGTTTCATTACTTTCATGTTAGGAAACTAATCTCAGCGTCATGCGGGAATTTTTTTTCCAGTCGGAACAAGATCAGCCCCATCCGGCACGGGCGCGTGCGATCCTCAAAGCGCACCCGGAAGTCCGACGATTGATGGAGCGGAATCCTTACACCGGATTGATTGCGTTCTCGGTCGTAGCGCTGCAAACCGCGATTGCTTATGGGATGGGTAAGCTCGGGATAGGTTTTTGGTGGCTCAGTTTGCTGGTTGCCTACGGCATAGGGGCGTTCGCCAATCACGCCAACTACGTCATCATCCATGACGCCACACATAATTTGATTTTTCGGCGACGCAGCTGGAACAGGCTAACGGCGATTCTTGGCGATTTACCGAATCTCACCCCGGGAGCAATGGGTTTTTGGGTTTATCATTTAAAGCATCACTCACATCAGGGGGATTATGAGTGGGACGCTGATTTGGCCAATCATTGGGAAGCCCGCTTGGTTGGAAACAAGTGGTATCGCAAGGCAATTTGGCTAATGCTTTTCCCCGTTTTTCAGTTAACACGCCCGCCGCGTTTGCGAGCAATCAAGATGTGGGACCGATGGTTTTCGGTCAATCTGGCCGCCTCCGTCTTGTATGACATTGGTGTCGTTTATGTCTGCGGCTGGGCTGGCCTGTTATACCTCGCCTTTTCTTTTTTCTTTTCGATCGGGCTTCATCCGGTAGGCGCGCGCTGGATACAAGAGCATTACACCAACGATCCCGACCAGGAGACCTATAGTTATTACGGGCCGATCAATCGGGTTTGTCTCAACATGGGTTATCACAATGAACACCACGATTTGCCATCGATTCCATGGAACAATCTGCCAAAGCTCCGCGCGCTGGCCCCGGAATTTTACGATTGTTTGAAGCACCATCCTTCCTGGAGCGGGTTACTCTTTCAATTCATCTTCGATCAACGATACACATTGTTTTCGCGAATCGAGCGAATGAAAAAAAGCGGTAATTCTGCGGCAACAATACGAGGAGCCGCGGTCAACCGGAAGAAGGCGATTGCCGTCGAAGCTGAGGTCGCTGGTGTTTGAAGCTATGGAAAGACTCTACGTCTCGAACAAGAACGAAAGTGTTCGAATGTTTAAGAGCGATTTCATGGAGTTTTTTTCCCATGTCCATCCGGCTACCCCTCTGGTGCTCTACCTGCCGGTGGTTGGGTATATGCTTTACGCCGCTCTGTGGCGTAATGCCCTTCCCGTTTTAGTCGTCGCCGGGCTCTTTCTCGTGGGGGTGCTTTGCTGGACGTTGCTCGAGTATGTTGTTCATCGCTACGTTTTTCATTACGAGCCGAAGACCCGGTTGGGCAAACAACTGCACTTTGTTGTTCACGGTGTGCATCATGACTATCCGAATGACGGCACCCGCCTGGTCATGCCGCCGAGCATTAGCATTCCGTTAGCAATTGTATTCTGGAGTCTTTTCGCCGTAACCTTGGGCCGCTTCGCTCCGGCTGTGTCTGCCGGGTTCGGCTTTGGTTATGTCTGTTACGATTCGATCCATTATGCGATTCACCATTTTCCGATGAAACGAGGAATCTGGCTTTGGTTAAAACATTACCATCTTCGGCATCATTATGTGGATGATCACGCCGGATACGGCGTGAGCTCGCCACTTTGGGATTACATTTTCGGGACGAGGCGGAAGTAGAGCCAAACCCTGTGTCGGTCCGATACTGGTGGTAATTGAACGAACTGTGGCGGGCGTAAATTTGGTATAACTCCGTGTCACAGATTACAGTGTCGCAGGTTGCCTCGCGCCAGGACCGCGATGCCTTCATCAAATTTCCCTGGCAAATCTATCGCGACGATCCGGCCTGGGTGCCGCCGTTGCTGATCGAGCGCAAAGCCTTTCTCGATCGAAAACGTCATCCTTTCTATAAACACGGCGACGCGATATTGTTCCTGGCCAAACGCAATGGCGAAATCGTCGGCCGCATCATGGCGAGCGATGACCCGAACTATAACTCGCTTCATCAATCCAATGTCGGTTGTTTCGGCCTCTTTGATTGCATCGACGATGGTGAAGTAGCGGCGGCGCTCTTTCGCGCGGCAGCCGACTGGCTGCGTGGCAAAGGTCGGGATGAGATGATGGGACCGATCGATTACTCCACGAACTATGTGTGCGGATTGTTAATCGACGGGTTTCAACACCCGGCCACCCTGTTGACCGCGCACAATCCGCCGTACTATGCCGATCTAATCGAGCGCTGCGGTTTTACCAAAGCGAAGGATTGGTACGCGTGGTGGTTTTCAGAAGCCCCAGCGTCGGCTAAGCGATTGCGCGAGATCGCGAGTGCGCGAGCGGAGAAGCAAGGCGTGCACATTCGTCCGGTCAATCTGAAAGATATGGCTGATGAGGCCCGGCGCATTCGTGCGGTCTACAATCAAGCGTGGGAAAAAAATTGGGGCTTCGTTCCATTTACCGAAGCTGAATTCGAACACATGGCGATAGAGATGAAGCCATTACTGGTACCGCCGGCAACGCTGATCGCGGAAATCGGCGATGAACCGGTCAGCTTTGTGATCGCAGTTCCGGACATCAACGTTGCTCTTCGTCACATCAACGGTCGCCTGACAACGTTGGGTCTCCCGATCGGATTACTGAAACTGCTCTATTATAGGACTAAAATTCGAACAGGCCGGCTCGTCGCCCTCGGCGTGGTCGAAAAATATCGTCGTTGCGGGATTGCCGAAATGCTGGTTCTCCAAGTGATGGATGAAGCGTTCAAACGCGGGTTTACTGGTGAACTTAGCATGACGCTCGAGGACAATGTGATGGTCAATCGATTCATCGAAGCGATGGGCGCGGCACGATATAAGACCTATCGCATCTACCAACGAGGATTGAATCCTTAACGGGGCAAAGGCCTCCTCCGAATATTTTCAGCTAATGCCACACATTCTTTTCTTAATGTCGGACACTGGCGGCGGACATCGGGCCGCTTCGTCCCGGCGATGCTTTCCGGGTTCGTCTTCGGTTATGTCTGCTACGATTCGATCCATTATGCGGTTCACCATTTGGGATGAAGCGAGGAATTTGGCTTTGGCTGAAACAGTACCGTCGTCGGCGTCATTACAGTGATCACGCCGGTTATGGTGTCAGCTCGCCGCCTTGGGACTACATTTTCAGAACGACGCGAAAGTAGGGCCGAATCCTATCAAAGGTCGAGTGCGCCCCAGCCGGGCCACAAAGTGCGTGAGTTTTCCTTTAGGATTGGCTCTTGATGCCGATGCAATTTATCGAACAACCGGACGTTCTGGACACGACTTATAAGGCGCGCGAGGTCGAAGGGGTTCTCGATCTTTATTTCTATCGCAAGATCGGATATTGGCTAGCGCAGGTCTTCGCGCGGCTGAAAATCACGCCCACAGCCGTCTCTTTATTCGGTGCCTTATGCGGTGTGATCGCGGGTCACCTCTACTACTACCGCAACTTAGGGATAAACATCGCCGGGATGTCACTGCACGTCTGGGCGAATATTCTCGATAACGCAGATGGCCAGTTGGCTCGCTTGACCGGAGCGGGCAGCCGAAAGGGACGCATCATCGATAGTCTGGCAGATCATCTCATTTTCGTAAGTATCTATGTCCATTTGGCTCTTCGGTGCTCAGCGGAGGGAGCATCACCTCTGGTTTACCTTTTAATCGTGGCCGCCGGAATTAGCCATGCTTTGCAAGGCGCCGCCGCCGATTATTACCGCACGAGCTATCTTTATTTTGCGAAAAAAGGGGAGTCGTTCGTGGACCTGGATTCTTCCGCGGCTCTGCGCTCGGATTATCAAGAACTCAGTTGGCGTGATCAGCCCTGGTACAAGTTGTTGCTCGCGCTCTATTTGAATTTCACTCGGCAACAGGAAATGCTTGCACCACGTCTAAAAAGATTGCGGGAGATATCGATTCGATCGTTTCCGCACGGGATTCCAGAATGGTTTGATGCGCGGTACCAAAGGTCTGCCAGACCAATGTTTAAGTTGTGGGGATTATTGATGACAAACACGCGGATGCTTATTTTGTTTGCCGTCCTGTTGATTGGTCAGCCCGTTTGGTATTTTTGGACTGAAGTGACTGTCCTCAATCTCCTGCTCGTCTGGCTGATTTATCGTCAGGAAGAGATGTCGCAATCGCTGCTTGAGCTGGCGACGTCGACACGTTAGGGAATCTGCCGTTCGTGTCCGACACTAAGGTTTCGCAAGTGCGGTCGCGCGCGGACCGCAATGCCTTCGTCATGGGCGTCCGTCCCGCAGTTCCGCCGGCTGGGAGTGGCGGATATGCTCGTATTACGTGTCGTGGAGGAAGGAATGGTCAAGGCGGGTTTCGCGGCGGAATTGAGCATCGCGCTCGAAGATAAAGTCATGATCAACCGCTTCATCGAAGCCATCGGCGCGACGAGATACAAGACGTATCGAATTTACCGCAAACAGTTACCCTGCTGACAACGACTGCCAAATGAAGCTGCGGCCGCCGGGGCTTCGTAAAACGGAGCTTCGTCTTGCTGGGCGGCCGTCAGATCACGAATGCGCTCGGGCTCGCCGCGCCGCATCCTTGATACCCGACTTGCCAGCATCCCCGCCACTTCCCGGCCGGCGTATCGCAGGGGATGGCTTACCGCCAGTGAGGTCTCCGCGGTGCAATAAACGCCGCATCCCGCCTGGCAATCCTTCTTCCGGTTGTAGCTCAGCAAATCTTCCCGCGTGATCTCGAGAATGTGTCTCTCGGTTCGCACCTGGCTACAGAGCCAGAACTTGCCGGTCGATGAGACGAAGAAATACTTATAGCCCGCGATGCAGGTCCATTCGACCGGTTCCTGGCGCAGCATCTTCTTTTGGTAAGCGAAAAGGTTCCAGCTCGAGTGAATCTTCTTGCCGCTACGCTTCAGTTTCTCCTGGTGCTCGAGAAAGCGGAGCAGCGGCTCGTTCGTACTTACGTCGCGCAAGGTGCGGTCGTGGATCAGATCGTCGTGGATCACGCGCGCATGAACCGGGATGCCCATGTCGAGGCAAGTGTCTATCACCTGTCCCATCTCATCGAGCGTCTCTTTGAAAAGAACGCCACTGACGTGCAGCTTGACCTTCGAATCTTTGAACCAGTCGAGCTTGTGCACGATCGACTTCATCGCTTTGCGTGTGCTCGCGATCGGCGTCATCCGGTCCACGGAAATTTGCAGTTCATCGAGGCCCGCTCCTCCAAGGTCCGCGAGGAGCTGGCGGTTCAGGAGGAACCCGTTTGAGGACATGCTCACTTTGTAAAAACCGAGGGATTTTGCGTAGCGCACTACCTCCACAATGTCCGGATGCTTGAGCGGTTCGCCCCCCTGCAGACCGAGGCGCAGGACGCCGAGCTTCCGAATGTGGTCCATCCACTTCTTGAGATCGGGTAGGGCCGGATGCCGAATCGAGTTGTTGAACTCGTTGCAATAATGGCAATCCAGGTTGCACTGTTCGGTCACGTACAGGTGCGCAGCCCACGGTTTGGTGTCAAAAACGCGAGGGGCCTGCCGGAGATCGAGCATTTGTTCCCGTATCACAGTCATAGACGCGGTGTCAAGTAACCAGGCTAGGTCCTAACCCTCCTGGAAGCGATCGATACGGAGAAGGAGAAGACGTGTCGAATCTAGCTTTGGGCACTCTGACTCCGGAGAGCCCACAGTGCCCAGGCCACGCGCGCCAGCTGAACGGCAGCCGTCACGGCTTCCCACCAAGCGATGAGTTTGAAGGCTCCGGCCACAGTGCCAAAGATCAGCCCGAGCGCGAGAATCCAGACGTAAATATTCCGCCGTCCGCCCACGAGACGGAAGATACGATCGAAACTTGCCAGCTCGCTGATCGATTTTCCGTAATAGCGAACGATGCTTGCGCGCGCTAATGCGTTCAGCACCTCTGCGCCAATAAGGAGACCGAGATAAGCGAAGGCGTCTGGCAATTTTCCGGAAACGCTAAGGTGCCAGGCGAGCGCGACCCACCATGAATTTTCGAACAAGGCATCAAACAGATGTTCGAGCTTGCCAGCCTTTGACGTCTCGAGTTTTAGGCGCGCTAGCTTCCCATCAAGTCCGTCAAGGACATCGACAATTAGGGCAAGGCCCAATCCCCACGCTAGGTGACCGGTTACCAGAAGAATAGTGACCGTCCAGGCAACAACATTGCAAAACAGCGTCAACTTGTTGGGTGTGATCGGCGTTTTACAGAGACGAGAAACAAGAAAGGTCTCAATCGGAGCATGAAACCATGCGGGAATGTCGGGCGGCCCCTTTTGTATTGAATCCAACAGAACGCGCTCTGCGAGTTTTCTATTCGAAAGCGATGGCGCAGGAAACCAAAATTGCCTGAGTTTTCGACACATCGAGACGTAGTATAAGGGCTGAGCGGAGACATCCAGCGCGGCCAAACTATCGTGCCCCAATCCGTTGCGCAGACCCTCTTCAAGAAGACCGTTTTGCGCCGAAGCCCAATCGTATTCCAAAAGAGCTGGGCCGCACAGTTTCCCTCGGGCAGTATCTGGTGCGGAACCGATGAGGGCCTGAATCCGTGGCCCCACGCCAGAGTCCACCAGAACCGTAGGCGCATTTTGCGAAACAAGGGCGCGCAACAATCGAGGGTCGAATACAGAACCAGCTGGAATAACAAGAAGAAGTGGAATTGCGTCGGAATTGCGGGGCCAGACATCGACAATCTGGCCCAGGCTGACCGGCCCGGCTTGGCGCGTGCGAAGGGTTAAACTCAACTGTGCCCGCGCCCACGATGGCCGAGCGAGTTCCTCTGCGATCTGGTCGGGCGTGTTGGAAAGAACCGTTGCACGTTCAATTCCGCAACGTTGCAATGTGCGGAGCAAGCGTTCCAGCGTGGAAATGCCGCAAAGCTCAACCAGCGCGCTCGGGGCGTCGGCCAGAATGACGCATTCGTTAACCATAAATTTTCAAGATTGGGTACGGAATCGACTTTCGGAGCAAGCCGAGTAACAGCTCAATGGCCGCAAACTTACAATAAATTCGCCTTAGCCTCGACATTCGCTAGGCTTTCCGCTTGTGGCAAAAAATAACGGCTCGACTTTAGCAGATAATTTGCAGCGATCACATGTCGATGGCGCGCCAGGCATTTTTTCACGACTTCGTTATAGTCCCTTCCTTGCGCAGTTGGTGATCATCCGCCGTTGCAACCTCTCTTGTAGCTACTGCTCGGAATACGACAAGGTTAGCGAGCCAGTCCCCACCGAAGTTCTGGCGGAACGGCTTCGGAAATTAAAAAATCTGGGGACCTTTGGTATCTCTTTAACGGGCGGAGAACCCACGCTACATCCGCAACTTCCCGATCTCATCCGAGAGTGCCGTAAGCTCGGTTTCTTCCGCACGGGTATGATTTCCAACGGCTTTTTCTTGCGGCCCGAGTTAATCAAAGCGCTCAATGAGGCAGGACTTCAGGAAATGCAGATTTCTATTGATGGAGTCCAGGCCAACGACACAACACAGAAGGTGCTGGCTAACTTAAAGAAACGCCTTCAATGGCTCCGTGAGTATGCGCGTTTTCGAGTGATTGTTAGCGGTGTTCTCGGAGCGTGCCCGCCACGAGAGGCTGAAGAGGTGCTCGCTTTTGCCAGGCAAATGGGCTTTGTCCCACGCGTTCTGCTTATTCACGATAATGAAGGTCAGTTGAAGCTGGGCAGTGAGGAAGCTAAGATATTTGAGAAGATCCTCGGCCAGCTGCCAAAGACTCTTGTAGATTTTTCGACTTACCGAAAACGATTGGTGCGCGACGGCTCTGCACCATTCAAATGTCGAGCTGGAAGCCGATACCTTTACGTTGATGAATATGGAAAGGTCAATTGGTGTTCCCAGACTCGCAGCGTTTGGTCCAAAAGTTTGATGGATTACACGCGCACCGATTTACGCGAGCAGTTTTACCAGTACAAGCCTTGCCACGCGACCTGTACACTCGGGTGTGCGCGCTCTACGAGCCAGCTCGATAACTGGCGGGCTCAACCCGGATTTAACTCGTAGCCGGCGCTCATTTTTCTTTCCGCGTGCCGCAGCATGCTGGGAGTATCCACGTCCTGCCACCAACCATCGCCGATATCGATGGCACGGACTTTATCGTTGCCAGCCATCAATCGAACTCCATCAGCTAGGCTGCAATCGTTTGTACCGCTGCGGGACTTCGCTCGTTCGAAATAGTCGAAGATTTCGAGTGGGCAAACAAACAGGCCGATATCAATGGCATCGTAATCGCGCAGGTTTTTCCCGATGTCAGTGACTCTATTTCCCCGTATTCGGACTTTCATCGCGTCTTCCAAATCGAAGATGGAATCGAGTTTCTGGTCTACCCCGATGTTAAGGAAATCGGAATCGAAAGAATCGAGCAGACGATCGACGACGGCAGCGTCGAAAAGATGGTCGCTCATCGTGAGAAGAAAGGCTTCGCTGAGGTGGCCAGCGGCCGCAAGAAGCGAGACGCCATTTTGTTTTTGCCAGTCGCGGTTTTCGATGAAGGAGGCGCTGAGGTCGGAAGGAATCAATTGCTTGACCTGCTCCATCATGCGCTCGCTTTCGTAGCCGACCACGAAGTTGACGCTTGTGATCCCTGCGCGGATCAGGGTATCTAACGCGTACGAAATCAAGGGACGCCCAAGCACTGGAACGAAGGGCTTTAGAAAGGTGCTGTCCGATCCGCGCAGACGCGAGCCCTCGCCAGCCATCAAGATGACCGCTTCAGAGATAGCAGTCATATCTGGTAATACCTCTTCAATCCCCACAACCGGAGGCGTTGCGGAAGAAATCTGAAAATCAGGGGCGCAATTTTTGATTGGAATGCATCGCCAACTGTTATACGCGGCGGCGGCTGAGAAGCGCTGACTAATCTGAGAACATGTTGGGCTACGAGGTCTGGGCCGGGTGCGCTTTTCATGTTGCGCTCGACGACTTCCCAAGTCCTCGCGACTTTTGTGTCGTAGCGGGAATCAGCCTTGGTGCTCTTGATCACGCGCTGGTTAAATTCGGTGCGGATGTCGGCCGGCTGAAGATCTACAACGTGCACGCGGGAATTGCCGAGCTCGAGCTGGATCGACATGGTAAAATATGCGAGGGCCGCTTTCGCGGCGTTGTAAGCCGCCATGAACGGCACCGGAAGTCGGGAAGCTAACGAAGTGACGTTAATGACCAATCCTTCACCGCGCGCCTGCATGTGGCGCAGTGCGAGTTGCATCAATTGGATTTGACCGAACACCAGAACTTGAAACTGGCTGGCAATTGTTTCTATGGAAAGAAGCTCAGCAGGCCCAAAGTGACCGGCCCCAGCGTTGTTGATGACAACGTCAAAGTAACCAGCTTCCGCAAGCGCGCAATTGAATGCCTGCTCGACGGAAAGTCGATCAGTAAGATCGAGACGCACCGGATGGCATCGCGGCATTTTTGGGATGCGCTCCAAGTTGCGTGACGTGCCCCACACTTCATCGCCGCGTGCGAGCAAGGCGAGCGCGATGGCCCGACCAATTCCAGAACTGGCACCAGTGAGAAAGACCCGCTTCATCACAATAGTTTGGTCGAGCGCCTGTGGTGTAACCATCCAACGCCGAAAATTGCGAGGAAGACAAGACCGGCCATGACTTGTCCAGCGACCCCATCCAGAAACAAACGACACATCAACGCTGGGACAATAGCGATGATTGCGGTAAGGATCGGTGGACGGATATTACTCCACGGATTGCGCCATCGAAAAACCAACCGCAGCACACCGTAACGCAAGATCCCTTGGATTACGTAGGGCAGCAGAATGCCAAACGCCGCGCCGGTCACTCCGAATCGAGGAATCAGCCAGAGATTTGCGCCGAATGCTATGGCGCAGGTGATCGAAGAATTCAGCAGGTTCAAGTGCGGGCGTTGCACCATGATTACGGTCTCACCCAACGACACAAACGCGTTCGTGGCACAAGCGATTCCGACGATCCCCAGCCAGGCGCCGCCTTGCATGAACGCTGGACCGTAGATCAGTAAGATGACCGATCCGGCGAGCGTCATGACGGCGACCAGTGGTAACAAAACCCAAAGCATCCACTCGGCTAGACGAGCATAGGTGGCGGCGGCGCGTTGCTGATCGCCGGTTGCAGTCATGCCGGCAACGACTGGGGCAAAGATCGGATTGAACGCTTGGTTGACCTTGCGTAGGCCGCCCGCAAGCCCAACCACGGCACTATAAACGCCAACCGTGGCGAGGGTCACCCCGGGAGCGCGGCCGATGAACCAACCCAGCATGATCACGTCCAGCCGCAGGATGAACGCGTTGAACATCTGATAAACGCTGATGGGAGCGGCGTAGGCGAGCAATGGTTTTGCTTCGGTCCAAATGGAGACGGTGTCGCGCGCTGTCACACCGCTGAAGAGTCTTGAGGCAAATATCAGTGCGACAATTCCCGAAGCCGCGGTTCCGGAAACGGCGGCCACCTCCGGCGCGAACCTCGTGAATCCAAAGCCGAGCGCGATCAAAAGCGCCAGCGTCGTGATGGCAGGCTCTGTCATGCCTCGCGAGTAGATGTCGTGCTTCATCACCTTCATGCCACGCGAGATGGAAGTACAAACGCGGTACAAAGCGATGCCCGGCAGCGCGCAGAGGACAAAGGCTAGCGCGGACAGCATCTCGCGCGGAAATTGCAATCGATCGCCAAACATTTGCAGGGCCGTGATGCCGATGGCGGCGACGAGAGTCGACTGGGTTAGAACCAGAACAACGGCTGCGCGAAACAGCGCGCGACTGCGCGCGAGATTGCCGGTCGCTTGCGAACGGGCGATAAAAGTCGTGATGGCATTATCGAGTCCGAAGACCGCAATTTTGCTGGCCAGATCGGTGTTCGCCCAGGCAATCGAAAACGTTCCCAAGGCAGCTGGTCCGAGGAGTCGCGCCACGAGAAAGATAAAGACGCCGCGAAGGTTCGACGCCAACATCGCGATCGTGTTCAAGAAGGCGCCGCGTTTGAGCTCTACTCCGGTTTCGTCTACGCGCGCTGGTGCATCCGCTGCCGGCGGCGGGATGTCGAGCGTACGCTCTATCGTGCTCATTGGCTTCTCACCGGGCAGGTCATAAGCTTTGGCGATTCCAGGGCTAACATCATACGTCATGAAAAAGAATGCCTACGCTACAGTTGAGTGCTCGGGCCCGCCAAAATTTTCTCGCAAAGCCCCAACTCATAGGTCGCGCCAATTTCGCTTCGCCGCGCTTGGGATAATCCTTCTCACGGTCGCAATTCGCCTTCCGTCCCTTTCGCATCCTCGGCCAATCGATAGCGAAGCAATGTATTCGGTAGTGGCGAACGAGATAGTTGACGGAGGTCGACCGTACACTGACGCAGTAGAACGCAAGCCGCCGCTTCTCTTCTGGACGTACGCCGCGATATTCAAAATAGCAGGCAAGTTTAATTGGAAAGCGCTCCACGTGGTCGCACTAGTGTGGACGCTATGCGCCATGGCGGGCCTCTATGTAATCGGCTCCGGGTTATTTGACCGCAATACCGGCTTGATTGCTGCGTTCTTCTACAGTGTTTTCCAACCCTGGTGGACGTGGAAGAACCTGTCATTCGACGGCGAGATGATAATGAATCTGCCTATCATCTGGGCGTGGGCAATCGCGCTACGCCGCAATTCGTCGCCACTGCGACCCGGACTCTTTCTAGCAGGCGCGCTTCTGGGCGTGGCCTTCCTGCTTAAACAACCGGCCGCGATAGCAGCAGTCCCGCTCGGCATCTGTCTACTTCTCCCGAGCTATCGAGTTAGCCGCGGCTTGACGCGAACGAATTCGATTATTCAAGCATCCATACTCACGGCAGGATTTTTCACAGTCCTGGGCCTTGTGACGGTTGTGCTTTGGAAGCAAGGCATTCTCCATGACGCGTTTTACTGGACAATTGCCGATCATGACATTCCGCATGTATTCTGGACGAAGGGAATCGTCCACACGTTGACGTTCCTCGGAGTCTGTTTGCCTTTGGTGATTGGGGCGATATTGGCGTGCCGGGATAAGCAAGAAATTTGGCCCGGGAAGACGGCGGAACGAGCAGCGCTTCTAGGATTGCTCGCTGCCTCAGCTATTGGCGCTGCAGCGGGTGCCCGCTTTTACCCTCATTACTATGTTCAATTAATTCCTCCGCTCGCACTGCTCGCAGCGCCCTACTACGCGCGACTTTGGTCCCGGACAATCCAGCCGCCTTACTGGATACTGCGACCCAAGGTGACCTACGCGTGGCTGGCTTTAACGGTTGTTGCCTTCTCAATCAATCACTGGACGGGGCTGGCGCCGCGACGTGTACCGTCTGAAACGGGACGATATTTATTCTCCCATTCCTCCCGTGACGACAGGATTTTTGTCTGGGGCCAAAGTCCGGAAATATATCTAGACGCTCACAGACGTCCTGCCTGCCGCTACATCACAACCTTCCCGCTCACGGGTTATGTTTTCGGCGGACCGATCCCCGGTTTCGATACTCGCAGCCGGATTTTGCCCGGCGCCTGGACCATTCTCGAGCAAGATTTTGCCACGCATCCGCCGACCTACATTGTCGATGTGCACCCCGATCCGAAAAGTGCCTACTATCCAGTGAAGAACTTTCCGATTCTGGCCAAACTTTTGGCGGAACGATACCAGCCAGTGGCGCACACTGCCGAAGGCGTGATTTACCGGATGCGCTAGGTTTAACCAGCTGCTTGGACTCGATCATTTTTGGAAATTCCATCAATTTTTCGTGGTTCATTAACTCCGGATACCGACAAAGCCGCTCGCCGCGCCATGACAAATCCAGATGGAACGTATGAGGTGAACGGCCGCACTAACGCCAGCCCATCCGCAGATGACTGCGTAGCTTCGCGGAAAAGCGTCCAACAAAAAACCACACGCCAGTATCCAAACGTAAACGTTTCTTCGAGCTGCGATCAGTCGGAAAGCACGGTCGAACGGCGCGACGTCATCTAGCAGGCGGCCTTTAGCCATCTTCACCGGACGTTTCGCGAATTCATGCAATAAGCGCGACCCGACGAGCAACGCGAAAAAGTAAAACACGTTGGGAAATTGGCCGCTTCTCCACAAATGAAAGGCAATGGCCAGCCACCACGAGTTCTCGATAAAATAATCAAGATGATGTTCCCATTTGCCGTGCTCGGTCGTTTCGATTTTGATGCGCGCCTGCTTTCCGTCCAGTCCATCGACAATACCAAAAGTAAGCGCAGCGATGATTCCGAGGCCGACGCGGCCAAGCGCGAATGCCGCGGTCGCGCTGCATCCTATGACGAAACCTCCAATCGTAATTTGGTTTGGCGTGATTCGCGTTTTGCAAAGAAGTGCGATGATTCCGGTTTCGATCGGTCCGTGGATGTAAGCCGGTAAGTCGAGTGTTCCATTTTGCGCGGAATCGAGAATGACCCGCTCAGCTAACCGACGGTTCTGCTCCGCTGGCGCGGGAAAACAAAATGGCCGCACGCGGCGACGCATGCTGACGATGTAATCATCCTGCTCCGCCGTGTCGACGATATCGATCTTGCGATTGCCGATCTTCTCCTTGAGTTGTTCGAAGAACGGCACGGTAGGAAACGCAGATAGAAAATCTTTCGTGGCCAACGCAGGTCCACACGGATTCCTGATTAAAGATCGAGCGAATTCTGGCGGATTAGAATCGACAAGCGCGGCGGACGAGTCTTTCCTGCAGAGAGCGGCAAGCAAACGCGCGTCACAGTAAATGTTTGCCGGTACGATCAAGAAGCGTTCGGACGGGCCCTGTTCCAAAACCACTTGGGGGATAAGAGGTCCAGTTGCGCGCGAGACGACATGGACAACTACTTTTTCGCGCGCCCACGAACGTTTTGCCACTTCGGCTCCGACGATTTCCGCTGCCGTCGACAAAACAAACGCGCGTCGAAACCCGAGTCGCTGCAAAATGCGGAGTAAACGTTCGAGTAAACTGACGCCGCACAATTCGAACAACGCCTGGGAGTCATCCGCGATTAAAATTGCCAGGGTGTTCTCCATCGTCCGCGAGATTACCGGCGGAGGCACGCGGTGCCAAATGTCACCGACGTTTCAGGCAAGGCCCCGCTTTGCGATTATTGAGTGATTAGGACTTAGGAAACTGTGTTCCGCGGGTCGCGCGGCTGGCTGTCGGTAATCCGTCCGTCCTTCATCTCATGGATCCAATCGCAGGCTTCGGCAATCGCCGGGTTGTGCGTGACTAGGAGCAGCGCCATTTGCCTCTGCTGGACAATGTTCTTTAACAGCGCAAAGGCGCGCTGCGAATTTTTGGTGTCGAGGTTTCCTGTCGGTTCGTCGGCCAAGACAATTCGAGGATGGTTGGCCAACGCGCGCGCGATCGCAACCCGCTGTTGTTCACCGCCAGAGAGATGACGGCTCGCACGCTCAAGTTTGTCGGAGAGACCAACCGCCTCGAGCAACTCCGTCGCGCGATCGCGCATGGCGGTTTCGGATAATTGGCCCAACCGCCGCATCGGGATCATGACATTTTCTTGAGCGGTAAAATCTTCCATCAGAAAATGAAATTGAAAGATGAACCCGATGAATTCATTGCGTCTGCGGGCAAGTTCATCATCGGGCAAGTGCGAAACCGTTTTAGCTTCAAGCATGACAACACCACCGTCCGGATGATCAAGGAGTCCGAGGATATACAAGAGCGTGCTCTTCCCGCATCCCGACGGACCGACGACGGCGTGAACAGTTCCCGGTGCAATATCGAGAGAAACTCCGCGTAGAGCGTGCACGCGAGATTCATCTTCGCCCAGGTAGCGTTCGATGTCGCGACAACTCAGAGAAATGTCGGACGTCATACGCTTGAGCCGCGCAAGGTGGTGACAGGCGGAAGTTGGGCCGCGCGCCGCGCCGGCACATAACTAGCGATAAAGACTGAGATCATCGCCAGCAGTATCGCCCAAAGATAATGCCGCCAGTCCCACGCCACCACGAAGTAATCAGTGGAAAGCAAACCGCGAAGGTGGATCGGAATCTTCGATACACCCCACGTCAACACCGCGCCCATCGCGCATCCGATCAAAGAGCCCAACGTCGCCACCAAAGCTCCCTGCCACAAAAAAATCGCGCTGATATCAATGCGCCGGTACCCCATTGAACGCAGGATCGCGATCTCTTTTATTTTTGAAAGCACTGTCATGGTCAGCACGTTGAAGATGCCGAACCCCGCGAGCAGGATGACGAGGGATACCGTGATGGCGGCCGAAATTTGCAGCGTCCGAAAGAGCTGTAAGGTTGATTCCTCGCGTTCCTGCCAGCTGGCGGCATCGTGTTGAAAAAGTGTTTCGAAATGCTGCGCTAATGCCGGAGCACGGTCCACGTCGTGGAGTTTGTAAATGATCATGGAAGCTGCGTACGGTTTTCGCAGGAGAATCTGGGCAAGACGTGCGTGGCAATAGATTCGGGTCAAATCGATGGCGCCAACGCCACTGCGCGCGAGGGCCGCAACGTCGAAGCGGCGGTATTGACCGCCGGGAGAAAGCAATTGAACGGTGTCGCCGACTTCCACGTTCAACAGAGCGGCCAGACGGGTTCCAACGACAACGGAGTTCGGCTTGTTTCGGAAATCATCCAGACTGCCATCGACAACCTGATGAGCGAGATCCGTCGTCTGAAGATGGAGTGCCGGCTCAATGCCGTAAAGATCGACGGTCGCATTCTCAAAGCCCGAGCGCGCGCTCAACGTCCCGCGAAGAATGGGCGAACACGCGACGACATTTGAAAATTGGCGACTGATTCGCATGATTTCATTCACGTTGGTGATACCCTCGAAATACTGCCGATGGGCGACATTGGTTCTCGAAGTCTTGGGAGGTACGATCGAGGCGGTTTGACGCGGTTCGAAGCGTGAGCGGACAACGAGCGCGCCATTGCTCCCCAGTGTTGAATTGATGAAGTATTCCGCGAACCCGCGTGTCTGGGCTTGCAGGCAGATAAAAAACGCGACCCCGAACACCACGCCGCTGAGACTCAGAAGCAAAGCGCGCTTACGATGACTGAGAAAACGAAGCGCAATGTAAAGCGGCGGTGTCACTTCGCTTCCTTCGGGGGCCTGATCACGCGCTGCCGCACTGCTTTTCCGGGACGCAACCGATCCTGATCGGCGACGACGACATGATCGCCCAGGGACAGACCGCTCATGATCTCCGAAAAATCGAGCGTGCGAAAACCAATCTTCACCGTCCGCTTTTGCACAACTCCATGCTTTACGATCAAGGCCTGATCGACGAGCAAGGCGCGGGTCGGCACCAGCAGAACATTTTCATGTTTGCCGGTGATAATGTTCATTTCACCGGTCATTCCAGTCATCAAATTATCTGGCGCCTGATCGAGCTGTAACACAATGGTGTAGCGCTGGGTTTCGGGATCAGCTGCCGGCTGGATGGAGGAAACATGAGCGCTGAACTGGCGCGATCGATACGCATAAAGCTGCACCATTGCCGTCATATTTGGTTTCACCTCGCCGACGTCTTCTTCATTCACTTCCCCGCGCACATAATTTTTGCGCGATGAAACCGTGAACAGCTCGTTGCCATCCGAAACCAATTCTCCATCGATTGTCTGGACGTTGGTGAGAAGGCCGTCGATAGGCGCGCGAACCTCGGAATTCTTCATCTGCGCCTCCAGTTTTTTTGTCGCGTCTTCGAGCGAGTTGAGATTGCGATCCCGCTCGATCCGCTCCGCTTCCACAGCGCCTCGCAGTCGGTTCGCTTCGCTCTTGGCCTTCTCGAATTCGACTGCCGGCACGTTTCCCGATGAGACCACTCTCTGGAGCCGCTGCAGATTGTCCTCTGCCGCCTTGAGCAACTCCGATGAAGGAAGCGGGAGTGCGGCGCGCTGTACGGCTGCATCCAGATCTGCGCGGGCCTGCTTTAGTTGCCGGGCGGTCGTCTCGTCGGCGATTGTTGCCAGCAACTGCCCTTTCTCCACATTCATTCCGATCGCGCCGCGACCGGCCGAGAAAGTTTCCGCCAATCGAATGAAACCGGCATTTTGCGCCCGAACACGCACGACAAAGGCCGGTTCGATCCGAACCGTCCCATAAACCGCGGAGATGGCAGTGCCCCGACGGACCGGAACCACTTCCGCTACCGGCATTAGGAAATAATACGCTACCGCGAAAAGGAGTACGAGCGCTGCTCCACTGCCCCACAAAACTCTTTTTGATTCCGGCAATTTCAATTTGGAAAACTAGTCTGGTGTCCGCAACACTTCTTTGCAATAAACTGCTACAGAACCGTTTTCATCTCTTCCTCGCCTTTTGGGAGATGTTCGAGAACGTTATTCCCAAGACACCACAGCAGAAAGGCCCGTTCGATCAGCGAAGGACAATTAAGAAATCGGCAGAGGGTAGGGAGCGACAGCGGGGGCGCACCGCACGTGCCCACGTCACAGGCGCGGAGCGTAGCAAACAGTAGCGCATAGAGCAAGAACGCAGCCGACACGGCTGCCACTACAGCACATCGGGTCCAGTCGCTGCATCTACCGCGATCTCGCGGTGTCGTCCGAAAATTGAAAATAACGCCCAGTGGCGCGGTCCCACTCGGCCACTGCGAGGTTGTGTTGATAGATGGCATCCAACAATCCGGTCCTGGTGTCCAGAAAAGCATTTTCAGTGACGCGATACTCAAGAGGCGAGGCGAGGCCGCTGGCGACATTTTGCTGCATCGCGCGCGCGCTTTCCTCCGCAGCCTCGGAGGCCGTAGCGAGTGATCTTTCACGGACCTCGGTTGCCTTAAGATAGTTCGCGATATGCAAGAGGTCGCGGGGGATATTCGCTTCCAGCTTTCGGCAGGTCAGTTCGTTTATCTCCCTTGCCGAACGCGCTCTCAAAACTGCGCCACCTACTTTGCCGTTATCGATGACCCGCCACGTGTACGCCGCCCTCTCGCGAATTTCTGACCCGATAAAATCCTGCGTCCTACTCGTTGAGCCTTGCCGATGAATGCCAGTGACTGGAACGTACTCGCCGTTGATGCTTCCGGTAACGGCAGGATAATAGTCGGCCGCGATAATCCGGTGATCTTCGTTGGCCGCACGCACAAACAAACGCGCAAGTCTAACATCGGCCCTCCGCTGTAAAGCCCCTGCTGTTTCGGAATCCAGATCGACGCGTACGGGGACAGACTGCAGTTCGCCTTCAGCCTCGGGTAGCGAGGCCTTTGCGGGATCGATCGCCATGGCTAAGGCCAACTGCAGTTGTGCGTCCAAATAGGCGCGATGCGCGCTTTCAATTTGGGTATCCAATTCGGACGTCTGAACTGTCGCGCTTGCAAGTGCGCTCTTATCAGCTAACCCGGCTTCGAAACGAGTTCTTTGAGTAGTCACGTTCTCCTGCAGCCTCCGTTGCTGTTCTCTTCGGATGGATTCCAGCGATCGATTGTAAAGGGCGGAGTAAAACGCCAAGCGCGCCGCGTGCAGCTGGTCCACGACAGCAACATTTAATTGCTGTTGCGCAATCAAGACTTCGACATCGCCCCGCCGCAGAGAAGCGGGCAGACCCGCGTTGAACAAGGTCTGCGTCAAGACGCCGCGCCCCACGACAAACCCTTTTGTCCCGCTTTCACCCGCGCGGTGGCCGCCTTGAACACCCGCAGGCACGCCCAATTCGACGTCAGGCCAAGCAACGGAACGAAAAACCAGCCGTTGCCCGGCAGCTTGTTGTAGACCCGATTTCGCTTCTTGGATGGCGGGGTTTCTTTCCAGCGTGGTTTGCAGAACAGTTTCTAGTGTGACGGCATAGGCCGGAGATGTGAAACAAGCCACGGCGACTGCCACAGACTGGCTCCCCAGAAACAGAAATCGTCGCTTCATCGCTGACCTAATTTGTTCGGTGGGAGTGCGACGTCGGCAGCTTGTGCCGCATTGCGTTTTTCGTTCTTCGCATTCTCGATTTTTGATCCGAAGTTGAGCGCTTCCGTCGAACTCCCGCAGGCGTGCGCCAGACGGGCAAGGGCCACGTTGTGCAAGTAGATTGAGCTGAGTCGCGTCGTGCGAGTCCGAGTGACATCGGATGCGGCTTGCAGGATGTCGAGTTGTGTTCCCAATCCGGCAGCAAAATTGCCTTTGGCATTGTCGAGAGCTTGATCCGCGGCCTGAACATTATTTGTCTCACTTTCGAGCACGCGATCAGCCTGTTGGAGATCAAAAAAAGCGCTGCGCACTTCTGAGGCAACAGCGCGCCGAGCGGCTGCCAACGCCTGCACGGCCGCTTCGCGCCGAGCGCGTGTGGCTTGCATGCGCCCTTTGGTTGCGAACCCGTCGAAAATGTTCCATGTCCCGTTTATCCCTACTACATACCCGTAATTAAATTCGGGACCGACGGCAGGATCGCGCTCGCTGTAAACCTCGTACCCGGAAAAAGCGCGGACATGTGGACGCATTGCGCTCCGATCCAGGATGTATTGCTGATCCTCAATCTCGATGTCCTTTTGCCGAGCTTTGATGATCGCCCGATTTGCATCCGCCCGGGCGAGGCAATCGTTCAGGTCAGGGTGATTCGGCTGATATCGCAATTCTCCCGAAACCTCAAACGGCGCTGCCACGGTTCCGGGGCGAGCCTCCAAGCCAAAAAGGTCTCCCAGCCGGAGGTAAGAATCTTTCAACTGCGTCTGAGCGTTGAAGAGTTCCGGTTGCTCGTTAGCCAGGGCCACTTCGGCGCGTTGCACGTTTAAGTTACCAACAATGCCGGCGTTGAAGCTTTGCTGCTGATTCTTGAGTTCCTCGTCGAGGACCCGGACCGAGTCTTGTCTCACGCGCACTTTCGCCCGGTTCAGGAGAAGATCATTGAAAGCGATCCGCACATCCATGGCTACGTGACTGGCAGTCTCCTGTAACTCATAATTCTGCTTCTCGATGTTCAACCGCGCGATGCCACGCTGGCTGGTTATCTGTCCGCCAGTATAAAGGTTCTGTTCGACCTTAAGCGTTGCGTTGTAATCTTCCTGGCGGAGCTGCGATTGGCTCTGTTGCTGCCGTTTATCGTACAGCCCAGTTGAGGTAACGGATGGGAGAAATCCGGAGCGGGCTTCAATCAACCCGCCGCGCGCCCCAATTACTTTCTTACGTGCGATCGCGATGTCCGGATTCTGGGCCTGCGCAAGAGCAACTGCTTGTTCGATAGTGTAAGTGGGGACTGCGCTGAATGCTTGCGCCGAGACGGCCAAAGCAACGATCAGTATGCCGATGGCCGCAAACTTCGAACGCATTTGGTATATCTCCTTGCAAGGGGTTTCCTTGTAGCAGGAATGCCCGTGACTTTTGCCTTTATATCAGTTCTTGCAAGCGGGCGCGACTTCGGACACATTCGGCGCTTGCAGTATTCGGAGCCGCTGCAGGCAGGCACAACGAACGTGACTGAAGCGGCCTAACTTGTATCTTGCTCCGAATCATGTAATTCAGGTAGGTTTCAGCTTTAACAATTTAGAAATGAGCAAAATCCGAATCGCCATCGTCGGAATGGGCAACTGTGCCAGTTCTCTCGTTCAGGGAATCAATTTTTATCGCGGGGCCAATGGCAACGGCAGTAGTACCGGCCTCATGCACCGTCGCATCGGCTCTTACCAGCCTCGGGACATCGAAGTGGTTGCCGCCTTTGATATCGATCGCCGCAAAGTGGGACTCGATGTGAGCGAAGCCATTTTTTCCCCTCCGAACTGCACTAAAATTTTTTGCGATAGACTCCAGCGCACCGGCGCCATCGTGAAAATGGGTTGTGTTTTCGATAGTTTTGCCGAGCACATGCGCGACCAGGACCCACTGCGCACTTTCCTCCCTTTGGAGAAAGAATCTACCCGTGAGCAGATCATCGAAGAATTGCGTGATTCTGCAGCTGAGATGCTGGTCAATTATCTTCCCGTTGGGTCGGAGCAGGCGACGCGTTTCTACGCCAATTGCGCGTTGGAAGCCGGTCTCGGTTTTGTTAATAACATTCCCGTCTTCATCGCCAGCGATCCGGTTTGGGCAAAGCGTTTTGCCGACAAAAATTTACCTGTTATCGGGGACGACATCAAAGCGCAGATGGGCGCAACTGTGCTCCACCGCACTATTGTCGATCTCTTCCGCAGGCGCGGTGTCAGGGTGGTCAGGACGTATCAGCTGAACACCGGCGGTAACACGGATTTTCTGAACATGCTTAATCGATCGCGGCTGACATCGAAGAAAACGTCAAAGACCGAAGCTGTGCAATCGGTTATGGGAGAACGCCTGGCCGACGAAAATATTCATATCGGCCCGAGCGATTACGTACCCTGGCAACTTGATAACAAGATTGCTTTTATCCGCGTGGAAGGCCGACTTTTCGGCGACGTGCCGATGGAAATCGATGTGAAACTTTCCGTCGAAGATTCGCCAAACTCTGCCGGCGTGGCGATCGATGCCATCCGTTGTTGCAAACTTGCGCTCGATCGCGGCATCGGTGGCGCACTGCACTCGCCCTCCGCCTATTTTGCGAAACGTCCGCCGGTACAAATGACCGACGACGAAGCGCACCGTTGCGTCGAGCAATTCATCCGCGGCGAACGCGAAAATTAAAATCCCGAAGGCCTAACGAGACGGAGATACGCCACCATCACTGGCAGCGGCGAAGTTTGCGTTGCTCTCAACTACTTGTCGCGCCGTAGTCCCGCGGCTGCGGGACGAAGGCGGATCAGGCCGCCGATTCAATAATCATAAGATGGAGGTTCCTCGGGAGCATTGAAGACTGCAAACTGCCACAGCTCTGATTCAGGAAAATCAATATCGCACCTGTATGCCCACACTGACGCCCAGTGAGTCTACGCCGTAATCCGGATTGGCCAGCCAGGCATTGGAGAGGTGCTGGTCCAGTACGCCGGCCGTCACGCTGCAACGAGAATTTACGTCGTAACGAAGACCGGCCCCAATGAAATACGTAAAGGTGAAATCTGTTTGCAATGAGTGGCTCACCCCCCTTGAGTCGCTCCATCCTCCTCCCGCCCGAAGCTCTGCGTAGGGGATCAGTTTCGCCCCCGGCTGGATGAAGTTGTAGCGCAACCCCAGGACAGAGCCTCCGAAATACGATTCAGGCCCTTTTACGATGATCGTGCGAACTAGTCCGCCACTCATTTCCAAGTTCCCTCGCAGGAACAAGGGACCTCCGGGGTTTGTTACTGAATAGCGCGCTGAGACAATCTCCGTGAGGAAGTTGTAATTACGACCGCTTTTCCGGTCCGTGCCCAGGAAGGTGGCGAACCACGGGTTCCGGATAACGGTAAAGGTATAAGCCGATTCCAGACTAAAAGACCAATGGCTGTCATCAAGTTGCGCATCCGTGGTGCCGAGGCCAAGGACGAGTATAGAAATTGTTGCTGCGATTCGCGACATAGGTCTAACGATAATAAGATGAACACCGCTGGCGGCAGCGAGCTTTGCTTGGCTCTCAACTACGTGTCGCGCCGTAGTCATACGAAGGCGAATCATCTCTCGACCCTCAACTTTCTCAGTACCACGGCCAGCGTGCCTGCTCGCGAAAGCTTTCGGAGTTGACTTCATTGAGTGGTTATACGATCCGGAGTGTTCGCTCTGCCAGCGCGAGCACAGAGGTCATCACGAACTTTCAACACAATCTTGCCGCGGGCTTCCTGGCAGACCGCTACGTTTTCCGGCGCGAGTAGGCGGAAAGCGGTCCGGCCGTTTCGAGTGTCTTGATCACGGTGCTGAGGTAGACCGACTTCGGATAGAACGCTTTCCATTTCGTGATCTCAGCGCGATTCAGTACCTTGAAGCCATAGCGCTCGAACAACTTTTCGCCCCGCCGGTTTTCAAAGGTAACGATCTGGCCGTAAACGTGGCGTTCGCCGAAACGATAAAGGTAATTCAGGTAGGCGCTCATCAGCGCACGGGTGGTGGAGACTTTTCGTGCGTCCGGTAGCAGATTGATATGAAAATGCGGAACGGAACGGGGCGCGGCTGGGACTTCGCGCCAGCCGTGACCGATTACCCAGCGAATGAACTGGCGGGAGCGGGCGTTGTAGCGGCGGTATTGCCAAAGCGCGCGAAAGAACAAAAACATGGTGTGAGCGAAGGAATAGACCTGATGCCGCAACGGTTTGCGGGAGCCGAGGAGGTAGCCGCGAATTTCCCCATCAACTTCCAGGACAAACGAAGACTCCGGTTCCTGGTCGGTGTAATACGTCGTGAGAAAATCGGCGAACAATTCGTGGTCCTGAAACACTGGATCGATCGGATCTCCCAGGAAACCGGTGGCACAACAAAGATTGCGGACCGCGGTGCGATCGCTCGCCCTATAGCCGCGAATTGAGTACTGCGACGTTTCGTCCATTCAGCGTTGTTTCTTATAGTTCAAGGAAACGTCTTGGTAAATGGCAAACAGACGTTCGAACACCCGGGGCCAGGAAAGGCGTTCCTCGGCCAAGCGCGATGCGCGCGCGCCCAGTCGCGGCAAATTGCGAGAGCAGGCGGCCTCGATCGTGCGAGCGAGCGATTCAGGGGTGTCTTCCTCCGCCCAAGATTCCTGGTCGTGGAGAATAATGCGATCCATATAGCTGCCGCGGATGCCGACCACCGGAGTTCCACAGGCCTGGCTCTCCAAGGCCACAAGGCCAAACGTCTCCTGTGTCCCGGGATGAACGAACAAATCAGCCGCGCGATAATAGCGGGCGAGATCGAACGAGTCAGTGCAATAACGCATCCAGGTCACGTTTGGACGGCGCGCTTGGAGATCTTCGAGCGCGCTCCGCTCTGGGCCGTCGCCAATCACAAGGAGATGGAAATCTTCCGGTACGTTCTCCGTTAATGCGGCAAAAGCATGGAAGAGCAGGCGCGTATTTTTTTCCTTAGCCAGTCGGCCGACGTAGAGCAGAAGCCGCCGCGCTACGGGCAGCTCCAGTTCGGCGCGTGTTTCAGCACTGTCATCTGGTGAAGGCGAAAAAACTGTAGTATTCACGCCGAGGTTGACCGTCCGGACATTCCCCACTCCCCACTCTGATAACAGCACTGCCGAGACGGGCAGATGGGACCAGCGTTGCCTGGAACGAATTGTAGAGATTGCGCACATAACGGCGGGTGAAATCCATCATTGCTTCTCCCGCGGTCTGGCCGAGAAATTTTGCGGCACTGCGAACGTACGCTTCCGGGAAATGCGAATGATAAAATCCGACCACGGGAATCCGTAGCGCTTCGCCGCTGGCTATCGCTTTCCATGCGACCTGATATGGATCACCGGATTCGATCAGATCAGGCTTTTCACGCTCGAGGATTTGCTCAATCGCGCGGAGATTAACCAACGCGCGATAATGCGACGTGCGCGAGATGAGCGGGGAATGAATGAAATAAATTCGTGAACGTTCGCTGGTGACGCATTCGGTTTTCGGTCCGGGAACGACGAGTACATGTTCGTGTTCGGTCTCGCTTTGGATGTAAGCGATTTTCTCGTGCACATAACGTTTCACTCCGCCGCTCAGCGGCGAATAAAACTGCGTCAGATCGCAAAACTTCATCTCTAGTCGTCGACCTGCGGGCGACGTGGTGGAGTTGGATTTTTACCGCGTCACTTGTCCCGCGAACTTAAATATCGCTCCGCTTCCATTGCTGCGGCGCAGCCCGCGCCGGCCGCAGTGACCGCTTGCTTATAAAGGCGATCGGCGACATCGCCGGCAATGAAAACACCGGGGTGTTTGCTTTCGACCAACCGTTTCGTGATGAGATAACCGTCACGGTCCATGTCCAGCTTGCCGCTATAAGGTTTCGCGTTCGGGTCGTGGCCAATGGCAACAAAGACGCACGCCACCGGCAACTCCCGTTCTTCGTGAGTAATGACGTTGCGCAAATCAATGGCGCGCATCTCTCCTTTTTCATCGGGAATGTAACGGGTAACGACCGTGTTCCAGATGGGCTCGATCTTTTTGTGCGCGAGCACACGATCCGCCATGATCTTGGACGCGCGCAGTTTGTCGCGGCGATGAATGAGATAAATTTTGGAAGCGAACCGGGTGAGAAACAGCGCTTCTTCAGCGGCAGAATCGCCACCGCCCACCACCGCTACCGGGACGTTGCGATAAAATGCACCGTCGCACGTCGCGCACGACGTTAATCCATGTCCGATTAGTTTCTCTTCATTCTCAAGTCCGAGCCAGCGTGCCGAAGCGCCACTTGCGATAATGAGCGATTCAGTCTCAAGCCATTCCTTGTCGTCGACTTGCAAACGAATGTGCGAATTCGTCGGCTCGAACCCGGTGGCTTCAGCATAGGAAAATCGGGCCCCGAATTTTTCGGCCTGCGCGTGCATGTTCATGATCAATTGTGGACCGTCGATGCCCTCGGCGAACCCGGGAAAATTTTCAACGAGAGTGGTGGTGGAAAGTTGCCCGCCGGGCTGCGAGCCTTCGAGAACGAGCGGACTGAGGTTGGCGCGGCCGGCGTAAATCGCTGCGGTCAAGCCGGCACAGCCGCTCCCGACGATGATTACCTTTTCCATCACATAAATTTAGCACGAGGCGCGCGGCGGCAAACTGGGCGGCCGCCACTCGGACTCCGGGGGCGCAGGCTGCCAGCCTGCACTTGGCGGCAGACTGCCGGCAAGCTTCGTATAATGTTATCCAAGTTGCTCCAACGGCTTCGCGGCAGGCTGCCGCGAACTACAGGCCAGCGGCCTGTGCTCCCCCGACTGTCGATCGCCCCCGCAAATTGATGCTCGACCTAACACACGTAACGTCCGCGAATGCCGGAGTTGGCGGAGGTGGAATATTTTCGGCGGCGTTGGAATGTCGGCATGGGGAATCGGATCACCAACGTCGCCCTACACGCCCGGAAACGCGTCTTTCGCGGAACCGACACACGCGCTTTGCGCCAGCAACTGACCGGAACGCACTTGTTGAGTTCTGAAGCGCGCGGCAAACGGATGCTCTTTCGATTTTCTAACGAGAACTGGCTCGGGTTGCATCTCGGGATGAGCGGAAAAATGCGAAACATGTGTCCTGATTTTCGCCCGGAAAAGCACGACCATTTAGTGTTGTACCAACCTGAGCAGGCGCTCGTTTTTACCGATGCACGGCAATTTGGGCGTGTGCAATTTCATCACGGCGAGTTGGCGCCGAGCTGGTGGGAGAATGGCGTGCCTGAGATCGTGTCCGAAAAATTCGACCGCCGGTTTCTCGATCGATTCCTTAATCGTCACCGTAAAGCACCAATTAAAGCTGTGGTATTGATGCAATCCGGATTTTCCGGAATCGGCAACTGGATGGCGGACGAAATCTTGTGGCGGGCGAAAATCCTGCCGTCGAAACGGGCCGGCAGATTAAACTCGGAAGAGCGCGATCAGCTTTTCCGGGCAACGAAATTTGTCGCGCGCGAATCGCTACGGATCATCGGGCCGGACGATTCCAAATTGCCGCGCACCTGGTTGATTCATGAACGCTGGGAGGCTGGCGGAAAATGCCCGCGACATAAAACGCCATTGCGCCGCGCGACGATTGGGGGTCGAACGACGGCTTGGTGCCCGAGGTGCCAGAAATAAGCGTTTTTTGTCATCCCGAGCGCGGCCGAGGGATCCCGTTGCGAAATCTTTAAGGTAACTTCCTCGGGATCCCTCGACTGCGCTCGGGATGACTGGATTGCTATGCCTCGCTCAGCGCACGCCGCGTGGCCCCGGCTTGAATAAATTTCCCCCAGCTCAGGTTGTCTCGTCCGGGTTGATGCTCGCGTGCTTTACGAATCGCCATGTCCGAAACCGCTTCGACCACCCATTCGAAATTCGCCTGACCCACCGAAGTGACTTCCGCATCGGGTGCGGGATTACAAAAATCGATCGCTACCGGGACGCTGTCGCGCACGGCGAACTCAACCGTGTTCAAGTCGTAACCGAGGTATCGGTTCAACTGCAGAACGCCTCGCTCGACCTTCTGCAAAATTTCCTTCGGTGCGTGCCACTCAGTTTGATAGCGCAAATGATAAGGATGTCGCGGATCGTAGGGCATGATCCGCACGTTGCGTTGATCGATTGAATAGCAGCGGAAGTACATCTCAAACTTCACTTCTTCCTGCAACATCATCACCAGCTGTCCGGTTTCGCTATAAGCGCGATAAAATTCTTCCGGGTTGTGGAGGCGATACACATTTTTCCAGCCTCCACCCGCGAACGGTTTGAAGAATGCCGGCCAGCCCACGTAATTGAAGATCGCTTCCCAGTCGAGCGGATAGGCCAGGTTCCGAAACGAGTTCGCGTTCGTGTCGGGTGGCACCTGATGCGAAGGCAGGAGCACGGTCCGTGGAACCGCGACTCCGATTTTTGTTGCCAGTGCGTTGTTAAAAAATTTCTCGTCCGCACTCCACCAAAAGGGATTGTTGACAACGGCGGTGCCGGTGAGCGCGGCGTTTTTTAAGAAGGCGCGATAGAACGGCACGTCCTGCGAAATGCGATCGATGATGACGTCGTAGCCGCACGACTCGCCTTGAATCACTTTGTCGATCCGGACCGCTTCGGCGACGATGCCTTCCCCGTCGGTCTTCTGATTGACTCGATCGATAAACGCCCAGGGGAACGAATTTTCCTGGCCAAATAAGATTCCGATTTTTTTCATAAATTAGTTTTTGGAACATGGACACTTTGCCTGTGGGCCAAATGGGCATTCTGCCTGTTTCCGCAGAGACAGCAGGCTAAAAGCCCACTGGGCGCAAGGGCTGGAAAGCCTATGTTCAGCTGCCAATGAATCATAGCGTCGACAAGTAGTACGGCAGCATGTCGCGCCAGTAGTTCCAGTCGTGTCCGCACCATTTCCGATCATCAAGCCAGTGGCGGATTCCTTTTGAATTTAAAATGCCGGAAAGCCGCATCGATTCGTGCCGTGTGTTATCCCATTCGCCGGTCCCGATGACGATGTTCATGTGGTTGTATTTCCACGGATCGGGCATGTTCGGCAGATATTGGTAAGGACTGTTGAAATAAATGCTGTCGTCGTGGTAGCCGTCGAAGAAATCGCTGATCTCGAACGCGCCGCTGAGGCTGATGAGATGACTGACGGCGTCGGGATGCCTGAAGGCGATGTTGGCGGCATGATAAGCGCCGAGACTCGCTCCGCACACGCCGACACGATGGGTGCTGGCCTCGCGCCGCGCGAAATCCAACACATCGTGCACAATCACATTTTCATAAGCAATTTGGGTGCGGATGCGATCGGCCGGATGAATACCTTTGTTGTAAAAACTGTCGAGGTCGATTGAGTCCGGGCAATAAACCGTGACCCGGTCGCTATCAACGAACCACGCGACCGAATCGACAAGGCCGAAGTCCTTGGTTTGGTGGTAACGGCCAAAGGAGGTAGGAAAAATAATCAAAGGCAACCCGCGGCCGCTACCGAAGACGAGAATTTCGAATTCGCGGCTCAAATAAGGCGTCCACCATTTAATGTAACGTTCCTGCATGGATTGGGTCGGCTGTTATAGACCGGATTCTGTTTGGGTGAAAGGACTTTAGGTTGCCGGAACAAGATTGTTTTGCCCGGTATTGCGCGAATCTCTTCAACGGGCAAGATGCCCGTTGGCCTGGCTTTGGACGCCTGTGCTACAACTATGCCCCGACACACTCTTACCGGAAATATTCAATGCCACCGGCAGTTTCCATCGCGCACGCTCGGAAACCGGCGGGACGTTCTGGTGTATTTGCCGCCGGGTTATCGCCGTTTTCGCCGCCAACAGTACCCGGTCCTCTATTTGCAGGATGGGCAAAACGTTTTCGATGCGGCGACGGCGTTTGCCGGAGTGGAATGGGGTGTGGACGAAACGGCGCAGCGACTAATTCGGCGGAGACTGATTGAACCGCTCATCATCGTGGCGGTTGCCAATACGGGCCCGGATCGGATTCACGAATACGCCCCGACACGTGGCGTCATCGACACCAAAGGAAAGCGGAAAAAGCGCAGTCGCGGTCTGGCCCGGAAGTATGCGAAATTTCTGATCCAGGAACTGAAACCATTCATCGATTCGAAATACCGGACGAAACCGGAAGCGGAATTTACCGGTTTGGGGGGCTCGTCACTTGGGGCGCTGCTCACGATGACGCTCGGTCTGTGGTTTCCGAACGTCTTTACGCGGCTCGCGGTCCTGTCGCCCTCAGTCTGGTGGGATGATGAAGTGATTGTGAGGGGGGTCCTCGCGCTCGAGAAAAAACTTCCGTTCAAGATATGGCTGGATACGGGTTCAGCCGAGCCGGGTTGGGAACGTGCGCGGAATTTGTGTGCGGCCCTGATCGATCGAGGTTGGAATTTGTATGACGATCTCGAATATCACGAATTCGAAGGAGCCGATCATAGTGAGGCCGCCTGGGCTGCGCGGGTCGATCCGGTGTTGCGGTTTCTTTATCCGCCAGTGGGGCCGAAACCAGCTCTTCGCCGTTCGGAATTTGCGATCACCGTTTGACACGCGAGTTCACGCAACATGTTGCCGCTGTCATCCCGAGGTCCTGCGACCGAGGGATCTCTCAAGCGCGGAGTACTCACACAAAATTGGCAATGTGTGAACGGCTGAGAAGATCCCTCCCCTCCTTCGCGGCTCGGGACGACAGCGCACTAGCGTGGGCATTCGTTTCCATGTGAATGGTTCGGGTGACGCGGCGAGAATGGAGGAACGCGCTTCTGCGGGTCCTGGACTAGCGGAGTATGTGTTTAGCGTTGGTTGCCCCTCTCATTAACAACCCTGCTTTAGCTGGGTGTTACCAATGCCGAAGCGATAGCGCACCCCGCCATGTCACCTCGCTGAAGCGAGGTGTTAATGAAATGGGACATAACGCCCCAACGCCAAACACGTACCGAGCGGAAGCTCGTCCCTTCGAGCTATTGCCGAAGTTGTGCGCTATTTATTGCAGCCACTTACCGTAAATCTGGTAGACGTGCAGGTTCCCCCCGACGAAATCCCAGTCTTTTTGGTAGGCAAATGATCGTTCGATTTGCGACCAGGTGAGTTCCCGGGGTCCGTCCGGATGATTTGGGTCGTAAACGAAGTAACGGTCCAGATCGGTCAACTTGCCGGGCTTTTTCGCATAAACCAGCACGGCATGATTAATCCGTAAATGCGGCAAAGTGGTGAGGAAAGCGACGAACAAATCGCCGCGATCCAAGATGGCGTTCAAGTTTTCGTGCGTCCTCTCCTGGTATTCCACCCCTTGTATTAAGAGCGACCGGCCATTCCCAATCCGCCAATAAGTGGGCCAGCCGTAACCGATGTTTCGCTGCACGATGTATCCACGCTTCTTGCTCATCTCCCGAAAGTTTGCGTAACCAGGGAAAACAACGCGCTGATCTTCGGGCAGGGTATCGCGCCAGGCCGCGCGACGCGTTACCTGGCGAATGCGCTCTGCCAAATCCCGGTCATTCAGCGGTGGCGCATGCGGATCAAAACGAGCAAACTTTTTGAATTGCATGGTGGTGCGGCAAAGAACGAAGCATCGCCGCGTATAACGCTTTTGCTTCGCCGACTCGCCGCGACGCACGTGGGCGATGCCATTTTCATATTCGAACACGGTCATGTTCGCGAATCCGACCGTGTCGTCTTTGAAATGCAGCGGCGGGGTAAGCGCGTTGGCCTCGCTGCAGGCAAGGCTCAGAAGCAGAGCGAAGACAATCGTAGAAGTGATTTCGCCAGTCATGATTCTGCTCAGCGCTTCGCCTGCCGGATCAACCGGTAGCGCCGTTGCCCTTGGGCGGTTCGGCAAAATTGCCGAGGCGACGGAATTTTTCGTAGCGCTTTTTCAGCAGTTGATTGATCGGGATTTTGAGGAGGCGCTCCAGATTTGAGTGAAGTGCGCGGCCCAGAATTTCAGCGGCTTTCTCGTGATCGCGAT
Organism: uncultured Verrucomicrobiae bacterium; assembly: GCA_963709435.1. Taxonomy (GTDB): domain Bacteria; phylum Verrucomicrobiota; class Verrucomicrobiia; order Chthoniobacterales; family UBA10450; genus AV69. The sequence continues at coordinate 56,394 of CAVPWK010000012.1, forward strand.
GCGCGCCGCCATCCGGCTCCGAGACGATTTCATCCACCACGTTAAGTTTCATCAAATCCTGCGCAGTGAGCTTGAGGGCTTCCGCGGCTTCGGCGGCGTGGCGCCGATCTTTCCACAGGATCGCGGAACAGGCTTCAGGACTAATGACTGAATAGTAAGCGTTCTCCAGAATCATGACATGATCGGCCACGCCGATCCCAAGAGCGCCGCCCGAGCCGCCTTCACCAATTACGGCGGCGAGGGTCGGCACGCGCAGTTTCATCATCTCACGAAGATTGACCGCGATGGATTCAGCGATATGACGTTCTTCCGAGCCGATTCCGGGATAAGCGCCGGGAGTATCGATGAGCGAAATTACCGGCAGATGAAATTTTTCGCCGAGCTGCATCAGGCGGAGCGCCTTGCGATAACCTTCGGGATGGGCGCAACCGAAATTCCGCAGCACGTTTTCCTTCGTATCGCGGCCTTTCTGATTTGTGATCACGATGCAACGGTGCTCGCCCAGCATCGCGATTCCGCAAGGCATCGCCTTGTCGTCGCCGAATAAACGGTCGCCGTGAAGTTCGTTCCAATTCGTGAAACAACGCTCCACGTAATTGAGGGCGAAGGGCCGCTGCACGTGCCGCGCGATCTGAACCCGCTGCCACGCGTTCAAGTTATCGTAAATCTCGCGCCGGGTGATTTCAATCTTGGCCTCCATCGCTTCGACTTCGGAATCAAAATCGAGGGCATGCTCGCCCGAATGCTCGCGGATTTCCTGCAAGCGGCGTTGCAGTTCCACGATCGGCTTTTCGAAGTCGAGCGGTTGGGACTCTTTCATGTTACTCCGTAATGGTGACAGGGGTCTTGCCGTTGACAAGGCTGCTTAATTCCTCGGCATCGCTGGCGGAAATGCCCAATCCCGTGGGCGGCGGCGGCTGATCCGAACTCGGATGGGCGGCGTCGGCGATAGCGTAAATCATGTAGCCAGGCGCGGCCAGACGGATCCAACGGGTACTGATCTGGTATTCACGGGTGCCCAACCCAACCCGTTTACCATTTTTCCATGCCAAAACTTCGGCCACTCTGGTGTTGATCCGTGGCGGCTGCTTGATCGGCAATTTTACTTCCTGGACATGGTACTGCTTGAAAAACTGACTGTGGTTGATCAGCACAATCACCTTCTGTTTGGTCTGAATGAACATCGAGAAATCGGGGTTGGAGATGAGCAGTCGTTCACCGATCCGGAGCATGGTGCTGTTCATGTTGTTGGTCCGCATGATGAGTTGAGGCGTTGTTTTCATTTTCTGCGCGACCCGCGCGATGACATCGCCTTTTTTGACGATGTATTCCTGTTTTTCCGGCGACGGGAAGGGCGAGAAGAGAATATCGATGTTGATCGCACCCAGCAGGTCCTTCGCCTCCTCGAAATGCTGGCCGTTGGGATATTTTTGAATGAACGTGATCAGGGCGTTTCGCGCCTCTACCAGTTTGCCTTCCTGTCTTAGCTTCGCCGCCTCCTGAAATTCGGGCAGGCTTAGGTCTGGCGCCGGGGTGGAAGGAATCTCGCCGCGTTGTTCTTTTTGCACGGCGATCTCCTGTTTGAAGAGAACGTTGTAGCTGAAATAAGCGGCTCCGCCAAAAATGGCGAGTGCGAGTAACAATGCCAAGAGCCACTTCATGCGAGCAACAATCTATACCGGTCACATCATACTTGGAGGGACGAGCTCCGCGAGTCCGCGCTCGGAGGCGGACCGCATGCTTATAGTCGCCTCGCTCTGCCGAGGCGCCCGTGCGACACGGAGATAGAGCGCCGTGGCTACAATTTAAATTTGAACGCTGTCCCTGAGAACAATCAGTCTGCTAACCTTTGACATCATCCTCCCGGTAGGGATTCGTTCCCGGGAAAATCATGTGCCAGAGGCGCGAAATCTGTCCCTCGGGCTCCGTTGTCCAAGTGAAGTGGCAATTGTGACAATAAAAGCCTTTGGGAAAAATCTTCATGGCAAACAGAACGCTCGCGATTGCCGGGGTGAGGAATTTCCGCGTCATTTGCGGATATTCGATGTTGGAAGAATCGCATTGCGGGCAACGCAAGGCGCCCCCGACATCGGGATCAGACGCTTCCCATTCCCGCATCAACTGATGCGCTTTGCTGAAGTCATCTTCTTCTACTTTCACTTTTACATTGGCCTGAGGTTTCGCCATGAAAGCGACGCGTTGCAGATGGCTGTCGCCGATGATTTCGGCGTCGATGCCGGCTTGTTGGAGCCGGTCGCGGAGATGTTTCGCTTTCGATTGTTCGTTGAAGGTTGCGATCGTGACCATGGTTTTGGCAGCGGACTGGCCGCAGCATGAGCAAACAACATTCAGCGCGGGTGTGCAAGACTCGGCGGCGGAAACCATTGATAAAGCATCAGGTAAACGAGGACGCCGGTGACGGAGACATACAGCCAGATTGGCATCGTCCATTTTGCGATCCGACGATGTTTGTCCCAGCGACGTTGAAATACCGGCACGAGGGTAAGAATGACGAGCGGAAGGGTAACGAAGGCGAGCAAAACGTGGCTGGCCAGTATCGGGAAGTAAATGGCTGCCAGCCACCCGCGGTAGCCCGAAGATTTTTCACCGACCTGTGCATGATAGGTGAGGTAGCCAACGAGAAACAAAGTCGAGGAAATGATCGCCGTGATCATGCAGGCGACGTGCCGCTGCCAAAAATTCCGGCGGATGAAGTACCAGCCCGCTGAAATGAAAATCGTGCTGATGGCGTTCAGCGAGGCATTGACGGCGGGAAGATCAGAGGTGGAAAGCACGTTGAAGTGTTGAAGTGTTGAAATGTTGAAGCGTTGAAGAGTTAAAGCGTTAGATCGACATTCCCTCAACGCTTCATCGCTTTAACGTTTCAACGAATACACCATGGCTGCCACTCTGGAACCGCCAGAAGAAACTTTAATTTCCGAGGCGCATCGGCCGCGCTCTTTTACGCGACGGCTCCTCGTTACCGTGGTGCGTCTTCTGGCCGTGCTCGCCCTCGGAGCGATGGCTGGCGGCGGCTGGTATCTGGCGAAGAAAGGTTTCGGCCGAAAATGGCGGGGCCTGGTGGTCGAGGAATTGCACAAGCATGGGGTGGAAGCGTCTGTTCGCCGGCTCACCCTCGATCCATTTCGCGGACTGGTGGCGCAGGACGTTCGCATTTTCGATTACAAAAACCGCGAGAACACCATCGCGCAGATCAGTCGCATTTCCCTGGACGTCAATTATGCCGCGTTGCTGCAGCGTCAACCATTCTTGAACGCGATCGACATCCGGAATGCTCAGGTTTCGCTCCCCCTGCCCGAAGGGGCGGATCCCAATGCGCCACACGCCGAAATCAGAAATTTGCACGCGCACATTTATTTTCCGCCAGAACAGATTTATGTCAGTCAGGCGGACGGAGTCTTTTGCGGGATTCAGATCTCTGCGACGGGGCAGCTGATCAAGCGCAACGACTACCAGCAATCGAAAGAAACAACGGAGGAGGAATGGCGAAGGCGCCTCAGCATCCTGCAGCGCGTGGTGAGCGAGCTGAACCAGTTCAAATTCTCAGAGCGACCACATTTGCAGATCAAATTTAGTGGCGATGTCGCAGAGCTGGAGAATGCACGGGTGGAAGGAACGCTCCAGGCCGGTCCCTTTCGGCGAGGCAATTATCAGGCGCGGAAGTTGTACCTGGCAGGCGAGTTTGTTGATCAAACCTTAAGCATTCGCCAGTGCGAATTGCAGGACGACCTCGGAGCCTTCAGCGCGAACGCGACCTGGCGGCGTCCGGCGAACGAGATCCAGTTTCGGGCGCGCAGCAGTCTTGACTTACGGCCATTGCTCGAAAGCGTCGGCCTCGGCAGTGTCGTCTCCGATGTTAATTTTTTGGCCCCGCCACGGTTCGAGATTTCCGGAACGGCGAAATTAGGTGAAGGGCAGCCGCACTGGCAGGCACTCGGGCAGGCGGCGCTGGATCGCTTTACCTACAAAGGAATTTCGTTTCTCGGCGCGAACGCCGAATTTTCATGGGATGGCGAGCGCACCATGGTGCGCGACATTCACGTCCGGCATGAAAGCGGCGAGCTGGTCGGGCGATTGCTTGATGCGCCAAACGACTTTCGGATTGATCTCTCCAGTACGATTGATCCGAACGCGCTGCGGACTCTCGCCCCGGCCGACATGCGCGACTTCGTCAACGATTGGGATTGGCCGCACGTCGCCAATGTGCAGCTTGTGATTCGCGGGTCGAGCGCCGCTCCAGCGACATGGAAAGGCGATGGGACACTGAAAATGGAGCGGGGTCGTTTCCGGACCGTCGGGTTCAACAGCGCTTCCACAAATATTCATTTTGGAGACGGCGCCGTTGCGTATGAAAATTTTCGCGTCGTCCGGGATGAAGGCGTTGTTACCGGCAGCTTCATCTACGATTTCGCGCATCACGAGACCCGCATGTCCAATGTGGTTTCGAATTTGCGGACCACAGAAGCCATTTCCTGGGTCGATCCAGACCTGTTCAAAGTCGTCACGCCCTACAAATTTCAGAAGCCTCCGACGATTACGACCAACGGGGTCTATCAATTCCACGGCGGCAAGAACACCTCGCTCGAAATCAATATCGATTCTACCGCAGGGATGGATTATGTGTTCATCGGTAAGACGTTGCCGTTTGATCGGATCAAAGCGAAGTTGCTTTTGACGAATGATCGGTTGCAAATTTTCGAATTAAGCGGCGACGATTTTTTCCGGATCGCTGCAAGGCAATGCGGACATTTCTCTGGCGAAGAACGATCAACGCTATCGGGCGACCGTGACGGTCGATGGTGTCGATTTTCCTCGACTGACCGACCTTTATTTCAAGTACAAAACCTCGACTGGATCGATGGATGGCCACTACGACTGGACGGGGAACGGGAGCGATGCCCGCTCTATGTCCGGCAAAGGGGAAGTGGAAGTGCGTAACGGCGATGTCTTTGCTATTCCGCTCTTCGGACCGCTTTCAGACATTCTGAACAAGCTCATGCCCGGCATCGGCTACCGGGTGGCGCGGAAGGCGAACATGTCCTTTACGATTAAGGATGGTGTAATTCGGACGTCCGATTTTCACGTCGACGCCGGCGTTTTCGGAATGGTGGGACAGGGCAACGCTCATTTTCTCGACGATAAAATCGATTTCGATGTTCGCATCGACGCCAGCGGCGCGGGAATCGTCCTTACCCCGCTCTACAAATTTTTCGAATACAAAGCTGAAGGCAGCCTGAAAAAGCCGGACTGGCACCCGAAGATTTTGTAAAATGTGTCATCCCGAGCGAAGCGCAGTGTAGCCGAGGGATCCCGCCGCGTTACCTTAAAGTTTCGCAACGGGATCTCTCGACTCCGCTGGGCTACGCTCGAGATGACAACACTTTTGGGCGCCCACATGTCGATTGCGGGTGGAGCGCACATGGCGATCGAGCGCGCCTGCTCGATCCAATGCACGGCGATGCAGATTTTCGTGAAAAACAACATGCAATGGTTTGCTCGTCCCCTTTCGGCCGAGGAAGTCCGCGTTTTCCTGGAGCATCAACAGCGCGGTCAGTTGGCTTCCGTTTTTGCGCACGCCAATTATTTGATCAATCTGGCGGCGACCAATCCGCAGTTTCACGCCAATTCATTGCGCGCCCTCGCCGAAGAACTAATTCGGGCCGATCAGTTTGAGCTGCCGTTTCTGGTGATGCACCCGGGCGCACATCTTGGTGCTGGCGAGGAAGCAGGCCTGGAGAAAATCGCCGCGTCGATCGACGCGATCTGGCGCGTCATTCCAAAAGTGAAAACGAAAATCGCGCTTGAGACTACCGCCGGCCAGGGTTCATGTCTCGGTCACCGTTTCGAAGAGATTGCGCAAATCATTAACAAAGTGCGGGAGCCCGAGCGGCTTTGTGTTTGCCTCGATACCGCTCACATTTTCGCCGCTGGCTACGACATCAGCTCGGAGAGTGCAGTGAAAAAAACATTTCGCGAGTTCGATCGCGTCATCGGGCACCAACGGCTGGCGGCGATTCACCTGAACGATTCCAAAAGCGCGCGTGGTTCACGCGTTGATCGGCACGCGCACATCGGCAAAGGCGAGATCGGACTGGCGGCATTTCGTTTCATTATGAACGAGCCCGCGTTTCCGCAAAATCCCAAAGGTCCTGGAGACACCGAAAGGGAAGGAAATGAAGGAAGACGTGGTCAATTTGAAGATGCTGCGCAAGCTCATTACGCAGTCGCCCGTCATCCCGAAGCGAAGTCGAGGGATCTCGATGCGAAAGCGTTTAAGGTAACATTATGGGATCCCTCGGGTTGCCTTGGGAGGCCCGCCGGGTGTTGTGACAGGGACTGACGCGGCACGCTTAGGGCAACTTGTAGACTTCCACCAAAGCGACGCCAGTGGTTCCATTTTTGCCGCTGACAATAGCGGTGGTGTTGCCCAGCGGGCGGATGCTGATTATGGCCGACTCAGCGGCATTCGGCGGAGCCAAACCGCTGTCCTGAATTTCCGATGCCTGGGAGCTTTGCTGCCAATTGTCATTACGACGCAATGGCGTTGCCATTCGCATCAAACAGACCGAGCACTGGATCCATCAAAACTCCGGTGACACCGAACTGTGTCAGAGTCGGTCCAAGCGCGCGCACGATTATCCGGTTTTCCGCCACCCCGGTAACAAAACCGCCGATCATGACATTGCTATTGGTCCCAACCATCCCGCGCGAACTGATGTTGGTTAGCTGGGCGGTGCTGGCCGGGCTCTGATCGTATACTTCCACCAGTCCGACGCCGGTGGTGTTGTTTTTTCCCGCCAGGATGGCGGTGTACTTGCCGGGAGCGAGGCTGGTCTGCAGAATCGCGGGTTCGCTATCGTGCGGCGGAGCCTTGCCTGTGGCCTGAATCGTCCGTTTGTTGTGTGTCTTTCCAATTGTCGTTAGTGGCAATTTGCACCTGGTTTCCATTGCGCAGGTCCAGGGTCGGATCGATAAGGAAGCCCGTTACTCCAAGGTCCCCGAGCGTCGCTCCGAGTCCGCGGACCAGAATACTTTTGGTGCCCGTCCCACTGATGATGAATCCGCCGATGAGAACGTTCCCGGCGGTGAGCACTTGCGCGCGAGTGGAAATGTTCTGCATGGCCGCGGTTGCGGGGAGACCGGCAAAGACATAGGCTGCGCCGGACGCACCGGCACTATTATTCGACTGGTTGCCATTGACACCTGTGGCAGCGCTGCTCTCTTCCCAGGCTCCGATCACTGCTGCGTCGCCCGAGATCGCTACCGAATATCCGAAGTCATCGAATGCTCCCGCATTGGAAGCTTTGAGATACGCTTGCTGCGTCCAAGTGCTACCGCTGCGCACAAAGACATAAGCCGCGCCGGCGTCAGTAGCGCTATTATCAGATTGGTTGCCGTTAATCCCAGTGGCCGCGCTGTCCTCGCCAATGGCTCCGATAACCGCGGTATCACCCGAGATCGCTGCCCTGATTCCGAACCTATCGAATGCTTCCGTATTGGAAGCTTTGAGATAAGCCTGTTGTGTCCAGGTGGTGCCGTTGCGCACAAAAACATAAGCCGCGCCGGCGTTAGTAGCGCTATTATCAGATTGGTTGCCGTTAATCCCGGTGGCAGCGCTCGCCTCCAGCTGAGCTCCGACCACCACCGTGTCACCCGAGATCGCCACGGAGCCGCCAAAGAAATCACCTGTCTCCGCATTGGAAGCTGTAAGAAGCGTCTGCTGCGTCCAAGTGCTACCGCTGCGAACAAAAACGTAAGCCGCTCCCGAAGGTGCCTCGTTCCCGACCACCGCTGTGTCACCGGAGATTGCTACGGAAAAGCCAAAGGCGGTATCTCCCGCCTGCGAGGCCTTGAGATAAGCCTGTTGTGTCCAGGCGGTACCGTTGCGCACGAAAACATAAGTCGCGCCGGCGTCGGGAGCGCTGTTATCAGATTGGTTGCCATTGACTCCAGTGGCAGCACTGGCCTCGCCTCTGGCCCCGACCACGACCGTGTTACCCGATATCGCCACCGAGCAGCCGAATTCGTCATTCGCGTCCGTATTGGAGGCCTTGAGATAAGCCTGTTGTGTCCAGGTGGTGCCGTTGCGCACAAAAACATAAGCCGCGCCGGCCTTAGTAGCGCTATTATCAGATTGGTTGCCGTTAATCCCGGTGGCAGCGCTCGCCTCCAGCTGAGCTCCGACCACCACCGTGTTACCCGAGATCGCCACGGAGATGCCGAAGAAATCATTTGCCCCGGTATTGGAGGCTTTGAGATAAGCTTGTTGTGTCCAGGTGGTGCCGTTGCGCACAAAAACATAAGCCGCGCCGGCGTTAGGGGCGCTGTTATCAGATTGGTTGCCATTGACTCCAGTGGCCGCGCTGGCCTCGGCTTGAGCTCCGACCACTACCGTGTCACCCGAGATCGCTATCGAAGACCCGAACCGGTCACCTGCGCCCGTGTTCGAGGCCTTAATGTAAGCCTGCTGCGCAATCGGATCCACCGTGACCGGATAGCGTGCCGTGCTCTCATCGACACTTAGGATAAGCCCTTCAATCCCGGCGACGAAATGCGCCGGCAGACTTCTGCCGTCCGCATCCAACACTTCGAGCTTCGCGTAAGTAACGATGGCGACTCCGCTTTCATTGACGAAGCGAACTTCGCTTCCATCACCGGCAATTACCGGCCGTAGATTGCCAAGAACCGAGAAAACAAATTGGAGAGGAGCTTTGTTTTCGCCGCTTCCATCCGGCCTCTTCGCGACGGTAAAACCGTGCTCCAAACCGCGCTTATCGTTGACGAACCATTCGCTCAAGCCCATTCCCCGCTCGTAAATCACGCGCTGGCCATCCGCCGTCGTGCTCCGTGCTCTGGTGGCAGTTTGCTCGTGACCGGGGAATCCATAACTTCGCAGCTCAAGGCCCCAGCGCCAATCGCCTTTCTCCGGCTGCGTTAGGAATCCGGCGCCATCGAATTCCGTCTCCCATCGCTGCCCGGGATTGTGAGCACGATAGCCGTTGGCGTTTGGTGTTACGGTCCAGCGCTGCGCATCATGCGCTGCCCGAATGCCGTTCCAATCCGCAGGCGTCAGTCCGTTTGGGACAGCATTGGGATCGTGAGGCCGCGCCTTGCTCGCTGCCAAGGCGGAGCAAGCCACTACACCAAATAGAATCACCAAGATCACGCGGAACAGCGTGAGGATTCTCGCGTGATTTTTCATACTTGTTCTCTCATTGGTTAGCACGGATTAAACTTAAAAAGCAAGCCTTTACTCCGCGGAAGTCGACGTGCTTAGCGTCTTGGCAAATGGATCGTCGCCATCATGCAGCGTGCGCTTCCGCCGCCCAGCTCAATCGTAGGAACGTCAGTGGGATTGGACGCGCATAGTATCGCAACGTTTCCGCGGACTGGCCTTTATCTGCCCGAGTCGGGATGACGCCGGGGCATTGCGATTCGTAATGTGACGCGCGAGTTTGTCTGATGGCGGAGTCTGAAAACATCGCGCTCATCACCGGCGCAAACAAAGGCATCGGTTTCGAAATCGCGCGGCAGCTGGCGAGCAAGGGATTTCGCGTTTTTGTCGGTGCACGCAACGAGAAAGCCGGACGAGCTGCCGCGCAGAAAATTGGAGCGACGGCGACGTTTTTGAAGATTGATGTTTCAGATCGGGAGAGCATCCAGGAAGCGGCAAAGGAATTGGCAAAAGCGGTCGATCGTCTCGACGTGCTGGTGAATAACGCCGGCATTATCGTTGACGACGATGACGCAATTCTAAAGGCGACACCCGAGCAATTTGAAGAAACGATGCGGACGAATGCGCTTGGGCCGCTCATGGTGGCCGAAGCTTTTCAGCCGCTGCTGGCGAAGTCGTCGGCTCCGCGGATTGTCAACGTCTCAAGCAGTGGCGGACAACTGCACGATGGAGCGGATGGCTGGTCGCCCATTTATTGCATTTCGAAAACGACGCTGAATGGAGTGACGTCGCAGCTCGCCGCGGCGCTACCGAAGTTCGCGGTGAACTCCGTCTGCCCAGGCTGGGTCCGCACCGATATGGGTGGTGCGACAGCGCCTCGCTCAGTGGAACAAGGCGCCGATGGAATCGTCTGGCTAGCTGCGGATGCGCCGCAAAATCTCACCGGCAAATTCTTGCAGGACCGGAAAGTGATTCCGTGGTGAGATTCGTCGTATCCCGAGCGGGCGATTTGTCTCCGCGACTAACGAACTGAAGTGCTGATAAGAGGCCTGTGCGTCGCTAACTCAGAAACCGAATCGTGATTGGATAGTGGTAAAACTTTCCTTCGCTTGCGCGGATGGAAGCAATGATAACGAGGACGACATTCACAATATGCAGAGATCGCAAGCAAAACGAATCCGATGAGAATGAGGCAGAGAATTGCCGAAATAACTGAGTAAACGAGCATCGAGAGCTGGAAATTGATCGATTCCTTGCCGTGTGCGTCGATCTCGGGCGAATCGCCACGTTTTACCAGCCAAACGATCAAGGGCGCGATGATGTGACCAGCCCACGGGAAGAAGAATCCGAGAAGTGCGCTGGCATGACAGAGCACATTCCATGTCCGGACATCGGCTGGAGAGATCGGAGCGGAAGGAGGTTGAGTCGTTTCCATAGTGCCAATAAGCGTCTGCCGGTTTTCCGCGAACGCAAGTGCGCTTGGAGGTTAGGCTTCCAGCCATTCGCCAGTCCGGCTCGGACCTCGGCCGACATGCTTCCAGCTTGTCGTGCTTCTCGCAATGATCGGCGGGCAAGATGTCCGCCGGCCGAGAGAGGATCCGAGCCGGACTGGCGTTCGATGCCTATCCTCCAACTTACGCTTTCACCCGCTCGATGTTGGCGCCGAGCTCGCTCAACTTTTCGTCGAGATGTTCGTAGCCGCGATCGATATGATAAACGCGGCTCACTTCCGTCGTTCCCTCGGCCTTCAATCCTGCCAGCACCAGCGCGGCCGACGCACGCAGATCACTCGCCATCACCGGCGCACCAGTCAGTCGTTCCACGCCCGAAATTACGGCCGTGGCGCCTTCCATTTGCACTTGCGCACCCATGCGTTTGAGCTCGGCCACGTGCATGTAACGCTGCGGGAAAATATTTTCCGTGATTACACTGATTCCCTCAGTCGTGGAAAGCAACGCGCACATTTGCGCCTGCATGTCGGTCGGGAATCCGGGATAGGGTTCGGTCGTAATTTCCAATGGCTTGGGCGCACCATTTGGCGAGACCGTGAGCGACTGTTTTTTCGTCTCGATGTGGAATCCGCAATCGCTCAGCGCAGTGGTGATCGCGGTAAGATGGTCGGGGTTAACCCGATTCACGGTGACTCCTTTGCCGGCAATCGCGCCCGCTACCAGAAACGTGCCGGCTTCGATGCGGTCGGGAATGATGTCGTGCTCTGCTCCGTGCAATTCGCTTACCCCTTCGATGATTATGCGTCGCGTGCCGGCACCCTCGATTTTCGCGCCCATTTTGTTGAGAAAATCGGCGAGGTCGCAAACTTCCGGCTCCTGCGCTGCGCCTTCGATCACGGTTGTGCCTTCGGCGAGAACCGCGGCCATCATTACGTTATCGGTGCCGAGAACGGTCGGTCCGAATTTGCCTCTCAAATTAATGACAGCGCCATTCAATTTCGGAGCGAAAACCTTCACATTCCCGCCTTCTACCCGCACGACTGCGCCGAGCGCCTCGAAACCTTTCAAATGCAAGTCGATCGGCCGGTCGCCGATAACGCAACCGCCCGGCAGGGAAACAGTCGCTTCCTTGCAACGTCCGAGAAGGGGTCCAATGACGCAAACGGACGCGCGCATTTTTCGAACCACGTCATATGGTGCGACCGATTGAGCCTTGTCTGCAGAAACCGTGACGGTGCCGCTGGCGCGTTCGACCTGTGCGCCGAGATGATTTAAAATTTGCAGCATGTAATTCGTGTCGCTCAGGTCCGGCACGCGGTGAATGATACACGGCTCGCGCGTCAGCAGCGTCGCGGCCAGGATGGGCAGAGCGGAATTTTTCGAGCCGCTGATCTTGATGGAACCGGCGAGGGCATTCCCGCCATGCACAAGAATCTTATCCATACCGGGCGAAGAGAAAACGCGTTCTACCTGAATAATCGTTTTTCGCCTCAATGTCGCTGTAATTTTTCTGGCGCAAGAGTTCGATCAGAGCCGGTTCCTGACCCAGGCCAATCTCGAGCGCGAGCAGACTGCCGGCATTCAAATGTGCCGGCGCGGCTTCAATCAATAGGCGAATAACTTCATCGCCCTTCTCTCCGGCGAAAACCGCGACTTCCGGATCCCGCAAAACCTCGGCCGCGAGTTGGTCGCGGTCATGCCGTGAAATGTAGGGCAGGTTGGCGACGATCAGGTCGAATTTCCCATCCACGTTCTCCAGTAAGTCACTGTTGCGAAATTCCACCTGATCGATTCGGAGTCGGGTCGCATTTTCACGCGCTAGCAGCAGGGCGTCGTCGGAGACGTCGGTCGCGAGAATTTTCGCTTCGGAAAATTTTTGTGCCAGGCTCAACGCTATCACGCCCGAGCCGGTTCCCACGTCGAGAATGGTTGATGGTCGACGGTCGACGGTTGATTGAAGAAGAAGCTCAACCAATTCCTCTGTCTCGGGTCGCGGAACGAGCGCGCGTTTGTCACAAAGAAAAACATTCCCGCAAAACTCGACCGTACCGAGCAAATGCTGGAGCGGCTCGTTTTTTCCCCGTCGTCGGACCAGTTCGCGGATTGGCGCCAGCTCCGGTTCGGCCAGTTTGCGCTCGAATTCCAGGTAAACATCGAGCCGTTTCCGTCCGAGCGAATGCGCCAGCAAATGCTCGGCATTCAAGCGCGGATTTTCGATACCGCGTTTCTGGAAATACGCGGTCGTCGATTGCAGGACTTCGAGAACAGTCATAAGCCCCGCACCCCAAATGCCCTCATCCTGAGCCCCGCAGGCGGCGAAGGATCTCTCCGACGAAGTAGGCGTGCGCGAACAATGTGAGATTCCTCGCCGTCTGCGCGGCTAGGAATGGCGATCAATGAAAACGCAAGATGGATTTTCATCAAGCGCTCAGCGCGCTGTCTTTTAACCTCTCCACGAGATCCGCCGCTTGCAGGGCTGAAATCATTTCCTCGAGGTCCCCTTCGATAAATCGGTCCAGATTGTAAAGCGTCAGTCCGATGCGGTGATCGGTGACACGGTTCTGCGGAAAATTGTAGGTGCGAATTTTTTCTTCACGACCACCCGAACCGATCTGGCTCCGGCGATGCGCGGCATATTTCTCCGCTTCTTCGCGTTGTTTGGTTTCGAGGAGACGCGACCGCAGAACGTTGAGCGCTTTTTCCTTGTTCTTTTGCTGGCTCCGACCGTCCTGGCAACGAACGATGGTGCCAGTCGGAATGTGCAGGACCTGCACCGCCGAATCGGTCGTGTTCACGCCCTGGCCGCCCGGTCCGCCCGAACGGCAAACTTCGATCCGGAGATCTTCCGGTTTTAATTCGAGATCGACTTCCTCTGCTTCCGGTAGAACCGCGACCGTCGCAGTGCTGGTATGGATTCGCCCCTGCGCTTCCGTCGCCGGCACGCGCTGCACCCGATGGACTCCGCTCTCGTAACGCAGCTTTCGAAAAACCGATTCGCCACTGACTTTGAAAATGATTTCCTTTAATCCCCCCAGCTCCGATGGGCTCGAGTCCATGCTCTCGATTTTTAGTCCGGCTGACTCGGCATAGCGATTGTACATCCGATACAAATCAGCCGCGAAAATTGCGGCCTCACTTCCGCCGGTGCCGGCGCGAATCTCGATGATCGCGTCTCGATTTTCATTTTCGTCCGGCGGAAGTAACGCGACCTGCATCTCGCATTCGAGATCGGCGACGCGTTTTTCGAGGGCGGGAATTTCTTCCTGCGCCATTTGTGCAAGGTCGGCGTCGCTGGAATTGGCGAGCTCGCGATTGTCCGCCAGCTGCATTCGAGCATTCGACAGTTCGGTCCATTTCGCGAGCAACGCTTTGACGTTGGCGTGTTCGCGCATGATCTCGCCAGCGCGATTCCGATTTTCAAAAAGGGCTGGATCGGCGATCTCGCGCTCGAGTTCTTCGAAGCGCTCGCGTTTACGTTGGATGAGAAGATTAAAGTCCATGTGCTGCAGCCGCGGTTGGTTGCCGCGGCAAAACCCGGGGGGCGACAACCCGGGCTACAGTCAGCTAAGCTTTACCCGGACGAGCGGCCTTGGTGCTGCCGTAGCGGCGGGCGAATTTTTCCACGCGCCCGGCGGTGTCGACGAATTTTTGCTCGCCAGTGAAAAACGGATGGCAGGCGGCGCAGATGCCGATTCTAATATCTGGTTTGGTCGAGCGAGTGTGATAAACCGCGCCGCACGCGCAAACGATATCGGTCTCTTGATAATCGGGATGAATGTCCGCCTTCATGTTGAAAAACGAGCACCAAGTCTAGCCGTGAACCCGCAAATTCGCAAGTGATGACGAAGGTTGAGGATCCTATTCTAACGGCCTGGGAAAGGACGCGCGCCAACAACCGCGATCGCGCTGCCATCTTCGATTCACAGGGAAGAGTCGCGCGCACATTTCTCGAAATCGAAGACCGTGCTCGTCAATTTGCGGACGAGCTGGAAAGAACCGCGCCCGGCCAGGTTCTTGCCATTCAAATCGGGAACCATCCGGATTGGCTATCGTTGTTCCTGGCCTGCTTGCGAAAACGGGTCGTCGTTCTACCGCTGGAACAAACGATCAGCGACGAGCAAAGAACGAGTGCGTTTCAAATATGTCAGGTAGCCGCCATTGTCGTAGCTGCCGCCGTTCCCGACGGCAGTGCTGTCGAGATTCTGCAGCTGGGGACAGCGGCAGCTACAATTTCCTGGAGCGAAAATCCGCCGGCACTCCTGAAATTCACTTCTGGCACCACCGGTACAGCGCGGGCAGTCCGTTTTCGCAGCGAACAGCTCTTGGCAGATTGCCAGAACATTTGCGAGACGATGGGGATCACCGATCGCGACGTGAACTTCGGGGTTATTCCGATTTCGCATTCGTATGGCTTCAGCAATTTATTGACTCCCTTGATTGTGCGCGGCGTTTCCCTCGCGCTTAGCAACGACCGAATCCCGCGTGCCATCATCGACGGTCTTGCTGCGAGTCGCGCCACCGTTTTTCCCGGAATGCCAGTGTTCTACCAATCCTTTTGCGAGATGAATGAGCCGCCGCCATTGCCCGACCTGCGACTTTGCATTTCGGCGGGTGCACCACTGGCAGTCGAGACCGCGCAAGCGTTTCGTGAAAAATTCCGACGCGAAATTCACTCGTTTTACGGTGCGTCGGAATGTGGGGGGATTTGCTATGTCCGCGAAGCGCAGCCGATCCCGGGATTCGTGGGTGAAGCGATGTCTGGCGTTACGCTCGAATTGGTCGATCCCAAAGTCTCGAATTCACTCATTCAGGTGCGGAGCCGGGCGGTGGCTGACGGTTATTTCCCCGTCCCGGACGAAGACAAATTAGGGCACGGCACCTTTGTCCCGGACGATTTGCTGGAGAAAACAGCGCGTGGTTATCGGATTGTCGGACGCAGCTCCGACTTAATTAATGTTGCCGGCAAAAAAGTGCATCCTGCGGAGGTCGAAGCAGAAATCCTGCGTTGCGAGGGAGTGCGGGAAGCAATCGTTTTCGGCCGTGAATCGGAGCGCCGGAATCAGGAAGTTGTAGCCTGCGTGGTCGCGAAAGGCCTAACCGAGGGAGAATTACTGGCTCATTGTCGCGCACGGCTAAGTAGTTGGCAGGTGCCGCGTCGCATTTATTTCGTCGAAGCGATTCCAGTCAATGAACGGGGCAAGACCAGCCGGCGCGAACTGGCCTTGCGGTACCCCGTTTCTCACTCAGCCTAATGGGCTTTTGAAAAAGATAACTGCAGACCCTACGCGAAACAGCTCGGAACATGGGCCTGTGCCTTGTGTGCCCAGCCGCTAGGTCGAGCGAGAAAATGCTTTTCATTTGTCGAGAACCGTAAATTGTTAGAGAAGGTGCGTAGTCTGTCGATGTCAGCGGCCGCGCCTTTTTGGCCCCGTGAAAAAATTTCCCGCCCGAAGGCGCAAAAGCGAAGAGCGCTTTCTCGTTTTGGAATCGGACGAAATCTTGCTCTCCTCGATTTTGTCCGGCCTGCACCAGGTCGCTCCGGAGGCGGTCGTGGACGTGGCCCGCGACGTGGACGAAGCCGATCGGATCGCGGCCGATGATGCCGTGGCACTGTTTGTCCTCGACCTTGATGCCGCTTCGGAGCCGGATGTTGTGCGTAACTTGCGAGCCCGTCATCCGAGGGCGCAGGCAATTGTCTTGACCTCGGCGGCCGCCGAGTCCGAAGGAATGGATGACGCTCATTTGTTAGAAAAGCCCTTTGCCGACTCGGATTTTCTGGATCTTGTGCAGACGCTCTTGCAGTCGGGCAAGGAGGCGGCGAGACGGCAGCGCGTTCTGGTGATCGACGACAGCCTGATGATGCTGAAATTCGTGCAGGAAATTCTCGCGGCCGCGAACTACGAAGTGACCACCGCCGGAACTGCCCAGGAGGGCTTGCAAGCTACCCGCCAGCAAAAGCCGGATTTAATCCTGCTTGATTATTTACTGCCCGACCTGCGCGGGGATGAATTGAGCAAGCGGTTGAGCGCAGACGAGTTAACGGCAGATGTTCCAGTCGTTTTTATGTCCGGCTTCGGCGCGGATCTGGAAAATGCACAAGACCGGTCCGAGAATGTGTTGGGAATTCTGAACAAACCGTTTACAACTGATAGTCTCTTGAAAATAGTGGAAGAAAACCTGTCGAAAGTCCCGGGAGAAGAAGGCGCCGAGCCGGCCGTGCACTCGGAGTTTACCAGTGAAGTGGGGCCGGAGCATGAGGAGGCGCCGGCGGTCGAGTCTTCGCCGCCGCGGAACGAACCGGAGCCTGCTTTGTTGCAAGCAGATGAGCAAAGTAGTTTTGGCAATTCGGAATTCGCCCCGCAGTCCCAGCCTGCGCTTTTCGAGTCCGGGTTGGGTGGGGATGTCTATTTTTCCGGCGAGACCGCATTCTTCTCCTTCAGCCGCGCGCTGCGGGTGATTGATCGGGAAAACTTGACCGGCACTCTGCGTTCTGCTGGCGCCAGGGATAATGTCGATCTATATGCTCGCGAAGGAAAAGTGGTGCTGGTCACGACCCGCGACGGCGAAGCTTACTGCGCTGAAACGCCGGTCACTTTGGTAAATATTGATTCGGAGCGGGTAAGGGAAGCGCGGGAAACACAATCGCAAACCGGCTGCCCGTTGTTCATTACTCTGGTACGGGAAGATTTGATTCTGCGGGATCCGGCCCTGCAATTGGTCCAGCACTATGGCCAAAAACTTTTCGCCCAACAATGGAGCGCTCCCCGGGTTCATTTCGCATTTGAACAAACCACGGAGCTGCCCGATTTCACTAGCGAGATCCCGGCGGATGAAGATGTCGAGCATTGGATGTTGAGCACGCTCCGGTTCGTCCAGGCTCAAGACGTTGCTGAAAAAGCCAATTACGATCCGGAATCGATTCCTGCCTACACCCGGGACGGTTTTGAACGCGTGCAAAAATTGCGACTCACCGTGGCCGAAGCGCAGTTCGCCTCGCAATTCAACGGAGCCCGTTCTATTGCCCAGATCGCGCGGAATCTGCGGCTGGATTTAAGGTTCGCGCGCCTGACACTGTTCCGTTTCGTCGAACTCGACATCGTTGAATGCTGGCCCCCGGCTGCTTCCGAAAAAGCGGAGCGCGGCGGCCTTTTCAAACGTCTTCTCGGTCGAAGCGGCGAGTAACGCTCCTGCCGGGAGGGTACGATGAAACGCAACGTTCTAGTCGTCGATATCGGCGGCACTCACGTTAAGCTGATGATGTCCTTCCGGGACAAATTGGAATTCGATTCCGGCCCGGACATGACGCCGCACGATTTCGTGAATAAATTTCACGAGACCGTGGCAGACCTTAAATTTGCCGCCGTTTCCATCGGTTTTCCATCGGTCGTTCGCGATGGCAAAATCGTGAAAGAACCGAAACATCTCAGCAAAGGGTGGATCGGATTTAATTTTGGTCGCGTTGTGAAAAAGCCTGTTCGAGTCATTAACGACGCCGCAATGCAGGCGCTGGGCAGTCACGTTCGCGGCCGAATGCTTTTTTTGGGGTTAGGCACAGGTCTGGGTGCCGCACTCGTCTGGAGCAACAATCTCATGCCGCTGGAACTTGGTGATCTTCCCTATCGTGAGCATCGCAAAATTGAAGACTGGTTAGGCAAGGACGGACTCGAGGAGCTCGGCGAAAAGGCGTGGCGCAAAGAAGTGATTTACTGTGTGAAGCAGCTGAAACTTTCGTTCGTCGCCGATACCGTCGTGCTCGGCGGAGGTAACGTGAAAAAGATGGCGCGCTTGCCCGGCGGAGCGAAAAGAGGCGACAACCGCAACGCTTTCCTGGGCGGTTGTCGTTTGTGGGAAACCGATCGAAGAACCGGCCAACCTCGCTGGCGAATTTTATAGCGTGTTTAGCGGTTTATCTGAGCGCTCAACGTCATCCGACTTTCTGCGAAATCTTATCAGCGAGGTAGGTCGCAAAGTAGCCGCGATAACGCGTCTGAAATTCTGGTCGCTGCCAGTCTTTGCCGGTTAACACCCGGCGGCAATTCGCGGAACCGCAGGTACACTCTGTTTCGTAGGTGTCATCATCGGTCATGCACCAGTCGTGGGTAAGTTCCTCGCCGGCCCCAATGTCGCGCAGAGCCACAAAGATAATGTTACCGCGCAATCCAAGGTTGGGATCACAGGAATGATTGCTGTAGAGCATGGAACCTTCCCGTTCATCGGCTGTAACCGGGGCGATAAACAGGTCGTCGCCAATCTGAATCTCCACCGGGCCAAGTTTCGGTGTGACTTCGCGTTCCAGAAAACCGCGGCTGACGATGTGACCACCCTTAATCATGACGATCTCACCCTTTGCAATATCGGCAGTGGCGAATAATCCCTTGCCGTGAATTGGACTTTGTCGCACTTCAGTTTTGGAAGAGTGCCAGGAAAGCGGAGTTTTGTTCACAACACCCGGTTATGACCAATAGCAATGAACAAGAAAGAAAAATAACTCCGTCGGACTTTTAGGAGGGGTGCGGAAGGAAATGAAAAAGGGTTGCCAGGATGAAAGACAGAGATATTCGTTTTGATAGACATATCAGCGATATGCCTTGGTGAATTCAATAGGGGTGAAAGGGAGCCGGGTTTGAATCGAAAATATGACCACAAAATTGGCTAATAATTTTGGCATCGCATTGTTAATTCTTGGCTTGCCGGCTTCATCCCTGGCCTGACATCGCACGGAATGCTGCTAGGGATTTTTAGGGTCAATCCGGGCACGAACGCTTTTTATTTGTTCGCCGGCGCGGCCGGAATCTGGTGCGCCTTATCGAGCACGCTCGCCGTAAAGGTTTATTTTCGATTATTTGGCGCGCTTTTCGGCGTCCTTGCGGTGGCAGGCTTTTTTTCGAGCCACGAACGGGTGTTCGAATGTATGGCGAACAATTTAGCGGATGCTCGGGTGCACTTGAGTTTCGCTCTTACCTTTCTTGCTATTGGCCTTGTTCGCACCCGCGAGTCGCCGCTGCCGGATATCCTTTGAATGAATTGATCGGATGTCGGCCAGTTTGCACACATGCCGTTGCCGGACGCGTGATCTTCCGGTAGATCGTTGGCATGGCTAAAACGCTCGCGCTCTTATCGGAAATGGCGGCGTTGGCCCCTAAAACCTGAAGCCCGGCTTGCCTTGTTGCGAGGCATCCGGCGCGTCCGGGTTGGTTTCGCCAGGAACCTGCTCCTGCGTTTTCGCCCCCTCTGCGGCGTTGGGTTCTTCATTGGTAGCGCAACCGCCGAAGATCATTGTGCCGCAGGTGAGGAGAATCAGACACAAGCTTTTCACGCCCACATAAATAACAGGCGCTCTCCCGATTTCCAGCAGAGATACTTGCCTTTCGGAGCTGCTGGGTTACGCGAGAGCCGCTTGGTTACTTGCACAGTAAATTTCGAAAAGAGCGCTGCTGATTTCGCCCAACCGCTTTTGGGTCAGCGTGAGGTACTCGTGCAACCCATATTCGAAGATGTCGCCGATAGTGGCGAAATCGAGGTCGTATCGCAGCCGCCCGGAAAGTCGTTCCGTTTCGTTGGTGTAATGCGTTTCGGGTGAACCGGAGATCCGATGGAGCGCGGCATCGAGCGATTCGACGCTGAAACGGATGGAGCGCGGAAAATCGGGATGCGTGACCAAAAACTCCGCTACTCTCCAGGGCGCGACCTGCCCGACGTAAATCTTGCGGTAAGCCTCGAGCGCGCTGCACGATTTCAAGACCGACATCCATTGAACAGTATCGATGTTGCCGCCAACTCTTTCTCCCGACGGCAGAAGCAGATGATATTTCACATCGAGAATCCGAGAAGTGTTGTCGGCGCGCTCAAGTGATTTTCCAATGCGAATGAAATCCCAGCCTTCGCCATGCGTCATGGTTGCGTCCGCAACTCCCTGCACCAGGTGCGACCCAGTGATGATACGACGAAAGAATTCATACGGGCTCAACCGCAGCATCTTTTTGCCGGTCTCGCCGTTAACGAAAAGGAAGAGGCGATTGATGTGCTCCCACATCTCGCTCGAGATTTGTTCCCGCACCGTGCGGGCATTCTCGCGCGCGGCAGCGAGACAGGAGTAAACCGAGTTGGGATTCTTTCGTTGTAGACAAACGAAATCGATCGCGGCCTGGCCATCGGGATTTTGATAAAGCGAAGTGAAAAGCTCATTCTCTTCCAGGGAGCTAATGATCGGATTCCACTGCTGCTGGGTGTCGGGGTCGCGCGTATTCTCAAGGTCGAGGAGCAGTTGCAAATTGACATCGGCGATGCGGGCGTTGTTTTCCGCCCGCTCGATGTAGCGGCTCATCCAGAAAAGGGAATCAGCAACGCGACTCAACATACGGATATATGGAGTGATCGAGTAGTAGAGGTGTCGGAGAGACGATGTGAGAAATGAGCATGATTGAGAGCACACGTCATCACTCCAATACTCCTTACTCCGCCGCAGGGTCCTCCTCGAGGACCCATGTGTCTTTGCTTCCGCCGCCCTGTGAGGAGTTCACCACCAGTGAACCTTCGCACAGCGCCACCCGGGTGAGCGCGCCGGGAATGATTTTGATTTTCTTTCCCGATAAAATGTAGGGGCGCAAATCAACATGTCGCCCGCGAATCACATCATCGTCGAACGCGGGCGAGCGCGAGAGCGGAACGATGGGCTGGGCAATGTAGTTGCGCGGTTCCTTTTGGATGCGTTTCCGAAATTCTTCGCGCTCGGCTTCGGTCGATTGCGAGCCGACCAACATACCGTAGCCCCCACTTTCATTAGCGGCTTTGACCACAAGCTTCTCGAGGTTGTCCAAAATGAAGGTGCGATCGTTTTCGTTCGAGGCCAGATAAGTCTCGACGTTGGGCAGGATCGCGTCCTGATCCAAATAGTAGCGGATCATTTTCGGAACGAAGTGATAAATGACTTTGTCGTCGGCGATGCCGGTGCCGATGGAATTCGCCAGGCTGACATTTCCTTTTCGGTAGGCATCGACTAATCCCGGAACGCCCAGCCCGGAATCTTTTCGAAAAACGTTCGGATCGAGAAAATCGTCGTTGATCCGGCGATAGATAACGTCGACCGGCTGCAAGCCTTTGGTCGTGCGCATGAAAATCTTCCCGTCGCGCGCAATCAGGTCGCGGCCTTCCACAATTTCGATTCCCATCGAGCGGGCGAGAAATGAATGTTCGAAATAAGCTGAATTGTAGATGCCAGGTGTCAGCAGTACGATGGTGGGATTCGTTGTTCCTGCCGGCGCGATGTATCGAAGAACGTTGAGCAGTTCCTGGCTGTAATCTTCCACCGGCCGGACCCGATGTTGGGCGAAGAGATTTGGAAAGACACGGCGCATGACCTGCCGATTTTGAATGACATAGGAGACGCCGGACGGGCAGCGGGCGTTATCCTCCAGCACCAGAAAATTGCCATCCCGATCGCGCACCAGATCGGTACCGCAAATGTGGATGTAAATGTTTTGCGGGACGTTGAAGTGCATGAACTCCGGCCGGAAACAGGCCGCCTGCCAGACGTAATCCTTGGGAACCACGCCATCGCGCAGAATCGATTGGCCGTGATAGATGTCGTGCAGGAAGAGGTTGAGTGCGGTGATTCGCTGTTCCAAACCGCGTTCGATTTTCTTCCATTCCTCGGCGGAGATAATTCGTGGAATCAGATCGAAGGGAAAAATTCTCTCGGTTCCTTGTGCGTCGCTATAAACAGTGAATGTTACGCCCTGGCGCAAAAGAGTGAGCGCAGCCAGGTCACGTTTGCGGTCGAATTCGTCTTTCTTTAGTTCGGTGAAACGTTGCAGCAATCGTTCGTAATGCGGCCGGGCCTGCCCTGGCGCACCAAACATTTCGTCGTAGAACTCGCCGGTATCGTATTTGGCGAAGAATTCGGTCACGAAATCACTGTGTCGCCGCCTCTACGCGGCGCAAACAAAAACGCAGTCCCTCACTTTAATCCTCTCCCACGCGAAGCGGCAGGTGAGGCTCTCCGCCGGCGACCGCCTACCGCGTGTACCTTGCCGTTGCAGTGCGGTCTGCCCGAACGCTGGGAACTGAAGCGACGTCCCCGTCCTTTGTCGCGAGCACTTCTCGCAAAAATGGCGCGGTCCGGCTGGTGCGGTTTTTTGCGACCTGCTCCGGCGTTCCGGCGGCGACGATTTCGCCGCCGGCATCGCCCGCTTCCGGACCGATATCGACGATGTAATCCGCTTCCGCAATAACACTGAGGTTATGTTCGATTACGATGACTGTGTGACCGTCATCCACCAGTCGGTGCAGCAAATTCAATAGCAATTCCACGTCGGCCATGTGCAGGCCAATCGTCGGCTCTTCTAAGAGATAAAGAGTCGACTTCGGTTTACGCATCTTACGAATCTGTTCGTGTTGCGTACGGCCGATCCCGCGGGTGAGTTCCGTTGCGAGCTTCAGTCGTTGCGCTTCGCCGCCGCTCAAGGTCGGGCTCGGTTGCCCCAGCTTCAGATAGCCGAGTCCGGTATCGACCAGTAACGAAAGCGAACGCGCGATTTTGGGATTCGCTTTAAAAAATTCAGCCGCTTCTTCGATCGTCATTTCCAGCACGTCGCCGATCGATTTTTCGTGGTAGAGCACTTCCAGGGTCTGCGGGTTGTAACGTTTTCCACCACAATCCTCGCATGGCACGTAAGCGCTCGGCAGAAAACTCATCTCCAGTTTGATAATCCCCTGCCCCTTGCACGATTCGCAGCGTCCGCCCTCCGCGTTGAAGGAAAAACGGCTCGCGCTGTAACCGCGCATGCGCGCGACCGGCACCTGCGCATAAAGATTCCGAATTTCATCGAAAACCTTGATGTAGGTCGCAGGGGTGGAGCGCGAAGTTTTGCCGATGGGCGATTGATCGACTTCGTAAACGGCATCGATCGTTTCCATTCCATCGACGCGCTCGAACAGCTCGCCCGCGCGTTGGTGTTTTCGATTTAGTTGCTCGAGCACCGCTGGTAAAAGGACTTCGCCCATCAACGTCGATTTCCCGCTGCCAGAAATGCCGGTGATGACCGACAACCGTCCGACGGGAAATTTCACCTCGACGTTTTTGAGATTATTCGCACGCGCGTTTCTGATCTGGATCCAACCCTCAGCATTACGCAGATCTCGGCGCGACTTGCGAAGGGGGTGGCAGAGAGGTGTTTTCAGGCAACGACCGGTCAAGGAATTTTTCGCACGCTCGATCTCCGGCAGCGTTCCGGTGGCAACGACTTCGCCGCCGTGAGTTCCGGCACGCGGGCCGAGATCGATAATGTGATCGGCGCGCCGCATGGTTGCTTCATCGTGCTCAACAATGACGAGTGAGTTCCCTTTTTCGCGCAGCGCGGTCAGAGTTTCGAGCAGACGGACATTATCGCGCGGATGTAATCCGATGGTTGGCTCATCCAGGACATAGAGAACGCCGCGCAAATTTGAGCCGAGTTGCGCCGCCAGACGGATGCGTTGCGATTCCCCACCGCTCAAGGTCTTGGCAGACCGGCCTAACGACAAATAGCCGAGACCGACATTCTCCATGAATCGGAGGCGCTGCACTATTTCCGGAATCAGCTCGCTCGCTATCGTTTTTTGTTTGCCGGCAAATTTTAAACGGTCGATTTTTTTCGCCGCCGCGCTGGCCGAAAGCGCGGTAAAATTGTCGATCGCCATGTTTTGCACCCGGACGTGACGCGCGATCGGATTTAGCCGCGAGCCGTGGCAGGCGGGGCAAATTTGCGACTCGCTGTCGTCGATCCATTCCGATTCGCGTTCGGCGGCGAGTTCATTTTCAAGGACCGACTCGCCGTCATCGTTCTCGCCCACTTGCAAGGATTGATTCCAGATTTCTCCAAACCCGCCGCATTCTTCGCAGGCTCCGTGCGGCGAATTGAACGAGAACAATCGCGGATCGAGTTCTTCAAAGGCACGACCGCATCGCGGACAGCTCATCTCCGTGCTAACGACGGTGATGCGATTCCTCGCATCGATGAGCCGCGCGGTGCCGCGACCGATCTCGAGCGCGCGCTGGCTCAGGTTGCGCGCCTTTGCGATGCGTTTCTTGTCGATCACGCCGACAACGACATCGATGCTGTGTTCCTTGAAACGCTCAAGCTTCCGAAACTTCGCGACTGGAATGAATTGCCCGTCGATAAAGAGCGTGTCGAATCCGTTGCGCTCGGCCCAGCGCGCAACGTCGGTGTGAAATCCCTTGCGCGCTTTCACCAGCGGCGCCAGCACCTTGAGCGGGCCGCGGCGCGCCGCCGCTTCCACTTGTTTCACGATTGCGGCGAGCGTCTGTTTCTCCACCGGCAGGTTACAATCAGGACAAAACTGCGTGCCGGTTTTGGCGAAGAGCAATCGGAGGAAATGATAAACCTCTGTTACGGTTGCCACGGTTGATTTGCCGCCGCCGCGGGTGACGCGCTGCTCGATCGCGACGCTGGGAGGCAACCCTTCCACCAGATCGACATCCGGTTTTTCCAGTTGCTCAACGAATTGCCGCGCGTAGGGCGACATGCTGTCGAGAAATCGGCGCTGACCTTCCGAGAACAGAATATCGAAAGCGAGCGTTGATTTCCCCGACCCGCTCAGTCCGGTGATGACAACCATCTGATCGCGCGGAATCGCAACATCGATGTTTTTCAGATTATGCTCGCGCGCGCCGTGGATATGGATGGCTCTGTTTCCGGGGAGCACAGGCCGCTGGCCTGTTCCGTTCGGCGGCTCGCCGAACGGCCTCTCTGCTGCGCGCAGTGAGAATTCATCCGCATCCTCTCCGTTTGTGTATGCGAACGTTCGCGGCGAGCCGCCGTGAACTGCAGGCCTGCGGCCTGCGCTCCCCAGAAACGGCGCGAGGAATCTGCCGGTGTGTGAGAGCTCGATTTTCGCGACTTGCTCCGGTGTCCCAGCGGCGACAATTTCGCCTCCCTCGCCCCCCGCCTCTGGTCCGAGATCGATGATCCAGTCGGCACATTTGATCACTTCGAGATTGTGCTCGATTACGACTAGCGAATGCCCGGCGTCGATGAGCCGTTGGAACAACTGCAACAAGATCGCGACGTCATCGAAATGCAGGCCGGTGGTCGGTTCGTCGAAGATAAAGAGATTTCCGCGCGTTTTTCCTGTAGAGGCAGCCTTGCCGGCTGCACTGTTTTTGCTCGCAGGCGACACGTCCGCCAACGGACGGACTCGTCCCGTGTGCGAGCCTGCCACCACAGATTTATCAGTCAGGTGACTAACGAGTTTTAAACGCTGCGATTCGCCGCCGGAAAGAGTATTGAGCGGCTGCCCCAGTCGCAGATACCCGAGCCCGACTTCTTCCAACACTTCCAGCGGATCGGACAACTTTTCGCCCTCGCCAATTTGTGCGAACCAGGCGGCCGCTTCTGTCACTGTCAACTCCAGTACTTCGTGAATCGATTTTCCGTGCACTCGAATCTTAAGCACGTGGGGCTGGAAGCGTTTGCCTTCGCATTCCGCGCAGCGGACAAACAAGTCGCTCAAAAACTGCATCTCGATTTTCTCGAACCCGGTCCCGTTGCAGCGTTCGCAGCGGCCGGTGCCAGAGTTGAAGGAAAACGCACTCGCCGTCAGTCCCTGGGCCTCTGCTTCCGGCGTGGCGGCAAACAGGTCGCGCACCCGATCGTAAAGTCCGAGATACAAAATCGGGGTTGAACGCGGTGTCCGTGCCAGCGGCGATTGATCGACCATCACGATCTCTTCGAACCGATGTGTGCCGGTCACGGATCGGCACGCACCCGGCTCGTGCTCACTGACCTGCCCTTTCGCCCGCAAAAGATTCCGATACAGCACGTCCTGAATCAGGGTCGATTTTCCAGAACCGGAAACGCCGGTGACGCAGGTGAAAACACCTAGCGGAACTTCCACGTCGACGTTTTTCAGGTTGTGCTCGGTCGCGCTGGTGATCTTGACGACGGATGAAAACTTTCGACGCGATTTCGGAAGCGGTATGGATTTGTTGCCGGTGAGGTAATCGCGTGTGAGCGATTGGTGGATCGGCCGCTCCACAGGCGATGCTAATGCAGAAGCCGCGAAGCGGCTCTTGCTAGATCGCTGCGCGATTATGTGCGGAATCGGTCCGAGCCGGATCGGCGACGGCGCGGCCGATCCACTTAGAAATCCGTCCAGTTCGCCGCTGAACACCAACTCTCCTCCGCGTTCACCCCGGCCGGGACCGATGTCGATCAAGTTGTCAGCCGCGCGAACGATTTGTTCGTCGTGCTCGACAACGAGCAGAGTATTGCCTTTGTCGCGCAAATTGTGCATCACGCGCACCAGCCGGCCGACATCGCGCGGATGCAAACCCACGCTCGGTTCGTCCATGACGAAGAGTGTATTGACCAGCGATGCGCCGAGGCAGGTGGTGAGATTGACGCGCTGCATTTCGCCGCCACTGAGCGTGCGCGTAGAACGATCCAATGTCAGATAACCGACGCCGACTTCGCAAAGATAACGCAGTCGCGCGCAAATTTCGTTGCGCAGCATCTCGGCAGTAGAATCGGAAGACGGTAGCTCAATTCTCGTTAGGAAATCGCGCGCGTCGGCGACGGAAAGAGCAGCGAATTCTGGAAGGGTAAGCTGCGCTGGCGGCGATGTCTTCCCGTTCCGGCGGTCGCACACCGGCGCTACAGTTTTATAATTCAGCGTCTCGGGTTGATAACGCCCTCCATCACAGCTCGGACATTTCACATAGGCGCGATAGCGGCTGAGCAGCACGCGCACGTGCATTTTGTAAGTCTTGGATTCGAGCCAGCGGAAAAATCCACGCACGCCGTACCAACGGTCGTTCTCGTAATCGTCGTCGGTGTATTCACCGCTGCGTTTTTCGCCGTTGATGACGAAATCCTGATCGGCCCTGGGCAATTCCTCGAAAGGCCGGTGTACGTCGATTTCCTCGCGCGCGCACGCACGCAGCAAATCCTTTTGTGATTCGCCCATTTCCTGCCCGCGGAAAACGCGCACCACCCCCTGCGCGATGGAAAGCGAGCGGTCCGGAATGGCGCGGTTCAGGTCGATCGCAATCGTGCGTCCGAAGCCGCGGCATTCCGGACAGGCGCCGAGCGGATTATTGAAACTGAAAAGTCCCGGCGTCGGCGACCGAACATCGAGATCGCAATGCGCGCAGTGCCAGCCGGTGCTGAAAGGCTGAGGGTTGAGGGTTGAGAGTTGAGAGCTGGAAAAAATCGGAATGACGTTGATTTTTCCTTTCCCGAACCGAATCGCAGTTTCGATCGCCTCGGTTAATCGCGCCCGGTGTTCTTCCGTGACCGTGATGCGGTCCTGGATGACTTGAACGCGTGCCCCCAGGCGCTCGATCTTTGCATTGCTATCAACGCGGACGATTTCGCCATTCAGCCAAATGCGCAGATATCCTTGCTGTTGCAGAAATTCGAAGAATTCACGCGGCTTGGTTTTCGCCGGAACAGTGACCCAGAAAGTGATGAGAACCGTTAGTGGGTTTGCATCCGTGTCATCCTGAGCGGAGCGAAGCGGAGCCGAAGGATCCCGTTGCGTTGCCTTGAAGGTTTCGCCACGGGATCCCTCAACTGCGTTCCGCTTCGCTTCACTTCGTTCGGGATGACCGAAATGGGAGAGCACCTGATCGGCAATCGATTTCGCGGTTTCCGGTCGAATTTCACGTCCGCAACTGGGACAAAAAGCGCGCGCAACGCGAGCCCAGAACAATTTCAGATAATCGTTGATCTCGGTAATTGTGCCGACGGTCGAGCGTGAGGTTTTGACCAAATTGGATTGTTCGATCGCGATTGCCGGTGGAATACCGCGAATGTCATCCACGCGCGGTTTGTCCATGCGCTCGAGAAACTGCCGCATGTACGGGCTGAAGGTCTCGACATAGCGACGCTGCCCTTCGGCGTAGATCGTGTCGAAAGCGAGCGAGGATTTTCCGCTGCCGCTCGGTCCGGTGACGACGGTTAACTTTCCGAGCGCGAGGTCGAGATCAATCCCTTTGAGATTATTCTGACGCGCGCCCCTGATTTCGATGCAGCCACGCTCGGCCGGTGCAATAACGCAATCTTTCCTTTCGACCTTCGAGCCCACTGGAAATTATTTCAGAATGCGGAGCCCTTCGCAAATTTTGGCGCTTGCCGACGGCGGAGGTTGTCGTCGCTGAACCGGATACAGCGGAAAGAATTTCCGCTGGGCGCACAGACTAAAGGTCTATTTTCCGAAACGCGCTGCTAGATTTTCGCGCTGCTTTTCCAATTCTTTCGGCACAACGCCACCCAACGACTCGAAGAATTTCGCGTGACCGGTGATCTCTTTTTGCCATTCCTCGGCTTTCACGGTCAGCAATTCCTGGATCTGATCGGCGGAAACTCCGCTCAGTTCATCGAGATCCAAATCCTGCATTTTCGGAAGGTAACCGATCTTTGACTCGGTAGCGCCGACTCCGCCTTCGCAGCGATCGATAATCCACTTCAACACACGCATGTTGTTGCCGAAACCAGGCCAGAGAAATTTTCCATCGGCAGATTTGCGGAACCAGTTCACATGAAAAATCAGCGGCGGATTGGTCAGCCGCCTGCCGATTTCGAGCCAATGCCGGAAATAATCGCCAATGTTGTAACCGCAGAACGGAAGCATTGCCATGGGATCGCGCCGGACCTGCCCGACCGCTCCGGTAGCTGCTGCGGTAGTTTCCGACGCCATGGTCGCGCCTATATAAGTACCGTGTTCCCAATCGAACGCCTGAAAGACGAGCGGCATGGTATCGCTGCGGCGTCCGCCGAAAATGATGGCGCTGATCGGAACGCCGCCGCCGTCTTGAACATGTGGGTCGAGCACAGGATTGTTGCGCATGGGAGTGGCGAAGCGGCTGTTGGGATGGGCCGCTTTTTCCTTGGAAGCCGGTGTCCAATCGTTGCCGCGCCAGTCGATCGCGTGCGCTGGCGGCGGGCCGTCTTTGCCTTCCCACCACGCGTCGCCGTCATCGGTCAGCGCTACGTTGGTATAAATAGTATCGCGCTGGATGGACTTCATCGCGTTCGGGTTTGATTTGTGGCTCGTGCCCGGAACGACGCCGAAATAACCGTTCTCCGGATTAACCGCCCATAAACGGCCGTCCCGAATCTGCATCCAGGCGATGTCATCGCCGACGGTTGTGACTTTCCACCCCGCAAAATGTTTCGGCGGAATTAACATCGCGAAATTGGTTTTCCCGCATGCGCTCGGGAACGCCGCCGCGACGTAATGCTTTTTCCCTGTGGGCGATTCCACCCCAAGAATTAGCATGTGTTCGGCGAGCCAGCCTTGCGAGCGGGCGAGATAGGAACCGATTCGCAGTGCCAGACATTTCTTGCTCAGCAAAACATTGCCGCCGTAACCGGAGCCGACCGAGATGATGGTGTTATCTTGCGGGAAGTGACAAATGAGACGGCGTTCCGGATTCACATCCAGAAGCGAATGGACTCCACGGTTCCATTCCCCTTTTGGATCGTTGCCGAGGCGTTTGACTGCGATCTCCCCCATCCGCGTCATGACGCGCATGCTCAGCACCACATACTTCGAATCGGTGATTTCAAACCCGACCTTGGTCAGGGGCGAATCAGGCGGGCCCATGATGTAGGGAATGACAAACATGGTGCGGCCGCGCATCGCGCCTTTGAGCAACCCCTGCAATTTGGAATATGTCGCTGACGGTTCGCTCCAGTTGTTGGTGGGACCGGCTTCTTCCTTTGTCGGGGTGCAAATAAATGTGAACTGCTCGACCCGGGCCACGTCATTCGGATTCGAGCG
Source organism: uncultured Verrucomicrobiae bacterium (assembly GCA_963709435.1). Taxonomy (GTDB): domain Bacteria; phylum Verrucomicrobiota; class Verrucomicrobiia; order Chthoniobacterales; family UBA10450; genus AV69. The sequence continues at coordinate 86,826 of CAVPWK010000012.1, forward strand.
ATGCAAATACGAGCGCGGCAGTTTCGTTTCGTTCAACTTGAACAAGACATTCTGCTTTAACGATTCCGAGATCAGGAATTCATTCTCCGGCTCCGAACCATCGCACCAGAAAATATTTTCCGGTTGCGTTAGCAACTCGACTTCATGCACCCAATCGAGCACGGCCTGATTCGCAGGTTTGCGATCGCCGATTCCGACGGGCGGGAAAATGGCAGGCGCAGAATTATTCATTAAATCCACCGCGATCAGGGTGTTGTCGGACCTCTCCCGACCACGCAGGGGGACGAATCTCCCTCGCTTCCGCCGCTTCTCCAAGAATTTTTTGATGGGTTCCGTTTTGGTTATCGGCGGCTTGGCAGCCGCCGCTTCCAGTCAAAGCTGTCGATTGACGCCAGCTCCAAGCGCCCGGAAAGCACTAACTGGGAGGGGCGACTGCCAAGTCGCCCAGCCGGCACACTCACTAATTAGCGCTCCGTTTGTCGTCCGCTTGCGCTCATAAAACCGAATGCGATTATTGAAATATGTTCGGAGTCACTACCTCCGATGACTATCGGCCAGTTACCTGGATGGGTCGGTTCCCTATCGACGTCACGACCATACTCGTCGCCCTGCATGTTGTGGTCGCCATTCTCACCTGCCTGGCCGTGGCTGCTGGCGGCGGTGCCGCGCTCAACTTCATGCTTTTCGATAGCGCGCGCGTTCTGGGGGCGGCTCAGATTTGGCGCCTCGCCACCTACGCGTTCGTGCATTCTCCCAGCATGCTGCTCTGGTTCGCGATCGAAATGTACATGCTCTTCGTCTTCGGCCGTGAAGTAGAAAGGTTCATCGGCCAGCGCGCTTATATTGCCCTTTACGCGCTCTTACTCTTCATCCCTTCGCTTCTCCTCACCGTGTGGGGTTTGGGACAACGGACCGGACTGGCCGGGTCACCCGCGCTGCATTTCGGAGTTTTCGTGGCATTCGCGACGATTTACCCGGCGACTGAACTGTTGCTGCGCATCACGGCAAAATGGAGCGCCGTTATTCTGGGCGCGATCTACGTCTTGCAATTGTTAGCCTACAACGCTTGGACCGATCTAGCAGTTCTCTTAACAAGCATCGCGGTCGGATTTTGCTTTGTCCGCCTCCGCGGAGTCGGTCCGGAGTTGATCTGGTGGGAGAATCTCAAGGCCCGGCTACAACCAAAGCCGAAGTTTAAGGTCGTTCCCAAACCAACTCCGGCACGACGAGACGACGACGACATCTCCGAATCGGTCGATCCCATTCTCGATAAAATCGCCAGGTCTGGTATTGGCAGCCTTACCCCCAATGAGCGGCGAATTCTCGATCGCGCGCGCGATCGTTTATTGAGGGAATCAAAATGACCCGGCTTCGCGCAGGATTGCGATAAATGCCGCCGGGGTTGCGGCCGCAAACAAAGCGTCGCGCTGTTGTTGATCTCGCGTGACGCGGGCCAAAGTTCCGACGAGGACGAGATAGTCGGTGATCAGTCGTTGCGGAACGGCCAGGAGAAAGATGAACCGCGCGCGTTCTCCCTGATCGTTCCAAGGAATGCCAGCCCGGCTGCGCCCGATCGCGAGCGAAATCTGATCGACCAGCTCGGTGCGAGCGTGTGGGAAAGCGACACCGTTTTCAGCCAGGGTCGCGCCTGCTTCTTCCCGCGCCAGCACCTGCGCGAGAAAATCGGCGGGTCGCGCGACGCTCCCTGTTTTTTCGAACAGACTTACGATCTCCCGGATTGCATTCGGTCGCCGGCGCGATCTCAACTGGAATGCGACCTGCCGTTGATCAAGAATGTCGGCGAGCGCGATAGCCATAATGAAAAGTTGGATTATTCAGGCGAAGCAGTTATCCAGTTAATCCAAGAACTGTGGCAACAGAAAACACCGCGCCCGCCTCCAGCGACGAAGCAACCATTTCGTTGCAACGGAGTATTTACGATCCTGGCTACGTCAATGCCATGTCGCATTTTTATCGGGGCGAACTCGGGCGCATCATGGTCTGGCGGCAACGGCTCGATATCACGACGAACTGGGCCATCACCAGCAGCACTGCCATTATCACTATCTCCTTTTCCACTCGCGACGTCCCCCACATCATTTTCTTTTTCAATCTCGCGATCGTTTGGGTGATGCTCTGGATCGAAAGCCGCCGTTATCGGTTTTACGACGCCTTCCGCGCACGGGTGCGGATGCTGGAAGCGCATTTTCTCGTGCCGATGGTGATGGAAAATCGCCAGATGCTTCAAGGTGAATGGAAAAAACTGGTGTGCGAGGATCTCATCCTGCCCTCATTCAAGATTTCGAAACTCGAAGCCGTTGGGCGCCGGCTGAAACGCAATTACGTCTTCATCTTCATCCTCATCATGGTAGCGTGGATCACGAAAATTTTCCTGCACGCCTCTGAACCGATCACGGATGGGCGCTCGCTTTATCACGCCTTGCGCGTGGGTCACATTCCTTCGTGGCTGGTCGCGGCTGTTTTTATGGGGACCTTTGCTAGTGTGATCGGGATTACGATTTACGTGAGCAAGAAATCTTCCGGCGAGATCTCTGAGTTCGGGGCGCATCGGTCGCTCTGGCGGATTTGAAAGCAGTTGAGAGTTGATAGTTGATGGTTGAGAGAGCCAGCAATGGCTGAATCTTCTCCGTTCGAGAAACTGTGCGAGATCGTGGCGAAACTGCGTGCGCCGGGCGGTTGTCCGTGGGATCGAGAGCAAACAAACGAATCGCTTTTGTCGCCAACCATTGAAGAAGCTTACGAAGTAACGGAAGCAGCCCGGGCGAAGAATAAAGCACATTTTTGTGAAGAACTCGGCGACCTTCTTCTGCTTGTGGTAATGCACGCGGAGATCACGCGCGAAGCCGGGCAATTCAACATCGACAACGTGGTCGCTGAAGTCACCGCTAAATTGATCCGGCGACACCCACACGTTTTTGGCGAGAGCGACGCGCGCGATGCCGGAGCGGTTCTAAAACAATGGGAGGCGATCAAGCATGCCGAGAAAAAGGACGCCACACATTACCTCGCCAGTTTGCCCAAAGCGCTGCCCGCATTGATGCGGGCAGAAAAAGCGCAGAAGAAAGCGGCCCGGGTAAATTTTGATTGGCGAGAGTTGAGGGACGTGATCGCGAAGGTGGACGAAGAATTGGAGGAAACGAAGACCGCCTTGGTCTCGGCCGACAATCGAATGATCGCCGATGAAATTGGCGACCTGCTGTTTGCGGTGGTGAACCTGGCGCGGAAATGCCAACTCGAGGCTGAGAGTTTGCTTCAAGCTGCGACCGATAAATTCCTCGCGCGTTTCAACGAAATGGAAGATCGATTGCGGGCGCGCGGCGGAAAACTTGGCGACGCGAGTTTGGAGGAACTCGACGCGATTTGGGAGGAGATTAAGAAGGCAAGATCCTAGGTGCTGGATTCTTGATACTGGATGTCAGATAGGGGCTCATCCAGAATTACAGCATTAAGCATCGAGGATCCAGCAGCAGCACCGGTTTGCACGCGAGCCTTCTTTTGACATATTGGTCGCCCCGAAAATGAACATTCTCATCAACGTTATCCTCGCCATCGACATGCTAGTTGCACTGTTGATGACCCTGCTCATCCTGATGCAACGGCCGAAGAGCGAGGGTCTTGGCGCCGCTTTCGGCGGGGGCGTAACTGAGAATATTTTCGGCGCTCAAACCACCAACGTGCTGGTGAAATTCACCGGCTGGCTCGCGGGAATTTTTTTCGTGCTGACGTTTGTGCTGGGTGTCCTTTACGCTCAGCGTAGCTCCAGCGACAGCGCGTTGCATAAGGAATTGATGGGGATGCCGACTCCTGCGGCGGCGCCGACTGCTTCGCCAGCGCCGGCTGCGGGTTCGCCCGCGGCAACGACTTCGCCAAACGCAGCGACGAGCCCTGCTGCCAATATTTCTCCGGCTGCGACCGTAAAACCGTCGGATGTGACAGCAAGCGTCGCCCCGTCTCCTTCGGCGGCACCAAGCGTATCGCCGTAGAATCTCGGTAGAATCCGCCGGGTAGCTCATCTCCGGGGAGCGGATGCGGTCTCGCGTGCTCATTTTGGCGCCTCGCCGAAAAACTTCGATTGAAGTTCGCGATGGCCAGGGCGCCATCGGTCCGAGCCGGACTGGCGTAGCGCGCGAGGGCGCGAGCGCTCCCCAGAGAAGTTCACACAATTGTCACAAAATCGCCATCGGTTCGTAACAATCGCTTCCTAGCTTCCAAACGTTCGTGTGCACCGGCGGTAAGAAAATGTCCGTCGGTCTCGCGCCCCGCGCGCGTCACGAGCACTCACTTAACCCAAGGAGAACCGATGTTGAAACGATTCATATATATGTTGGCGGCCGCTTCTTTCATTTTCGGCGGCGTGGCGGCCAGGGCACAGGATGCCGGAGCGCTACTCGATTTGCTTGTCCGCAAAAAGATCATTTCCGATCAGGAAGCGGAAGAAGTCCGCTCCGAGCTGACGAAAGAATATGCAACGACTTCGGCTGGCAAATGGAAAATGTCGACGCCAATCACGGAGCTGGAACTCTATGGCGACGCGCGATTGCGCTACGAGTACCGTAGCGGGCAGACGGAGGGTGGCGTCTCCCCGCCCAACGACTGGCAGGAGCGCAAACGCGAACGCTATCGTTTGCGCATTGGGCTGCGCGGCGTTCTGGCGGACGACTGGTTCTTTGGTGTTCGGCTGGAAACGAGTCAAAATCCACGTTCCACCAACGTGACTTTCGGAGACGATACTTCAACGACGAGTGGCAGCACCACGACGATCAATGGTCCGTTTGCCAAGAATAGCGACGGTATCAACGTCGGTCAGGCTTACCTGGGTTATCGTGGGTTTAAAGACATCACCCTGACCGGCGGGAAGATGCCGAATCCCCTTGTCACCACCCTGATGACATGGGACGCCGACATTAACCCAGAAGGAGTGGCGGAACAGTGGAAGCACACTTTCACCTTTAATTTCGGGGGTGGAGGTGTGGAACAGGCTCAACAGTCCTACGCCAAAGATAGTAAAAATCTTGCGATCACCAAGACCTCAGAGCCGTGGAAGTTGAAAGTCGATGTTTTCGCGAACTTTGGACAGTTTATCTACGACGACGTTAACCCGGAGAACCCGGTTGGGGCGCCGAGAACGTCCGGTGGCAAACTTGTGCCAACTACCGACGCCTGGCTGCTAGCGTGGCAGGTAGGCGCAAGGTTCACTTTTCCGAACAATCTTTACGCGCAACTCGCCCCAACGCTCTATAACTATACCGGAAATGGCGATACCTTTAATGGTCATTTCGTAGGCGGCGATCCGGCTCTTTCCAATAGTGACTCGGTCGCCACGAACCAGGCGGGTATCAACAGCCTTCTGGTTTTCGATATGCCGATGGAGATTGGTTGGAAAATCGGGGAACTCCCGGTCCGTATCTTTGGCGATTTTGCCGTTAACTTCGAGGCCGACGATCGCGCCAAGGCCGCTGGTTTCCCGGACAAGGGGGACCAGCGTTACGCTTATCAAATTGGGGTGGGCATCGGGCAACTCAAGGCCAAGCATGATTGGCAACTGCAGGCCTTCTGGCAGCACACGGAGCAATTTTCCCTCGATCCAAATCTTGTTGACTCCGACTTCTTCGATAGCCGGGTGAACATCGAAGGAGTGGTCGTCCAAGGCGGCTACGCTTTGAGCGACGCTGTCATATTCAACCTTAGCTACGGCTATGGATGGGCGGCAGATAAGTCGCTGGGGACGGGCGGGACTGGAGATATCGCTATTAATCCGCTTAACAAGTATCAGATCTTTCAAGCAGATCTTAACGTGAAGTTCTAACCAGATTAAGCACTAGCTAAAAATGAAACGTATTTACTTAAGTCTAATTACCATCTTCTCGTTGATGGGTTCCGCTTATGCGGACCGCCTCGTCATTAAAGGTTCCGATACCCTCGGCGCGAAACTGGTCCCGCAGCTAGCTGAACAATTTAAAGCGCAGCATCCCGGCACGACCTTCGACATCGCGGCGGAAGGCTCCACCACTGGAATCTCGGCGATCATCGACGGCACGGCGCAGATTGGAATGTCCAGTCGCCGCGCCAAATCATCCGAAGTAGGCGCAGCGCAGGCCAAGGGCGTTAACATGAAGCCAACGATCGTCGCCTACGACGGTATTGCCGTCATCGTTAACGCTGGTAATCCGGTGAAGTCGCTCAGCAAAAAACAGGTGGAGCAAATTTTTACCGGCGAAGTTACTGATTGGAGTGCTGTTGGTGGTTCGGGGGGCAAAATCTCTATTTACACTCGTAATACCTCCTCCGGCACCTACTCAGACTTCAAGGAACTTGCAATGAAGAAACGCGATTACGCGGGGGGGTCACAGAAGATGGCGGGTAACGAACAGATTGCTGCCGAAGTAGGAAAAAACCCCGCTGGGATCGGCTATGTCGGCATGGCGTATACCAAGGCCGGTGGAGTGAAGGTCCTGCCCATCGACGGCGCGACTCCATCGACCCAAAGTGTCCAGAACCACTCGTATCCCTACTGGCGTCCGACTTTTTATTACACCAATGGCGAACCGAGCGGGATCGCAAAAACGTTTCTTGATTTTACCTTGAGTTCCGCCGGACAGAAGATCGTAAACCAGGTTGGCTTTGTGCCAATCAAGTAGGCTGAATCATGAAAAAATTCGCGCTAACTGGACTGCTAGTTATCTCCGCCCTTAATTTTGTCCGGGCGGATACCATAGTAATCAAAGGCTCCGACACCTTGGGAGCGAAGCTGGTTCCGCAGTTGGCGGAGCAATTCAAATCACAGCATCCGGGAACTACCTTTGATATCGCGGCTGAGGGTTCTGCGACCGGATTCGCCGCTCTCATTGATAAGACAGCCGGGATCGGAATGGCGAGCCGGCCAGCCAAACCGGAAGAGATCGCCAATGGTAAAGCCAAAGGGGTGGAGATGAAGGAAACTATCGTCGCTTATGACGGAATCGCGGTCATCGTCAATACTGCTAATTCGATCAAAGGTCTCACAAAAAAACAGGTGGAACAAATCTTTACTGGCGAAGTTACCGATTGGAGTGCTGTTGGCGGCAGTGGCGGAAAGATCTCGGTCTATACCCGGAATACTTCCTCCGGGACGTACGCGGAGTTCAAGGAGTTGGCGATGAAGAAGCGAGACTATGCTCCGGATTCGCAGAAGCTGGCGGGGAATGAACAGATTGCCCAGGAGGTAAGCAAAAATCCGAACGGCGTAGGCTACGTCGGCCTGGCTTACACCAAGGCCGGCGGAATCAAGGTAGTACCGATTGATGGAGCGTCGCCTTCAAAGGAAAGTGTTCTGGCGAAAACCTATCCTTACGCCCGACCTACCTTTTACTACACTAATGGCGATCCCACCGGAGCGGTCAAAGAATTCATCGACTTCACCATCGGGCCGGAAGGTCAGAAGATAGTCGAACAAGTCGGTTTCGTTCCCATCAAGTAAGAAAAGAGTGCTCACAAGGTTAGGCCATCAAGAGCGCACTGCCATTCTCCTCGGCGCGTTTCTTGTTTAATTCGATACCGGTATTACCGGTGCCGGCTATAGTACATGTAGCCGGGATCGCTGATCCCGGCCTTATCCGCAACAAGATGCCGCCACGGCTTCGCGCCGATCGCGCGCTTTGCAGGTCGCTTGCGGGAGGCGCAATTCCACGCGGATGGTATCTGCATCTTCCGTTAGCATACCGACATGATAATTTGATGGCGAAAAGTTCTCGTCCCCGTACTCGAAACGAATTTCAGCTTCGGGATCGAGCGCGATCATTCCACCCACCCGATCGTAAATGCTCAGGAACTTGTCAGCGGTCATAAACTCATCGCTCTGCTCTTCCTCCAGCACCCACAGCTGCACGATGGTTTCATTCCAACGGTTCTTTTGCCCGCCACAGTCGACCGTATCGAAGGCGGCCGCCTTTAATTCGGTGAGATGATAACCGCCGTGAATCGTTGTGCCGTTTTCATCAACGAACACGACCCGCTTGCCACGCGAGCCGCGCAGCTGCTCAATAAATTCCCGCGTTTTCATGGCTCACAATAGCCGGCCCCGGGGCGCAAGTCGAAGGGCTCAGTGTGACAGTTCAAACCGACAATTTGTTCATCATCTCACGAGTAGTTACCTAATTGTTACCTGCTTGTCACTCTTCGTGACATGACAGGCGAAGAAAGCGCCGGAGCTTTTTCATCATGATCTCGCCAACTATCGTTACGGTCCGTCGCTTCAGAAAAACCGCACTGCTACGGCGTCGCTCCATCCGCGATATCAGCCGGCATTATTTCCGGACCGAGCATGTCCGCTTCTTGGTCGTCGAATCTATTCTCTTCGTCATTATGGCGGCAATGGCGATTTGGCCAATTGTGAATGCAGTCGAATTGATAAAGCTCTACCTATTGTAGACTTGCTTGCCTGCTGGACGGTGGGCGACGTGCGTGCTATCAATCAGGTGATGTTCCGCAGGGTCACGGTTTGTCTTGCAGTCGTCGCGGCGCTTTTTTCGGCGAGCGTTCGATTGCCGGCGGCTCCGTGTATTGTGACAAATACGCCCGGCCCAAAGGCGTGTGAGCCGGGATGCTGCGCGAATAAGGCTTGTTGCGCAACATCCCATCAGCGGACTGGACCGCCGGTTCAACCGCTCGCGAAATCGGGTCTTGATCAACAAAATTTCGCGGCACTGCCCGCAACAACCGCCCCTCTGCTGACCCTTTCCATCACGCGCGAATCGAAATTCGTTTCTCATGCAGAGCCCGTCGCGCATTCTCCGCCGCGGCTCTCGCTGCTCTGCACGTTTCTTATCTGATCCAAGGACGCTGACGCCCGAGGTGTGCCCATTCACTGGCATGCCACGACCTCAACCGTTCACTTGGATCAATGAAAACAACTTACCTATTATACATTTCGTTAACCTCTAGCTTCGTCGCGCTGGCGCAAGCCAAGCCGCTCTCCTACGTCGGCGGAACTATGGTGATGCAGGAGAATGACGAAACGGGTCACACACTATCCGTCGACTACACATTCGATCCGCACTTTGCTCTTGGTATCTACGCGAAATACGAGCTTGGCGGCGACGACTTCTGGATGGCCGGGCCGCAGCTCAACACGCTCATCAAGCGTTGGAATCTGCCGGAAGGACAAGGAAACATTTTCAACATGACCGGCGCCGGCATGGCGCGACAAGGCAGCAGGAGTGAACCAGCCGCTTGGACCACGATGATGGCCGATTATGAGACGCGACGTGTTTTCGCTCCTATGAAGTCGCGTTTCATGTATGCGCGGCAACATCGAGAAGCTCAGTTTGGCAGCGAGCATATCTTGGCGTGGCGCCATATCTCGCGAACTACGATCAGCTCAACACTTGGACACTGATCCGCCTCGATCATCATCCGGCGAAGGATGATCACTTCGTCGTCACACCGGTTATTCGCTTTTTCTACAAAACTATTTGGCTCGAAGTCGGATACAGCAGCAACAACCACGTCATGGTCAACTGGACCATGCAATTCTAAAGGAGGAAAATATGCGTCATCTATTACTAATGCTCATCATTTTGAGCGGGCTATCGGTCTCCGCAGTTGCCGAAACCATTAGGACCACCGTCAATGGGATGGTCTGCGCTTTTTGCGCGACCGGAATCGAAAAGACTTTTCGAAAGCAGCCGGAGGTCGCAACCGTCCATGTCGATCTGCCCAAGAAACTCGTCACTATCACGACGAAGCCAGGAAAAACGCTCAGTGACGCGAAAATCAAAGAAGTTGTAACGTATTCGGGGTATACGATGGGGAAGATTATTCGAGAAAAATGATTACGGAAATGTATGAGTGACCGGTTGGAGTTCTTCTGGTCGTCCTCTTGATCGTTATAGATGGCAGAACTGTTCAAGGATGTGAACGCGGTGCGCGCTCATTCAATGCAGCATGCCGTGCACGATGAACTTGTCAGCTAAAACCACTGTGGTAGAAATAAGGTTCATGTCACTTCTGCGAGTGAGTGTTTTGGCGCTTTTGCTGATCGGCTGGATTCCAGTTGCGAATACATGCGCGCTTGCATCCGCGTTTCCGCAGATTTTCTCGGATTGTTGTAACGAACCGGGATCGCCGAATCAGGCCTCAGATTGCGACGACGGATCGTGCATTCGCTGCGCGTCGATTGAGACGGGTGTTTTTGCGACAGCAGCTCCACTTGTACCTTTGGCTCCGATCGAGCGGCAGGATCAATGGCTTTCCCGATTGCTTGCGCGACTGTCCGCGAACGACAATGATTCTTCGAGAGTAATCGATCAGGACACAGGTCCTCCATCGTTGCCGATCTGGCAGATCGTCGCGCGTAGCGGCCTGCCAGCGCGCGCTCCTTCCATCGCTTAGCCGGTCGCAATCGCGACTGGCTTCTTGTTGTCACAGGCGAACTACGCCTGCTCGGTCCGTGTTAACTGCACTTGAATTTATTTATGCGTAAACTCTACAGTCTATTTTCGGTTAGCTGTTATCTTCGCCAGCGCTGTTGGCTTTTTCGGCGGCAGCCCGGGAACCACTCTCACCAGCGGCGCTCGTTCGCGAGGCGTTAGAACGAAATCCCGAACTAAATTTTTATGCGGCGGGGATCACTGCGGCGAAAGGCGGGTTGAAAACGGCAGGAACGATCCGGAATCCGGAGTTTAACGCGCAGGCAGGATATAAGAACGCACGGGATGAATCCGGCGGCACGTCTGGTGACGGAGCGGCTTGGTCGGTTTCGGTCAATCAGACATTTGAATATCCCGGCCGGATCGCCTTGCGAAAAGCGATTGCGCAAGGCGACATTGAATTGGCGGAGCTTCATTTCGAGCAATTTCGACTCACGCTCGCCGCGCGAGTTCGGACGCTGGCTTACAGCGTCGTGATTGCGCAGGAAAGGTCGGTAGCCACACGTGAAATCGCCGATCGGTTTCAGGCTTTGACCGACGTTCTGGCACAGCGAGAGCCAGCGGGAGTGACGCCAGTATTAGAAGCGCGGATTATCGATGCGAACACGCTCACGTTGCGGCGGCAGGAACGGGAGGCCGGCGTCGCCGCAAAAACAGCGGTTGCAGAATTGAATCAATTGCGGGGGCACTCGGTGACCGCGCCGCTTCAGATAAGCGGCGGTCAGCCCGGATTTGTTCAAGCGTCATTGCAAACGTTGCTCAATGCCGCGCGCAAAAACGCTTTCGACATTCGCATTCGTGAGGCCGAGTTGGCGCAGCAAGGTTTCAGAGTTTCGCTGTCGAAGAACGAACGTTATCCGGCGATTGCGGTTGGACCGTTTTTTTCGCAGGAGAATGCGGCGGACAAAGAAACGCAGGCCGGTATTGGCATTTCAGTGCCGCTGCCTTTTTGGGATCGCAACGCAGGAAACATTCAAACGAGCAAAGCGCGTGAGCAACAAGCACAAGCTTCCTTGCTCACGACAGAACGCGAAGTGGAACGGCGAGTCGCTCAGAGCGCCGCGATATTGCAGGCCAAACGCGAAGAGATCGAAAAGTGGCAGGCAGACACCATCACGAAATTCCGGGAGACAGCGGAACTAGCCGATCGCAATTACCGACTCGGCGGCTGTTCCGATTTCCCTCTACGTCGAAACGCAAAAGCAGTATCTCGAAGTGCTCGGAGCCGTGCATGAGATGAAGAAGGATGCGCTGCAAGCGGCGCAGGAGCTGGAAATTCTTACCGGGCTAAAGCTCTACCAGGAGAAGGAGCGGCGCCATGATCGACAAGGTTCTCGAATTCGCGGTGCGCCAGCGCGTGCTCGTATTGATGGGTGCGTTCGCGCTACTGCTCGTCGGTCTTTGGTCGGCCAACAAACTACCGATGGATGCGATTCCCGACATCACGGGCGTACAAGTACAGGTCAATACCACGGTGCCAGCCCTCGCACCGGATGAAGTAGAAAAATTGGTGACGATGCCGCTGGAAATGGCGCTGGGCGGTGTCGCGGGCGTAACGGAAATGCGATCTCTTTCGCGCTTTGGCCTATCGCAGATCACGCTTCAATTCACCGATAAGACCGATGTCTATCGCGCACGCCAGCTCGTAACCGAGCGTTTGCAGAGCGCGGCCGATTCGCTTCCGCCTGGCCTGACACCAAAGCTAATTCCAATCACCACCGGACTCGGTGAGGTCTTTTATTACACGATCGACTTTTCGCCGAACGCACCGAACACTCCAGATTCGCGCGAAGCGCAGCTGATGGCCCTGTGGGAAATACAGGAATATGTGATCAAACCGCAGCTGCGAACGGTTCCCGGTGTTGCCGAGGTCAACGCTTACGGCGGTTACGTGAAGCAGATCGTGGTGCAACCGAAGATCGACAAGTTGCGCGAGGCCGGACTGACCGTTAACGACCTCGCGAAAATCGTCGGCGAAAACGTGGAGAATGCTGGCGGAGGCGTCGTCAATTCCGGCGATGAACAACTCGTTATCCGCGGAGTCGGTCGAGTCGTTTCACCGCAAGAGATCGCCGAGCTGCCGGTGAAATTTGCCGCCGGCGTCATGCCATTACGCGTCAAAGATTTCGCCGAGGTCCAGATTGGTCACGCATTCCGAACCGGCACGGCGACACACGGTGGACAGGAGGCCGTGCTCGGCGTGGCCATGATGCTGATGGGTGAGAACAGTCACGCGGTGGCCGAACGCGTTGCCGAAAGGGTTAAGGACATTCAAAAACAGCTGCCGTCGGGCGTCGTCATTAGTCCGGAGTACAATCGGAGGAACCTTGTCCACCGAACCATTCACACGGTGACGATGAACCTTTTCGAAGGGGCGTTGCTGGTCACAGCGGTGCTGTTGATCCTCCTCGGAAACTGGCGCGCCGCGCTGATCGTTGCCACAGCAATTCCGCTGGCATTTCTCTTTGCTCTCACCGGAATGACGCGATTCGGAATTTCGGGAAATCTGATGAGCCTGGGCGCGATCGATTTTGGACTGATCATCGACGGCGCAGTCGTGATCGTCGAAAATGTTGTCCGGCAACTCGGTCTGAAACAGCATCAACTCGCGCGCGCTCACCACGGAGGAACGACTTCACACTGTGCTCGCGGCGAGTAAGCAAGTCGGCACGCCCATGTTCTTCGGCGTCCTCATCATCGCCATTGTTTACCTGCCGATCCTCGCTCTGTCGGGAATCGAAGGGAAAATGTTTCACCCTATGGCGCTGACGGTAATGCTGGCGCTCGGAGGCTCGCTCGTGCTGGCGTTAACACTAATGCCGGCGCTTTGTTCGTTTTTGCTTCGCCGCAGGATGGCCGAGCGGCGACAACTGGATCATCCGCTTCGCCAAGATCATTTACTCGCCGGTATTATCTTCGGCCTTACGCTGGCGCTGGCTGGTGGTGCTGAGCGCGCTGGCGCTTTTCGGGTTGGCCATCGTCATCTTCAATCGACTCGGCGCAAACTTCATTCCCAAGCTCGATGAAGGCACTTCACCATGATGGTGTATCGACCGAGCAGCATCAACATCGACGAAAGTACCGAACAACAACGCAAGACAGAACAAGAAATCCAAAGACGTGTGCCGGAAATCACACACGTCTTTTCGCGCATCGGCAGCGCCGAAATTGCGACCGACCCGATGCCGCCGAGCGATTGCGACTTTTACATTTACTACAAACCGCAAAGCGAATGGCGAAAGATCGACAATCAGCCAATCAGCAAGGAAGAACTGGCGAAGATCATCACTACGGAAATCGAGAACTTGAATCCGGGCGTGCGCGTGATGGTGGCGCAACCGGTCGAGATGCGCTTCAACGAAATGCTCGAGGGAATCCGGGCCGACATTGCGGTAAAAATTTTCGGAAACGATTATGATGTGCTGGAGCGACTCGGTTCCGAAGTCAAAGAAGTGCTCGAACAAATTCCGGGCACGCGGGAAGGCGAAGGCGAAGTGGAGTACGAAACCACCGGCCGTGCACCCATGCTCGAGATCAGAGTGAAGCGCGATGTGCTCGCGAAATACAATCTCCACGCCGGTGACGTGAATCAGACCATCGCGACTGCGCTGGGCGGACAGACTGTCGGCACGATGGTCGAAGGCAACCGGCGCTTCGATATCGTAGTCCGGCTCCCCGAGAAAGACCGCGAAAATCTCGACGCCATCCGTGCGTTGCCCGTGCGTGTCGGAGACTCCGGCATGCTGCCGCTGGGCACACTGGCGGATATTGAACGCGTCAAAACGGTATCGCCGATTTTGCGCGACTCAGCACAACGGCGCGCCGCTTTGATGGTCAACCTTGGGGGTCGCGATGTGGAAAGTTGGGTGCGCGAAGCCGATGCGAAAGTGCGCGAGCGCGTCAAGCTGCCTGAAGGCTATACGCTCGAATTCGGCGGCCAGTTCGAGAACCTTCGCGAAGCAAAGGCGCGACTGGTGATTGTCGTGCCCGACGGCGCTGGTGTTCATATTCGTTCTCATCTTCATGGCGTTCGGCAACGTGCGACAAGCGTTGCTCGTTTACTCTGGAATTCCACTGGCAGTCACTGGAGGCATCTTCGCGCTCTGGCTGCGCGACATGCCGTTCAGCATTTCCGCCGCGGTCGGCTTTATCGCCTTGAGCGGAGTCGCCGTGCTCAACGGCGTGGTGATGATTAGCTATTTCAATCAGTTGCGCGAACAGGGGAAGGATGTTCGCTCCGCTGTCATAGAAGGATCGCTGACACGCCTGCGACCGGTCCTAATGACAGCGGCGGTAGCCGCGTTTGGTTTTATACCCATGGCTCTTTCAACCAGTGCGGGCGCTGAAGTGCAGCGTCCGCTCGCAACGGTGGTCATTGGTGGCATCCTCAGCTCGACATTCTTAACGCTCGTTCTTCTTCCTGTGTTATACGAATGGGTGGAAAAGAATCCATCAAAGCAAGCAGTCGCATGACTGACCTCACATTAACGACGCCTTATCTTCACCGGCGCTCTCAGGATGTTCGACTCGCGCTGATGCTGACTTACATCACGTTAGGCTGGATGACGATTGAAGGAGCAGCGTCGCTTCTTCTGGGCTGGGCATCGAAAAGTCTTCTTCTCGAAGCATTCGGTATCGACAGTATTATCGAACTTTTTAGTGCCAGCGTTCTATTGTGGCGTTTGCGAACAGAGGCAAGCGGGCTCGCGGATGAGGCGCGCGTGGAAGCGGTGGAACATCGTGCGTCTCGATTGGTTGGCTACACTTTGTATTTCCTCGTTGCCTACGTTGTCTTCAATTCGGCTTACGGCCTTTTCATAGCGCATCGCGTTACCGATACACATGAAAGCGCGTGGGGAATTCTGATCGGGCTAGTCACCAAAATCGGCATGCCGATTCTCGCCGGCTACAAATTGAAAGTCGCCGCGCGCTTGAATTCGCGGGCATTACGCGCTGATGCGATTGAAGCGATTACGTGCGGCTATTTATCAATCGTCCTCATGATCGGGCTTGCTGCAACGCGGATCCTGGGATGGTGGTGGCTCGACAGCGTGGCAGCCTTGGCGCTAATTCCGTTCTTGATCAAGGAAGCTCGCGCCGCAATTGAAGGCGAAGACGCATGCTGCTCAGCAGATCATTAAGATGAACCTTTCTACGGTTCTTGGCTGACCGCTGGGTTGATCACGAAGCAAGAGTTGGGTGTTTAAGCTTAGCAGCAGCCTGGTTCTCGGACACAGCGGCACGCGAGAACACCAATCACTGCACCAATGACCGGCGCCAGCAGATAGATCCAGAGGCCTTGCAGATGGAGGCTGACAACGGCCGGGGCGAGCGAGCGCGCTGGATTCATCGACGCTCCGCAGATCGGGCCGGCGAACATTGCTTCCAATCCAATGACGGAGCCAACGACAATTCCGGCGGTAATCCCCTTTTCTCGCGCGCCGGTTGAGACACCGAGAATAACAAACATTAACAGTGCGGTCAGAATCAGTTCGAGAACAAAAGACTGGGTTAGAGGACCTGCGGGAATAGTTGCTCCAAGTGTGACATTAGCCGGAAAAAGAAATCGCAAGACAACGCTTGCCAGGAGCGCACCTCCGCATTGGCTCACGACATAAGGCAGGACCTTGCGCCATTCGAATCGGCGGGCCGCCCAAAAGCCAATTGTTACGGCAGGATTAATATGCGCGCCGGAAATGTCTCCAAGGGTGTAGATCATGGCCAGCACGATTAGGCCGAAGGTCAGGGCAATCCCCACATGTGAGACACCGCCACCAGTCACTTCGTCAATGACGATCGCGCCAGTTCCTGCGAAGACGAGCGCGAAGGTCCCGAGACATTCCGCAATGAGTTTTTTTGCCATCCCGATCTACGCGGTTTGCAGGCAGACCTCGTCGCACCACTGCTCAATCTTCGCCCGGATTTCGTCACGAATGATCCGGACTTGTTCGAGTTTTGCGGTTTCACTGCCTTGCACTTCTGAGGGATCGGGGAAGCTCCAATGCAAGCGGGTCGCGGGGCCTGGGAAAATAGGACATTTCTCCGCGCTGGCTTCGTCGCACACCGTAATGACGTAGGCGAAGAGCTGGCCAGATACGAACACATCGAAAACAGCCTGGGTTTTCTTTTTCGAAATATCCATCCCGGCTTCCGCCATCACTCGCACAGCCAGCGGATTAAGCGCGCCCGGTTCAAGGCCGGCGCTTTGTGCTTCGAAATATTCGCCACAAATCCGATTTAGCCACGCCTCAGCCATCTGGCTGCGAGCGCTGTTGTGAACGCAAATGAAGAGAACGCGCTTTTTCATCTCGATAAAGTACTGTGAAGTCGCAGGAATGAAAAGCCGGGCCTCACGATGTCACCTGACTTTCACACAATTCAAAGAAGCAGGCGCCCAGGCCTTTCAACCCGGGCGCCACTCACTTATCTCCCTCACGCAGTGTCGGACCTCTTTTGTCCCCTGGCAGATCCATTAATCCTGCTTTGTAACAACCCGGCGGAGACAGTGTGACAAATCGGTGAAATTTTCGAATTGCTCCGGCGTCTCGGTGACCACTGGTGAGTCTTCCTTCTTCGTCACACAATCTTAACAAAACTGTTTTTGCCTGACCCAACGAGTGCTTTGTATCGTTTGTCGTCGTTGATGAATTCGGTCGCTCAACCGCGTTTCCAGTTCGAAACATTTAACTCGAGAGGGGAAGGATCAGCCCGGGTGCGGACCGCCTGGATTTCCGATGTGCATCTGGGCACGCGCGCGAGTGGTGCGGCTCGGTTGCTCGATTTTCTGCGCGAATACGATTTCGAGATGCTCTATATCGTGGGCGACTTAATCGACATCTGGCAGATGCGCCGGAGCCGTTACTGGCCGCAACAGCATAACGACGTTATTCAAAAAATCCTGCGTAAATCGCGCAAAGGCACGCGCGTTATCTACATCCCGGGAAACCACGATGAGATGATCAGTTCGTTTTACGGCGTTTACGGTGCAATCACGATCCAGAAACATGCCATTCATCGCACCGCCGATGGCCGTCGAATTCTTGTTATCCACGGACACGAGCTCGACACTGTGGTGCAAAACGTGAAGTGGCTCGCCTTTCTCGGCGATGCTGGTTACCAGTTCCTGCTTTCGCTTAATCCGTTCATCAATTTCGTTCGCCGGCGCTTCGGGCTTGGTTATTGGTCACTCAGCGCCTACGTTAAACAACGCGTCAAAGATGCCGTTAGCTTTATCGGCAAATTCGAGGCGGCAGTGGTGAAGTACGCGGAGCGATACCGGGTAGACGCAGTTCTTTGCGGACATATTCACAGCGTCTCCATTCGCGAATTCGCCAACATTACCTACTACAACTGCGGCGATTGGGTCGAGACCTGCTCGGGCCTGGTCGAGCATCTCGATGGCAGAATTGAAATCGTGCGGAAACTCGATCCGTGCATCCGTGGGCCAGGTATGGCGTCTACTCCTCTAGTTGACGCGATTGTATGAAAAAGAAGAAAGCGAAAGAGAAGCACGAGACGTCGCCGGTTCGCCACCTCCAACTGGAATTGCAAGAACTACGTCGCGAACTGCGCACCACCGCACGGGTTTATGCGAAGCGACTGGAACACGAACTGACCCTGACGACGGCCGCGCTCGATCGCTACGCACCGGCTGAGAATTTGAACCGCGAACAACTGCATCGTGTCCGCGATTTCGCCATCATGGTGCGCCAGCGACGACTGCGACCGGAGAAGGGACGTCGCAAGGATTTGCGCAAGATCGAGAGTCTGATTTCCGATCTGCGGCCATTGGTTGACGATGAATAGATTCTTGGTTCCCCTCGCGATGGCTTTCATCATCGCGCTCCACCCAGTTAACGCGTCAACCGGAACTGAACTTATTGTTAGCATTCCGGATCAAACAGTCGTCCTTGTCGACGGAGGAAAACTGATCGCGCGTTATCGGGTTTCGACCTCCAAGTTTGGCAATGGCGATTCGGCCGGCAGCTATCGCACACCGCTCGGGACGTTGTTTGTCTCCGGAAAATTTGGCGACCATTTGCCGGCCGGCACCGTCATTAAGAATACGAATGCCCACTGGCGAAGTGATCACAGTCGATGCCCCGAATCGCGATGCCATCGTTTCGCGCGTGATCTGGTTACGCGGGATGGAACGACAAAACGCTGCGGCGCATGATCGTTGCATTTACATTCATGGCACTCCCGAAGAGCGGAACATCGGCAAAGCAGCGAGCTTCGGTTGCATCAGAATGCGATCGCACGACATCATCGCGCTCTACGATCGGGTGCACATCGGGATGCACGTTACCGTTAGCGAGCAACCGCTTGAGGAACTGGTTCCGCGCGAGAAACCGACGCTCTTAAGCCGCGCGGATTAGACTAATTCAACGGGCAAAATGCCCGTTGACCCCACAGGTCCGAGCCCGACTGGCGTTAGATGGCTTTCGCGAATTTAGGGGGGAAGAGCCAGAGGAGCGTGCCGGCAGTGCAGCTGCGATTGATTTCCAAGAGGGCCACACCGGCTTTTGAGATTTTGATTTTGCCACCGGTTAGCTCCCCGATGATTTCGGAAAATTCTGGCTCGTGGCCGACAATCATGATGCATTCGGCTTCACGTTTGGCAAGCAGGCGGCGCAAGCGTTCGATATTGAAACCGTGCGCGAGCGCGGGCTCGGTTTGCAATTCGATGCCGAGGCGCTTGCCGACGATCTCGGCCGTCTGCGAGGCGCGCGGGAGAGGGCTGGTAAAAATGGCATCGGGAACAAACTTCAGGCGCTCGAGAAATTTGGCGACGCGCTTCATTTCCTTGCGTCCACGTTCCGTTAGCGGCCGTTCGTCGTCGGGCTTCGTCCAATTTGGCCAGTCGGCCTCGCCGTGGCGGAGGAAACAGAGTTTCATAGATATAGATTAAGACTAAGAGGAAAAGGAAGAGTGTTGCCGGTGTTATCTCATCTCATCTTTCTCTACCTCTTAATCTTTCTCTCCCCTCTACCCTACAGAATCGTCCACCGCGGGCGCCGCGTTCTCGAATTATTTTGCCAGACCCGCTGGCCGCCGAGATAAGCGTTGCGATTATGTCCCAGTTCCACTCCGGGCGGCAAATGCTCGAGCATCTTGGCATTGCCTCCGCCGAGCACGATGTAATCGACTACGAAAGCACGCTGTAAGTGGATAAGAATGCGGTCCACGTCCTCTTCCCAGGTTTTTCGGCCGATATCTTTCATCCCGGTTTTGCCGATACGATCTTCGATTGTGCCTTCATTGAGGTAAGGCAATTCGCTTAACTCGAGGGGAAGAACGGTGCCATTCCACACCAGGGCCGAACCGAAGCCAGTTCCGAGTCCAATGAAGAGCATGCGTCCGCCGCGATAGCTCCCGAGTGCCTGGATGGCAGCGTCGTTCATCACCCGGACCGGTTTGCCGAATGCTTTTTCGAAATTAAATCGTGTCCAACCTTTGCCGAGATTTTTTGGATCGCAAAGAATGCGACCGTTGCGGACCGGCGCGGGAAAACCGACCGAAACGACATCGTATTTCCAATCGTCGAGTTTGCCGTCCAGCATGTCATGGAGCTGACGCGGAGTAAGACCGCCGCCAGAAGCGAATTTACGCCGGTGCTCGCGCGAGATCATGGCCTTGACGTTGGTGCCGCCGATATCGACGACGAGAACTTTTTTCATGCGCGCCTGCGTTCTTCGCGCTTGGCCTTGATAGGAATCAATTTCTCAGCGCTTTTGGCTTGCAACTCCGCCGCTGCCTTGCGCGTTTGCCGCGAACGTTCCCGGAAATGCAATTGCGCCTGGGAGCGGGCTGCGCCCTCGGCCGGACGCAGCCGCACATAACTGCCTTCGGGCTGCAACTCGCGCGCTTTCACCTGATCATTGCGAAGACTCGGCAAAATGTCGTTCACCATTTCATCGCGCAGGTCGGGCGCATCGATCGGAAACGCGATTTCGACCCGGCGATAAAAATTGCGCGGCATCCAATCGGCGCTGGACAGGTAAATGTCGGGCTGGCCCGCATTTTCAAAATAGTAAACGCGGCTGTGCTCGAGAAACCGTCCGACGATGCTGATGACGCGAATATTTTCGCTAAGCGAGGGCACTCTCGGGCGCAGACAACAAATGCCGCGAACGATGAGATCGATCTTCACGCCCGCACATGATGCTTCATAAAGTTTCTCGATGATATCCTCGTCAACGAGCGAATTTAGTTTGGCGATGATGCGCGCGGGTCTGCCAGCGCGGGCGTGATCGCGTTCGCGTTCAATCAGCTTGATTAATCGGTTGGCCAGGTCGAACGGCGCGACCATTAATTTTTTCAAACCAGGGTAACCGGCCAGGCCAGTTAAAGTATTGAAAACAATGGCGACCTCTTCCGTTAATTCCGGAGCGGAAGTCAGCAAACTGAAATCGGTGTAAATACGTGCGGTGCGATGGTGATAGTTCCCCGTGCCGAGATGCACATATTGACGGAGCCGATCGGAATCGCGTCGTACCACCAACAACGCTTTGCAATGCGTTTTCAGTCCGACTACGCCATAGACGACATGTGCGCCGGCTTCCTCGAGTTGTCGGGCCCAACGGATATTGGCGGCTTCATCGAAGCGCGCACGTAATTCGACCAGGGCCGTTACCTGCTTGCCATTGTTGGCCGCTTCGATCAGCGCCTCGACGATGGGCGAATCACCGCTCGTGCGATAAAGCGTGATCTTGATCGCGAGCACCTGCGGATCGGTCGCAGCGCTCTCGATAAACCGGACGATGGGATCGAAGCTTTCGTAGGGGTGATGGAGCAAAATGTCCTGTTTTCGCATCACTTCGAAAATGTCGGCATGCGGCGGCAGCGCCGGATCGGTCGCTGGCTGGAAGGGCCGGTCCTTTAGTTTGGCAAAGGCGTCGTTCGTCACCAGCGGCGTGAGATGCGTCATCGAGAGCGGGCCGTTCAGTTTGTACAGGTCCGCCTCCTGAGAATCGAAAAAGGCGAGGAGCAAATCCTTAAAATCAGGCGGACAATCCGCCTCCACTTCCAGGCGAACGGCGTTGCCGCGACTCGAACGCCGCAGTTCCTGCTCGATCGTACGCAATAAATTTTCCGCTTCTTCCTCGTCGATATAGAGATCGCTGTTCCGGGTGACGCGGAATGCGTGGACACCGTCGAGGATCAGGCCGGGAAAAAGTTCGGCGATGTAATGTTTGATGAGGGAGGCGAGGTAAATGTAATCCCAGGGCTCATCGGCGCCCTTGCTGCGCGGCATCAAAATCAAACGCGGCACAACGCGGGGCACCTGCACAATTGCGAGCAACGTTTCGCCGCCCTGATCCGCCCGTGCTCGCACCAACAAGTTGTGACTCTTGTTCAGGAGTTGCGGAAACGGATGGCTGGCATCAACTGCCAGCGGCGTCAGCATTGGAAAAACTTCTTCCTGGAAATAACGCTTCGCCCAAGCCGCGCGTTTTCCGGTGAGCTGCGCGACGTCGTGCAGACGGATGCCGTTTTTCGCCAGCGCGGGGACGAGTTCCTTGTTCCAGAGTTCGTACTGTGTGGCGACGAGCTCGTGCACCAGCCGTTGAATGGCGTTGAACGTTTCCGTCGGCGTCATGCCGTCCGGTCCAATGTCGCTCGTCTCGCTCTGAATTTGTTGTTTGATGCCGGCGACGCGGATCTCGAAAAACTCGTCGAGATTGTTGCTGAAGATGGTCATGAACTTAACCCGCTCGATCAACGGCTGCGTTGGATCCTGCGCTTCCTCCAGAACGCGGCGGTTAAATTCCAGCCAGCTCAATTCGCGATTAATAAAATTCGCCGGATCAGAGAAATCCCGTTCCGGCTGAATGGCGTCGGGCAAAAGAGCCAGCTCGTCGGCGGTTGCTATTTTGGCAGCAGCAGTTTGCATAAGGCGTTCCTTACTCAGCTACGCGCGGGCGCAATTTACGCAAGGTGGATGCGCGCGGCGATCTCTCATTTCTCGGTCGTCCCTCGACTTACGCTCGGGAAGACGGGTCGCGGAACGCCGCGACAAGCTCATGCCGGTGTGGCCGCGACCTGTTGGTGGCGAATATCTTCGGCGGCAGCGGCGTAAACCGCGTCTTCGCCGATGTTAGTGGCATGATCGCCGACGCGTTCGAGGTGACGGGCGATGAACATCAAATTGATGTAACCGCGCAGTTGCTCGGGATCACGTGCCATTCGATCGATCAATTGCCGGCTCACTTGCGCGTTCATTTTATCAAGCGCGTCATCCTGAGGAATAATGGCGCGCGCGGCTTGCGCATCCTCGCGCACATAAGCATCCACGCTGTCGCGGAACATGGACATGGCATGTTCGATCATCGGGTTCAGCAAAAGAATCTCCGGCAACGCGGGATGCTTGTTCAGTTTGCGCGCTTTACGGGCAATGTTGGTGGCCTGATCGGCCATGCGCTCGAGATTGGAACTCAGTTTCATCGCCGAGACGACGCGACGCAGATCGGACGCGACCGGTTGGAAACGCAACAACAATTCAATCCCATCCTTGTCGATTTGTTTTTCCAGTTGATCGATCTCCTCGTCGTCGGCGATGGCGAGAGCGGCGATCTTGTCGTCCCGTTCCATCAAACCTTTGAGCGCGCGATTGAGGCTGCGTTCGGTCTGGCTCGCCATCAGCATGACGTTGTTTCGCAAATTTTCGAGCGCGTGCTCGAACGTTCCTAGGGTGTGTTTGCTTTCGCTCGGCATAGTTATTAACCAAATCGCCCGGTAATATAATCCTCTGTCTGACGTTGTGATGGATTACTGAAGATTTTCGAGGTCGCGCCGAATTCAATGAGCCGGCCGAGATAGAAAGAAGGCCGTGTAATTGGAGCAACGTCCCGCCTGCTGCATGTTGTGCGTCACAATCACGATGGTGAAGTTTTCGCGCAATTGGTAAATGAGTTCTTCCACTTTCGCGGTTGCGATCGGATCCAGCGCGCTGCACGGCTCGTCCATTAAGATAACCTCCGGTTCGACCGCCAGGGCGCGCGCTATGCAAAGGCGCTGCTGTTGCCCGCCGGAAAGACCATAGGCGCTGGTCTCAAGCCGATCCTTCACTTCGTCCCACAGCGCCGAGGCACGCAGGCTTTTTTCCACCGCTTCGTTAATGCGTGATTTCTTGTTTACGCCCAGGACACGCAACCCGTAGGCGACATTGTCGTAAATCGATTTCGGGAACGGGTTCGATTTCTGGAAAACCATCCCCACCCGCCGTCGCAAATCGACCACATCGACGTCCGGCGCGTGAATATCGCGTCCCTCCAATCGAATGCTGCCAGCCGAGATTCGCGCACCGTCGATCAGATCATTCATGCGATTAAAACAGCGCAGCAGCGTCGTTTTCCCGCAACCGGAGGGCCCGATAAAGGCAGTGACCGCTCGCGGCGGGATTTCCAGGTTTACATCGAACAGGACCTGATGCGCGCCATAACAAAAATCGACATCATCGACGTTGATCATGACCGGCTGGCGCGGCTCGGGTTCCGGCGGTTTTTGCAATTCCAGCGGCGGAGCCGGGTGTGGGATTTGTTCTTTTTCCATTACTACCATGACAGACGTTTCCTGGTTCTTTCGCGCAGAATGATGGATGCGAGGGCAATAGCAAAGACAAGCAATAGGAGAATGCAAGCTGCGCCGTATTGCACCCGCTCGGTGTATTCGTTCTGCGGAATCTTCGAACTAACAACGTAAATGTGATAAGGCAGAGCCATCACGCCTTGAAAAACGAAATCGGTCCAACGCTGGACCTGCCACGGCATTTCATCGCGTAAGGCGTAGGCCGCCGTGAACATGATCGGCGCGGTCTCACCGGCGACGCGGCCGATGCCGAGAATGGATGAAGTCAAAATTCCCGGGATTGCGTAGGGTAAGACGTTCTTGCGAATGGTTTGCCATTTGGTGGCACCGAGAGCGAGCGAGCCTTCGCGCAAGCCGTTCGGCACCGCCCGCAGTGATTCTTCACTGGCGGTAATGATGGCCGGTAGAATCATGAGGCCGAGGGTGAACCAGCCGGCCAGAAGCGATACGTTCCAATGGAAAAAAATCACGAACAAGCCGAAGCCGAACAGTCCAAAAACAATTGAGGGCACACCGGCGAGGTTGAGGATAGCGATACGGATGAGGCGAAGGGAACGCGTGTTATGGCTGTACTCGCTGAGGTAAATGGCGCTGCAAATCCCGACTGCGAGCGCGAAAATCATCGAGCCGATGACCAGCAGCCCGGTGCCGACAATGCAGGGCCAAACCCCACCGGCGGAGTAGGCCACGCTGGTCGCCTCCACTTCCACCGGATGTTCCTTTTTCCAGGCGCGAAATTCGCGATCGCTCAGCGTGTATTTTTTTCCTTCGTAGTCGAAAACGAAAAGGGTCTGCGGCCCCTGCGTGAAGAACGGAACGTTGATGAATGGCGCGTGCGTGGTGAAAAGGGTGCGGCTGCCTTTGATTCCGATATCGAGGAAGATGTAGGTCGCCGCCGCCAGAATGGCGTAGGTGGCGAAGCGAAACAGCCAGAACGCAGTTGTCTGGGCGATGCGGTTGCGGGCGCGGCGGGCTTTGCTCATAGGTCAGCCAATCGACATGCGATAACGCTGCACCAATTTTTGCGCGCCGTAATTTATGGCCAAGGTGATGGCGAACAAAACAAGCCCAACCATGAAAAGTGCGCGGTAATGAATGCTGCCCCGCACCACTTCCCCCATCTCCTGGGCAATGATGCCAGTCATGGTGTGCACCGGTTGGAAAAATGCGCCCAAGCCTTGCGTGAAATCGGGAATGGCAATCCGGTTTCCAGCGCAAAGCAGCACCACCATGGTCTCACCGATGACACGGCCGAGTCCCAGCAAAACAGCCGACACAATCCCGGAAAGGGAGGCCGGCACGATCACGCGGCCGATGGTCTGAAGGCGATTGGCCCCCAGTGCGTAGGACGCCTCCTTGAATCCGCGCGGGACATTGCGCAGGGCGTCTTCGGCGAGCGTGAAAATCGTCGGCACCGCCATGAGCGCTAGGAGCGAGCCGGCAGTGAAAACATTCAGGCGTTCCGAAATCGGAAAGAAACCGACCCAGTGGAAAAAGCGCGATTGCGAGAGCTGCCGAATTGTTTCGCCGACGACGGCGATGCCGAAAAAGCCGAGCACGACCGATGGAATCGCAGCGATAAATTCAACGTACGGTTTGATCAAGCGTTTCTCGGCTGGGAACGCGATTTCACTTACATAAATAGCCGAGGCGACGCCAAACGGCACTGCAATGGCAAGGGCGACGACCGAGACCATGATCGACCCAACCAGCAGCGGAATGATCCCGTACCAATCCTGCCAAAAACTGGCCGTGATCCAATCGCGTCCGAAGAGAAAGCTGGTAACAGTCCGGTAGGCTGGAACCGGAGCAGCCGGATCCCACGACTCCAGCTTTTTCGTGGTGCCGGGCAAAATTGCGAGATAGTTCTCGACTCTTTTCGACCAACTATCGAATACCCGCTTCGTTTTCGCGTTTTGGAACGTCGGTGGCATCTTGAGCAGTCCGCGGATTTTTTCGGTCATGGTCGAGGAGATTGTGGCGAAGGTTGCGGTGTTCGCGCGCAAGGCCGAGATGGTTGCTGCTTCATCAACCGGAGCAGCCGCGTTGGCGCGCATCTCCTTTTCACCACCGCGATCGACGTCGCCCGCCTGGAGCGCGAGCGCATCACGCAAAGCCACCGCTTTTTCCCCGGCATCGGAAACAAGGCCGTTCAAATCATCAGCAGAATCGCTGAAGGCGGCAGAAAATTGATCGAATCGGGCCAGGGTCTCGGCTGATTCCGTGGCTTGGGCGCTTTTCCGGGTGAGGTTTAATCCGCGAGAAAGGGCGGCATGAGCGTTGGCCGCGTCACGCATGATGTCGACGTATTCGAGACCGGCGTGGCGATATAACCGGATGTTGCGCAAATTCTGCCCGAAAAAGCCGAATCCTTCGCGGAAAAGAAAAATGGTGATGAGTCCGAGGACGACAATGGCGATGAGCGCGTTGCTTCCAAAAAAGGCCTTAATGAAATCGTCCGCCCGCCAGCGGCGAACGGTGAGCGGGGCGACCATTGGGGCCGTGGCGACAACTTCAGCCATCCTTCAATCATGCCGCCGCTGCAACGGTTGGAGCAAATACCGAAATGTTACGATTAGGTTACAGAGAATGCCGATATGTCTGATATGACGTATGCGGCATATGGGCGAGAGGTCCCGAAGCGAACGCATAGAAGCGCGCCCTCCATTATTCGGCCGTGCGATTCGGCAAAATAACGCGAATGGTTGTGCCCTGCCCCAGAGTACTTTCGGCTTCCGCGCGGCCGCCGTGAAGCTGCGCAATATGTTTGACAATGGACAAGCCGAGACCAGTGCCGCCGAGCTCACGGCTGCGGGCGCGATCGGCGCGATAAAAGCGTTCGAAAATACGGGGCAAATCGGCTGGCGCGATGCCTACCCCCTGGTCGGAAACGGAGAGGACGACTTCTTGATCCGGGGCGCTGCCTTGGATGAGAATTCCGCTGTTCGGATGTGAGTAGTTCACTGCGTTATCGAGCAAGTTGTGCACGACTTCCTCGAGGCGCCTTTCATCGACGCGCAGGACGGGGAAGTTCTCGGGGACTTCCAATTCAAGTCGCAGATTTTTTGCAGCCAAAGGCTTCGCCCAATCTCGCGTCACTTCTTCCAGAAAATCGCGCAGGTTGATCTCGCTCAATTGCAAGTTTGCTTCCTTGGATTCGAGCCGGGCCAGGCTGAGCAAATCGTTGACCAATAAGTTAAGCCGATCGGAGTGGCGTTTCAGCACGTCGTAAATGTGGCGAGTCTCGTTTTCATCGAGATCGCCGCCTTCAAGTAAGGTTTCGAGATTCCCGTGAAAAATCGACAGAGGTGTTCGTAATTCGTGCGAAACATTGGCGACGAAATCGCGCCGGATCTCGTCGGCTTGTTTTAGCTGCGAAATATCTTGGAACCAGGCTACAACGCCGCTCGGCTTCCCATCCTGTCCGGCGATGGGCACCGCGGTGACCTGTAGTTGTCTTTTGCGATCCGGGGCCAGAACCTCGGCCATTCGTGGTTTGGCCTCTTCGAGGGCGGCTCGCATTGGCTCGACCACATCGCTATCACGAATGACGTCGAGCAGCGGCGTTCCGGCCATGATACGCGATTGGCCATACAATTTCTCAAAAGCTGGATTGCAGATGGAGATGTGCTGGGTGGAATCGACAACCAGCAAACCATCGGTAAGCGCGGCCAGGACGGCGCGGACTTCAGCGGCGTCTTTCGTGACCTGGCGATCGAGCTCGCGTTGGCGGACGAGAAGTTGTTCTAGGGCTAACCCGACTCGGCGGGTTTGTGCCATGCCACTCAGAAGAAATGTTGCCGGTTGTTCGCCATGTCCAATTCCCGTTAGAAGATGTTCAAGTTCTCGCCACGGACGCAGGCAAAGGTAGTACACAAAAAGGACGGCGGCAGCGACAATGAACAACGCGATTCCAAGAACCCACCAATGCATGCGCGATCAACCTTCGCGCAAACGATACCCGAAACCACGGACGGTTTCGATCGCGTCCCCCGCCTTGCCTAACTTCTCTCGCAACCGCCGGACGTGAGTATCGACAGTGCGAGTATCGATGACGCTGTCGTACCCCCAGACATCGCTGAGCAGGCGATCGCGTTCCTGGACTCGCCCTCGTCGCTGCACCAGCGTGCGCAGCAATTTGTACTCGAGACTGGTGAGATGAATCACCTTGCCATTGACCGAAACGTGATGGCGCAAACCATCAATTTGGATCGGCCCGGCAACGAGCGATTGCATGTCGTCTGGAGCTTCGCCCCTGCGCAAAATCGCCTGCGCGCGCAATACTACTTCACGCGGCGAGAAGGGTTTCGAAACATAATCGTCGGCCCCCAGTTCCAAACCGACAATGCGATCGATTTCCTCCGCCTTGGCCGTGAGCATGAGAATCGGGATGTGCCGGGTGAGCGTATCGCCTTTGAGAATTTTGCAGACTTCAAGGCCGGGCATTTTCGGCAACATCAGGTCGAGAATGACCAGCACCGGTAATTCTTCTCGTGCCCGCCGGAGACCAACGGCGCCATCCTCGGCGGTGATGACATTGAATCCGGCGGTGCGCTTGAAAGCGCGGACCAGCATCTCGACGACGTCAGCTTCATCTTCCACCACGAGAACTTTTTTCGCTTGGTTCACGCTCACAACCGCGAATTCTAGCACTTCGATGTGCGTTGAAAACAGACAGGATTGAGAGGATTGGCAAGGGTAAATTTAAAGGACGGCGCGTGTTTTGTGCGTGTCTAGCACCAAAGGCGCTAGTCAGGATAGCCTAGGGCAATGCCCTATCTTAGATAGGTCTGCAGCTCAGGGGCAAATCTCGCGTTAGAGATAGCTGTTCCCTGTTACGCGACGGTGGTGGGGAAGCCTTCGGTTTTCGGACCGGTTTTTTCGTTCAAAGCTTCGGTGAATTCCTGCAAGCTGGAAACAATCTGGGGCGCCTTGGTCAGGACCGTGGAGGCGAGTTTTTCTGCATAATCGGGACGGCGCTGCGACATTTCCGAAAGCGCCATCATGACTGCCAGAGCGTTGTTTACCGAATGCTTAATTTCGCTGTATTTAGCCTGGAGCTCTTTCAGCTCTGCGTGGGAAATAGTCTTTTCGCTCATAGCGCGTCGATTTCAGTAGAGAAAAGCAAGCCTTGTGCTTGACTTAAAGGTTCGACATCCGTCGTCCGAATGCCTGCGCAAGTTATCAAGATCGTTGGGGCACGCCAGCATAATCTTAAGAATCTCAATGTTGAGATTCCGAGGGAGAAACTGGTGGTTATCACCGGCCTGAGCGGGTCAGGGAAATCGTCCCTCGCCTTTGACACCCTCTACGCCGAAGGACAGCGCCGTTACGTCGAAAGCCTCTCGGCCTACGCGCGACAATTTCTGGATAAAATGGAAAAACCGGACGTCGATTTCATCGAGGGATTATCGCCGGCGATTGCCATCGAACAACGCAGTGCCGGGGCGAATCCTCGCTCAACTATTGCCACAACGACAGAGATTTACGATTATCTACGAGTCCTGTTTTCCGCGGTAGGCCAGCCGCATGATCCGGTCACCGGGAAGCCGCTCGTCCGCCAGACGCCGCAACAAATTACCGATCAAATCCTAGGGTATCCCCCTGAAACGAAAATTGTGGTGCTCGCCCCAATCGTGGTGAACGAGCGCGGTGAATTTCGCGACGTGATCGAGAAATTGCGACGCGAAGGGTTCGTCCGCGCCCGAGTCGATGGTGAGATCATCGAGCTCGGCCGGCCGGAGCCGATTCGATTGAAGAAAACCGAGCCGCATACAATCGAAGCGGTCGTGGATCGGCTGATTATTCGGGACGGAGTGCGGGTGCGGCTGGCGGATTCCATCGACACCGCCCTGAAATGGGGTGGGAACCGCGTTGTTGTCCTGCGGCAGCAACCAATCATTGTAGGGCAGGCGCGTCGCCTGCCTGCGGCGGAGTCGTCAAGCGATGCGCTGGCCCTACAATCTCGCTGGGAAGCCTACCGCTACTCGACCGACTACGGAAACGCGGATAGCGGCTTCACGCTGGGCGAGCTCACTCCGAAGCATTTTTCCTTCAACAGCCACTTCGGTGCCTGTCCGGCATGCCATGGGTTGGGCACGCAGCTGGTGGTTGATCCGGAGTTGATGATTTCTGACCCGGAGAAATCAATCGCGGAAGGCGTGATTACGCCGTGGCGACGAGGGCCGAAGCGGATGCAGGCCTATTACAAAAAATTGCAGGGCGCGCTGGTGAAACATTTTCGCGTCGACGAAGAAGTGCCGTTCACAGATCTGCCGGACAATTTTAAGAGCGCACTTTACTTCGGGACCGGTGACACGCCGATCGAAATCAAGGTTGGCAGCAATGGGGAAAAGGTCAGCAAGCCCTTTGAAGGTTTGGTGCCGCAAATGCAGCGACTCTACGAGGAAACCGAAAGCGAATTTACGCGCAATCGCATCCGGTCTTTCATGACACGAGAGTCATGCAAGGTTTGCCGCGGTGCGCGCCTGCGTCCTGAGATTTTGGCAGTGACAATCTGTAGCCGCTTCGCTGTGCGGAACGCTGCCCTAGGCAACGATCACGATGGCATGGCTTCGCCCACAGGGCGACGGCTGCAGGAGGGATGCGAGCTCAACATTCATCAATTTACCGAGCTGACGGTCGAGGATGCGGCCGACTTCATTTCCAAGATCGAGCTCTCCAGCCAGCAAAAGCAGATCTCGTCGGAAGTGGTTCGAGAAATCCAATCGCGTTTGCAGTTCTTGCTCGAAGTTGGGCTGGGCTATCTCACTCTCGATCGCGAGAGCGGAACGCTCAGTGGCGGAGAAGCGCAGCGCATTCGTCTCGCGACGCAAATCGGTTCGGGCCTGGCTGGAGTCCTTTATGTTCTCGACGAACCGAGCATCGGGTTGCATCAACGCGACAACATCCGCCTGCTCGGGACGCTCAATCGGTTACGTGATCTCGGAAATTCCGTCATCGTGGTCG
>CAVPWK010000013.1:0-118124 GCA_963709435.1 uncultured Verrucomicrobiae bacterium
AAGTGGCGTAGTCGCGTTCGTCGATGCCGACACCTTTCAAGCCGGCACTCGGCCAAACGCGCAGGAAAATCCCTGCGCTCAGGATGACAATCAGCAGAGCGAGCGAAAATTTCGTTAGTCGGTCTGATGACGAGTGGTTGCCCATTTGTGCAGTTCGACTGTGCAATTCCCGTGCACAAGATGTCGATCTTTCAATCGCTTTTCTAGAGAGCGGTCAAGCGTCGTGGCCCAATGACTGCTTCCCGGTCATGCATCAATCCTTTCCGTCGATGTCTCCCGTGTCTCAAACCCACACCGCAGCTTTGCCCGAATTCCCGCTAGTTTCATCGGGAGCGAAGATCAACTCCATCGGCGAAAAATCGTCGCCCGTTTCAGCGCGGCCGCTGATCGGAATCCTTTGCGGGTCGGCCGTCTTTTGCCTGGTCGGAATTGCGTTCGCCTTTTGGTTGCGAACTGTTCCGGCCGGGAATCCGGATCCGCAATTGGGTTTTAATGTCTTTTATGTCTTGTTCGCCCGACACGAACCGGCGGGACTCGCAGTTGTGGCGGTATTCAGCCTGATTGCCGCTGTCGGTCTAGTTCGTGGCGGCAATGTAGCGGGCCAGCAATGTGATCAAAATCCGCATCGGGCGGGATTGCTCTGCGTTTTGCTCGCAACAATTGCTTTCGTCTTCGCCGCACTCGGGACACAAATTGTGTTTCATGACTATGCCCTGACGGCTGATGAATACCTCGCGGACTTCCAAGCAAAGATTTTTTTGCATGGGAAACTTCAAGCCGAAGTGCCGTCCGCCTGGGTGAGCGCAGAGCGCTTCTTGAACCTGCCATTCTTCGTTCGGTATTTCCCAGCCAACCACTCGTGGAATTCAGTTTATCTTCCGGTCTACGCCGCGATGCGGGCAGTCTTTCAAAGTGTAGGTCTTCAAAGTCTCCTTAACCCGTTCCTCGCTGCCCTAACCGTGTTCGCGCTTTACGGCACAGCGCGAAATATCTGGCCAGAATCGAAAACGAATGCGCTGGTCGCAATTGGTCTGCTCGTGAGTTCATCGCAATTTTTGGTTATGTCGATGACCTCGTATTCGATGCCGGCGCATCTTGCCCTCAATGCCATTTGGCTTTGGCTTTATTCACGACCGGACCGGGGTTGGTTTTACCTGGCGCCATTGGTCGGTGTACTCGCGATTGGCTTGCATCAGCCCATCGTTCACGCCCTGTTTGCACTTCCGTTTCTACTTCGGTTGGTCTTACAGCGGCGCTGGCGCGCCGTTCTGATTTTTGCGCCAATCTATCTTGCCGGCTGCGCTCTGTGGTTTGCTTGGCAAGCACGTTACCAAGTCGGAGGTAATGCCGGGATTGGCTCCTTTTTTAAGATCTTCAATCCGCGGATGCCAATCATTCAGTCAATGAATCTGCTCTTGATCATGGGGTGGGCATCGTTGGCCACTCCGTTTCTGGCGGTTTTAGGAGCAAGTCAGTTCTTTAAGGTTCGACCGATCATTCAAGATTCAATCTTGAGCTGCCTGTTGACCTTCGGGTTCTATTTCTTCTTCTATCTCGATCAGGCCCACGGCTGGGGTTACCGCTATTTCCATGGCGCTATTGTCTGCTTCCTCATTGTCGCCGTCGCCGGCTTTAACCGGTTATCGAACCTAGTTGGACAGCATCGCGCGACCAAATTCGTCCTGGTGGGCATTGCGGCCTCCTTGTTGATTCAATTTCCGCTACGTTGTTTCGAAGCGGAGCGGTTTGTTCGGCCCTACGCCCGAACCGCCGCAGCTATTTATGCAATCCCTAAGGACATCGTCGCGTTCGATTGGCGTGACGCCTGGTATTCGGCCGATCTCATTCGTAACGATCCTTTCCTTGAGCAGCGCCCGATTATCGTTTCGATTTTCCAACTTACTCCAGCAGCGGTCGCCGCGCTGGAGAAAAACGGCACAGCGCGCTTCATCACTCGTGATGATTTAACGCGACTTGGCATGTTCACAACCCGCCGCAATGACTACGCACGCGATCCTTTCGAACTCGGGCGAGGCAAATAAGCAGTCGCGACTCGATCATGATGGGCCGCACGATCGCGAGGATCAATTCGCCGCGTCAGTACAAGTTTCATCAGGAAGATTGGAGACCCGACCTATGAATCCGCGAACACCTTGGAAGGACGGAGTGCTCCTGATGGTGTGTAACCTTTTTGTCGCTATCGGAAACTACGCCTTCCAAGCACTCATAGGTCGGAAGTTGTCGCTGCCGGAATACGGATATGCGAACGCAGCAGCGGGCGCCGTCCTGCTACTTAGTCTCCCCGTGATGGCGACCAGTAATGCACTGATCCATTACGTCGCCCGGTTTCGCGCCTCCGGTAAAAGAGCGGAGTTACATGGATTGGTGTCCAGCACACGCAAATGGCTAGGCTTCATTCTCGGGAGCGGTTTTCTTCTGGCCTTGTTGTTGGTTCGTCCGCTCACCGACTACTGCGGATTTCCGCGAACGAGTCTGATGGTGGTGATGGTGATAAACATGGTCGCAGTACTCGGGACAGTCTTTGTGACCGCGCTTTGTACCGGCATGGGGTGGTACGCCCGGCTCGGCTTCATGGCTGTGTCGGCCGTAATCGCAAAGCTCGCTACCGTCTGGGTCGTCACCAGTCATCTTCCGATCGCTGAAGGCGCCATTGCCTCGACAGCAGCGTCTGCACTCGTCTACTCAGTGATACTACTGTGGCGGAAAGAAGTGTCTGGCCCAGGAAAACAGACTAATCCGTGGAATCGCGAGTTCGGAGTTTTCGCGCTGGCAGCACTCGCTTCCGCCCTCGGTTCCTACGGTTTCACTCAAAGCGACGTACTTATCGCGAAGCGAAACTTCCCGCCTGATGCAGTTGCCCATTTCTGCGCCGCCGGAGTTTTTGCTCGAGCTCTGCTCGGTCTCACGGGTCCTCTGTTGATGGTTCTGTTTGCCACCCGCTCGGCGGCCGAAAGGCAAAACTCGCGATTCGGCGGACATGCGGTGCTGATCGGAGTCTATCTCGCCGCCGTGTCCGCTGGCGCGGTAATAATCACAATTTTCAGGACGGAGCTTACACACTCGATCTTCGGTCATGCCGAGCCGGCCACCGCAGCACTTGCCAGTCGTTTTGCGTTGCTCATGGTCCTCGTCGGTATGATCGAGGTAATTGCAAATTGGGCTTTGGCTGGACGTCTTTTCTACATTGTTTGGGCTCACGCCGTTCTTGCAGTTCTATACGTATGTTTTGGTCTCTCCCTTGGAGGAAATCCCGACGTTCTACTGCTGACTCTCATCGGCGGCGCTGGAGCCACAATTATTGTCTTGGCCATTCTCTGGCAATTCACATCGGATTCGCTTAGAACCCGACGAACCAAAGCTATTGATTCTGTCGCAAGCTCCGATCTCGTCCGAACCCAAGTCCCGCTATAGGGTTCAGCGAAAGGGATTGAAAGGCGCTACCACATCTGCTGAGCGCTAGATGCCTAGCGATGAATCGCCAGTAAGTGATGCAACGTCGGCCGGCCGAGAAGTTCCGGCTTATAAGTGACGGTATAGCCTAGTGCGATGAGCGCGGCGCGCATTGCTGCGTAGTTCCGTTGCCGATCAAGATCGTGGACCTCCATTGTAATTGCCCGGATTTTCTCGTGATCCAACTTCGCCAGGTCTTTAACCAGACCATATTCGGCCCCTTCGCAATCCATCTTTAACAGATCCACTAAAGGGAACCCGATTTCTTCAAGAAAGGAACTCAACGTGACCATCTGCACTTTTTCCATCTCATACCCGGCAGGGGTTTTAGCACGTCCGCTTTCCACCACATAGGGCGAAACGCTCTGGTTTGGATTAATCGCCATCGTGGCTTGGCCTTCTGTCACGCCAAGCGCGCACTTGCGACATTCCACGTTCTCGACGCGATTCGCCCGAAGATTAGCCTGAAGGTATTTGATGTTACTCGCGATCGGCTCGAAGGCGTAGATTCGGCCAGCATACAATCGCGCCAACGCTATCGAACTTATCCCAATATTCGCTCCGACGTCGATTACGACCGCTGCGGACGATGGCGAGAACGCGACTTTCGCGAATTGATAGCAGTCGTAGGCGACTACTTCGTTCACCGTTTCGTAAAGAGGAGTTCGGAAGTCAGCTTCGAAGATCAACTCCTCTCCACGGAAGCGAGCACGAATCTGCTGCGAAGTAATTGAGCGACACGGCTTGAAGCCAAGATCGAGATGACGGCTAACAAAATGTACCAGGCGTGGCCTCAGCAACGCCTTCAGTGACTTCATCATCGTCTGAAAAGCCGCAGTAACAGTCTGTCCGCCATGGCAGCGCTCCAGCCGCGACGGCAAATAGAGGGGAGGCTTTGGCGAATTTCTTGCGTGTGACACAAGCTATGCCTGAGCGTGTGGATGCCGTCGGTTGCGATTGCTTTGGCGCAAGTCATGGCTCGGTTATTGTGATCTTCAGCAGCAATCTTGCAATACTCTCCCGTCAAGTCTCTGCATCAGCTCGATCTCCAAAAAAATCATTCTTAGTTTTATGAATAGAAACCAAGGTCCCGCGCGCGTTACAGCCGTGGTTTGCGCGCATAACCCGCCACCAATTTGGAAAACGGTGGTTTGCCGGCTCGCCGCGCACGGCTTACGGACGATTGTAGTCGACGATGCTTCACATCCTGCGCTCGCAATTCCAACCACCTGCTCGCCGTCTGTAGAACTCCTAACCTGTCTATCAAATATTGGCCTCGCCGCTGCCCGCAATAAAGCCCTCCAACATGTGGATAAAGAGTGGGTCCTGTTTGTAGACGCGGACGTGCTTCCTGACGATGCATTTCTCGCTCGCTTGACTGACGTGCTCACCGGATCCCAAGCCGATGGCGTGGGTTTTAGTGTTCGCGAACATCATCGCCAAAGCGACTGGGATTTTTACAGAGCGTGTGAACGAGATGCCTTTAATAATGTACAGGGTAGGGCCGAGTGGGTCAGCGGCCTTCTTTGCGCCTATCGGGCCGACACGTTACGCGCAGTCAATGGCTTCGACCCTACTTTCCGCACAAATGGTGAGGACGTCGATGTCGGCTACCGTCTCACCCGCGTGGGAAAATCTCTAGTTCGATTGCCGGAAGTGTCCGGCCAGCATTACCGCAAAGACTCGATTGGCTCGTTTCTTCGCATGCAGTACCGTTACGCGTTCACCGCAAAGCGGGTTGATCGCTCGCTCTACTTTCCTTCGTCGGAAATTGGCCGCTCGCCACCGCTGTTTCGATTGCGATCAGTCTGGCCACAGATCCGGTTAATGCTCCAATTCTTGGCGCGTCGTCCATATGCATTTTATCTCCCTGCGCTTATTCTCGGCGCGATGTTCTCCGGAGCTTGCGCAGGCCGTAAAGAGGTCTCGCGCCCTCTCGTCCGGCGTTATTGACCACTGTCGCGCTTTCAACGAAGCCACAGTTTGTCGGCCTCGACGACGCGGCCGTTCACTTCCAGTTCATTCGTCGTGGAATATTCGTAGAATCCAAAGCGGGTGAGCATCTCCCGCAACGGTTCCAGGGTTCCGTTAACCCCAATCGAGACTTCGAGCAAAAGTCCGGCACAGCGGTCCCAAAGATCGCCCATCCCTTCCAGCGCCTTCAATTCCGCGCCTTGCAAATCGAGCTTGATCAATACCCGCGAGCCAGTGATGGGCAACGAGTCCAGACGGACTGCGGCCACTTCCCAGACCCGGTCACAGTCATTACTTGTGAGGACCACTGTGCATGATGTCGAAGCCGAGGTCGGTTGGCTCAATCGCAATCGATCCGGTTGGTTCCAGAGAGCCGCCTCCACGACTTGAAACCCTTGTTTCCGCAACGCGGCCGCACATCCCGGGTGGGGCTCGACGCAAAGCAAATTAGTTTGCGGCAAGACTTGCCGAACTACGCGCGCGAACTCGCCGACGTTTGCTCCGCCATCGACAACGGCATCGAATTGTCCGGCGCGCAAATGGGCCCGGAGCTTCCGGTGGCGCAGCCAGACTTTGGAGAAGAGGTCAAGCGGGCGCGCTAAAACTTCCACGGAACAGAGCCATCGAAAACCGGCCAGGCCAAACTTGTAGAAACGTTCACTCACTGCTAGCTAAAGCCACTCCGCGCGAGTGCGTGTGTCAAGTTAAGCGAAACTTCGAGCCTCATGCTGGGACAAGTTCCAACTCCGGTTAGAACTTTATGTCGATCTTTTGCCTCAAGTAATCGCTTCCACTGATTCAGATGCTGAGCCATGGCGCACGTTCTGCCGCTTCCAACTCGTTAACCATTTCTCCGACAAACACCGGTGCAGACCAACCCGCGTACGAGCGCGATGCTGTTCCAGAATCTTTGACGGAACACCGCCCGCGGAATGTTTAGAGGCGCGGCAATGAGATGCACTTCGCGTCGAATCAAATCTTCTTTCAATCGTTGCGGATCGCCGTGGAGCGGTTACGGCTTCCCCTGTGCCGGGAAGTTGTCGAATGCCACGGCCATCCGCGGGTCGTGATCCTGTCGCCGGCGTTGCGTAGTTGTTCGCAGGCCCCGAGCAGAAGATCGATATCATCAAATCAGCGTCCGAGCCAGCGCATCACCCGGCGCACAACCCAAATTGGCAGCGGCAGGCGCAGCTTCCAATATAATCGTTGCCAGGGCGTAATTCCCTCGCGGAAATTTTCCTGAATGTGGCGATCGGCCGCGGAGTTCACGATTTTTTGCTTTGGGTGACGCAGCGGAAATAGTATCGGCGTTGTCCGTAGCCCT
The DNA here is from genome assembly GCA_963709435.1 of uncultured Verrucomicrobiae bacterium. Taxonomy (GTDB): domain Bacteria; phylum Verrucomicrobiota; class Verrucomicrobiia; order Chthoniobacterales; family UBA10450; genus AV69. The sequence continues at coordinate 6,770 of CAVPWK010000013.1, forward strand.
GCCCCACGGGTCGGCGATTTCGTGTGCGCGGCATCGGTTCCGACGCCGATATTGGTAACGAGATTGTTTCGCGGGATGATCGTTATTAAATCGTGACGCCAACAGCTAAAGACCCAGGGGATGTCCCAGGTGTTTAAGCCGTCCGGTTTTATCGCGTAGCTATCGTCGAAATGTCGCCGCCAAAAATTCTCAGCGCTGGCACTGCCGCATATGCTCTTTAACCAATCTGTCCGATGCAAAGCTGGCCACTCTTTCATTTCGTGATCGCATAAACGCCAGGCTCGCCGCCAGGTGGCCCATCCCCAAATCTGGCAGCAACGCGAGAAATAATAGCTCTCGCCGTCAGGTGGCGCGGTATGAACCGGATCGAAATTCGTGCCACCGATCATCCCAATATGTCGATCTTCCGCGTAACGTTCGAGCAATTCTTCGCAGAACGGGAAGAAGCTGGGATCAGGCAGGCAATCGTCTTCTAAAATGATCGCTCGTTCGGTTTGGCTAAAGACCCAGTCCAGACCTTCGGACACGTTTCTCCGTAGACCAATGTTGGAATCGGAATAGCGACGGGCGATCTGACATGGCCAGTCGATGCGTTCAATAATTGCGCGAGCCGCCGCACATTTCGCCACGTCCGATGCCACATTGGGCCGTGGTCCGTCGGCGATGACGAATAGCTCTGATGGCTGTGCTGCGCGAATCTCGGCGAAAACTTCCGTGGTCCGCTCGGGACGATTGAAGATGATCAGGACAACGGGAGTCCGAAGACGGTTATCCATCGACAACCGTCGCCTCATCAAGCGGCCGCAGCCAATACGAAAAGTCGTCGGCTGAAGATTTCCTCACGCGATTGCGGCCGGCCGCAGATCTGCTATCGGTTCCCGCGATTTCCGCGGCTCAGTCAACGAAGAAACTGACACGCTGGAAATCAAATCGACCCATTGATCGAGATGGGTGTCGAATGGTGCGCGTTTGGTGGCATCGAGCTCAGTCGCCATTTCGCCGGCGAATCCGGTGCAGACCAAACGTCGGCCAAGCGCGATGCTGTTCCAAATTTTCGAGGGAAAGATCGCCTGCGTAATTTTGGGATGCGCCGCGATCATGTGAACCTCATGGCGCAGCAACGTATCGCGCGATTCATTCACGTCCCGGCAGAGTGATTCCGCTTTTAGCCACGGCGGAAGATGGCGCACGCCACGGCCATCCGCGCGGATGTTGATCTTGTACCCGTCATCGCGCAAGCGTTCGCAGCCTTTCACAAAAAGATCGATATCGTGACCGTATCCAAGATTTCCGAGATAAAGCGCCGTCTTACTCTCAGGTTTTGGATCTTCATCGAACGAAATCGTTGGCCAATTCCGAATGACCACGGAATTGGCCAAAGGGCCGCCCAGGTTCCCGCTGATCTTCACGACTCGGTCCCATTGAGCGAGTTGACGATCCCACCACCTGCGGAAAGTCGTGCGCGCAATGCGAGGGTATTCGCGTATCCCTCGGATCAACTCCGGATAGTAATCCTGCAACCAATAAATCGCGTGCGCGCCGCGGCGCTTGATATGGTTAGCGAGCTGGACGGCGTTCGGCGGAGCGCTCGTCGCCACAACTACGTCGCCATGTCCTACGACGTTGTCGATATAATTAGCAAACGCACCCTTGACCGACGCATACTCGATGAAAGTCTGCGCGAGACTTCCGCGACGTCCGCAATAATGCTCGAGGTGAAGAATCGCCACCGGCGGTTTGTCGCGTCCCAACGTTCTGTAATTGCCTTTTCCGCCGACAAGGCGAACATCGCAGCCGTTTTGAAGTAAACGTGTTGCAAGATGCTCGGCATACAGACCGGTCGGCGCGGCATCCGGCCAGACGTACTGGGTGAGGATGTGAAACGTCGCCATCGCGTGCCATTAGCTCGCGAGCACGCGCGGATATGTTCGCGATGTTTTCTGGGCCGGCGCGCGAAACTTTCGCAGTTGGATGTGATAAGCCTCGCGATGGTAACGCAAATTCGCTTGGAGAAGTAATCCCACTAACCCAATTAGGATGGATAATGTCATTAGACTGGCGGCCAGAACTGCCAGCGGAAGGCGGTTGACCAGACCAGTTTGGAAATATTCAGAGATCGGTGCTGAACCAGCCAACAACCCGGTTGCAGCAATGATCGCACTGATTACTCCGAAAAAAGCGAGCGGGCGATAATCGCGGAACAGGACAACCAACAGTCGAAAAATGCGCAATCCATCACGGACCGTCTTAAGTTTGGATTCTGAACCAGTGGCACGGCTACGGAATGGCACCGGGATTTCAGTCATCGAAAAGCCTTTGTCGATCGCCTGAATAGTCAGTTCGATTTCCAATTCGAAACCGCGCGAAAGCACTGGCACGTGTTGGTAAAAGCGACGTGCGAAAAGTCGCAGTCCGGAAAACAGATCCAGGGGCTTAAATCGGAAAACCAGATTGAGGACGGCCGCGAACACCGACATGCCCCATTGATGCATCGGCCGGAAAAGGTTTGAGGAGTCCTGCGCGCTACGGATACCCGTAATCATGTCGACTGGCTCGCGCATATATTCCTCGATGAGAAGTCTCCCGCCTTCAGCCGGATAACTGCCGTCTCCATCAATCATCAAAACCAGCTCCGACTCGATTGCCGCCAGAGCTGTCGCAACCGCACGTGCTTTTCCGCGTCGCTTTTCGGTTATGACCGCCGCACCAGCTGCTTTAGCCGCTGCTGCAGTGCCATCTTCGGATCCATTATCGACGACCAGGATGTCCGCATGCGGGAATGCGACCGCATACTCGCGGATCACCGCAGCGATGCCGAGCTCTTCGTTCAAGCACGGGATCAAAATGGTGAGGGAGGGAAAATCCATCGCGGACGGAATAGTTCGTGCGATCTTTGCACCATTTTCCATGCCGCCTCGCTTGGTTTGTTGCGCGAAGGTCGATGGCCACCTGAAACTGGTTCGGTGCCAGTTCGGTCAAGGCAGGTGCCTTAGGCGCATTGAGTTCCAGGTCCTCGACTGCATTGCCCGAGAAAATGCTAAAACTACGCCAAAATTGCCTGGCTACCGACTGCCTATCATCCGTCCTGGCTGAGCGTGGCGTTACCGGCGGCGAGCAAGGCCCGATCATCATTATCATTTAACTTCGCCAGCAGCTCTTTGGCATGGCGAATCGACTTTCGCAGGAAATATTCCGGCGCGGTGAAATCCAGCGGCCGGCTGTCGCCATTGCGCCCGTGCGCCTGCAATTCCGAATCCCAGCGGCTAAGGGCGCAGGTGGAAGCAAAAAGTTCCATCGCCGCGCCCGCAATCCGCTCCTGAATGAGCTGCATATCCAGCACTGGTTCGCGATAAACCACTAGTGCGCGGTTGACCGCCACGTTGAACCGCCAGATGAGGCGGCTCAGTTGTCCAGCAAATCCACGCAATTCCGCACTTTGCACCGGCACCGCAGGGGTCCGCACCGTCGCGCCTAATCGGCTCATGCCCGCGCTCCAGGCTTTGCCGACGCGATTCATCGAAAACGACGTCATGGTGTCGTAAATTTCCTTGAACTCCATTCCGGGCCCGCGCATCCCGACCAGCGCGATGAATGACGTCAGCACTTCGTTCGAGCCTTCGCCGATTTGATTGATGCGCGCATCGCGCAGCATTCGCCCCAAAGGATTATCATCGAAGTAAGCGGAACCGCCGTGGATTTGGAAGGCGTCGTTGACCGCTTCCCATAGACTTTCCGTCGTGAAGACTTTCAGCATCGCGGTCTCGATCATGTAATCTTCCAGACCGCGATCGATGAGGGAAGCGGTTACGTTGGTCATCGCTTCCATCGCGTAAACGTCAGCTGCCATTCGCGCGATCTTCTTTTTCACCAGATCGAAATGGCCGAGTGTCTTTTTGAACTGTTGTCGCGAATTGGCGTGTCGGACCGCCAGGTCCAGGCAATGTTTGGCCGCGCCGGTGCAACAGGCACCGAAAGTGGTCCGCCCAAAATCCAGCACCGTAAGCGCAACACGCAAACCTTTGCCGAGCGGCCCCAGAATATTTTCTTTCGGGACGCGGACGTTATTTAAACGAAAACGGCCGGTAGCGGTGCCGCGAATGCCGAGCTTTGGCATTCGCCCTTCGATCATTTCCACACCCGGCATGTCAGGCGTGACCAAAAACGCTGTGATCGCATCTTTCCCCGGCTTGCCCGGGACGGGCGTACGTGCCATAACCGTCCAGACCTGCGCGACGGACGCATTGGTGATGTAACGTTTTTCCCCATTGAGAACGTAAGAGGAGCCATCCTCGCTGGGCGTCGCGGTCATCCTGACGTTGGCGGCATCCGAACCGGCTTCGCGCTCAGTCAGCGCAAACGCGGCCAACTTTTCGCCCGCGACCAGCGCCGGCAGCCATTGCGCCTGCTGCTCGCGACTGCCGAACAAAACCAGCGCGCGAATTCCAATCGAGTGATGGGCGTTAACAAACACGGAAGTCGAAGCGTCTCGCCTCCCAATTTCCTCCAAGATTCGGCAATTCTGCATTTGCGAAAAACCGCGGCCGCCAACGTCCCGCGGCGCCGTCATCCCCAGAACGCCAGTCCGGCCGAGGCCGTCGATTAGATGGCGGGGAATATCTGCATTGCGATCAATCCAGTCCGGGTCCAAGTCCCGATCGAGCATCTCGCGCACATCGGCTAACGCGGTCTCAAGTTCCGCTTGCCTGTCCGAATCGAGCCGGGGATACGGCATTACCCAATCGGCGACGAAATTTCCGAGGAAAAGCCCTTTCGCGAAACCGAGTTCCTGCCGGCCGCTAAAAAGCAGCTCTTCCGCCTGCTGCATTTCCTTCTGACGCTGAATTTCTGCTTCTGTTTGTGCCATGTTGAGGGGTCGCCGCGTGGCGGGTGACGAACTGTATTCAATTGGCGTCGTTCTGTCCACTCAACCGGGGGAGAATTGCAGACACAATTTGGCAGGCAATTTCCTGCCCTTGCGGCCACTGACTGGCCCGCGGCCCGGCCACGTTTAAGCGACGAATGTGGTGCCTTTCCAGGAATTTGAGCGTCTTTTCCGCCGCATCAACAGTCGGCATCTCTTTGTAATCAATAACGAGACACGGCTTATCGTTTTCCACACAGCGCTCGACCGTTTCACGGGTCCCGCCGATGAGCTCGCCATTTGAAATAATCAGCGTTCCGTCCGAATCCGCCACATTTTGTGCGGTGCGCTCGGCGTAACCGGCATTCGCCAACTCCACGACCGGATATCGCTCTGGAATGATCCCGTCTTCCGCCAACCGCCCCATCGGACACCAGCCGCCGCACTCCACTCCAAGGTCCAGCGCGGCATCGAGTGCGCCGCGATCAACCCCAGTTTGTCCGCCGGAAATAATCTTCAGCAATTCGAGTCAGTGTCTCCTCTTTATCGCCATCGTAAACTCGAAAGGCTGAAGATCCGGCCGATTTCTATCGCTCGGCCTGCCCGACGGCAACGGCAGCGACCTGATGCTGCAATTAAGTAACCATTACGGTCTCCGCGGAATCGCTTTAACTGGCTATGGAATGGCCGAAGATGTTGCCAAGACCGAACAGGCCGGTTTTCTGGCGCACCTGGTAAAACCAGCTTCGCCGTGTCCTCGAGCAAGCGCCGCGCGTTGCCGGCTGAGAAAATTAACTGCAGCCCTGACTGGTGCCGCACTCAGTGCAGACACCGCAGGCGCCGGCGCGGATCACTTTGTCGCTGCCGCAATGGGAGCAGACGATGTCCATGAACATGTTACCGAGCGCTTCTTTCACCCGCTCCGCGTGGGTGTAGCCAGAGGTGATTACTTTCGGATTACCTTCCCCCGGTGAATCGTTCGTGATGACATCGATCAATTCTCTTTCTGCCGTGCGCGGCAACTCTGCCACCGGGCGATTGACCGCTTTCTTTTCCATCTCCGCGATTTCTTTCAGCGGAAATTCCGATTGTGCGCGATTAGGTGAAGTCGCTTCCTTGTAACCCTTGATAAACTGACAACCGAGATAGCGGAAAACATAATCGGTGATGCTGGTAGCATTACGGATATCGGGATTCTTAGTAAACCCACTCGGTTCGAAACGCTGATAAGCAAACTTCTTCACCAGGCTTTCCAGCGGCACGCCGTACTGCAACGCAATCGACGTCAGTGTGCCGACCGTATCCATCAATCCCCCGATGGTGCTGCCTTCCTTCGACATGGTGATGAAAAGTTCACCCGGCTGCCCGTCTTCGTACAATCCCACCGTGATGTATCCTTCGTGACCGGCGATTTCGAACCGGTGCGTCAACGACATCCGTGTGTCGGGCATACGATGCCGAATCGGCTGATCGAGCCGAGTGCGCAGCATCGCGATCTCTTCCTCCAACTCGAGAATACGTTTCTGCAAATCTTCCGGTTCAGCCGTCGCGTTCATCGCGCTATCGAACCCCATGTCGCGAGTCTTCTTGGTGTTAAGAGGAGCCGATCGCTTCGAGCCATCGCGATAGATTGCGATCGATTTCAACCCCAGGCGCCAGCCTTCCACGTACGTATTCATGATGTCATCGACGGTAGCGTTCTCCGGCATGTTAACCGTTTTCGAGATCGCGCCGCTGAGGAAAGGTTGCGCCGCTGCCATCATCCGCAGATGCGCCATGTAATGCAGGCTGCGTTGCCCGAGATGCGCCCGGAAGGCACAATCAAATATCGGGAGATGTTCGGGCTTGAGGCCGCTCCTGATGTAGCCGGAGTCGCTAACTCCGATGCGTTCAGCGGAAATACCGCGGTCAGCGACCGCGGCTACAGGGATGTCCTCGATCGTATCGAAAAGGTCCACGTGCTCGATAATGCGCGCGATTTCGTCCTCTTCGTAACCGAGGTGTTCCAGCGCCGGTCGAATCGTCCGGTTAACGATTTTTAGCATGCCGCCGCCAGCCAGAAGTTTGTATTTAACCAGCGCGATATCGGGTTCGATTCCGGTGGTGTCGCAATCCATCAGGAAACTGATGGTGCCGGTGGGCGCGAGCACCGTCACCTGCGCGTTGCGATACCCGTAACGCTTGCCGAGCTCCGCGGCGCGATCCCATGCCCGACCAGCTTCTTTCTTCAAATAGGCAAACTCATCCGCGTCCGGTATTTCTTCGACTGCGACGCGATGCAGGTGAATCACTTCCAGCATCGATGCGACATTATCTTTCGCCGCTGGTTTGCTCACGCCACTGCAACGCGCGTCGCGATAACCCGGGAACGGTCCCATCCTTTTCGCGAGCAGCGCACTTTGCTCATAAGCTTCACCGGTCATGATGGCCGTAACCGCGCCGCAAAGCGCGCGGCCTTCTACGCTGTCGTAGCCATAACCGTAACTCATCACGAGCGACCCGAGATTCGCGTAACCCAATCCGAGCGTGCGAAAGATATGCGAATTCTCCGCGATCTCTTTGACGGGATAACTGGCGTTATCGACAATAATTTCCTGCGCCGTAATGAAGATGCGCACCGCCGTCTTGAAGCGTTCGACATCAAACTCGCCGTCCGCTGTCTTGAATTTCATTAAGTTCAGCGACGCGAGATTGCAGGCGGTGTTATCTAGGAAAAGGTACTCACTGCAGGGGTTGGTAGAATTCTGCCGACCCGTTCCTTTGCAGGTGTGCCATTTGTGGATGGTGGAATCGAACTGCATTCCGGGATCGCCGCAGATGTAAGTGCCTTCCGCGATTTTGTGCAGCAACGTCCGCGCATCTTTCCGTTCGCAGGGTGAACCGTCGCGCACCCGTCGCGTCCACCATTCCTCGCCGTTCAACGCCGCGTGCATGAACTCATTGCTCACGCGCACGCTCAGGTTTTCATTCTGATACATGACCGAGCCATAGGCATCGCCGTTGTAGCTGCCGTCGTATCCCTGCTCGATCAGAGCCCAGGCCTTTTTCTCTTCCTTTTGTTTAGCGTTGATGAATTCCTCGATGTCGGGGTGCCAATCCTTCAGCGTATTCATCTTGGCCGCGCGCCGGGTTTTGCCGCCGCTCTTCACCACATTGGCGACCTGATCGTAGACTTTCAGGAACGAGAGCGGTCCGCTTGGTTTGCCGCCGCCGCTTAATTTCTCCCTCGTGCTGCGCAAACTGGAGAGGTCGCTGCCGGTGCCGCTCCCGTACTTAAATAGCATCGCCTCGCTCGTGGCCAGGCGCATGATGTCTTCCATCGTGTCATCCACTGACTGGATGAAACAGGCGCTGCCCTGCGGATATTCATATTGGGTGGCGGCGCGATCAGCTTTGCCCGTTTCGCGATTGTAAAAGTAATTGCCTTCGCCCGCGCCGGTGCCGATGCCGTATTGCTGATAGAGCCCAACGTTGAACCAAACCGGCGAATTGAAGGCTCCGTATTGATTGAGGCAAAGCCAAGTGAGCTCATCATAGAAAAGATCCGCCATTTGCGCATCGGCGAAATAGCCATCGAGCAATCCCCAGTCTGCGATGGTGCGTGTGACTCGGTGGATGAGTTGCCGAACCGAAGTCTCGCGCCCGCCTTTTGCTGGATCCGTCCCATTCGCGATATCGCCGTAGAAATATTTCGAGACGGCAATTTTCGTGGCCAGTTCGCTCCAACTACCTGGCACTTCGATGTTCTCCTGTTTGAAAATAATCTTGCCGCTGTCATCGGTGATTTCGGCAGTGCGGCGCTCCCATTCCAGTTGGTCGAACGGCGCACATTTGGCATCACTGAATACGCGTTTGAAACGCAGACCGGTACGCCCCTTACCGCTCGTGCGGCGCATGCGCGAACGAGCATGCGGCTTGTTTCCCTTGTTGAATTGCGATCCCGGAATCCCTGTTTTCAATTGAATCATATGTGCGTTGATCGGTTAAGAATTGCGAATACATGCGAATAGCGGTGAACAGCCAAGGCAATAACGTGTGAACAACGGCGAACAACAAGCTATTGCGGCAGCTACCGTGTGGACCTACAACATGCGGTAGATATCCACCCATGCTCAAGTTTTTATTTGTAAATTTTTTTGGCTCGCAAAATCCAGTTCAAAACCAGCGCTATTTCGCCTGCGGGAGTAGATCCTTCCTTTGGAATTTGGCTGGCCTGGGACCACGCGTATCCTTGCCGCCATGAACATCTTCGCCATCAATCAAACCGCCGCAAGGGAATGATGACGGCAGTAAAATGCGCAATCATCTTTTGAGGGGCAGCAAAGTCGAAAACGCGCTATGCGTTTGCGCAAATGTGGGGGCCAGGTCGCGTTCGAATATGTTGGCTCCCCTCAGATGATAAAAAATCTCGCCGCATTCGCGATCTTCCCATTTGCGCTCGCTTATTCAGGCATCACGGCTCCGTTTCGCGGGGCCGATGAGTACAATCATTTTTTTCGCGCCTACCACGTCTCGATGGGTCGAATGATTGCCCATCACGCGGCATTCGGGGTGGTAGGCGAGGAATTGCCAGCAAGTTTGCTTACCCTTGCCCGCGCAGCCGCCGATTTTCCGCGCTTGCCCAGCATCGCGTCATCCTCCGCCCAGTTTCGCGCAGCCAATCGTATTCTTCTGGATCCCAACAGAACTGCGATCATCAATTTTCCAAATTCCGCGCTTTATTCGCCTCTAGTCTATGCGCCCGCCGCCGCCGGTATCGCCTTTGGCCGATTGCTCGGACAACATACCCTGTGGCTCTTTTACCTCGCGCGTTGCTTTAGCGCATTGGCCGTTGCGAGCCTGCTCGCAGTCGCCATAAAAACGCTGCCGCCGCCTGCGGAATCCTTCGCGATCTTGCCGCTGGTGCCGATGGCGCTTTTCCAAACTGCGATGATCGGTGCTGACGGCTTTACCATTGCTCTCGGTTTACTGTTTACCGCTGAAATTCTCCGCTTGCGCTTTGATCGCCGTGAGATTGCTCGTGTTTCGCGATGGAAACTTCTCCTTCTTGCTTTGCTACTTTCGCAACTGCGCCCCCCTTACCCGCTCATTGGTGTAGCGATCTTTGCCGTGCCGCGCGAATCGTTTCACGATAAGGGTGATGCCTATTCGTTCCTTGGCCTTTTCTTCCTCCTCCTCCTGGTTCCCTGTTTCTTATGGAACTGGATTGCGGCGGGTCTTTTTTCCCAAATGCGCCCGGACCTCGTCACCGACCCGCATCAGCAACTCGCCCTCATCCTGCAGGCACCATCACGTTTTCTCGCTGTGCTCCGCCTGGAGTTTGTCAACCATGGTGTGGCGCACCTCCGTGAGCTGATCGGTTATTTCGGCTGGAGGAATTTTCCGCTCCCGTGGCCATTGATCCTTCTCGTCACCGCAGCTCTTTTAGTCTCAGCCTGCGCAGTGGATATATCCGCGCTCAGGATCAACTCGAGAATGCGGCTATGTTTTCTGGCGCTGGCCGCAATCGGAATCATCGGCGTGGCTCTGGTGATTTATCTGACGTGGGATCCTGTCGGAGCCGATGAAGTTGGCGGTTTTCACGGCCGGTATTTTTTGCCCTTCCTCCCTTTCGCCATGATTTCGATGGCTAACGGGATTTTGAAAAACATTCGGTGGTGCTGGCCCGTCGCCTTCGTTACTTGTGTCTTGAGTAATCTGGTTGCGTTGGGATTGCTGGTGCGCGCCACGTTTTCTTAAGGGCCGTCATCGTTACAAAGGGCACCGAGGGTTCGAATCCCACTCAATCTGTTTTCCGAGTAACTTGCTCGCGGCTCATTGAGATCAAATTCGGCATGTCTTGTTTTTTTTGCGCGCCTTTAGTAAAAATGGCGAATGCTTCCCCCTGGGGGTGAAACAACAACGCGGGCACCTTTATTTCCGTCCACCCGCTGGACGATGGTGCTAGAGGCAGGAGACGACGAAGCGTCGTCCCGTCAATCGCTCAACGCGCTCTCCGAATTATGTCGAATTTACTGGCGACCACTCTACCTTTTTTTGCGCAGAGAAGGCTTCAGTCCGGATGATGCACAGGATTTGACGCAGGGTTTTTTTGCTGACTTGATCGAAACACATGCCTACGCCCGAGCGGATCGAGAGAAGGGTCGCTTCCGTTCGTTTCTCCTCGGTGCGCTGAAACATTTTGTGGCGGATGCGCGCGATCGCGAGCGCGCGCAGAAGCGTGGTGGCGGAATCGTTCCGGAGCAGTTTGATGAGAAGGCGATTTCGGAAATGGAGGCTCAGGTGGGACGCGCCACAAGATGGAAGGCCGATCATGTTTACGAACGCGAATGGGCGGCCTCGCTTCTTCGGCAGGCCTTGGAGCGTTTGGCGCGGGAGTGCGCGCTCGCGGGAAAGGCGGCACTCTTCGATTGCTTGAAACCATATCTTTCGGCGACGGGCGAGGCCGCCGTTCCCTACGAAGAAATGGCGCCGCGGCTCCATCGACCGGTCGCGACGTTACGCAGCGACGTGGCGCGACTGCGCGCGCGCTATCGTGCGATCCTGCGCGAAGAAGTTCGAGGCACCGTCGCTGAAGCATCAGAGGTGGACGAAGAATTGCAGCATCTGTGCCGGGTGCTGGTCGAGGCCTAGCGAAGCGAAGTGAAACTTTCTTCCCCAGAAATTTCGAACTGCCCCGAATGCGGTGCGTCGCTGGAAGAAACATCGAATGACGACCTCGGCTGCATGGTTTGTTTGCTGCGCGTTGGGCTGAGCGGCGCGACGGATAATATCAGCGAAGGTTGGTTCGTCCCCGATCAATTCGGACCATACGTGATTGAGCGTCGCGAAGATGGAAGTGCCTACGAGCTCGGGCGCGGTGCGATGGGGGTGACTTACCGTGCAATCGATACTTCACTGCAGCGCGCCGTCGCATTAAAAATCATCAAGACTGATCTGGCCGGTCGCAGCGCGGAAGCGCGCGAGCGTTTCGCACGCGAAGCGCGCGCCGCGGCGGCATTGCGGCATCCAAATGTCGCGACGGTTCATCACTTTGGAATTCGCGAAGAAACCGGTCAGTGCTTTTACGCCATGGAGTTGGTCGACGGCGAAACCCTGGATGCCCGTGTGCGTCGTAAAGGTCCAATCGATGTGCGCACGACAGTTGAGATCGCGCAGCAAATCACGGCCGCGCTCGCTGCCGCAGAAAAACGCAGACTCGTGCATCGCGATTTGAAGCCCGCTAATGTCATGATCGCGACCGCGGAAGGTGCCGATGGTGTCGAGGATTCATCAGACATTCACATCAAGGTCATCGATTTCGGCGTCGCCAAGGCGTTGGCGGAGAAAGCAGATCCGCAAGTTTTGACGCATCACGGTCTCATCGGCACACCCGCTTTTGCCAGTCCGGAACAATTCACCGATACACCGGTTGATGTTCGCTCGGATATTTACTCGTTAGGCGCAACGCTCTGGTATCTGCTTACTGGCAAGGTTCCATTCGCCGAACGACTGGCTGCCAAAATCCGCCAAAGCCCGAATTCGGCTGCGCCGCCAGTCGAACAATTAAAAGCCGCACACGTTCCCTCGCGCTTGATTTCGCTGCTCCAATCGATGCTGGCGATCGAACCGGCGGCCCGGCCGAGCGTTCGCGATCTCGCGATTCGGTTGGAAAGAATCCGCACGCAACTCGCTGATCGCGGGAAAGCGGCGCGTCGACTGGCCTTTGCGGCTGCGCTCGTCGTGATCCCAATCGCCGCAGCGCTATTTGGCTATCACCCGTTCAATGGTCGAAGGTCTAACGACACTCCGAGCTCGCCGGAGAAGAGCATTGCCGTGCTCCCTTTTGAAAATCTGAGTGCGGAGAAAGATGACGCGTTTTTCGCCGATGGCATTCAAGACGATGTCCTGACCACCCTGGGCAAAATCAAAGAACTCAAAGTAACGGCGCGGCCATCGGTCATGGCTTATCGCGGAGAGGCGGTCGCGGGCAAGCTGCGCGAGATCGGACAGACACTCCGGGTGTCCCATGTGCTGCAAGGTAGTGTCCGTCGCGGGGGAACCCACGTCGTCATTAACGTGGCGCTGCTCGACACGCGCGACGATCGACAGATCTGGTCGGAACGCTACGAGCGCACCTTGACTGACGCGATTTCGTTGCAAGGCGAACTGGCGGTTGAAATAGCGCGCGAATTACGCGCCACGCTTACCCCAGCAGAAAAGACGATCGTCGCGAGCAAGCCGACGCAAAACCCGGAGGCATACCTATTTTACCTGCGGGCGCGCGAACGCGAAACCGGCTACGCTAAAAGTGACGCCGACATCATTGCAGCCGACCAGCTCTACGCGCAGGCGATCGCGCTTGATCCTAAGTTTGCGCTGGCACGCGCGCGACGGTCCATTTTGAACAGCAAGGGCGGCGGCAAGCCGGATCTCACTTGGTCCAGAGCAGAAATCAAAAGCCCGAGCTGAGGCCGACGAAGCGGTGCGATTATCGCCAGGCCTGGGGGAAGCGCACCTGGCACTGGCTACATATTATTACTTGCCGGAAGACAATCCCGCATCCGCCTTGAGCGAGCTCGCTGTCGCCGAAACCACTTCGCCGAATAATGGCGAAATTTTCCTGCATCCGCGGTGCGTGTTATCGCCAGCAAGGTCGCTGGCGCGAAGCGATCGCGAATTATCAACGCGCTCAAGAGCTCGACCCTCGTAACAGCGAGATTGCGGTGTTGAATGCTCGCAATTATCGAATGGTGCGTGATTGGCCGGCTGCGGAAAAGTCGCTCTACCATGCGCTCGAGATCGAGCCTGGCTCGGTGCAAGTCCTGATCTTTCTAGCCTTCGTGAAATGGTATAGCGGTAACGCAAACGCCTGGCATGCCGCTTTTCCTCAATTCCCCGCCGATTCTGAGCACCTGCCTTACCTGACCGCGGATCAGGCAATGGTCGACCGCGATTTTGCGAAGGCCGAGAAGATTTCGGAGGAATTCAAAAACCCGGAGCACAAGACTTACTTTCATGGCTGCATCGCCGTAGCGCGTGGCGAGGTGATGACGGCGCGTCGCTTCTTTGAGACGTTGCGGCCGACCTTTGAAGCCCGGGTTCGGGATCACCCCGAAAACGCATTCCAAAGGAGCGATCTGGGACTGCTCTATGCCTATCTGGGCCGGAAAGAGGAGGCCATCCGCGAAGCTCGTCGCGCAGTCGATCTTGTCCCGGCGAGCAAGGACGCGACCGCCGCCCCACTTCTGGCCGATATGCTGGCGCTGGTTTACGCCCACACCGGTGAGACCGATCAGGCAATCGCGCTGATTGAACGTCTTCTTACGACTCCTGGCGCGGTCCTTACAATCAACTCACCAAATCACTATGGCATCACGCTGATGGACTTGCGTCTCCGTTGGGAGTGGGATCCTTTGCGGAAGGATCCGCGTTTTCAGAAGATTCTCGCGGGGCCGGAACCGAAGACGATTTATTAACGCTTCGCGGATTGGTAGGGTGCGTCCGGCGGTTCCCGCTTGCGAATGCTTTTGGAGTCGCGCCCTGCCAGGAGATCGCGAAAAAAATCTCTATCGGGAGCCGGTCGTTTCGAGCGCATTTCGGAGCGTCTCGTTCCGACTCTAAGAAACTAACAGGAAACGAAGCGGGACGCTTCGTTAGGTGCGCGAGAGGCGCGCTTGACCAAATTTTTCTGCAACGCGGTGCAGGATTTCCCGAAGGAATAGGAAACAAGCTGGGCGTCGCACACAAATGGTCGGCACTCAACAAACGCAGAAATAACCAACCATAGAAAACTCAAAATATGAAAACAATCATCTTAATGACAGCGATGTTCCTGGCATTGGCCTTCGCTCACCCTGCGGCAGCGGGAAGAATCTTTTATTACGGCTATATATTGGCAGATGAGACTGGTCAGTTTGTTGGCGACAAGATCATCGTAAATGGGACGGGCGAGGGGACATCTTCTCTTGGTCGATTCACGGTGACTTATCGCGCCGAGCTAGATTTCGTCACCAACCGGTCGACGGGAACGCAACAACTCACATTCCAAAACGGAGACGTTTTGAACACCGACACGAGGGGAATTGGTCAACCTCCGTTCCACAATATGGCGGTCGTGAATGAACTTGCCTCTATCAGAAGCGACAGAAGCGGGACGGGCCGGTTCGCTGGCGTCGTCGGCGAGTTCAGCATCGACCGCACGGTTGACCTCGCGACGGGTAAAACCTTCGGGACGTTCAAGGGCGATCTAGTTAAGCCGTAATACTCAAGCTTTGGCGATCGACGAAGCCGAGTGGCCGAATCCCCAAAATGAGACGGCGGGACTTTTCGGAGTTCCGCCCGTTCTTTTTTGCGCCGGTGCGAGGAAAAATTGCGATTCCGTACAGGACCGCGTCAACGACTCCTGCGGCAGCAAGCGCGTCAATTCTCATGATATCTCCATCTTGTCTGCGCTTGTCCGTGCGACTGTCGCTGGAATCGGGATTGAAAGGCTGGCTCTTATAGGACGTCCGCTTACAAAAAAGACTTGTTAGCATCTGGCATTTCGCTAAACCACGGAGAGTTGGAGAGAAGTCCGTGTTCAAGCTCTCCCCTATTTGTCGCGCATGGTGAAGTGCAGTCGGAATTTCGTTATTCCGTGCTGCGCATCGCACTGGCTCAGGACACTGTGCCCGAAGCATCTCCGATGGCCGAAGCGGAACGCGTCATCGTTACCGGTTCGTACATTCCAACGGCGGAAGAAGTCAGGGCCGAATCCAGTTCTGATCATTAATCGTGATTTAATCGACAAATCCGGTGAGCGAACTACCGAAGAATTGCTCAGAAACCTTACCGTGGCGAATGCCAACGGGCTCGCGGTTTCGAGCCACGTCTTCGTTGGAGCTGCTACCATCATCCCGGGCCCTACTTCGATTTCGCTCCGCGGTTTCGATACCAGCGCAACCCTCGTGCTGATCGACGGGCGTCGCGTCGCTCCCTATGGAATAGGAGCAGGCAACAATGGCACACAGTCATTCGTCGATCTTAACTCCATTCCACGAGCGGCAATCGACAGCATCGAGATTCTGAAGGATGGCGCTTCTACCACCTACGGTGCGGATGCGGTCGCTGGTGTAGTGAACATCAAGTTTCGTCATGACTACCACGGGGCAGAGGCGACGGCGGAATACGGCAACACGCTCGACAAAGATTCAGGCGAGAGCAGTGCCAGCGCGCTCTTCGGCGTTGGCGACGACAAAACGCAAGTCACTGGCGTGCTCAACTACTATCGGCGCAATTCGATTTTTGCGCGCGATCGAGCATTTTTTGCCAAGGGTCAAAGCGGTTTCTCGAGTCCTTACAACCTTGAACTTTCACGGGAGGCCGTCGTGGCAGCGATTCAGGCTGACACAACTATTACGCCGGCGCAGCAAATGGCGATTATCGCCGGTCTTCCGACTGACGATCTCCTTTTTGGTCATGCACCATTTGGCACGAACGGTACCGCCCCGGCGTCTCAATTCGTGTTTACGCCCCTGTTCATTCGATTCCCGCTTTGATTTTAGCAAGTTCCTGAGCGTTCTCCCTGAGACTGAGCGTTACGGCGGCTTTTTCAATGCCGAGCACAAAATCTGTGGCGATCAGCTCATCCTTTACGCCGATACGTTCTATCAAGACACAAAAAGTCACGATGAACTCGCTCCGGTCGCGACGTTATTCACCTCGCCCGGATCGGTGACGGTTTTCATTCCGCCAACGCATCCTGCGGATGCGATCAACCCTGCGACAGGTCAACCATTCGGGATTTTAGGCAGGTTTACGCCGGCCGATGTTGGAGCGCCGCCGGGGGCTTTCAATCCCTTTAATCCGTTTCAGCAATTCATCTCCGGTTTCACCTTTGCTCGCGTGGCTGATTTCGGAAACCGGATCTACGACACTGAGACCGATGCCTTCATGTCGACAGTCGGTGCCAAAGGCGACAAGTTATTCGATGGAAGCTGGGGCTACGATGTCGGCTTCCGCTATTCTCAAATCAAGAATACTTCCACCGGCTCCTTTGTCTCCGCCACCCGCTTCAACCGGATCTTGAACGCGAACGATCCGATTTTCGATCCGACCTCTAGCGAATTCATCGGCACAACTGTCCCGTTCAATCCATTCACCGATTACCGTGTTCCGTTCCCTTCTAACTTCGCCACGATAGATTTCGCCACCATTCACCCGAAGAATGTCGACACTTCGAAACTGGCCACGCTTGATGCCACAATGTACACGACCGAATTGTTTAAATTGCCGGCCGGCGGTGTTGGACTGGCCTATGGTGGACAATTCCGCCGCGAAAGCATCGAGCAGGATATCGATCAGCTAAATCAGGGAGATAATCTCGGCGAAACGCCATTCCATAGCACGCGCGCGGGACGCAAGTCTTACGGTATCTATGCTGAGACCGATATTCCGGTTTTTAGCGCCGCCAATTCCATCCCGGCTTTTCATGCCTTGGAGTTCACCGCTGCGGCTCGCTTTGAATATTATCTAAATAACGACACGAACGTCCTCGTCCCCAAGTTTGGGATGAGATGGCAGCCGTTCGATGACAGTCTTACGATCCGATCGACCTGGGGAGAAGGATTTCGCGAGCCATCGCTTTACGAATTGTTTGGCTCCTCCTTTTCCGAATTCGAGGGACCCGAGATGGATGTTCCTGTGACGATCAACACAAATCCGGCGTTGGACTCCCGAAGATTCTCGCGATTTCACCGCCGGGATCGTTTACACGCCGAAATTCATTCCCGGTCTGACGGTATCGGTCGACATCTTTGACATTGAGCGCCAAGGCGTCGTTTTCCTGCCGAGCTTCGATCAAGTTCTTGCGCGAGAACGGGCGGGCGCTCTGCTCCCTGGTGAGGTAGTGGTGCGCGCTCCAAATGATCCTGATCGCATTCTCTTCATGAGCAAAACCTTCATTAACGGTGGTGCACAACGCTCGCGCGGCGTCGATTTCGGAGTGCAGTATCAACTGCAGACATCGTTCGGAACGTTCACCAGTCTTACGCAAGCAACCTACCTCGATTCCTTCCGCCTGGCTGCCAGCGAAAACGAGCCAGTGCTTGAAGTCAGTAACTCAGCGGCGGGATCGTCCGATGATGCCTACCTGAAATGGAAAGGCATCTCACGGCTGGACTGGGCGTGGAAGGGTTTTGATCTCGTGGCAACTGTGCGTTACACGAGCGGTTTTCACGAAATCTTTTTACGACTAAAGACTCTGGAATCCCTTTGCCGACGGGAAAAACGAACATTGGGTAGATGCGACCTGGTTTTTTGACGCACAAGCGACCTACGAATTAGCCTTCACCAAACCGGTAGAATCGCAAGCTGTCGCTGGCTATTCCAAAGACAGCAAGGATGGAAATATCGAACCTAGGCAAACGGCGAACTACTCCATGCCGTCCTGGAAGAACTTGCTCAATCACACGTGGGTTACGATTGGTTGCAACAATGTCTTTGGACAGGATCCGCCTCGCGCCCTTGCTTCTGCATTCGGGTATCCCAGCGCCATTTACGATGCCACCGGGCGCTTCGTTTACGTCAGTCTGAAAAAGAAGTTTTAGCGATTGCCTCGCGTCGGGAGGCATTGGGGGAGCGCGCGTCCAGCGTGCTGACGATGAAGCCCCGTTATCGCGTCCTTCCTGCCTGACGACGAGCCCGGTCCGCACCGTCAGAGTCGTTTCGGCGGCGCGCCGAAACCCGCGCGTGAGGCGAGTGCGCTGCCGGAAAAATCGCGCCGCCACCAAGCCATTTGCGCATTTTTCTGCAACGCGACGCGGAATTTTCCGAAGGAATGGGAAACAAGCTGTAGCTCGCAAACCGGCGGGCGCAGCAACAACCAATAGAAAATCAAACCATCATATGAAAACAATTATACTAACGACAGCAATGCTCCTGGCATTGGTCTTCGCTCGCCCTGCGGCAGCGGACAAACTGGTCCTCTTTCAAGGCTTCTATTCTGCAGTTGACACTGTTCAGCCGGGGCCGGACGGGACGATCATTGTAGATGGAAGCGGCCACGGATTCTCCACTCTTGGCAAATTCGACATCACCTTCCACTTTACGGTCAATCTCACGACCGGTAGGGAAAAGGAACCTCTCACCTCACCGTTCAACGAACGGTGATACTTCGACGCTGAGCTTGTGCGGAGTGGGTGATATAGCTAACGTAGATGCGATCCAAGTGGTGTCGGAAATCCACTTCCAGAAAAGCGGCACCGGTCGGTTCGCCAGACGCGTCTCGGGGATTTCACCGCCGAGATCGATGGTTGATATCGGCCGCCCGCCAACCCCACTGTTTTCGCTTCGTTCAGGGGCGAGTTTCTTAAAAAATCTCCGTAAGAGCGAGCATTCGGCTATCGGTGAGCCGAGGCGACGAATTCAGAAAGCGAAGCGGGCGGAACTGTTCCGAGTTCCTCCCACTTTTTTGCGCCGGACGCGCTACGGGGCGGAGCCGAAGACGTTTATTAGCGACGTTGTTGCAGCCGGGGTCGACTGACCTCCGGCAATCGTTTCAAACCAATCGCTGACCCACGGGCAGAGTCGTCCGGCCGAGGTCAGCGCGCCCCGGCTACAGCCTTAGCGCGAGAAACCGTTGCACCAAGCCAGTTGCGCATTTTTCTGCAACGCGCCGCGGAATTTTCCGAAGGAATGGGAAACAAGCTGTCGCTCGCAAACCGCGGGCGCAGCAACAACCAATAGAAAATCAAAACCATCATATGAAAACAATTATACTAACGACAGCAATGTTCCTGACCGTGGCGTTCTCCGGCCCCGCTGCGGATGCGGGAAAGGTACCCTTCAACGGCACCCTTGCAGCGAACGAAGATTTCCGACTGTTAGGCGATCCACCGTTTGGGTTTTTCGTGGATGGCAGCGGCACGGCAACGTCCACGCAGCTCGGTCAATTCACACTGGTCTATACGTTTATGGTCGCCTTCAGCGATATTAACCCTGCTACATCCCCGGGGCGCGCTCGTCTCATCGCTGCCAACGGAGACAACATCTTTACGACCTCCGACGGGAGTGACCATTCCTACGGCAGATCCCAATGTCTCAAACATTGTGGAAACGCACACCATTACGGGCGGGACGGGCCGGTATGCTGGCGCTAAAGGCAGCTTTACCGTGAACCGAGTGATTACGGTGGAAAACCAAGAAGTGCTCTTCGGAACCACGTCCGGTTCCTTCAACGGTTCCATTATCGTAAGGGGGAATCCCCACTGACGCGTCAGTGATCGGACGAACACGTATCGACCGGAGTATCACAGCACGGCAATGCGTGACGCCGAAGTTGCCGGCGTCGCGATAGCCACTTCATCAAACCTGAATTGAGCTTACTCCGGCTGGCCGCCACACTCGCGATCTCGCCACACGAATCTCGGGTCGAATCAGGAGTGAAAGTCTGGCGGTCATAGAACGTCCACGACAAAATAGGACTTGTTCGGAATCAGGCGCCACGACGATGACGCCGCGCGTCGACCGTTTGCCTTGGATATCCCGGACAACTTGCTGGTGAAAATGGGCAAATGAACTTTGCATTGGATGATTGAATGTTGGACCTTCCTCGCTTCAGGAAGGGTGGCTGAGTCCGGTTTAAGGCACTCGACTCGAAATCGAGCGTGGGGCAACCCACCGTGGGTTCGAATCCCACCCCTTCCGCCAATTTCGTTGATTGCTTCGGGAAACAGTTGAGCTTGGCAGCAGTTCACCGCAGCTGTGAAAATGCGGGTCAATTGCGGCGACCCCAGCCAGGAATGATCAAAGGTAACGAGCGAACACCGGGCAACGTTGTTATCACGACCGTCGCCGTCATTTTCTTCCTTGTCTGGACCTGGACTTCCTACGCGCGCTGGGCGGATTTCCAGTATCGGAGCTTCGACCTCGCCTATTACGTTCAGGCGATCTGGCAATTGATCCACGGGCGTTTCGATGTCTCGGTCGAAAACGTTCCCCTGCTCGGCAATCACGTCGAGCCGATCGTTTTTCTCTTTGCCCCGCTCCTCGCCATTTTCCGTCATCCCATGGTTTTTGTGGCGGTGCAGAACGCTGCTCTCGCCAGCATGGGGCCCGTTGGTTACAGCATGGCAAGGCGGCTCGGGTTTGATAACAAACGAGCATGTCTGCTGGGGGTTGCCATTCTTCTCGCGCCGGCAGCAGGTTACATCGCGCTGCACGAGTTCCATCCCGAAGCTCTAACCGCACCTTTCCTTCTGTTAATGCTTCAGGCCCGAGTGACGAAGTCGCTTGGGCGACACTGGCTCTGGTTCGTTGCGGTTCTGGCATGCAAAGAAAACATGGCACCGCTTCTGGCAGTCTACTGCGCCACTTTCTGCGTTTTGGAACGCGATCGCACATTTGCTGAACGATGCCGCTGGTATGTGTGGCCGATGAGCGTCGCCATTGTCTGGTTTGTGATTTGCACGCGCGTCATCACGCCGGCGCTTAACTCCGGTAACATCGATTATCTTGGCTTGTACGATCGGCTCGGAACTTCGGCTGGAAATATTTTGCTCAACGCGTTCGTCCGCCCGCAACTAATCGGACAAGCACTTCTCGAATCCCTTACTCACGGAAATCTTGTTTGGGGCCTTCTCTTTCCGTTTCTTTGCTTGCCGCTGTTGAGGCCACGCTGGATTCTGATCGCCACGCCCATCCTGCTGCAGCATCTCCTGTCCTGGCGCTCCTCGGAGTGGATGATTCACCTTCATTACGGCGCACCACTCCTCGCACTCTTTTGGATTGCATCGGTTGAAGCAATTGCGGGTTTCAGATCGTTGGAAACTTCCGCCGTTGCTGCCGCGCATTGTTCCGTGGCTCATCGTTGTCGCTTGTGTGATCGCACAATTTTGGCTCGGCCTTCTCTCCGGCATCGTTTCCAGAGACGCCGATTGGCTCGAAGGCGGGCCGGAGCGCGCACGCAAGAACGCATTCATCGCGCAAATCCCACCGACCAGCAGCGTGGTAGCGCCGCTCCCGTACCTTTCGCACCTCGCAATGCGGGAAAAATTGTACTCGCTGCATTACATCTTGAAAGGGCTCAAAACCCTGAGCCGGTCGTCGTACCAGCCGCCACCGCCAACCGATTTTGTGCTGATTGATTATCGAGACTCAGCCACCTTCGATCCAAGTGCAGGTTTCTATCATCCGACGATGAAAACAGTCGATGGACGGATCATCCCGTCGAGTGATCGCTTGCTCCATGACTTCCTCAAGCGCACCACTTGGACCGCAGAGTCGCAGGACGAACTCACGCTCCTGCGGAATACCGGAGGCACAATGACGGCTTTTACCAGCAAGGAATCCTTGAGTGACGAGGCACGAGTCTTCGCTGTCGGTGCTACCCAGCTCCTCGCGATTGAAACCGGCAACAAGACCGTTTCACCTCCGCAGCTTCTTGAGATTCGTTTACATTGGAAGTTTCAGGGCGAGCGCGACGTATTTCCCTGGATGGTTCTCCGCCTTTCGCGCGATCAAAAGAGTACGCTGTTTGTCAAAGGCTTGTGCGCGCCTGAGGTAGCTGAAGGGATCCATCTCGAGAATTGGACTGTTACCACGACCGAACTGATACCCGGGGATTACATTCTCGAAGCGCTTTTCCTTGATAACAGCAGGCAAGCCTGGTCCCAAACCACCGGTCGCGGCCAACCCTCGAATTTGCTGACTCCGCCCGTTTCGTTGGGCCATTTGAAGGTAGAAAAATAATCACCTCCTTCCTCGCCTTTTTCTCGGGGCGGCCGCCGGTTAGGCTTGCTTTTTGGCATCGACACTGCTCATAATAGGATCTCGATGATTCAAGCGAATTGTCGGGCGCGGTTTACCGCTACGGACTTCGATTTTGTTGTCCGCACTCTCGCGCGTTCCCAATCCGAATCCGTTTCCCTGGTCGACCTTCTCTCCGATTCCGAGACCCGCGATTCTGTCCTTGATTCGCCGCGTCTGATCCAGGCCATTCTCTGCAACGACGCTCAATTGCGAATTTCCTCTCAATTCTACTTTTATGTTTTGGCGCGCTATGTCTTGCGCGACGCTGGAATCCGTGATCGCAAGTTATGCGATTACGTCGGCTCGCTGTTGGAAAATTTCTCGCGTGCCCACGCCTTGCGAGGGCCGCAAGCCGACGACGAATCGCCACGCCAGTATCTCTCCGATATGTTAATCGCGCTTTCCCGCGCGACCCAGGACGAAGCATTCTTGCTTCGAGCTCACGTCGGCAATTACTCGCTCTTCATCAGCGGAATCTTTCATGAGAATACGCAGCGACGCAGTTTGCGCGGCGCGCCCGACATCGGCTTTTACGAAAATATTGGCCGGCGCAATTATCATCTTCTCTCTTCTCATGCTACCGCTCGGCGCTGTGAGCTTGACGACGTCTTTGCCGAGCTGGCCGATCGTTTTCGCGATGTCCGACTTGCGCTTAATCAACTGGCTGACCGTTTGCTGACTCTGGATGAAGGCGACAGACCCGCACTGGTATGAACGAGACGCTTTTCAGCCAGATCCAGCGCCTCTTCGAACGCACTTACGCGCAGGTCGGTATTAATCTGGAAGATTGCATTATTGATCGAGCCCGCTCCCTTCAACTCAGCAAGCTGGCCGGTGCTTCCGCGCGCGAACTGAACGAACTCGCGCGCACTTTTCTTCGGCATGCCGGTGATCAGCTTTACGTTGGGATTTATTATTCACGCTGGCTCATCGATCAGCTTGAGCGGCACGACCCGCGCAGCGGACTGAGCGATTCTAATATTCGCTCCCTCATCGTTTTCGTTGAGGAATTGAATCACGCGTTGCATGCGGCGCTCCAGTTCAAGAATGGCCATCGCGGGATCGCCTCGGAAGAATTTGCCCGCAATCTCGAGTTGCAGGCGCAAGTCGATACTTATCTCGTCCTTCTCTTATTCGTCGCTTTTTTTCGCAAAACCCAGCGCGTTTCTCGGACCGATCGCCGTTGGCTGCGTTTTCATCTTTTCGCGCGGCAATGCCCCGAAGCCTTTCGCGATAAAAATTTGCGCGGGCGCTATCTGGAGACCTGCGAACTCGCTGCCAGCTATACCCGATATCTCGATACCCTCAACGGTCTGCGTAGGCTGGAGGAAATCCGCCAATTTCGCTCTCTCGATTATTCCGCGAAGAAAGCGCACATCTTCGCGTTGATGGATCGACCGGGGGTTAGGCTTCTAGCCTGAGGCAGAATGGAGTTGAGGAGACGCGTTCTCCTTCGCCTCACTCACTAATTGAATACTCCTTTACCCGCTGTTCCATCGCTTGTTGATTTGATTTTGCCTGTCGGGTAAAACACCACGCGTGTTTAACTGCCTTCTGCGCGTCAACGTACGCGAAGCACTGATTTCGATAGCCATTGCTGCTGTATTTTGTCTGTCCGAACAGCCGATCGCAAACGCATCACCACCGGCTCAGTCGCCGAATACCTTAACCGCGGCGCCTGCTCGGGGGTTCGTTGTTTTGACTCAGCCGGTAAAGGTCAAAATTGCCTATGGAGAGACCATTTTGCCCGCTGGGATGAGACTTCCGGTTGTCTCAAGTGATACTACCTCGGTCCGCGTCAATTATATGGGCGAGGTGCAGACAATCCCGATTGCGGCCGCTCGCTTTGAGAAATCCACGAGCGAGCCGCCGGATGCCAGTGCTGCCCCGACCACGCCGATTATCTCGACGAAGCCCGCCTGGCAGCCATCCTCAACTCCCGCCTCGCAATTACAAGTCTCTCTCCAACCGGGCTACGACTCACGAATGCAAGGCGGCGACATCACCATGCGAGAATTGCAGTTGCTTCTCTCGCCCCACTGCACCGAAGCGGTCGATCTCAGCGGTGCCGGCACAAAGATCTACAATGGCGTCAATTATTTGATGGATTCCGAACAAGCGGTCGCGGCGCTCGGTCTGGCCCACGCCATTCCCTCAAGGGTTCCGCTGGCAACGCCCGGTTTCCCGAAAAATTCCATGTACTATATAGGATACGATGGCGCCTTCGAGGGACACTTTAACCGTCTCTATCTGGTGACAGACGTCGCCAGTAAGGTCGTCGCCGTTCAGCTGCTGGACGAGCATCCAAAAGGCAGGTGGAAATCGGCCGCTTCACTCGCGGCCGCGAGCTGGAGCACTTACAATTTCGTTAACGCCAGAATGCGAGCCAGTGATCTCATACGGGTCCAGGCTGTCGCGAAGCGCCAGAGCGGGGTGATTACGATCGAAACTCAGATGTATCAACGCGTTCGGTCGAAGGTCGGTTACAAGACCATTGAGCGCTACGAAGAGCAGGAAAACTCAAAATTATTCATCCCGATTCCGTTTGCCCGCATCATTCTTCATTGCGCACAAGCCGGATTATCCAAGGCATGAGCGTATTTCCCTATCGCTCCATTGATTTTACAATTTCGTTCCGCTAAAGATCAGCCGTGTTCAGTTTGACCATGCTCGGCAGCGGCAGCGCCGGGAACAGTGCCCTCGTTTCCACCACTCATTGCCGCATTTTGATCGACGGCGGACTGAGCGCGCGGCAGATCATTGTCCGGCTAGAACAATGCGGCGTTGCGCCCGAACAACTCGACGGCCTGCTTCTAACTCATGAACATGGTGATCACGTCTGCGGGCTGGAGGTGCTCTGCCGAAAGTTTGCGATTCCCATTTATTGCAATGCGCAAACTGCGGAAGCGATCCGCTGCTTCGGTCTAAGCGAATACAAAAACTGGCGAATTTTTCGCACCGGCACCGAGTTCACCATCTGCGATATCTTGGTGCAAAGTTTTCCCGTCCCGCACGATGCGGTAGACCCAGTCGGTTACGCGTTTCATGCCGGCAATCGTGGCCTCGGTTTCATCACTGATCTTGGTTATCCGACAAAAATGTTGATCGAACACCTGCGGGAAGTGCATGCGCTCGTTATCGAAACGAATCATGACGAGAAACTCTTGCAGAACGATCCGCATCGGCCCTGGCCGGTGAAGCAACGGATCATGTCGCGACACGGCCACCTTTCCAATGCCGCCGCCGCCGGCGTCCTCGAGCAATTGTTGCCTGGAAAAATTGAACGTGTCGTGCTCGGCCATCTCTCCCGAGATTGCAATACCCCGGAACTGGCCGCCAGCGCCGTCCGCGCACAATTGGAACGAGATGGCCGCGCCGATCTGGAAATATATTGCGCGCTGCAAAACGCCATTAGCCCACGATTTCATATCGGTGAAACCTCACGCGACGATTTTCAGCCGACGTTTGACAGCGCTCTCTTCTATAGCCCGCCACCGTTGTAGCCGCGGTCGATGGCCGCGGCATCTCAAGGAAAAATCGATGGGCCGTAGCCAATGGCCGCCACTACAGGAATTGTGCTGCGCGATGCCATCGAAGCCGATCTTCCGGCGATCGTTGAAATTCATAATGCCGCGATAGCCACGCGCCTCTCCACGGCGCAACTGGAACCGGTCACTGTTGAGGGCCGCCGCGAATGGTTCAGCGCGCATTGCCCGGCGCAATATCCGATCTGGGTAGCAGAATTGGACGGCGCCATAGCCGGTTGGCTTAGCTTCCGTGAATTTCTGCCGCGTTGCGCCTATCGCGGCACTGTTGAAGTCAGCGTTTTCGTCAATGAAAAATTCCGGCGCCGCGGTATTGGCCGAAAGCTATTGCAGCAAGCGATTGCGCGCGGCCCGCAGCTGGGAATGCATTCCCTTGTCGGCTTAATTTTCAGCCACAATGAACCCAGTATCGCGCTCTTCCACGCCGCCGGTTTCGAACGCTGGGGTTTCCTACCCGGCGTCGCGCGCGTTGATCAAACCCTCCGCGACCTAACGATCTTTGGACGGCATCTCTAATTGGATCAAGGCGTCGAGCTTTGCCCGGTAGATGGTTTGATCTTGTACCGATAGCTGTGCGAGGTTGTGCGCGATCAACGCTCGCGCCTGAGCGCGGCTGATCAGCGCTTCGCGTTTCTGCTCAGCCGACTCCGCCAGTTCGGCATCCTGCAAGAGGAGTTCCGCCAGCATGATGGCGCGGACGTGCTGCGTGCCCCCGCCGGACGCCAGGATCTCCAAAATCGTTTCCGGCGCCGAACGTTTCACCAGCGCAAATGGCAGGCCGACGTTTTTCAGACAAGCTTTCGAAATTTGTTCCCGCGCTTCTCCCGCACGACCGAATTTTCGAAGCTGCAAAATCTCCGTCAGCAGCAGCGCGATCTGATCGATCAAGCGCAGGACGTAATCGCTCGCCACTTCCTTCTAGCGCCGGATTAGGATCTCCCGAATCCGCTGCAGAATCGCGGGTGACGCTACCTCTTGTTCATTCAAAACCAGCATGGCGAAATTCTCAGCCAGAATTTCCTCCGGGTGAATGACGTAATCCGTGTTTCGCCCGACCTGTTCAAAAAAGCCGGAGACTCTCGATGGCGGCACCACCTCGGCGGCACTCAAACTACCGGATCCGTTTTCCAAAATCAGGAATTGAAACTGCAAATAAGAGAAAAACTCGCCACCGCGGTGGGTGTCGTACTTTTCCGTGGCGGAGAATAGAATGGGAACAGCGGCAACCTCCTTGCCACCGACGCGAAGCCGGATGGAATGGTCATTTCGAGGCGCGTCTGGGTTGGTAATTTTTCTCGGCTGTAACGACGCCTCGAGTTGGACTTCGGCGCAGGCAGTGAAGCCGATCGCCTGATAAAGCGCCTCTCGCATCGCGGGATTTTCGCGTGACAGAATATGGAATAGCTCATGTGCGATCGTTTTTTCCAGCGGGGGGTTGGCTGCCGTTAATTGACCTTCCGGAAAGACGATCGCCGTATCCCGCGTGTAGAATGCTTGCCCCTCCTCAGCCCCGGTCGTCTTCAGCAAGGCAATCGTTTTGGGCAAAGGAAGAGGGAGGGCTTCGAGCGCTGGCCGGATTTGACCGATTGCCGCCTCGACTTTCCCTTTCTCCGCATCTGTCCAGGAAGAAACGCTCGCCTTTACAAACGCCAGGAACTCCTCCGCCGAAACGGTCCTGTCGGTTTTCATTCGGGCCGCACGATCGAAAGCACTGAGTCGCTGGATGAAATCGTCTTTGCGCGTAAGAATTTCGGCGGCTTCACTCGCAGTCGCGAAGTGCGCGAGACAACCTTTGCCCATGTTAACATTGGTGGGCGCGGAGCAGATCAAGCCCGTCGGCAAGCAGGCCAGGACACTGGTCGCGAGCGTGATCAGCAAGCCTTTCACGCTTCTTCGTGGCCGATCACGAGATGGATCACTCCATTTGGCGCGGAGATGAAGAAACCATCGAAATCTTCCCGTAATTGTTCCACTTCGTCGCGGCGTGGAATTCCATTCACTTTTAAGAACGAGGCGGCAGCTTCGGTGTCGTTTGTTTCTAACTCCAGCCAAATGTCGGGCTGACTCAAGTTTGGCACCAGATCGACCCAGAGCCGGTTGGGTCCGAATTGAAAAATGCAACCATCCGCCTCCTCTTCAATCAACGGCAATGCCAGAGTATCGCGATAGAACGCCACCGTTTGTTCATAAGTATGGGCGGGGCATTTGATCGCAATGTTGGCCCCCCCGGAAAATTGCGGACCATGAACGTTCGCTACCATGACGCCAAAATGTTAAACCCGCGAGCGTCGGAAACAACCACGTCGTAGCAGCCAAAACCAGCGGACAAACAATGAGACACACACGGTGCGCCGCATTAGAAAGGTGAAATATTCTTTGGACAGCGCGAAAGAGGCGCCTGCCGTTGTGGCGAAAACGGCGCAACTCGCTCTAGAGTTGCGCCAGAACCTTCTCTGCGATCTCTTTCGCTTTTGTTAGCGCTGCTTCTTCATCGGCCATTCCGCCGACGCCGATGGTGACAAAAGATTTTCCCTTCACCACGTAAAGCATAATCACGTTCGGGGGTAGTCCGTTCTCCGGAACGCCGTTCAACATGGCGGCTCTCTCCCCCAGGCCGTCAATCGTCTGGAATTTGGCGCCGTTACCTGTTACCTGATTAAACTCGATCTGCGCATCGACGCTACCCTCGCTGGCTTGGCGGACGCGCAACAGAAGCGAACGCACAGATTTTGTGCTGTAGTAATTGCACTTCGAGTAGTAACCGTCTTTTCCAGTTACGTTCAACGGAGTCGGATTTCGGACCGGCTCGCCAAGAATCTTTTCCGCCTCGGTTTTTGGCACGATCGCAGAAACGTCGAGCGGCTTCTCTGCTGCGGGCAAGGAGATCGTTAGCAGGCTAACGATTAGACTGGCCCCCGCTAGTTTTGCCCGCATTTTCTTAACCGCCCGCCGACCCGGTCCCGCCCGGCTCGGTCATCCCCACCGGGTCGAGAGCCTCATTCAGCTCTTTTTCCGGCAAAATCTTTTTCTCTTGGCAAAGTTCCCGCACCGTTTTGCCGGTCCGCGCACTTTCCTTCGCGATCTCAGCCGCGCGATCGTACCCGATCTTTGGCGCCAGGCTCGTCACCATCGCCATGGATAATTCCACCAGTTCGCGACATCTTTCCTCGTCTGCCTCGATCCCGACCACGCATTTTTCGGTAAAGGCGTCGGCCACATTTCCCAGCAGCCGGATCGATTCCAAAATATTGTGTGCCATCACCGGCATCATCACATTCAATTCGAAGTTTCCGTTCGCTCCCGCCCAGGTGATGGTTGTGTCGTTTCCGAAAACCTGCGAACACACCATCATCATCGATTCGCACAAGACCGGGTTCACTTTCCCGGGCATAATGGAGCTGCCCGGTTGGGTCGCAGGTAATTGAATCTCTCCGATGCCACAGCGTGGTCCGCTCCCAAGCCAGCGGATGTCGTTGGCGATCTTAAATAAACTGGTCGCGATTGTTTTTAACTGACCGCTTGCTTCCACGACCGCGTCCTTTGCCCCTTGCGCTTCGAAATGATCGCGCGCTTCAAAAAATTCGATCCCGGTGCGTTGATGCAGATGCCGCATCACTTTTGCCGGAAAATCCGGATGCCGATTTAAGCCCGTGCCCACGGCGGTGCCGCCGAGAGCAAGCTCGCGCAAGACCTCGATCGCTTTTTCTGTGCGCGCCTTGGCGTAGGCCACCTGCTGGGCGTAGCCGCCAAATTCCTGACCGAGTCGCACCGGCGTCGCGTCCATCAAATGGGTGCGCCCGATCTTAATAATGTGATCGAATTCCTTCGCCTTGCTCGAAAGCGCGCCGAATAATTTCTCCAGCGCCGGCAACAGGCAATCTTTCAATTGTTCGGCCGCACTCACGTGAATGGCGGATGGAATGACGTCGTTGCTCGACTGTCCCATGTTGACGTGATCATTCGGGTGCACCAACTCGCGCGAGCCAATCGGCTTGCCGGCAAGCTGTGCGCAGCGGTTTGCGATCACCTCGTTCGCATTCGTGTTCGTGCTCGTGCCTGAGCCGGTCTGGAAAATGTCGAGTGGGAAGTGTTCATCGAGTTTGCCTTCAGCCATTTCTTCCGCGGCCTGCACGATGAGGGCGGAGCGATGGGCGTCGAGCAGCCCGAGATCATGGTTGGCCTGGGCCGCGCCCCATTTGATCAAACCTAGCGCGCGAATGAACGGTCGGCTGAACCGATACCCGCTGATGGGAAAATTTATAACCGCGCGTTGAGTCGATGCGCCATGAAGTGCGTCCTTGGGCACGGATATTTCGCCCATCGAATCTTTTTCGATGCGCGATTCGACGCTTTTCATCGCGCGTAGTTGGACGAGAACTGCGAGTGGGCAGGATCAATCGCGCCGTTTCCGTCCAGTTCGCCGCCTTTGCGGAAAACGGTGATAAACATCGGCGGAATGTTTTGCAGGAAATATTCGGACTCGGACTCAGGCGCAAAATCGATCGCGTGCTGGCGCAGTTCGTTTGTCACCTGATAAATAATGAAGGCGCCCCCGGGGCCGAGGGCGTCGTGGGTTTCGCGCAGCAGATTACGTTTTCTTTCAATCTCGAGAATGCTGAATGGAATTCCGGAGATGATGTAGTCGCAGTGAGGAATACCGCGTTTGGCCAGTTCCGATCGAATGGTCGCCGCATTGGCATTGATCACGCATACGCGCCGGTCACCGGCGAACTGCCGGGTCAGGTCGCGCGAAAACGCGGGATCAAGTTCAAACAATAATAATTGCGCGTCCGGCCGCATCCGTTGTGCTAGCGCGCGCGAATGCACGCCTTCGCCGGGACCGTACTCAGCGATGACGCGAGCGCGGTCGAAATCAATTTTGCTCGCTACTCGCTCGACCAGCGCCTGCGAGCTGGGCACAATCGAGGCGATTTGCAGGGGCCGCTTCAGGAAGCGCTTGAAAAAAAGAACGCTCATCGCGAATGCGAATAGTTCACCGCGGCATTTCGCTTGTCCAGCGACGAAAGCAAGCATGGTTCCCGGCATCCCTCGCCGGAATCCTTGTCCTCGAGAGGAAGAAACCTGCATTTCCTCGGTCATCATCCGGTGTTGCGCCCTGAGGCACGAGATTTTGGCACTTCTGGAAAAAGAAACGTTTGACATTTGATTCTAGTGTTTATAATCATAAAATCGTGAATAAATCTTGCGTGAGCAGGCGCAAGGTGATGAAACCTTGTCATGCATAACCTGCTTACCGTTAAGGAAACCGCCAAATATCTCCGAATTCCGCTTCCGACGGTTTACTACTTAGTTCAGCGCGGACAGTTGCCTGCCATTCAAATCGGTGGTCGTTGGCGAATCAAAAAGAACGCGCTCGATAAAGACATCCTCAAGGAAGAGAAGTCGGGTCAACCGACTGTTCTCGTTGTCGATGATGACGAGAGCTTGCAAAACTTATTCAAGCTCTTCCTCAAGAAGATTGGCTTTAGTCGCGTTGTTGTCGGAACCGTCAAGGAAGCGATTGCCGCGCTCGAGAAACAGCGATTCGATCTCGTCTTCCTCGATTTGAAATTGCCCGATGGCCCGGCCGATGACGTTTACGATTTCGTGAAACGGGAGCAACCCGATTGTCCTGTCATCATCATCACCGGTTATCCCGACAGCGAAATGCTCGATCGCATCCTGGCTAAAGGTCCGATCACGGTCTTGAAGAAGCCGCTAAAAACCGAGCAGCTCCAGCAAACCGTCAAAATCCTCGGCCACAAAGACGCGGTCAAATTGGCAGCGTAACGTCGGTACGCGTCACGGCGGATTGATCTTTCTGGGGAGCGCGTGCGCTCCCCAGAACCGAACGATAGCGCATTGTCTCGGCAACTTCGGACGCCTAAGTCATTAAATTTCGCACCGCATCTTCTGTCGCTGCTGCAATCGATCCCCAACCAGTACGATCATTCGTCGTCTCCACAAATGACAATGGCTTCCCCACGTGCACCGAAATTTTTTTCCAGCGCGGCACGGTTCCCGATACCGGCAAAGCCGAAAATGTTCCGTTCAGGTAACAAGGCACGATCGGGATGTTCGTTCCCGCGACTAGTCGCCCAAGCCCGGGTTTGAACGGCGCCATCTCGCCCGTGCGAGAGCGTGTTCCTTCCGGAAACAAAATGTAAATGCACGCGCCTTGCATCAATCGCTCCCGCAAATCTTCCAGTGAATGCGCGCCGCAATTTTTTCGCCAGATTGGGAGCGCGTTCATAAATGCGGTCGCGAAAATCGAGGACGCCCGTTTGGTAAAAAATGTGTCGCCGGCGGCAATCGGAAAGACGGCGCCGACAAATCGCAATGGCAGAATTCCTCCGAGGATAATGGCATCGAGATGACTCGCATGATTCGCCACCAGAATAAACGGAGCGTGCTCCGGTAAATTCTCCCGGCCGCGAATTTTTAAGCGATGTGCGATGGCAAGGTAAGCACGCGTGATCGATCGCCAGAAAAAACACGAAATCGCGCTTTCCAGCCCGACCTCGCGGCGCAAACTTAGCCGCCGTTGTTCGGCGTTTAATCCGAAGTCATGCGCGGGTTCGAAGCGCCATTCTTCCATTTCTTAACCGCCGCCGGTAAAAATTCGCACGGGCTGGTCCATCCCAAACTCACGGAAAAATTCGATGTAATAAAACACCGCGGGCGCGACCAGTAGTATGCTATCGAACCGATCAAGCAATCCGCCGTGGCCGGGAATTGTGACTCCCATGTCCTTGATCCCGATATCGCGTTTGATCGACGACACCATCAGATCGCCAAATTGTCCCGCGACACTGACAATTAATCCCAGCCCAATCAATTTTTCCGGCGTGTCGACGCCCGAACCAGCGAAGACAAAATGACCGACGGTAGAGACCAGCGTTGTCGTCAGGACCAATGCGCCGAGCGCCCCACCGAGCGTTTTGTTCGGACTCGTCTGCGGCGTGATTTTGCGGTGCCCGAAAGTTTTGCCAGTGATGTAAGCAAAGACGTCATTTAATTCGACCGTCAAAATGATCAGCATCACGATCGGACGAAAATCGGCGTCGTTCGCCATGTAACCAAGATGGCCGAGACAATGGCCGAACAATAAAAAACTGATTACCCCTAGGCTGACGCGCTGTGTGTAACCGCGTGGTTCGTCGCGGAGAATCGCAACGATTGCCAGCAGCACCATGGTCAGCGGTGGGATTGCGACAAAGAATCCGTACCAATGATCAGCGATCGCAAAGGTGGTCGCGATAATGCCGAGTACGACTACGATGCTGAGCGAGCGGTGCCGGAAAAAGCCGGTGGCGCGAGCGAACTCGCGATAGCAGAGAATGCTCAAAATCGCGACGGCCAGAATTGTCCATGCTGCGCCGAGCAGGACCGGTCCGAGCAGCAACGGCGTCATCACCGCCCAGGAAACGACGCGCTTTACCAGCTCATCGTGGAGCTTGTCGCTAGTGCGGCCAGCCGCACGCAGCAACCAAATGATGATCGCCGCAATGAGGAGCGCGGCGATCACTGCGATCGTGATCCACAGTGTCACCGGCGAATCGAAGGCGTGCCGAAATCCAAATAACCGCTCCCGTGTCGCAGGATCCATCTTACTAACGCCGAAGCGTTGTAGTAATTCGTTGCATTCGGCGAATGATTGTCACGATGCTGCCGGCGATGATCACCCAGAGCGCGAACATCGGAATCTGCCAGTCGCTCGCGCCTGGAACAACGGCACAGGCAATCGCGGCGATGGTGACCGTCGCCATGCGTTGTTGCTTCGCCATCGGCCCGCAAAATTCCTGATGCGCACCGGCGACTTTGCCCTGTGCCCGCAAATAGGCGAGAAAGATGGCAAAGATGGTTGCGACAAAACCGAGCACCGGACCGGAACCGGTAGCGTAACCAAAACCGATTAACGTCGCAGCGTCGCTCACCCGATCGGGAACTTCGTTGTACAGTTCGCCCACTGGCGACGCAACCTGACGCAGAACCGCGACCATGCCGTCATAAAGATTTGCGAGGAGTCGCAACTGGACGAAGACGGCGCCCAGGACCCAAACGAACCACGGATGCGCGGCGCCGGTTGTCAGAGCAAACATGATCCCGGCGAGGATTCCGCAGATCATTCCGAAGATGGAAATCGCATTCGGCGTGGCGCCGCGGCGCGCCAGCCAACGTGCGGCCTTCTCTGATATTTTCCAACGGCGCGATGCGAGCGGTCGGCGATCGCCGATTTGATATGAGTCCATCAACGTCCGAGCAGGTACATTCCGGCAATCAACAAGGCAAAGCCCGCGAGGTGCACGGGGCGAATTGGCGTGCTGTAGGCGAACCAGGCGATGATCGCGGCAAAAATGAAAGTGCTGGCATAAATCGGATAGAGAACCGTAAGAGCACCACCGCGTTTAAACGCCGCCACAAAAAGCACCATCACCGCAACGTAGCAAACTACTCCAGCCAGAAGGCGCGCGTTGAAAATGTAACTCGCGAGCGTGTTCCCTGCCTTTTCCGCGCCGGATTTGTAATAGAACTGCCCGAGCGCGCCGAGAAAAGCAGCGATGACAAAAAAGACAATAGCGAGAGGCGAGGTTCTCACGGATTTGCATGAAGGTAATCGATTTATTCAATCGAACGCAATCCGTAGCGTCGATCTTGACTCACTACCGATCACTGATTCACTTACCTGTCACGCCGGACCCGCCTTTCGAGGGGCGAAGGCGGATCACTTCAACAAAGGGCGCGGTTAGCTCAGTGGTAGAGCACTACCTTGACACGGTAGGGGTCACTGGTTCGAACCCAGTATCGCGCACCGTCAGGGATTTCCGCTGCGGCACGTAGTTATCCGCCGTTTCACAAGCTGCGCCACGACATTTCTCAAAACGAAATCACCATCGGCGTGGAACTTTCTTGCATATCCGCTGCTGGAGATAGACGGCAAAGCCGTGAAGCCGGAAACCAGCTTCGCGTTCCGCCGTAGGCGAGTCGGAAATCGCACGCCCGCGTCAGGGAACACAACGGCAACTTACGGTAACAAATTTTTGCGATTCAATGGGCGGACAATTCGTCCGCCAGCGTCTCCCGACCATGCTTGCGCAATAGCTCAACGAACCTCGGATCTGTCCGCAAGCTATCCAGCTCAGGTGCGTAAAGGATGAAGCGCGGTAGAAGCATGCGATCCGCGAGTGCCTTATCAAACCATTCGAAGGCCTGATCCAGTTCCCCAGCCGCGCTGTAGGTCCCGGTAATGGAAAAGGCGTCCGCCTTGCCATTTGCGGCAAGGCGCAAGACTTCTTGCATGAGTGCGTCCGCCTCTCCTTTGCGGTTTGCGCGGTACAGCACTTCCGCGATCGCAGCGAGGCCTTTGCCCTTTTGGTCCGGCGCCAGTTCGATCCACCTGCGGTAAGCCTGAATGGCTGAATCGTACCTACCATTGAGAACATATGCGGCTGCGATATTCTCTTGTATTGCAGGATTATCAGGCTCGAGCTCACCGGCCCGGGAACAGTAAAACAACGCCTTTTCGGACTGCCGATCGAAGATGAGGATCACTCCCAAAGCAGTATTGTTGGTCGCGGAAATCGGATCCAGTTCCTGGGCGCGCTTCATCTGCAACACGGCTTCGGACAGTCTGCCTGCATCAGTCAGCTCCCAGGCATAACGCAGATGCGCGACAGCGAGGTTGGGGTTTAATTCCAGCGCCCGTCGCAAGGATTCCATACTGGCACGATAATCTCCTTCGCGGACCTGTACCATTGCCATGGCTACGTGGCCCTCGGCGACAGAATCATCCAATAAGAGCGCTCGTTCCGCCGCTGTCTTGCAGTTGTTGGTGGCCTGACTTGCAGGGACAAACATGTAGTATTCCTGCAGGCAGTAACAGTCTGCCAAGAGCGCATAGGCCAGCGCGTAGTCGGGGTCAAGTTGCGTCGCCTGGAGAAAATAGTCGATGGCCTTCTCTAATCCCTCTTTGGAGCGTTTGTTATAGAAGTGAAGGCCCATGAAATAGGCGTTGTAAGCTTCCGTACTCTTCGTGTAACGCTTCGTAACCTGCTTCCGTTGATCTGCTGTTAGGTCGATCGCTAATGCCTTTGTGATCTGACTCGAGATCGAATCCTGAATCGCGAAGACGTTCGTGAAGGTTTCGTCGAACTTGTCCGACGATAAAGCTCGGCCCGTCTTGCCGTCGACAAGTTGAACGCTTACCCGAATACGGTCTCCGGAGCGCTGCACGGTTCCCGTCAGGACAGCATCTGCCTTCAAGGCGCGAGCGGCAAGCAATGGATCCTCTGCCTCTCGTTTCAACTTCAAAACAGCACTGGTTGGCAGGACTCGAATTTCTTTCACCTTGCTCATCTGACCGATGACCGCGTCGGCCATCCCGAGTCCGAGCAGCTCGTCATTGATGTCATGTCCGAGCGGTTTAAATGGCAGCACGGCCATCAAGCGGGTCCCGTCCGAGTTTGAGGAGGTGGATGTGGGCGGCAGCGGATTCTGGGCCAGGCGGAAGGGCCAGCCGCCATAGCCGCGTAACAAAGCCCCAGCGGCGATCACAACCAAAAGGACGGCGGCGACAAGCCACCAGCGAAAGTAGTGTGCTCGCGTGCTACCTGCCCGAAAGAGTTTTGCAGACTTGCGTCTGGCTGCACCTGAGAGAAATTGCTCCAGCGCATTGCCTAATTCGGCTGCCGAAGCATAACGTTTTCCCGGCTCAGTTTGTGTCGCGCGCCTGATTATGACAGCAAGAGCGGGGTTGACGCTGTTCTGCAGCTTTGTCTGCAAAACCGTTTTGGCACACGTTCCGCCGGGAACGTTCTCGTCTGTGATTAGTTCGAGTAAGACAAGTCCGAGTGAGTAGACGTCAGCCGCCGGAGTCACTGGTTCGGAACGACACAGCTCCGGAGCCGCATACCTGGGCGTAATTCTGCGCTCGACTGGGCTAGTTACGTCATCATCTGGCGATCCAAGCATCTTTGCGATACCGAAATCGAGTAGCTTCGGTTCTCCGTTGCTCTTAACCAGAATGTTTGTCGCTTTGATATCGCGGTGGATGACACCGTTGTGATGCGCAAACTCGACTGCAAAACATACCTTTAGAAAAAGGTGCAGCCGATCTGCGAGGGACAGGTTCTGTTTGTGAGCAAGCTCCGTAATAGGAACACCCTCCACATAATCCATTATAAAATAAGGCAGTCCATCTTGCGTTGTCCCGGCATCCAGTAGTCGGGTGATGTTCGAATGGTCGAGCTTAGCCAGAATCTGACGTTCTACCGCAAAGCGCCGCAGAACCTCGTCCGTATCCGTGCCACGCTTAAGTATCTTGATCGCGACCTGCTTCTGAAACTGTCCATCGGCTCGTTCGCCAAGATAAACTGCTCCCATGCCGCCGCGACCGAGTTGTTTGACAATTACGTAAGCGCCAACTCGTTCGCCCATCCGATCTGGCTCCTCGGTCCGGAGTCGGGTCGCGGCGAATTCAGCGAATTGTTCCAAAGTATCCGTATCGCCTGCAAGAAGGGTCTCAGCCTGGCGCAACAGCATAGTATCGTCGGCACAAGATTCACGAAGGGTAGTGGCACGTCGCTCCGGCGAACTCTCCTCCAGCGCATTCGCGAGAATCTCTTTTAGACGATACCACTGCAATGGCACTAAATTAACAACACTTGCGGGATCGTCTGACATTCTTCTATTATTTACTACTCAGCCAGTCGTGCGCGCAACCATAACTTCGCCGTAGCCCAATCTCGTTTCACGGTTGCAGGCGACAGGGCCAATGTTTTAGCAATCTCCTCAACGGTAAGTCCGGCAAAGAATCGAAGTTCAACAATCTGCGCCTGTCGACGATCGATCTGTGTCAACTCTTCGACGGCTTCATCCACGGCGGCAATATTAATATTTCTTTCAACGCAAAAGTCGAGTGCTTCATCAAGAGGTAGTTTAACTAGCTCTCGTCCGCCTCTCTTATCACGAGTCCGAGCTACTCCATAACTAATCAGGATACGACGCATGGCGCGACCGGCGAAGGAAATCAAATGCGCCTCATTGCGCCAACTACTTTCCGGTTGTTTTAGGACCCGCAAAAGAGCCTCGTGCAACAGAGCAGTAGCTTGCAACGTATGATCAGGCCGCTCGCCGCTAAGATACCGCGCTGCCAATCGCCGGAGAGACTCGTAAGTCTCGCGCGTCATCTCAATGGGTGGACCGCCTTCCTTGAATTCCTGCCCACCGCCTGCCCCAATCGGCTCTGCCGTGACCATAGGAGATGCAAAGTAATCTCGCGAAGGGCGGCGTCCAGTTAACTAATGCATGAGCCGTTTTTGTCGGATTTGTGGCTTATCATTGTGTGAGTCTGAGAAAGAATTGCCAAAGTGGCACGATTTACACCTTTAGCAGGTGGCAAGTGATCAAACCGAGAGCACAGACAACCACGGCGTTCGCGCTTGATAAACCCGCGACATCATGAGCCCGAAGACTGTTGGTCTCGTAGTTTTGGAGCAGATGACGGCTGCGGACCTGACCGGCGCCGCGGAGGCCTTTTCCCGCGCTGTGCTTCCCAACGCGTATGGAGCATGTGAGTGTCGGTGCTACCAGGTCGTCACCGTAGGTGTCACGGCCGAACCGTGTGAGACGGAGTCGGGGCTGCTGGTCAAACCCCAGTGTGACTTTGAGAGCGCACCGCCATTCGACACGCTCATTGTCCCCGGCGAAAATCGCATTCCTGCACCCAAAGTGCGTAAAACGATTGCGAAATGGCTCAACTATCGAGCTCCTACCACCAGA
The DNA here is from genome assembly GCA_963709435.1 of uncultured Verrucomicrobiae bacterium. Taxonomy (GTDB): domain Bacteria; phylum Verrucomicrobiota; class Verrucomicrobiia; order Chthoniobacterales; family UBA10450; genus AV69. Next base: position 45,725 of record CAVPWK010000013.1, read on the forward strand.
CGCATTGCAGCACTGGGCACCGGGATCTATGCTTTGGCCGCCACGGGTCTGCTTGACCGGCGCCAGGTCGCCACTCACTGGCGATTTGCAAAGGATGTCGCCCTTCGGTTTCCCAAGCTCCGGGTTAACCCGAACATCTTATTTATTAAGGACGGGCCGTTCTATACCTGTGCCGGCGGCACAGCGGCGATAGACTTTTCGCTGGCTCTGATTGAAGAGGATTACGGGCGCAATGTGGCCTTACGCCTGGCTCGTGATCTGGTAGTTCATCTCAAACGACCCGGCGCTCAGGAACAATACTCCGAGCCGCTACAATTCCAGCTTCAATCAGTGGACCGATTCGCGGACCTTGCTGCCTGGATCTTGTGCAATTTGAGCCACGACCTTTCGATAGAATCGCTGTCGCAGCGAGCGTGCATGTCGCCGCGGAATTTTACTCGCGTCTTCACGAATGTTTTTGGGAAAACACCGGCTGAATTTGTGTGTCGCGCCCGCGTCACTGAGGCACAAAGGCGGCTGCTCGTTCCACGCAATACCATCGATAACGTTGCGGTCTCCGTTGGGTTCAAGAGCGCGGACGCATTCAGTCGAGCGTTTGAACGGCATGTAGGTATGCGGCCGAGCACCTATCGGGCGCGGCTTGGAATCGGATCAGAGAAAGAATCATTCGAGTGGCAACCCGCGCAGCTAACACTAGCTCACGCCTAGTTTCCGAAGTTCTAGGCCGAACAGATCAGCTGGATCGTGCACGCGGTGAAGTGTCGCCTGTTGCGTGTTCAGCGTATTTAAACTCGTTCGTGTGGACATACACTGCGAATCTGTGTGCTTAACGATTTAGCACAATGCTGGCAATGACGTTGCAGTCGCGACCAAATCGCCAAAGCCAAATACTTGGCCATAAATGGAAGGTGATTGAACGCAATACTCATTGTGTTGTCGTGCTAGCTCCGGCACCTGGGGAACTACACCCGCGGCTACTAGCACTGGCTCGAACTGTCGGATTTATGTCCTAACGCCAGTTACTCACTGGACTTAATGTTGCTCCCAATTGGCACAAACTAATTTGCCATAACCCTAACCAAAGTACTGGAGAAACAGATATGAAAACCACCTGGTTTAGCAAGTCATCCCGGCAACATCTCGCTATCATCGGCGTACTGATGTTCCTTAGTTCAACCGCGTTTGCGCAGGCGCCGCCCCCGACGGGTGGTGCCGCGGCAGGCGCTCCCGCGGCGGGCGCGGCCGCTGAGGCCGAGCGCGTCATCGTGACCGGTTCAAACATTCCCACAGCGGAAGAAGTGGGTCCGAACCCGGTGACGAACCTAAACCGCGATTACATCCAAAAGACGGGCACCGTCAGCGTTGAGCAATTGCTGAAGGATCAGCCGGTAAACAACTCAAACAGTGTCCCGGTGGCAAACAACGGCACGAGCCAGGGTGGCCCGGTCGGGTTTACCTCGGTCGCGTTGCGCGCGTTGGATCCCGGAGCCAGCCTGGTCCTGCTGGACGGGCGCCGCGTTACCAGAGTGCTCGGCGGTAGCTTTGTTGATATCAATACCATCCCGCTCGCTGCGGTTGAGAGCATCGAAATTTTGAAGTCGGGCGCTTCGGCCGTGTATGGCGCAGATGCCGTGGCTGGTGTGGTCAATATCAAGCTGTGGAAAGATTTCCGTGGGGTCCAAGTCTCGCAATATTATGGTAACACCCTGGACAAAGATGCGGGTGCTTATAAGGCGGACGTGCTCTTTGGTGTGGGTGATGACAAGATATCCATTACCGGTGACATCTGGTACTTTCACCATAACGACACCTTTAACGGAGACCGGGGCAATTCGCTGGTGCCGCCATTTAAGAGCTCCAACGCCAGTCCATGGAATTTTAGCGTTAGTACGGCGGTAGCTGCAGCGGCAGGTGCCCCGATACCAGCGGGCGCGGGTCCTACAATATTTACCACTCCGCCAGGTAGCACGAACGGTTTGGCTCCGACCAATACGTTCATTTCAGATAATGGCAGGGTTAGGGTGACCCCCGGTGGCATCCTGCCTGGCTTTAACTTTAACCTCTTCTCGAGTTCCTATCCGGCTCAGGAACGGTGGGGTGGTTATGCGGCCGTTAACGATAAGATTTGTGGTGAGCAGTTGCAGATTTTCGGCGACTTCTATTATGACGATGTGAAACAACACGACGAATTGGCGCCTATTGCGACGGGTTCCTTTGTCACAGAAGGGCAGCCAACTCTGGCCATTCCGCCTCATAGTAACTTGAATGGCGTACCGCCTCCAAACACACCGAGGTTTGTCGGTCAGCCGGCGGGCACAGGTCCTGGTGAGGTGCAGACGAACGTCCCGGTGGATGCGTTCAATCCGTTCAATCCATTTAACCAGATCATTTCCGGTGGCACCCGGGCACGTATCTTCGATTTCGGCAATCGTTTGGTCGATACCGAGAACGAAGCCTTCCTGTCGACGATTGGAGTCAAAGGCGACAAGGTATTTGGCAGCAGCTGGGGCTACGATGGCGCCTTCCGTTACAGTCAGATCTATACCATAGCCCAGATTCAGACGGCCTCGGCGTCGCGTATGAACCGCATCATGAATGCGAACGATTCGATTTATGATCCGACTTCGGGGGATTTTATCGGGACGACAATTCCGTATAATCCCTTTACCAGTTTCTCGGAGCCGGCGTTTGCGAGCAACCTTCCCTCGATCCAGTTTGCTCGTGCCAACGTCAGGGATCTGACGAAGTCGGCGCTGACAACGGCGGACTTTCACGTTTACACGACCGACCTGTTTGAGATGCCGGCCGGTCCGGTTGGATTCGCCTTCGGCGGTGACTGGCGTCGGGAACAATTTGATTTTAACCCGGATGATACGGACAAAACGGGCGATCAAATTGGTGTCGGTATAGCGAAGCCAAGTTTTGGCGGGCGCAAAGCGTATGGCATTTTTGCCGAGACGCAGATTCCGATTACCAGCCCGAAGATGGGCATTCCGGGAGCGTATTCGTTAGAGTTTAACGCCTCGGGTCGCTTTGAGGAGTTTAGAAATAACGACACCAATGTTGTCGTGCCCAGAATCGGGATGCGCTGGCAGCCCTTCGATGAGGAGCTGACGATTCGTGCCACGTGGGGTGAAGGCTTCATTGAGCCGACGCTCGCCTCCCTCTACGGCGCTCCGCTCTTCATCCTGGCGGTGTCGAATACAGGGGGAGTTACCCCAGCCCAGTTCGCGTCGCATGGTCTCGACCCAAATAAGCCCGGCGGTGTGGAACCGGAAACGACGCAAGAGGTTGATGCCAACAGAAATTTGCAGCCTGAAGATTCGCGGAACTTTAGTGCTGGGTTTGTTTACACGCCAAAGTGGATCAAGAATTGGCAGCCAAACGCTACCTTGACCATGTCAGTTGATTTCTGGGATGTGGAGCGCACGGGCGTGGTGACCGTGCCAAGTGCCCAGTCACTGGTGAACCTATTCTTCAAAACCCCGCTCGGTGGCTTGCCGCCAGGGGTACAGGTAAACATCGACCCGACTACCAACACGGCCAATTTCGTCAAGAGTGGATTTGAAAACTCCGGGCGCCAGAGAGCGCGTGGTATTGACATGTCACTGCAGTATCAGGTCCAGACCGCCAACATTGGCACCTTTACCTGGAGCAATGACTGGACTTATCTGGATTCCTTCCTCTTCCAGTTGAACGGGGATGCCAAGACGCACGAGGTATCGGGACGGACTAATAACGATCCGTTTGAGGGTGCTTTCTTTGGCCAGGTCACCATTGGTGACGGCTTCCTGAAGTGGAAGGGTATCACGAGGTTAACCTGGGATTGGAACAACTTTGATCTCAGCATCGCTGGGCGTTACAACGACGGATTTAGAGAGCAGCGGACTCAAAAAATTGCTCCTAACGACCGGTTCCCGGATGGCGTGAACGTGCCTGTCGAGCATTGGATCAAACAGCGCTTCTTCTTCGATGGCCAGTTGTCCTACAATTTGGTCTTCACTCAGCCAGTGGAACAGCACCCGGTGGCGGGCTACTCCAAAGATGGTGGCAAAGAGGTAAAGAGTGGCAAGGATAAGGAAGTAGTTGAACAAACGGCAGCCGCCATGCCCTGCTGGAAGACGTTGTTGAACAACACCACCTATACGATCGGTTGCAACAACATTCTGGGCGAGGATCCGCCGAAGGCGTTCGGCACATTCAACGGCAATTCCAACAACTATCCCGGCGGTCTCTACGACAACCTCGGGCGCTTCTGGTATGTCGAGTTGGTGAAGAGGTTCTAGGATCGATACGCACTAATTTAACAAAGGGGCAGCGGTTGGATCCGCTGCCTCTTTATGTACGGCGATAAGCGTAGCTCAGGTTCGTTACCGTCGCGCACGAGGGTGTCAGCCGCTTGAAGAGCCAGCCGAATCGTGGCTGTCTTATCGCGCATGAAGGCGCGGGCTAAGGCTAAGCGCGGGCAACCGCGTACGATTCAACCGTCCAAACGGTGGGAAATCGCCAAAGTGGCGGCAATCATTCTTGCCGGCGTGCTGCCCTATTTACCCGCCTTGCGTGGCGGTTTTGTTTGGGATGATGAGCCGCTGATCACGGCCAACCCGCTGATGCGAACTCCGTCCGGTCTGGCGGAGATTTGGTCGGGCTCACGAACCGCAGATTATTTCCCCGTCACCAACACCGTTTTCTGGATCGAACATCATTTGTTTGGCGACAACGCGACCGGTTATCACGCGGTCAATATTTTACTGCAAGCGGCGAACGCGCTTCTTCTCTGGCGAGTTTTGCGGCGGCTGCAAATCCCCGGCGCGTTCTTGGCGGGGCTCATCTTCGCCATCCACCCGATCAATGCCGAATCGGTGGCTTGGATTTCGGAGCTAAAAAACGTGCTCTCAATGTTCTTTTTTCTAATATCGGCTCTGCTTTTCTTTGAAATCGAAGACCAACGAGTTTTGAATCGCACCGTTGCCTACAGCGCGTCCCTCGTCGCCTTTTTGCTGGCTCTGCTTTCCAAAACCCAGGTCGTATTTCTGCCAGTGGCGCTGTTGCTTTGCGCGTGGTGGCGAAATTCACCTGTCGATTCGAAGCGCCAGGGCAAAGGCAATCCGTTGCGGTTTCAACGCGAGATCGTCCGGACCGTGCCATTCTTTTTGATAGCCATCGTCTTGGGCTTGATCACGATCTGGTTTCAAAATCGCGGCATTGGCGAAGAAGAAATTATTCTTGGCCCGTTCACGAGGCGTTTAACCAATGCCGGAATGGCAATCTGGTGGTATGCCAAACAAGTCTTCGCGCCGATTCGGTTGATGGTGGTTTACCCGCAATGGCGATTCGATCCGCCGGCGCTCGCGGATTGGTTGCCTTTGATTGCACTCACCGCCGTGCTGCTGCTGCTCTGGCGGCGACACTTTCGCGGCCTTCTCTTTGCCTTCGCCTACTTCATCATCGCGCTGCTGCCGGTGATCGGATTTGTGCGCATGTTATACGCACGCAGCGGGGCGCTGGTGGCAGATCATCTGCAGTACTTCGCCGACATTTCCTTGATCGCGCTGTTTAGCGCCGGAGTGGCACGCCTCTGGTCGACCGGCCGACGTGAGATCCGAATTGCCACGGCAACCATTATTCTCCTTCTGCTCGGTTTGATGGGTAGCTACACGTGGGCGCGCGCGGGAGTTTATCGCGACGAGCAAACGCTTTGGCAGGACAATTTTTCGAAGAATCCAAATACCTGGCAAGGTCACAACCGGGTCGGACAACTTCTTTTCAGCCAGGAGAAATTCGCGGAAGCAGCGCCTCATTTCGAACGGGCCGTGCAATTGAAGCCTGAGCTGGCCGATAATTATAACTTACTTGGCCTGGTCTATTGCCGGCTCCAGCGGTTCGAGGAGGGAATCGCTCAGTATCGCAAAGGCTTGCAGCTAAAAGAGGAAAGGCCTTCGACGGCACAAAGCGTCAGCACCGCGACGATGCGAGTCAATCTTGCCAATGCCTTGACTCTGACTGGAAATACCTTCAGCGATTTAGCGCGAGCAGCTTCAGACCAGGGCGACACCGCCGCTGCCGAAGCGGACACGAAAGAGGCGAATGCTCGTTTCACCGAAGCGATCGAGCAATACGAAAAGGCGCTCGCCATCGAGCCAGAACATCCGGCAATCCACCGGAACCTGGGAATTCTCCTGTCGCAACTGGGAAGGAACGAGGAAGCGATCGTGCATTTGCGAAAAGTGCTGCAACTGGTGCCTAACGAACCGTCAGCTCGCGAAACACTGGAGGCTATTGAAGCGCAGCGTCACTGATCACAACGAGGTGTTGGCTCGTCTGCAGCGGACCAGGGCCAGGAGAAAGGCGACCACGCAAATAAGCGAGATCCATTTTCCAATGGCGAACGCGACCGGCCGATACTCGACCCGCAAAAGGTGATGACCCGCCGCCAGCGGAACAGCGCGTAGAACGTAATTTGCCGGCAGTAAGTCGTAATGTGCTTGTGTGCTGCCGGGCAAAGAGACGGTGCGCCACGATGCGGCATATGCGTCGGTGATTAACAGGATCGAAGGCTGTTCGACATCGGCCTCTATCGTGAGCGAGTCGGTTGTGGTCGCGGTGATTCGGGCGGTGCCATTGTTGCTACTCTGCACCGGTTTCGGCTCCGGCTCCGATTCCAGGATCACCTCGCGTGTCGGATCGAACGTTTCTGAGCGCATCGCGTCGAAAATCGCGTCTCGATTTTGCAGGACGCGGTAATTCGAAATCAGTTGCAAATGTGGCATCACCACCGGCGCTTCCTCCATTTCAAACTTGCCGCTGTGCTGCGCGAAGATGTAGCGCTCACGCAACATCGCGAAAAGCGGATCGAACTGAACAAGCTTCACATACGACATGGCATTGTTCGGATCGCCACCCTGTGTCCATGTCATGAACTCGGCGTAGCGCCGCATCACGGTCGCGTCGTAACCCCACAAGTCTTGCGCGCCGATGATCATGGCAGTGTTCGGGTTATTGACATTCATAATGCGGTAATCGCCGGGATGTTCAGCGAGGAAGTTTTTCTCTTCCGCATTTACAATCGCTGAGCTGTCCGAGGTCGGGCGGGAATTGCTGGCAAAGACCAGCATTTCTGCAACCGCCAGCGGGATGACACCGAAAAGCGCACGCGCGTTATAACGAGCGACCAGGAGGATGCCCCCGAGAAGCGCGCAAACCGCCGCCGCAATCCCTAGCGATGTTGCGGCGCACTGTTGCGATCGAGTGATAAATTCCGAGTCCGAGTAGAGTTGCGGAAACAGATAGGATTCGCCGGTGACGCGAGCCGTGTTCATCAGCGCGGGCCAGGACGTGGTGCTTCCGACCCACCACGCCACCAAGCCCAGCGCCACTGCGCCAGCGAAAACCGCCGCCACAAATGCCTTCCCAGCCGTTTTGCCTCGCAACAGTTGATCAAATCCGGTGGCGGCGAGAAGAATGATAAACAGCGACGCCGGAAAGATAAATTTGGAGACGCTGCGGAAACGGTCGAACCCCGGCACCCAGACATAGAGAAAGCGAAACAACGGTGTGTAAACGCCGAGCGCTAAGAGAAGACTAACGAGAATAATAACCAGCGCCGGTAATTTGATTCGGAGATCGCACCTGATCGCAGCATAGACGGCGAGAGCCAGTCCGGAAACGCCGATAAACAAAGACGTCTCCCACAGATACCAGCGGCCCCAGTATTTCGCCATCTCTCCAAAAACGTTCGGCGCCAGCAGAGTAACGAAATTTTCCGGTGGGAATGCCACCATTGATGCAAAGTTGAAAGGCAGCCGCAGGCCGCGCGTGGTTTCGTGTGTCGTTTGGATCGCCGGCAATAATTGGACTGAGGCGAGAAGAGCGCCCCCGACATAGATTCCAACGAATGCGAGGGCGACCCGCCAATTCCAATCACTGAGTAATCGCAGGGTTGTGTATAGAGCTGCGACGATTGCGGTGTAGAACAGATACTGCGGGAATCCCGCAAGTATCTGCATCGCGACACCGAACATTCCGACTAACAACCATGTCACCTGTCGCGTCCGCAGCAGGGCATCGATCGAACAGAAAATGAGCGGCGCCCAGCTCATGGCGCACAATTGCGGCAGGTGCCCGGCAAAAATATGGGTGAAGAATGCGCCGGAAAACATAACCAGGATTCCGGCCAGAAAGCTGGCGGAGGCGGTAAGACCGCGTTGCTTCATCCAAAGGAACATGAACGCGCCAATGGCGAAGACATGAAGCGCGATCGACCAGTTGATCGCCACGGGCAGCGGCAGGATGAGAAAAATCCAATTCGGCGGATAAAGCTGCGCACCCTGCATTCCGCCAAGGTAAGGAGCACCGCTGAAGATGTGCGGATTCCAGAGAGCGAGATTTCCTTTCGCTAGCTCGCGAAAGCCAAAATCGCGCCAGGCGTAATACTGCAGAAACAGGTCGCTGGCCGAATGTCCAAGGACGCGCGGGCCGCCGCCGAACAAAAGATCGGCGAAAATGGCGAGAGCGAGCGCGAACAGTAAGGCGAGCGCAGCAATTGTGGAACGATGAATCGCGCCATTTCTTTAATGCGTTTCAAGTCGCTCGTAGATGGCAATGTCACCAAGCTGATCGGTAAGAAGATAATGCATACGCACGTATTCCATGATCATCGGCGCGGACTCGGCGAGCTGGCCCTGATCGGAAAGCAAGACGATCGCGGGCGGGTCATGCTCCGCCTCTTCGATAAACCGCTCATGATCGTTTGCGGTTTGATCCCCTGGCCAGAGATAATTCCAACGCGTTGGATTGTGACGGTCGCACAAAAAATAAAACATCGGCTGGTAAGGAAGCGCGAGGATCGACTTCGAAGGGGGAACAAGTTCCTGGATCTGTCGGACGAACTGGGTAACCACGTTCGGCTGCGCGATGAAGATCCCCCCGCGCGACAACGACAGCCTGTCCGTGCCATGTGTGACATCAGGCAGTGCCATGGACCGCAGAATCCATAGAAATGACACTACGCCGATGCTCAGCAGAACGGGAAACAGCGTGCCCAGCCCGCGATATTTGTTGATGGCTCGCTGCAGGATTGACCAGCAGAAAGCAGAGAGAAGGAAAAACGGTGGCAGCGTCATCAGGAGATGAGTCTGGTCAGATCGCACCATGACTTGCAGATAAAACAGCGCCGACCAGACGAGAAGGAAGCTGAGCATGGCCTCGCGCTCACGAAATCGACGGCGAAAAATCGATTGCCCGAGGTAAAGCGCAGCAATCGCCTGCATAAACGGCGGCAGATAATACAAAAGCACGATGGCTCTTTCGGAAATCGTTTTACCTGCGGTGATTCTCGGAAACGGCAACGCGCTGGTCTTGCGATAAGTGGCGAACGGAAATACGACTAACTGCTGGAACATCTCAGGCAGCGCGCCGATTTTCCACCAGAGGAGTATTGCCGGGGTCAAAATCGTCGCGATGCCACCTAACCAGAAATAGAAGAAGCGTCTGAGATTTGTTTTCGAGAAGGATGCATCCGGCGCAAAGTGCAGCGTGACGAGCAGGACGAGAAGCGCCGCCATGGTGTAAACCGCCTGATCGTGGCGGAGGAGAAGCGCTAGGCTGGTAAGGGCCCCGGCAGGCATGGCGAGCCATGGTCGCTGTGATCGCATCGCAACGATAAAGAGAAGGACGGCGGCGAAGGAGATTGTAATTCCCTGCCATGCCGCCAGCGGAACAAAGTAAACATACGGAAGGCCGAGGATGCAGGCGGGCGCAGCAGCGGCGAACGAAAGAATCGGGCTGAGGAAATTCCGCCCCAGCGCATAGATGAGAACCGGCAGAAGAAGAAAAATCGTTAAACCAAAACCGCGAAGCGTCGCCAGCGAGGTCCCACCGAGTTTAAAAGCCACAGCCGCGGTGTAGAAAGAAAGCGGTGGCTGCAGGCTTACGAAATCGCGATGAGGAATTTCACCATGCACCACTCGCTCCGCACCGTAAGCGAGAAGACCTTCATCCCGCCAATCGATACCTGCGCGCCACCGGGGATAAGCGATGGCGATTGCGATCAGGAGTAATATCGCCGGGCAGATAAAATCACTGAAACGGCGACGTTGGTTTTGGAAATCCGCACGGCTGGCAACGATTAACTCCCGCTTTCCTTCTTGCCGCAATGGAACGCGAAGAGTAAGGCAAGCGCAATAACCGTAGAACGACGAATTGCGCGGATGTGCCTGCACATATCCAAATCACTCCGCGATCTGGTCTTGTGTCCAGTTTTTCAAAATCCAAGCCCGCCGCTGCGTGCGCGCGCCAAGCTGTGCAATCCATCAATGTGACCGGCCTTCGCTGATGCGTTGAGTAGGCGACGCGCAGCTCTTCACAGTATAGATTGCGTTAATGAAAGAGGAGGGAACAGTTCGAAGAATGAAATTGCGCTGGTTGCGTCACACCTACGCCGACTTGAGCGTGAGCAGCATTCAGCTCTGGCATGGCGCGCCGCACCTTTGGCAACCTCCAATCAACGCGTTTCGCTGCGCCGCAGGAGTGCGCATCTGTGTTGACCTCGCAGGTGTGGACAAATCTTTGATTGATCTCACGGTCGAGCCGCGACGGGTTATCATCCGGGGCTCCCGCGAAACGCCGGAACCGAGCGATCAAACAACGCAAATTCTGGCGCTGGAGATCGATTATGGACCTTTTGAACGCGAGGTGCCGTTGCCCGCTGAGGTGGATGTGGAGCGCGCGCGTGCCGAGCAGGAGAACGGACTTCTCTGGATCGATCTGCCGCTGAAAAAATGAGCGAGGGCAGCGCAATCTCAACCTTGCAGCAATCTTCGAGCGCGCCAGCCAAGCGCGCGGACATGGCAACGACGAGTGATGCCGACGGTCGCGCCATGCCGCGCATTCCGGAGGAGCTGTCAATTCTCCCGCTGCGCGGATTCGTGATGTTCCCTGGCAGCGTGCTGCCACTGACAGTTAGTCGACCAGCATCGATCAAGCTGCTGGATGAAACCTTGCCGCTGACCAAGATCGTGGGATTCCTGACTCAGCGGCAGGAAGAAAAGGAAGAGCCTGCTCCGCCGGACCTTTATCATGTCGGAACGGCCGCTATCGTTCTAAAGCTCCTGCGCCAGGCGGAGAACAATATCGTCATCGTAGTGCAGGGGCTGCGGCGATTTGGCATGCGCAAAATTGTCGCGACGCAGCCCTATCTGCGCGCGGAAATCGATCTGCTCAACACCATCGTGCCGGAGCAAAATGCCGAGTGGCAGGCTGAGTTTCAGAATTTGCGGGATAGCGCCGTACGTCTGTCGCAGTTGCGACCGGATATGCCTGAAGAAACAGCCACTATTATTCGCAACATCGACGATCCGGAGCAGTTGGCCGATTTTCTCGCACCACAACTCGATATTTCAGTGGCGGAAAGGCAATCGATTCTGGAGGAACTCGATCTGCGCAAGCGTTTGCGTGCCGTGCAAAAGCACGTCAGCGCGCAGCTGGAAGTGGCGCAGATTCAACAAAAGCTCCAGAAAGATGTGCAATCGCAATTCAGCGATGCGCAACGCAAGGCTTATCTACGCGGACAGCTCAAGGCCATCCAACGCGAACTGGGCGAAGGCGACACGGGCGCCGACGAACACATCGCGGTTCTTCGAACGAAACTCGAAGCAGGCAAACCACCTGCCGAAGTGCTCGCACAAGCCGAGCGCGAGTTGAAGCGGCTCGATATTATCCCACCGGCCAGCCCCGAGTATTCGGTGATCGTCGGTTATGTCGAGACGATCGCAGAGTTGCCCTGGTCGAAATTGAGCGAGGACAATCTCGACCTCGACAAAGCCCAGCAGATTCTCGATCGCGATCATTATGACCTGACCAAAGTGAAGCGCCGGCTGATTGAATATCTCGCGGTGCGCAAACTCAATCCACTCGGTCAGGGACCAATTCTCTGTTTGCTGGGTCCGCCGGGTGTCGGCAAAACAAGCCTCGGTCAATCCGTGGCCGACGCGCTCGGGCGAAAGTTTGTGCGAATGAGTCTGGGCGGGATTCGTGACGAAGCGGAGATTCGCGGGCACCGCCGCACCTACATCGGTTCGATGCCGGGTCGCATTATTCAGGAATTGCGACGGGCCGGCACACGCAATCCGGTCATGATGCTTGATGAAATCGACAAGATCGGCACCGATTTTCGTGGCGACCCTGCCAGCGCACTACTCGAGGTGCTCGATCCACGGCAGAACAAGGCCTTTGTCGATCGCTATCTCGATGTCCCGTTCGATCTCTCGCAGATCATCTTCATCGCGACGGCCAACTACATCGGTGGAATCCCCGGACCGCTCTTGGATCGGATGGAGCTGATCGATCTGCCCGGATATACCGAACGAGAGAAACTGGAGATCGGAAAACGTTATCTCGTTCCGCGTCAGCTGACCGAGAACGGACTTAAGGCTGACCAAATCGAATGGCCAGAAGAAGCGTTGCGATTGTTCATTAACGATTACACCCACGAGGCGGGAGTGCGGGAGCTGGAGCGGCAGATCGGCGCTGTCTGTCGTGCGGTGGCAGCTCGGGTTGCGCGCGGCGTAACTGATAAGGTGACGATCACCACCGATTTCATCCGAGAGACGCTGGGACCGCAACGCTACGTGCACGAACAACGACTCACGACGAGCGCGCCCGGTGTCGTCACTGGTCTCGCTTACACGCCCGCGGGAGGCGAAATTCTGCATGTCGAAGCAACGCGCTATCCTGGGAAGGGCAATATCACGCTTACCGGGCAGATCGGCGCGGTGATGAAAGAATCAGCGCAAGCCGCCCTCAGTCTCGTTAGAAGCCGCGGCACGGCCATCGGAGTCAATGTGGAAGAGTTTCGCGAAAACGACATTCATGTGCATGTCCCCGCCGGCGCCGTGCCGAAGGATGGGCCCTCAGCCGGGGTCGCGATGTTTACCGCGCTGGCATCCTTGTTTAGCAACAAGCCAGTGCGCTCCGATGTCGCAATGACCGGTGAGATCACCTTGCGCGGAATGGTTTTGCCAATCGGCGGATTGAAAGAAAAGAGTCTCGCCGCGATGCGGGCCGATATTTCTACGGTGATCATTCCGAAACTGAATGAAAAGGACCTCGTCGATGTCCCCGAAGAAGCCAGACAAAAGCTTCGCTTCGTGCCGGTTGAAACCGTAGAAGAGGTACTCGCGCACGCGCTCGATCAGAACGCGCAGCCCTTGCGGGCTGCGTCTAATTAGCGAAGTCGCTCAAAGGGGATAAGTACATCGGCGAGGGATGAGCTTGCCTGTCTTTCTTTAATTAGCAGCGCAACGTTGGCGGGATTGTCTTCAATGCGAGCGACGGCAGCGCGCAGATGCACGATCAACCAATCCAGATCGTCGACGAAATTCGAAATCCCAAGCGAGTACTCGTGGCACGAAGTGCAAGGGGATGAAGGCCTCATCGAGTAGGGCCGGGAGATGATTGAGGAAGATGCCGAGGATGAAGTCCGCGATGCCGGGCTGATCGCTGCGGCAGTGTCAGGCGAAACTCGGTCCACTCCGGATCGGAGCGCACGAGTGAAAGTTGTCCACCGTGCGCGATTGCCAACTCCCGGGCAATACTCAAACCAAGACCCTGACCAGGCGCGCGTTGATTGCTGCGCCCGCGGTAAAATCTTTCGAAGATCTGCCCGGCGCGCTCCTTTGGAATCGGCTCCCCTTTGTTTGCCACCGCCAATTCTACTTGCCCATCGTGTGCTTGCGCTATCAGACGAATGCAGCCGCCGCGCTGGTTATACTTGATCGCATTGTCGATCAGGTTTTGGACAATTAAGCCAATCGCGAAGGGATCGCCTACAATCGGCAAATGATCGGGTATATTTGTCTCAACCTTGATCGCTCTGGGTTCGGCCAGGGTGCGAGCGTCGTCGCATGCGCCATCGAGAACTTCGCGCAAGTCGAACTCACGGCGCTCTAGATCGAGGCGGCCCGCGTCTGCCCGCGCAAGCAACAACAAGTTTTCCGACACAGAAGTGAGATGGTGAACCTGATCGAGCAAAGCGTTGGCGCGTGTTTGCTGCATCGCCGACGATTTGGGGTCAATGAGGATTTCTTCAATCCCGGCGCGGAGGACCGCGAGCGGGGTTTTGAGATGATGCGAAGCATCCGCCGAAAACCGAATCGATTGTTCGAAACTGCGTTGCAAATGCTCGAATGTTTCGTTCAACACCGAGACCAGGCCCGCAATTTCGTCCTTGGCTGGCGGGACGGGCAGGCGCTCATCCAGATGCTGCGGGCTGATTCGCGCGGCGGCTTGCCGAATCTCTTCAACTGGGCCGAGGGCTTGCCGCGCCACCCAGCGTCCGCCGATTGCGACCACCACCAATACGGTAGGGATGGCGCCGAACATTCCGAAGAGAATATCGCGTCCGATCTGATTCACCTCTTTCAAATCGGCGCCGACATGAAGCGTCAATGGGCCGCGATGAAACGTTCCCGTGCGCACACTCCGATTGTCGATCTTACGGGTGTGAAATTTTTCGATACCATCGTTAAGGACCGACCCGCTCAGGTTTGGGGAGACGTACAACGCCTCATTGTCAGGTCCGCGAATTTCGATGAAGTGGTTTTTTAAGGCCAGCGGGACGAATTCTTCTCGAAATGCGCGTTGGTTGTTATCCCGACCACCTTCGAAATTCTCCACATCACGAAAAAGCTCCTGCGCATCGAGCATTAATCGCCGATCGAAGGCGGCAATCTCGGAGCGGCGCATTAACGTCCATGTCGTGGCCGCGCCCGCGATCGTGGCGACGATTCCGAAGCCGGCAGCGTAGAGCGCAATCTTCCAGCGCAACGGCCAATGTTTCATTTCTCGCGTAAAGTGTAGCCGACGTGCCGAACGGTGTGAACGAGTGGAGGATTGCCCAGTTTTTTGCGTAACCGACCGATAAAAACTTCGACGAGATTTGTATCATAGTCGTGTTTACGTAGCCACACCCGCTCGCACAGCTCCGTCCGCGTAAAGACTCGTCCCGGCTCTCGCATCAAAACCTTCAATAATGTCAGTTCGCGGCTTGAAAGTTCGATTGCCCGCCCGCCGCGCTGCACCTGCTGATCTGCCAGGCGCAAAGTCAAATTGGCCGCGCGCAACGTCAGTTTTGGTTCTTCCATGTATCTGCGACCAAGCGCCCGCACGCGTGCGACCAGTTCCTGCATCGCAAAAGGCTTCGATAAATAATCGTCGGCGCCCATTTGCAACCCGTTGATGCGATCGTTCACTTCGCCGCGGGCTGTCAGCATTAGCACGCGTGCCCTTGTCCCGGCCTCGCGCAGCCGCCGCAAAACTTCAAATCCGTCCATCCCAGGCAGCATGACATCGAGCAAAAGTAAATCGAAAGCGCTTTCCTGGGCCCGGCCGATCGCGGTTTCACCATCCTGCACGATCGCCGGATCGTGTCCGGCTTCAATCAACGCCGAGGAGATGTGGCGCGCCAAGCGCGCCTCATCCTCGACAATTAGAATGCGCATATCGGGTGACCGCTTGCCGAATGACACCCGTCAACCGCCAAGCCGTGCAATTGCAATTCCGCCGCTTTCTTGCTTATGAACCCGTATTTAAGCGGATGAGGCGATCAACGCGAGAAAACTAACGCCGTTGTTACCTTCGCGGCGCATGTCGGCATCCATTGACAAGAGCTAGACACGTTCGGCAAAAGTGCACTAGCCAATCACAGAAGGTAACAACTCTGTTATCTTATTCCGCTTGCCGCCACCGCGCGGCGTATTTTTTTGGTAGCTATTCACACGCGGCAACTCACGACATCGAAAGGAGCCTTCCATGAAAAACATAAATCGGAGAATCAATATTAAACCACTAATTCTGTCGACCCTGCTCCTTTTTGGAGCTAACCCACTGCTCGGAGCTCTGCTACTGTCGGAGACGACCTGGGGCGGCAACGGAAGCGACGTATCTGAGGGAGTCGCGACCGCGGCCGACGGCACCTCTTACGTGGTCGGCATTAGCGACAGCTTTACCACGGATCAATTCGGCAACCCTAGCGCTAGAATTTTTCTCGTGAAATTCGCGCCGGATGGATCGCTCGTTTGGCAGAGAATCTGGAATGGCACCACCATCAGGGGGCTTGGGCGAACAGGTGTCGCACTCGGCGCAAGTAATTCGGTGTTTGTGACCGGCGTTAGTACCAATAACGGGAACGATGCGGTGCTCCTGAAGTTCGATGTGAACGGGACGCTGCTTTGGGAAAGGACGTGGGGCGGCCCAGCTTCCGACCAAGGTCTCGCCGTGGCGACAGCTCCGGACGGGTCCGCATACATCGCCGGCACTACGACTAGTTTCGGGCCGAGCTCCTCCGGCTTGTTCGTCGTGAAGTTTGATGCGTTAGGCAATCTGGTCTGGCAAAGAATCTTGGACGGAGCGGAAGGCAACGGGGTTGCCGTCGGACCGATGGTAGCGTGTATGCTGCAGGAACGACGCCACGGCCGGACGTGATCGGCAACTTCGATATAATCGCGCTGAAGACGACGTCCGCCGGTAACTTGGTTTGGCAGCGGACGTACGCATCCGGCGAAGTCGTCGATCCGCGCGGCGGGATGACGGTCGCGTCCGACGGGTCGATCTACATGGCGGGCGCCATCCAGACGGTCAAAGCGAACCGGGCCGACATCGCGGCTCTGATCGTCAAACTCAGTGCGGACGGCGATCTGTTATTCGACAAGCAATTTGCCGCCAGGGGTGGCGAGACTGCCACTGGAGTAGCGGTCGCGCCGGACGACGGCACGGTTTACGTCGCCGGGACGACCACCAGCTTCGGCGCGGGTTTCCAAGACGCCTTCGTTCTCCATCTGGCCCCGACTGGCAAGAAATTGCTCGAGGCGGCTACTTGGGGCGGAACAGGTTTCGAGGAAGGCTCGGGCGTGGGCGTGATCGCGAGTACGGTCGTGCTGTCCGCGACTACCACGAGTCCACCACCTTACTCATTGCTTGATGCCTCGGCGAGACTGTCGGCGTCGAGGGGTACGTTGGCGGCCGTTACGGGAGTCCTGGCCCTACCTGCGGGCACCTCCGCAGATCCGGCTGCGGGCGCGACAACTTCGACTGGAACTACCAGCTTCGGCGGAAACTTCGACGCCGCTCTGGTGAGAATTGCTCGGTAATCTTGCCCGCCAGAATGCATCACATGCGGGTGCGGACTCGTCTCACATCAGAAGAGCACAAGGCCATGCTTGAGTTTCTTAAGTTCTCCAATTAGCGCGGCATTCGACCTCGCAACGAGCTACCTGGGATTAGAGTTGGGGACACCGCTCATGTCCCTCAACGACATCTAACCATCGGAGACAAATTAGACGATTGCATTAACAAACCGCCCAAGCTCGGAATAAAAACTTGTCAACGCGGCGATCGAGGCCGGCTTCCATTAGGGAAGCCGGCCTCCGGATACCCGTACACGTAAGAGCGCGCCCGAAGCTACCGAATAACGAATCTGCCACGCAGCGTGAAGTGGCCGTTTACATTCACGCGTGCCACGTCGCCTGCTTGCAATTCGGGTGCGGCGGCGCCCCGGATATCCGTCTCGAAGGTGATATCGTTCGCAAGATTCCTCGAGAACTGCAGAACGTGGCTGAATATGGCGGTGCCGCCACGGAAGATACGCAGCTCCACCACTTCATCTCGGAAACCGTTGCCAGGGGTGATGCCCAAAGGACCAAAGTCGTCTTTGGCAATCTCCACCTCAGCGGTGAAGCGATCATTGGTTACACCGGTGGCGCTATCCAGTCTGGCCTGCCCACTCGCGTCCACAGCGATGACCGGATTGAGCCGCGCTTCCAAACGATTGGAGGCCTGCTCAGTCATCTCTTGGGCAAAGGTAAATGACGAGAGCGCCGAAAAGGCGCCAAGTAACATAGTAATTAGGATCTTTTTCATGATTGTATTTGTTTAGGATTTCGCAGATCTCGGCCGCAAAAAGCGGCCTACAATCGGCTTTGTTTTTCTTTAGCCGTGTCTATGGATGAATCCGGTTGGCGTAACAACCGGCGAAAACTAACGCCGTTGTTACTTCTGCTACTGTGCCGGTGGTAACGAAGGAACTTGTAGTCGAACTACCTGTTTCTACTTAGTGCTGGCTTTGGACGCCTTCTTTGATCTCCGGTTGCTCGTGTCGTGATAACATTCCGCTATAGGTCGTGTGGGACCCGACGGCCGTCGTCGCTCGCGGTGACAACATGTAATGAACAAATCCAGATCTCGATCAGGTCCGGTTCGCGAATCAGAGGTGGGAGGAAATCATTATGCGGCAAAAACGCCCTTCATTTTTCGCGAATGCATTCAGCTTGTTGAAGCAAACTCTTTCGGAATGGCTCGAAGATCAGGCGCCGCAGCTGGGCGCAGCGCTTGCCTATTACACTGTCTTCTCGCTTGCCCCACTTGTTCTCCTACTCCTGGCCATCATTGGTTTCGTCTTCCGAAAAAATCCGTCCGGGACATGGGAGAAAATTACTGAACAAATGAGTTACTTCCTGGATAAGAGCGCCATAGAAGTCGTCCGGAATATCGCGCAGACTGCGTCGCATCCGAACGAGAGTGCGCTTGCCACAGCCATCGGAATTTTGCTGGCTCTTTTGGGTGCCAGTGGCGTCTTCGGGCAGCTACAAAATGCGCTCAACACTATTTGGGGCGTAAAAGCCAAACCCGGACTCGGGCTTGCCGCATTTGTCCGCGCGCGATTCCTTTCCTTTGCCATGGTGGCCGGCGTCTGTTTTTTGCTTCTCGTTTCCTTGGTAATCGAAAGCCTCCTCAAAAGTTTCAGCGCATACGTGCAAGCGATGTTCCCGGGCGGCATCGTCATTGCAGTCGTCGTCTATTCGATCTTCGATTTTGTTGTCGTCGTTCTCTTGTTTGCTTCGATCTACAAATTTCTGCCCGACGTGAAAATCCAATGGCGCGATGTCTGGATCGGCGCGGTGATGACGACAATATTATTTACGATCGGAAAGTGGGCGCTCGGCCTTTATCTGGGTAGTGGCACAGCAGCGTCTGCTTATGGGGCCGCCAGTTCGTTGATTACGCTCCTGCTTTGGATCTACTATTCCTCACAGATCTTGCTCTTCGGCGCTGAGTTCACGCAGGTGTATGCCGCGCGCGCCGGCCGCGCGTTTGTGCCAGACAAATATGCCGTCCGCGTCTAGGACGCCGGCGGTGACGGAGAACTAGCCCAACGCCGATCAGCCTTTCGCCTTCGTTTACGTGTCGGCTATGCCCGCGGGGCGTCGAGTCCCCGCATGATTCTTAGCCGATAACAATCCAAAACATGCTGATGATGTACCAACACTTCAGACAATTGGCCCCCGTCAACCGACTCATTACAGCCCGGGCAACGGTAAAACTGCGAGCTCTGCGCAGGCCACGACTTCGATGTGAGGTCCGTGACCATCAGGCGGCTGTCCTTGAACCAAACGCGAATCGCTGCGAAAGGCGCCGGCGGGAATAACCGTGCGACTTTCCGCAGACGACGAATCTTTCCCCATCGCTATCAACGACGCGAATAACGCGACGTCCCCACTTATCGGGTGGTTGCGCAATTTCATTGGGATAAACCCAGTCTTCGACATTGGAGGGACAGTCTGTTGTCGGACAAACGAGACGCAAAGCCTCGTCTTGAGCGGTTGCATCGATCACTTCGATTTGGCGGCCACTAATCAATTTGTGACAGCACCGGCAAAACCGCCGGTCGTCCAGCGATTGCCATTTCCGGAATCGGTCTAGTCGGCGAAAGAGAATTAGGCGGTCGGCAGGATCCAATCGAACCGGCGACTTCATTTTCACCAGCGAACTTTGTCGGAACGCGCGCGGCAATACAATCGGGCGGCGTTCCGGAAAAGCTGATAGGAAAAATCCCTATTTCGAAGTGCGGTCGGTAGACTTTTATTGCACCAGCTCACATTTCGGCCCCCCGGTTTTTCCCCGGCCTCAGTGAGTCTCTCTTTGCGTTTGCTGAATTGCCTTGCACATAGGTCATTGCCTTTATGGGCGAAACAACTAGTCGCGTGAATTTTTGGTCGCGACTGGGCCGTTGGGCGGCGGAGTTGGTCTTGGTTTTCATCGGTGTTTATGCCGCATTCTGGTTGAACAACTTCCAGCAACATCAGCAGGAGGCAGAACGGCGCGACCGGATTCTGGCTTCAATCGAGCAAACGCTGCGCGAAGGAATCGAGGGCGCGAAAAATTAATCGCGCTGAACAACAGGAGCAAGCAGGCGGAGAAGTTTCAGCGCGCGCTCGATGCCGGGGAGATGCCGCCTTTGCGTCCATTTGTTTTCATCGACCGATTACAGTCCGAGGCGATTTCGCGACCCTGCTTCAATGCGGCGGGACCAATTGCTCGACCTGGAGACGCTCGACTGCGTTGCGCAATGACGAATCGGTCATTCGCTGGGGACTAGGCCGCCTGGCGCGCTATCAAAAATTGAGCGACGAACTGATCGTGCCGAATCTGGACCAGGACATTTCCTTCTTTTACGATCCTGCGACAAAAAGATTGCGGAAACGTTTTGAAATCTATCCCGACGCCTTGCAAGCAACGGTGAAATTTGCTCGCGATCTGGAACGAACTCACACCGAACTGCTCAAGCAAATCCAAGCCGAACGGCAACACCGCTAGAAACGGCATTAGAGCACTCCAACCGCGCGCGAAATCAAGATAATCACAATTGTTAATGAGATCCCGATTTGGATCATGGTGAAAATCTTTGTCCAGCGGGCGAGTAAAGGCGCGTCGGTCGGACCGAAAGTCGAACTGGTCGTCCAAGCGATAAAAAGATAGTCGACGAAATGAGGCCGCCACCCCTGGCACTCAAAGCGTCCGCGCTCGATTTTTTCGATCTGCATTTGCGGAAAAACAAAACTGCGGCTGCCGAATTCACGAAGTTCATGACGTTTCGTTGGTCCGCCGCCATCAAGGCGCCAGTACCAAACAGCGAAAACCAAAACATTAGTCAACCAGAGTTCGGCACCGGAACAGAGAAGCTCCAGCGGCGATTCTTTGTGCGCAGGCACCGCAAGCACGAGCAAACTGACAGAGGCTATTAGTGCCAGAGTGATGATTGAGCTGATCGCGATTCCAAGCACGCGATTGAGTGAACGCCGACCCATGCGATGGGCGATTACGGTAGGCGCGGTTAAAATTAGGATGAGGACCGGCAGCAGCCAGGTCGGGCCCACAACTAACGATCGTGGCAGAGCCAAATAAATGCCGCCGACCGCGAGCAGCGCGAGCAAGGCTTGCCAGCGCGGTTCCGGCTTGTCGATCTTGCCAACCGGTTCGCCCACATCACGGGTATAGCATGCTGCGTCGTTTTTGGAAGTTAGGCTTCCAGCCATTCGCCAGGCCGGTCCGGGCTGCACGGGCTGCACGGACTCGCCTGGGTGAGCTCGGACGCTGACTGGAAAGGCGACTGAGCTGATGCTAATCACGATAATGATTCGCTACCTCTCAGCATTTCTCCTGGTTGTGGCAACGGCGGTGCGGGCGGCTGATTATCCTGCGCCGGCGGAAGGCGACTATACGATTCACGATTTCAAGTTCGGGAGCGGCGAAACGCTGCCGGAGTTGCGCATTCATTACCGCACCCTGGGAAAGGCGGAGAAGGATGCGCAGGGAAAAACCACCAACGCGGTTTTGATCATGCACGGAACGACCGGTAGCGGCGCGCAATTCGTTCGCCCGGAATTTGCTGGCGAGCTGTTCGGTCCGGGCCAGCCGCTGGACGCTACGAAAATTTTTATCGTTTTGCCCGATGGGATCGGCCACGGGAAATCGAGTAAGCCGAGCGATGGCCTGCACGCAAAATTTCCGCGCTACGGCTACCGCGACATGGTCGAAGCGCAATACCGGTTACTCACCGATGGCCTGGGTGTGAATCACGCGCGACTGGTGATGGGGACGTCGATGGGCGGAATGCATACGTGGCTCTGGGGCGAAACACATCCGGAGTTCATGGACGCACTCTTGCCGCTAGCGAGTCTTCCGACGCAAATTTCTGGACGTAACCGCTCTTGGCGGCGCGTTATCATCGATGCAATCCACGGCGACCCAGCGTGGAACGGTGGCGACTACAAGACCCAACCACCAAGTCTGCGGACTGCGGCCGAGATACTTTGGTTTATGAGCAGCAATCCGTTGGTGCGACAAAAAGAAGCGCCCAACCTCGCAAAAACGGACGAAGTTCTCGACAAATTCGTCGCCGAACATCTTAGGACCGACGACGCCAATGACGTGCTCTACGCGCTCGACGCCTCGCATGATTATGATCCCGGGCCGAACCTGGAAAAAATTCGCGCGCCGCTGCTCGCGATCAACTTCGCCGATGATCTCATCAACCCGCCCGAGCTTGGAATTCTCGAGCGCGAAATCAAGCGGGTTCCTCACGGCCGCGCATTGTTAATTCCGTTAAGCGAGAAAACACGCGGCCATGGCAGCCATACCATCGCAGCGTTGTGGAAAGACGAGTTGCTTCGTTTGCTGGCGGAATCGGGGAAGTAATTGCCTTGTCGGTCCAGGAAGCCGGTTCCTCGTAGCACTGCCGATGGTATTGTGCGCGTTTACCGCTGCGGGACCTTCCGAAAGGCTTTGCCGGCAGGCAGTCCGAGTTTCCAAAAATCAGGTTACGCACTGGAAATCCGGTTGAATTGCAAATAGAATGTCCGTCCTAAAATGAATCGAGTCTTTGCAAGTGCAGCCCTAATCTGTGTATTCGTGTTCTCCAGTTGCCGTAGTACTAAAAACGCGGAGATAATGATCGACACTAACAAGAAGACGCAACGAGGGGTAAGTGAACCGGGAGAGGTGACTTCCGCTTCCGAGATGAGAGGGCCGCAGTAGTAGCACAACCATTAAACGCCAGTCCGGTCGAAGAGTCGGCATGGAGAGCTGGGATGCTTGAGGCCACACGGGCATCTTGCGCGTTGTGTTCCATCGACTTTTCAACCAACCCGGGTACCTAACTAAATGCATCGAACTCGGCTCTTTTGTCTCATCTTCATCGTGATCGTCTCTTCCGGGCAACTCGCCTTCGCTGATTCACCATTCGACGTCATTATTCGGGGCGGGACGGTTTACGACGGCACCGGTGCGGAAGCTCGGATCACAGATATCGCCATCCGCGGCGATCGCATCGCCGGCATAGGCGATTTGGCGAATGCCAGCGCCAAAACCACGATCGACGCGCGGGGTCTCGCCGTCGCGCCGGGCTTTATCAACATGCTTTCGTGGTCGACGGAATCGCTCATTCAGGATGGAAGATCGCAGAGCGAGATTCGCCAGGGCGTAACCACCGAAATTATGGGCGAAGGCGATTCGATGGGGCCGCTCAACGACCGCATGAAAGCGCGGTATGTGCACGAACAAAAAGACATCAGGTACGATATCAAATGGAACACGCTGGCGGAATACCTGCGCTATCTGGAAAAGCATGGCGTCTCTTGCAACGTCGCCTCTTTCCTCGGCGCCACCACGGTGCGTGAGTACGTCATCGGGTTGGAAGACAAGCAACCGACCCCGGCGCAGCTCGAGCAAATGCGCGAACTGGTGCGCAAGGAAATGGAAGCCGGCGCACTCGGCATTGGCACATCGCTGATTTATCCTCCGGCCTTTTATTCGAAAACCGACGAGTTAATCGAGTTGTGCAAGGTCGCCGCCAAATATCAGGGCAAATACATTTCGCACATGCGGAGTGAGGGAAATCAACTGCTCGAATCGCTCGATGAATTGATCCGAATCAGCCGCGAAGCCGGGATTCCGGCCGAGCTCTATCACATAAAAGCGGCTGGCGAGAAAAACTGGCCGAAAGAAGATCAACTGCTGGCGCGAATCGAAGCCGCGCAGAAGGAAGGACTCAAAATCGGGGCTAATATGTACACCTACACCGCTGCCGGCACCGGACTCGATGCCTGTCTGCCGCCGTGGACGGAAGACGGCGGTTACCCGGCGTTGTTCAAACGGCTGCGCGATCCAGCAACGCGCGAGAAGATCGCAGCCGAAGTGCGTGTCGATTCCAATGCCTGGGAAAATCTATATCTCGCGGCCGGATCGCCGGATAAAATCGTACTGACCGGATTCAAATCCGAAAAACTGAAACCGCTCACCGGCAAAACGCTCGCCGAAGTGGCAAAAATGCGGGGCAAAGATCCGATCGAAACAATCATGGATTTAATCAGCGAAGACGAATCGCGGATCGACTCGATGTATTTCCTGATGTCGGAAGAAAATGTTCGCAAGGAACTAACCAAACCGTGGATTTCCTTCGGCTCGGACGAATCTTCTCAGGCGCCGGAAGGCGTGTTTTTGAAATCAAATCCCCATCCCCGCGCTTACGGGAATTTCGCGCGCGTGCTTGGGAAATATACGCGCGACGAAAAAATACTCACGCTGCCCGAAGCAGTGCGACGGTTGAGCGCGTTGCCAGCGACTAATCTTGGTCTCGATCACCGCGGCTTCATTCAGGAAGGAATGTTCGCTGATGTGGTCGTCTTCGATCCTGCGACAATTGCGGACCGCGCGACCTTCGACAAACCCCATCAGTACGCCGTCGGCGTGAAGCACGTTTTCGTCAACGGCGTCCAGGTCCTGAAGGACGGCGAGCACACCGGCGCCAAACCGGGCCGCGCCCTGTGGGGCCCGGGAAAGACGAAATGATAGCTGGATTAGATGGAATAGTTCGATCTATATCTTGTTAGTTCTATGCGAACGACCGCGAGGGTCACCATTGAAGAAGAGTAGACGAGCCTTGGCAGAAGTTTACTGCAGCGCCTGTCGCGTGACGTGCAACTTGACGGCCGTGCGGTATGGTTGTGGCGGCACCAACTTTGACGACGATCGCACAATCCGTGAGGAAGGACATTGCGCTCGATGCAGTGCGATCCATTCCAAGACGACCACTTGCCGGTCGGTGAAGGACCGCAGACACTGGGCAGCCGACGCGCTCCAGAGGAAGGACGCGGAGCAGGCGTGTTTCATCCCTTTCCATGATTAGAACCTGCACAAATAGTGTCCGCTCTCGCTAGGCGCGACTGAGCTTGAGCTCGTTAACTAAGGAATAGTTAGAGATCCTTCGACTTCGCTCAGAATGACAGACAAGTAGACCGTCGTTCTGCTCGCTATGGTTGGAGGAATGTCTGGTACCAGCGCACGATTGAATCGCCGCAGAACATCCAGGTGATAGCGCCGAGGGCGAGGTAGGGGCCGAAGGGGAGTTTGAGCGACCAGACGCGTTTGCCGAGGATTAGAGTGACTAGGCCGATGGCGGAACCGTAAAGCGAGCCGGCGAAAATGGCGAAGAGAACGGCGCGCCAGCCGAGAAAAGCGCCGATGCAGGCGAGAAATTTCAGATCGCCCCGGCCCATGGCTTCGCGCGGAATCTCTATCTCGTTAGCTGTTCCGCTGATTTCATCGAGATGATCGAGCTCAAAATTGTCCGAACCGATCTGAACGCGGTTGTAATGAAACCGGAAAATGATGTTGGCATATTCGTGATCGACGATCTTGGCGCTCGAACAATGCAATAAGAGTTGGTCCTTCTCGCGGGCGAAGAAATCGCTCCACAAACTTTTCTCATCACCGACGACAAAATCGGCGTCGTCACCGTGACGTGTCCAGGTGAACGCGGTTGGTTTTTCGAGCCGGATTCGCTTTTTGCCGAAAACAATTTTCCCGCCTTCGAGGACAAGCCAGAGTAGTGCGTAACCCAGTGCAGCTGAACCAACGGAGATCATCAGCGCCATCAGCCGGCGATCCGTGTTCATCAATCCCGGGACGGCGATTGAGGCGAGCACTCCGGCAACCGTGCCGCCGATGGTGATTTCGTCCGGGATGATAAAATGCTCGAAGTCGATGAAGGTGGCCGCAATAACGAGCGCGATGAAAACCCAGTAAGCAATCGCGATTTGCCACGGAAAAGATTTCCAAATGATGAGGAAGAAAAGAGCGGTGAGCAGTTCGACCGCAAAATAGCGGAAGACGATGCGTGCGCCGCACTTGGCGCAGCGTCCGCGCAACAGTAGCCAGCTAACGAGAGGAAGATTTTGGTGCCATGGAATTTGGGTTTTACACGATGGACAAAAGGAACGCCGCGGCTGGTTGACGGAGAGATTCAACGGCAGCCGATAGATGCAAACGTTCAGAAATGAGCCCACACAGGCGCCGAGCACAAACGCCGTCACGCTGAAAAATCCCTCGTACATCGTCACCCAGTTATCAGTTATCAGTTAACAGGGAGGAGCGACTTCCAAGTCGCTCATGCTTTGTTGGATAAGGCGTATGCTTGAGATAATCTCTCATGCCGTTCTCGCTGCCCTGCGCTTCATGAACCACGCGATCCAGATACAGCTTTCGTAAAGAAAGACCATCGGGAGACTCATCGCGATGAGGGTAAGCACATCTGGCGTTGGGGTGATGATGGTGGCGAGAATGAGGATAAGCACGATGGCGTAAGGCCGGGTTCGCGCCATGAATTCGTAGGTGAGTAACCCGAAGCGGACGAGCACCAGCACCACCACGGGTAACTCAAAGGCCAGACCAAACCCAATCGTGAAACGGGTTACGAAAGAATAATATTGCTGCACCGTCCAAGTCGGAGCCCAGCCGAGCGACTGGGTGTCGCGAAAGAAGAAAAGGATCGTTTTCGGCAACAGCCAGAAGTAGCACATCAAAACGCCGGTAAGAAACAAGGCGAAGCTAACGCCAATGGCCGGGAACAGGATCTTTTTCTCCAACACGGTCAACGCTGGGAGGACGAATTCAGCTGCGAAAAAAAGGAGCAGGGGAAAGGAAACGACGATACCGGCATAAAAGGCGAGGTGAAACGAAATCACGATCGAGTCGGTGATGCCGAGGGCGCGCAGCGCGCCGACATTCGGATCTACCTCGTGCAGCGGCGTCTGCATGACGCGCACCAGGGTTCCACGAAAAGCAAAACACAGGATCATGGCGGCGATCAGGGTGATCGCCATTTTCACAATGGTCCAGCGCAGGTCCTCGAGATGTTCGAGAAACGGCTTAGAGGTCTCGCTCTCCGGCAGTTCGCGAAATTTGAAGATGTCGCGCAGCACCATGTTACCAAGCCGGCAACTGGATGATTCTCTTCGCGATCAGACGCGCCCACATGCTCAGCGTATTGGCGTCGCGAATGGTGTCGTCCGCAATCATGGCAGTGATTTGCGCCGGCGAAAATTCGCGGCATTCCAAAATCATTTCGGCGTCGACATAAGTGTGCGTTTGAGCGACGCGCTGCACGGGCCGGGCAAGAAATAAGAACTCCCGTTCGTCAGTGAACCCCGGCGAGGAAAAGAAATCACCGAGGAAAATGGTTTCGCCATTGGGCGCCAGCTCGTAGCCAGTTTCCTCGCGCAACTCACGCAGCGCCACATCGCGAAATGAGCCGAACCCGCATAATTGATCAACCTGCCCGGCTGGCATTTCCCAAATTGCTGTGCGAATCGGGATACGCTCCTGGTGGATAAGCACAAAATTTCCTTCCGCTGTCATCGCCGCGACCACGACGGCCGATTTACGCCGCACAATTGTCCAGGCATGGGCATCGGTCCGGTGCGGCGTGCGCACGCGCTCGGTCACGACCGACAAATGATCGTCGGCGAAATGCGCATCACTGGAGATGGTTGTCCAATTTTCGCGGTCCTCCATACGGGAAATAAATAACGTCGCCACGCGAAAAGCGAATCGTTCTTATATTTCCGGCAACGGCGGTCTGTGACCGCCGATGTATTCGCCAGTACTCGGGGTCTTAGCCCGCCGCTACAGAAGCAGTTCGCGCCAGCGGGCGATCTGGCGCTCGATGTTTTCCGGCGAAGGCGAGCCTGTACTCGTGCGACGAGCGAGTGCTTTACGCACACCAAAGATTTCGCGCACATCTTCACCAAACGCGCTCGAGGCAGCGCGAAACTCATTCTCCGACAAGGCACTGAGCGGTTTGCCACTCGTAACGAGGTTGCCCACGATGGCGTGGGCTTCGCGGAACGGCACGCCCTTCGCCACCAGATACTCCGCCAAATCGGCCGCAAGTAACTGCGGATCACCCGCGGCGGATTCCATTCGTTCGCGATTAATTTTCAGCTCCGACAGCATCGCGGTAAAAATTTCGAGTGCGGCGCGCGCGGTATCGACCGAATCGAAGAGCGCTTCCTTATCCTCCTGAAGATCGCGATTGTAGGCGGTTGGCAAGCCTTTCAGCGTGACCAGCAGGCTCATCAAATTTCCGATGAGTCGGCCCGATTTCCCGCGAGTCAGCTCTGCCATGTCCGGATTTTTTTTCTGCGGCATCAAGCTGGAACCGGTGGCAAAGGCGTCGCTGAACTCGATGAACCCAAATTCGGTCGTGCTCCAGACGATCAGATCTTCGCTGAAACGGGAAAGATGAATCCCGAGCATAACGAGGCTGTAGAGCAAATCGGTGACGAAATCGCGGTCACTTACCG
Organism: uncultured Verrucomicrobiae bacterium; assembly: GCA_963709435.1. Taxonomy (GTDB): domain Bacteria; phylum Verrucomicrobiota; class Verrucomicrobiia; order Chthoniobacterales; family UBA10450; genus AV69. The sequence goes on from CAVPWK010000013.1 coordinate 74,197, forward strand.
CGTCGATGCTGTTTTGCGAGACGCGTTCAAATCCGAGTGCCTTGGCGATTCCTTCCCGATCAAGTGAAATGGTTGACCCGGCAAGCGCACCGGAACCGAGCGGCATGACATCGGCCCGGCGCTGTGCATCCCGCAACCGTTCGTGGTCCCGCTCGAGTGCTTCGAGCTGCGCGAGAATGTAATGCGCGAAATAAATCGGCTGCGCACGCTGCAAATGAGTGTAGCCAGGCATGATGATGTCAGCATGCTTTTGCGCCAAAGCGAGCAGTGCATTTTGCACCGCGCGAAGACGGATGACGATTTGGTCGATCTCCTCGCGCACGTAGAGGCGAAGGTCGAGCGCGATCTGATCGTTGCGGCTGCGTGCGCTGTGCAATTTCGCGCCCGCCGGACCAATCCGCTTGGTCAACGCGGCCTCGATGTTCATATGCACATCTTCCAGCGATTGGTCCCACACGAATCTGCCCTCGGCGATTTCGCTTTCGATCTCGCGCAACCCGCGCACGATCACCTCGAACTCGTTAGTGGCGAGAATTCCAGCAGCGGCAAGAGCGGAGGCATGCGCGATGGATCCGGCAATGTCATGGCGGTAAAGCCGTCGATCGAACGAAACCGATTCGCTATAACGTTGAGCAATCTCGGCCGCAGGGGATGAAAATCGTTCGGTCCTCATGATCGTGTCGATTGGATCATTGCTCCCGAATCGCTGTCACGGAAACATGGTCCGCGTCAGGCAAAACAAATTTACGCACTTCGACTGCGACCTTGCGCAGGGGAAAACGCGTGAGCAAATGCCCAGCCGTCTCTTCGGCAAGCGTTTCGATCAATCGATAATCTCGTTGAACGACGAATTGTTTCAGCGACTCCGCGACTTCGGAATAATTAACCGTATCAGCGATATTATCGCGTGGCCCCGCTCTGTTTAGCCAGAAAGTCACATTCAAGGTCAGGCGTTGCGGTTGGCCCCGCTCAGAATCCGCCACGCCCACGCACGCATGAATTTCGAGCTGCTCAATATGAATGCGATCGATCATGACGGGATATTCTTGATGAAAACGTATCGCTGAGGACGAGGCATTCTTCCATTAACTTTGCAGAAATTACCTTGGCGCGACGAAAGCGACTGGCCTTCTTCGACGCGCTGCCGTCCGTTGAGATGAAATTCGCAAAGCAGCAATTTAGTGCGTTGGGGCCAATTCGAGATTATTGTCTTAAAAGCAACGCGAAAATGAAAACGACGTCCGAGTTCTCGGAATAACGCACTCGACAATGAAGAAAGTGTCCTTAGCGCTGTCGCTTGCATAGCTAATTTTCTCTCGACCAACAACAGTAAAATTGCGATGTTCGGAGGCTGCAAAGGAGAATGTTTGCGTAGGCAACATGTCCGCTGAGCTAAACCCGGATCTCCAGCTCGAGATCGCGTATCTGCTGCTAATCGACGTTGTCGGTTATTCCAAGCTGCTGGTGAACGAGCAAATCGAGCTGCTGCACGAACTGAACCGACTCGTCCGCTCGACGGCAAGTTTTCAAGCCGCGGAAAGCAATAACAAGCTGATTCGGGTACCGACCGGGGACGGCATGGCATTGATTTTCTTTCGCAGCCCGGAAGAACCGGCGCGATGTGCGATCGAGATCAGTGAGGCGCTAAAAACACATCCGGATATTCAGCTAAGAATGGGCGTGCATAGCGGTCCGATCAATCAGGTCACCGATGTTAATGATCGTGTTAACGTCGCCGGCGCCGGGATCAATGTTGCCCAACGAGTCATGGATTGTGCCGACGCCGGGCACATTCTGCTAACGAAACATGTGGCCGACGATTTGGCGCAATATCGTCACTGGCAGCCCTATCTGCACGACCTGGGTGAATATGAGGTCAAACATGGACTCCGGGTTCACATTGTTAACCTCTACAAAGATGGCCTGGGCAATCCGGCATTACCCGAAAAATTAAAGCGTCGCGCGAGATGGAAACAACGCGGCACGGCAACGGTTAAGCCAGTCAGGGCGCCGGCCTGGCCCAAAACATTACTTCTCACTGTATTAGTGCTATCAGCGCTCGCCCTTGCCACGAGTTTCTTTATCCTTTTCCGCCGCGGAGCACTGAGCCGGACTTCCAATGCGGCAATTATTCCAGAGAAAAGCATCGCGGTGCTGCCATTTGAAAATCGCAGCGAAGAAAAAGCCAATGCTTATCTCACCGATGGCATTCAGGACGAGATCCTGACGCGCCTGGCTAAGATTTCCGATCTGAAAGTCATTTCGAGGACGTCGACGCAGCATTACAAGAGCACGCCGGAGAATCTTCCTGAGATCGCACGTCAGCTCGGCGTCGCCCACATCCTCGAAGGTGCCGTCCAAAAAAGCGGTGACTCGGTCCGAGTCAACGTGCAGTTGATCAAAGTCGCGACGGACGCCCATATCTGGGCTGACACGTTTGATCGCAAGTTGACTGATATCTTGGCGGTTGAAAGCGACGTGGCCAAGGCAATCGCAGATCAACTCCGGGTCCGCTTAACCGGTCGGGAAGAGCAGATCATCGCCGCCAGGCCGACCGACAACCCGGCGGCTTATGACGCTTATCTCCGCGGCCTTAGTTCCATGCTGAAAGCGGTCAACACGCCCGAGAACGCCCTTAACGCGCAAAAATATTTCCGAGAGGCAGTGCAGTTGGACCCAAAGTTCGCCGCTAGTTGGGCGCTGTTGTCGTACGTAGATGCCCGGGGATATATCTCCCTCTACCTGCAGCCAACAATTTCCCTCAGGGAAGAGGCACGGCAAGCAGCCGAGACCGCTCTGACGCTTCAGCCGAATCTTGGCGAGGCTGTTTTGGCAAAAGGCCAATATCACTATGCCTGCGAGAAAGATTACGATACGGCGGTGCGTTACTTCGAGGAGGCGCGTCAGCTTCTTCCCAATAGCAGCCAGGTTCCTGAATCGCTTGCCTACGTAGCGCGCCGGAAGGGCCAGTGGGATCGCTCCGACGCTTATTTCAACGAGGCCGCGCGACTCGATCCGCGGAACGTTTCGCTCCTGACCCAGCATGGACTTCTCCACATTGTGGTGCGCCGGTTTCCCGATGCGCTGCGCAAGTTTGATCAGGTTCTTGAGATCACGCCGAATGATGTCGATACCCTCGCGCTCAAGGCGGCCGTTGCCCAAGCCGAAGGAGATCTGCCGCGAGCGGCGGCCCTGCTTGCTCCGCTCCGTCCTGCTCCGGCCAACCCCGGCGCGCTTGAAACACAGATCTACCAGGCCATTCTGGAGCGGAACGCGAAACAGATTATTCCGAGATTGAACGAGGTGCTGTCCAAGCCTGATCCTACGTTGGGTTATTACAACGGCGAGTTACGTTTCTGGTTAGGCTGGGCCCAGGAGATGGCCGGTTATCACGCGGCAGCAGCAGAAACCTGGCGGCAGGCCCGCACCGAGCTAGAACCTTTCCTCAAGGAACAACCCGACAATTATGTGCTGATAGGAGATCTCGCGTTGATCAACGTGGGTCTCGGTGACAAAACCGCCGCATTAACCATGGCAGAACGCGCGATGGCCGCGAATCCGATCGAGAAAGATGCGGTCACTGGGCCGGCTCCAATTGAAATTCTCGCCCGAGTGGCGGCCCGAACCGGAGAGCCTGAACGGGCCTTGGCCGCTTTGGAGAAACTACTTTCGATCCCGTACGCGGGTCCGCTTGCTACTCAAGACCTGCCGCTCACTCCTGCGCTGCTCCGGCTCGATCCAATGTTCGACCCGCTCCGAAATGATCCGCGGTTTCAAAAGCTCCTCGCTTCGCCTGCGCCGAAGTGAACTTTCGGCCGGACCGGTTAGGTAAATCCCTAACCCGCCAATAACAGCACTCTGATTGAATTGGCCGCAATCAGCGACGAGCTGCTATCGAGGCTAGCAGGCTACTATTACCTCGCTTTTAATGAAATCGCCTTTGGCCGCTTTGATGGAGTGACCGAACGCTGCTGCAGGTGTTTCAGGCGCGGCAACCGAGTTGGAAACTTTCCCCTTGTTGAGCGCTTTGACGATAGCGGCCTTCATCTGTTCACCCACACAGTTAACGCCTTTGTTCGCCATGATTGCCTTGTCGATGTCACAAGCGAGGCGAGAAGTGTCTTTCCCTTCCCACTCTGTTACCGTGAAAGTGCCATCTTTTTGGAGTTCGAACATCTTAACCTGCGCCCAGGCCTCTCCTTGAGTGATTTGCACGAACACTCGGTGCTCGGAAAGCTTTAATGGCAGACGTGAAACCTTTTCGGCGACATTCTCTTTCGCGCCATAGAAGCTGTAAACTTCCGGGTTCCAGCTGGCGTTGTTACACGCGAAAACTCCCGGCGGGGACGCTGACGCCGACGGCGATGGATATACTGACGCTGTTGTTGATGGGCTGACGGAGGGTGTTGGCGATTGATCTTCGGCTAACGCGCTAACGAGTCCGTATGCCGCCAGCAACAATGCGATTAAACAGACATTCTGGATAGGGCTTGTTTTCATAGATGGCCCTTTTGAAACTTTGCCGGCCATAATACAAGGTTAAAATGCATCTTGTTAGGGAAAGATCTACAGCGGTGCTTTCGCCCTAACTTATCCAACTCGAAAACGAACGTCGCGAATGGTTTTTCCGCCAAAACGCTGCTTAAGCTTGCGCAAAACTTGCGACTTCGCGACGCGTTCGAGTTCGTAATGCAGCGAAGGCTGAAGGACGCGGACGTAGAGGATGCCTTCCCGGAGGGCGACCGGCGCGGAATGGGCGGCGATGAATTCACCCACGATCGATGACCAGGCGTCGATCATTTCGCTTTCGCGCAATCGTTCTTTCAGTCCGAGCTTTTGCATCAGCTTCGGCAGCAAAACGCCCGGCGTTTCCCATTTATCCGGTCGCGCCTTTTTTTCAGGCAGACCGCGCCATTCCCGAATGACGGCGGCGCGGAGAGAGGGGGTCATCGGACGTTGAAGAGTTAAAGGGTTGAAGTGTTGAAGCGTCAGAAAAAATCGAGCGCCGTCAACGCTTTAACTCTTAAACGCTTTATCGCTTTAACGCGAGGCGAAGCCTCAGAGTACTTCCGCCGCATGTTGCTCGGCAGAATATTGAGCTCAGTCCGATATTTTGCGACGGTGCGGCGCGCGATCGGAATGCCGCGGTTGCTCAGGATCTCGACGATCTCCTTGTCACTTAGCGGCGCGTTGCCGTCTTCATTTTTCACCAGATCCAGGATGGCTTCCTTGACGCTGGTGTTGCTCATCGATTCGCCAGTCGCGGTCTGGTAGCCCGGTGTGAAAAAGTATTTCATCTCGTAAACACCTTGCGGCGTGGCCATGTATTTTCCGCTGATCGCGCGGCTGACGGTAGTCTCGTGCACTCCAACCGCGTCTGCGATTTGCACCATCGTCATGGGTTTTAATTGCGATGAGCCTTTGTCAAAGAAATCGCGCTGCCGCGAAACAATCTGATGCGCAATGTTGGAAATTGTCTGCTGACGCTGGTGAATCGACTTGATCAGGAATTTTCCGCTCCGAATTTTGTCGCGGATGTAATCCTTCACTTCACTTCCATTTCCGTCCTGCGCCATGATGTCCTTGTAAGTGTTGCTGATGCGCAGATGCGGAATCTGCTCGCCGTTGAGGATGACTTGGTATTCGCCGTTCACTTTTTCGACGGTTACATCGGGCACGACGTAATTTTTCGGGGCCTCGGCAAAGATCGCGCCTGGTCGTGGCTCGAGTTGCGCAATGTTATTGGCGCATTTCTGCACCTGCTCGACGCTGATGCCCATGCGCCGCGCGATTTCAGGGAAACGCCGCTTCCCCAAATCCTGCATGTGCTCGGCAATGATTTTGTATTCGAGGCTGTTGGCTTTGCCGTCCCGTTTCAGCTGAATGAGGAGGCATTCGCGTAAATCGCGCGCGCCCACTCCCGGAGGATAGAAACTCTGGATGAGCGTGAGCATGTGTTCGAAATCGTCCCTGGCGATGCCGGTATTAAGCGCCATTTCTTCCGGAGTGGTCTGGAGAAACCCATTGTCGTCGATGTTGCCGATGATGAGCTCAGCGGTTTTGCGGTCGTTCGCGTTCAGCACTTGCTGATTAAGTTGTGACATCAGGTGCTGTTGCAGGGTCTCGGTGGTGGCGATGGAATCGAAAAAGAACTGGCGTTTTTCTTCGTCTTCGTGGGCCCGGGCGCTGTAGCTGCCGGATTGCGCCATGTAATCGCGCCATTCTTCGTCGAGTTTGGCCAGCTTATCGAATTCCTCCTTGAACTCTTGATCGCTCGCCGCCGATTCGGCCGTTGAAGGATTATCGGGATCGGTCGGGAGCTCTTCCAACACCGGGTTGGTTTCCATTTCCTGCTGCACCAGGTTGCGCAGTTCGAGCAATGGCGCCTGAAGAATGAGGAGACTTTGCTGAAGCTGCGGCGCGAGAACCTGTTGCAGAGAAAGATTCTGCGATTGATGCATTCCCTGCGCGGCCATTGTGACAACGGTATTGTTCTTGTGAGGCACTCGCAAGCAGTTTCCACGCCGTAGATCGAGGGGAAAACCTGCAAATTCAGATAGCGGAACGCGAATTGCTCTTGAAGAAAAATACTGTCTATGAAACCAACGCTTTTGTTTGCGTTTTGCGTCATCCTCACGCTGGCTTCGTCCGCGCCGGCGCAGGCTCCGCAGCAAAATCCCGGGCAGGCGGAACTGGCCGCGCTAATCAAAGAGGTTCGAGCTCAGCAAGCCGCGATGGCTTTGAATCAAGCTAAGATCAATGAAAAACTCGCCACTCTGGCCGAAAGTATTCGGGTGGCGCGAATTTATTCCAGCCGCGGAGGCCGATAAAATGCAGATGTTGCGAATTTTCATAATCGGCGCGGCAATGGTTGGCTGTGCTATCATCGGTGTTGCCCAAACTTCCGAACCAACAGTCATCGGTGTTGCTCAAACTTCCGAACCAACGCCGGTTACGATGTCGACCGCGCCCACTACTGCTCCGGCCGAGGCCGCAAAGGAAGAGGTGGAGATGGCAGCAAACATCAAGGAGCTTCTGGAACTGAAGGCGCAAAACGACGAGATCCTAAAGCAGCAGCAGGCGGCGCTCGATCAACTCGACGAACTTCAAAGAGAAGCGGAGCAACTCCGCATCTTTAGCAAGCGCGGCTAGAGCGGTTTAAGTAAGCACGTAGCCCGTGATTGTAGACACCTCGCTCGGTCGAGGCGTCCAAAAGACACGGCAACAGAGCGCTGTGGCTATAGTCTCAGTCAACACGCCGTACAGGGTGCGGCTGTGATTTCCAGAGCGGAAATTATAGCCGGCGTCGATGACGTCGGCCGGGGGTAACCGACCCTGGATGCAACAACCTGTCCCCTTCGCCAAACGGCAGTCAGGTCCAAGGCTCGCCGTGGAGAGCTCGACCTACTTCTTCTTGGGCTCGACCTTGCGGTAAAGGGTCGCCATGCTGATCCCTAGCATGGTCGCGGCCTTTTCGCGTGAGCCGCTGCAATGTGCCAGCGTTGCTTCGATATAACCGCGCTCTTGTTGCTGAATAAAATCCTCTAATGGTTCGCCGACTGGCATCGATGCCCGTGCCTGTTCCGCCTTTTCACCGAGTGCCGTTGACACGATGTTCGGCGGCAAATCCGCCGGCAGAATCATATCGTTCTCGCACAAGGCGCAGGCGCGCTCGATCGCATTTTCCAATTCGCGGACATTTCCGGGGTAGTCGTAATGGCAAAGGATGTCCACCGCTTTCGGATCAATTTTCTTGGTTTCACCGCCGGCGGTTGCAGATTGCTTTTGCAAAAAATGGTTCACCAATAGCGGCACGTCTTCCAACCGCTCGCGCAACGCTGGAATCTCAATGGGAATGACCGCCAGCCGGTAGTACAAATCCTCGCGAAAGGTGCCATCTTTCAATTTTGGCAGTAGCGGCTCATTGGTCGCCCCAACGACGCGCACATTCACCGGCGAACTCTTGTTATCGCCAACACGTCGCACTTCGCGCTCCTGCAGGACGCGCAACAGTTTTGTCTGCAACTGTGGCGCCATCGAGTTCACCTCGTCGAGAAAGATCGTGCCGAGATTTGCCTCTTCGAACAATCCACGTTTGTCAGCGACTGCTCCGGTGAACGCGCCTTTTTTGTGACCGAACAATTCCGACTCCAGCAAATTTTCCGGAAGCGCACTGCAGTTGATTGCGACAAATGGGTGATGCTGTCGATTGCTGTTGAAATGCAAGCCACGCGCGACCAATTCCTTGCCGGTCCCGCTTTCCCCCTGGATCAAAACGGTACTGTCAGTATCGGCGACCTTATTAATAAGGCTGTAAACCAGCTGCATTTTGCGGCTGGTACCGATGATGTTTTCAAATTTGTATTTGTTTTTGAGTTCCTTCCGAAGATAGACGTTCTCGCGGAGAGCCGCCTGGTAATCGAGCGCGCGCTGCACCGTCATTTGCAGCTCGTCGATCTTGAATGGTTTGGTGACGTAATCGTACGCGCCCATCTTCATCGCCTCGACGGCAGTCTCAACCGAGGCGTATGCGGTGATTAGAATGACAGCGGTTTGCCGGAGATGTTCGCGCACGTGCCGGAGGACATCGAATCCCGTCATTGTTTCCATTCGAATGTCGGCGATGACGACATGAGGTTGAATGGAATCCATCTGTTCGACGGCTTTCGGCGCAGCGTTGAAGGGGAAAACCTGGTGACCTTTTTCCCGACAAAGGGTGACGATGACTTCGACCATCGCGGGCTCGTCATCGATGATTACGATCTTAGCCATTCGCAGCGCGGAGAGTATTTCAGTTTTGAGAAAAGGAAAGAGGAAATGCGGAAAAAGTTAAGGGCTGATTTTGCCATGGAGCATGATCCATGGAACTTTGCCGACAAAATTGAGAATTGTCTCAAAAATGTTCGGCGACTTTGTAAATGGTAGAGCAATCATATCTGCCAGAAAATATCGGCGAATTTTTCCGAGCTGGTCGCGTTGTTTTAGAGCTCGCGCCGGATTTATCGTCACCATTTCCAAGAGTTTTTGCGCTTCAAAATGAAATCGATCATGAAATTTTCGCATTTCTGCGAATAAGCTCAGATCATCATTGCTCGCGAGGCTGTCGGTCCCAATGCAAATGTTGAAACCGAGATCGCGCAACCTCGTGAACTGGAAATCGGTGTGCCCGAAATAGGCGTGGCTGCGCGGGCAATGCACGATTGAGACCTTCGGAATTTTCGCGAGTAAATCAAAATCGCTTTCAGTTAGCTCGTTCAAGTGCGCGATAATGCAGTCTTGGGCAGCGGAGGCGTCGGTCATTTTTGCAAATTGCGAGAGTGGCGTCGTCCCGCCGCAATCGCTCATGTCGCGCCCGATCTCATTTAAGAAGTCGTAGAGCGGTCCGCTTGCGTCGCGGAACATTTGCATCTCTTCTCGCGATTCGGCCAGGTGCGTTGTGAGGAACGCGTTCTTGCGTTGCGCAACCTCTTCGCAGAGTCGATACAGATTTGGCGAAGCAGTGAACGGCGCATGCGGCGCAAAGCCCCAATTCTTTTTGGCCTTAAGCGACTTAATCGCTGATTGAAGCAAGTCGTTTGCTTGCTCCGGCCGGCGCACATCTATCAACTCCGCAAACCACCAGGCCCGGATTGGTTCATCTATTTTCGCAATTAGTTCTGGAAACGCGGTCAGGTTCGCGATGGTGGTTGTTCCAAATTGTTTCGCTTCTGCAAAACCTTGGTTGATCGAAACGACGTAGTCTTCGGCCGAAAGCTTGGCCTTTTCCGCATTGATAGCGCGAATCCAATCGACGAACGATTGGCGGCGGAGGAATCTTGCCGCGCAAGCAGGTATAATCGAGATGGCAATGAGCGTTGATTAATCCCGGCAAGAGAATGTGCTCACCGAGGTCGACGATTTCGTCAGTGCCGGCGAGGTCCGAAAATTTCCCGACTTCAATGATTCGTTCCCCGCGCACTCGCACCGCGCCGTCTTCGATCGGCGGGCCATCCATCGTGACTACAAGCCGCGCCCGGATGATCATTTGCCTGCTGTAGCGGCGGTCTATGACCGTCGCAAATCAATGGCTGCTGTGGCGGCGCTTTAGAGTGCCGTTTTTGGTTTCAGCGGTCATAGGCCGCCGCTACTGGCAGACATTCCTTCACAAAGGGACATGCGCTGTCGGGTCCCTAAATTTAGGGCGCCGACGGCGTGGCACCTTCCATCTTCACCTTCTCGCGGCAGGCTGACACTAAAAGGTTGCATGCTTCCTGACAGAGAAGCGGGAATACATTTTTCACCTCTTCCCGTTTGATCGTGGGCAGGATCAAATTTTTCTGGTCGTAATTTGGTCGACGGGACGGTCCCCTTGTCATCCCGTTTCCACAAGATGGTGCGCAAACATCCGCCATTAGAACGGCAAAAGTTGCCAACGAGGTCGTCGATTTGTTGGTCTGAAATTTTGGCGGCGACACGATACATGCCGCTTTGACGACTTAATGTTTCGCGTAACGGAGTCGTGACGAGTTGGGCCGATTCGAGCGCGTGTAGAACGGCAAGCCTGCCGGGATAAATTGCATCAATCGCCTGTTGAAGCTCCGCAGCATTGTTGATAAAAATTCTCCAGCCATGCTGCAGATTCGGCGCCGTCTTTAGCGGCCGGTAATTTCCGGAATCGTCAAACTTCGCGATCTCGAATACGTCCTCGATTTCGCGAGGGTGTCAGATCGTTTCGCCCAACGTCATCGCGATGACAGATGACAAAGCCTCCAGCAGACGCCGAGATTTCCAACTGCCCAATCCGGGAGGTTTTTTCCGCCAGCAGCAACTCGAACAGCCGTTCGATTTCTTTCACCGAAGAGCGCGCCAGATAATCCGCGCGACACCTTCGAGAAAATCGCGATCCGATTTGCCGAAGGCGTTGGCCTTCGCGCTTTCCACGTTGATCACGCCCAGAACCCGATCGTGTTCATCATCGATGATCGGGACGATGATCTCCGATTTTGTGGACCAGAAATTAGGCAGGAAGCATGGCTCCTTGCGAACATCGGGAACCATGACGGTTTTGCGCTCTTCCGTCGCCCGCGCGCTTAGCCCTTGAGTTACGGGGAACCGCGGGCAGGCCGGCTTCATTTTGTTGGTGGCGGCTTCGATCACGAACTCGTGACGCATGATTTTGTAAACGCCGACCCAGCGATATTTGCAGGTGCGTTGCACTAACTGGGCGATCTCTTCCACCACGTCGTGGCCTTTCCCGCCGGCGACAATGGTCGCGCCGATTTCCTGAAGCGCCCGGCCCTTGCGATCGCGCCGTATCGGCTCCTGCCGGCTCCGTTGCGACTTCGCTTTTTTCCTAGCCGGCATGGGTAACGCTACGCGCATTTAATGTCTGCTCAATGATGATATCGGCAAATCGCCGATCCGTCCCGATCGCCTTCCCGTAATATAAAGAACGCCCTTTGAGTCGATGCGGATTCTTACGGAAGACCTCCATTCCGTTCCCTTGGATTCCGAGCAATTTCGGTATGTCCTCGTAGCTGTGCAAGCCGTCGGAGATAAAAAACGGGACGACGATAACATTGGGCGTATTCGTCAGCCGGTCCCACTCCGCGATCAGCGGCGGCTCTTCCATGTAGGCGTTGCCGACGCTGGCGAATTCGCCGCGGGCGCGGATTCGCTCCGCTTCGCGTTTGGCCGCGATCGCGCTGTTGTCGTTCAACTCGGTTCCATGCGCAACGATGAGAAGCGCGGTCTCCGTTGGCTCTACATCGGGTGCAATTTCGTGAGCGCGCGCCAGCAACAATTCCGTTACGATCGGATTGTTGCCAACCGGTTCGCAATAGATCCAGGTCTGGCCATTTGCGCGGGCCGTAATCAGCCCGTTTAGTTCCAGCTCTCGCGGGATCACCGTCTGGGTGAAATAGCCTTCGCTGATAAAATTCGGGACCACGAAAACCTCGCGAATTGTTCGATCCGCGAAAAAAAATCGCGCGTCGCGCAGACTCGGCTCTTCTTTCCAAAAAGCGCAGCGGACATCGGCGAAGAGATTTCGCTTCCGAATTTCGTCTGCATGCCGACGAGTCGGCGTGCTCGAATCCGGATTCACGGTCGAGCCGTGAGCCACGATCAATAAACCGCTATGCTCATTGAAATTCATCGGAACTCAGAAAACATTCGACGTTCAGACATCCAGTGCGAAACGGTGATCACAGTTTATTTTCTGCGACCAATTGCTGAAAGCGAGGATCTTTGCGGATTGGATCCCAGATCGGATCCAGTCGCAGCGTCGCCGAAGTAAGAAACGTTGCACCGCCGTATGATATCCGTAGCAGTCGCTTGAGCATAGGAATCGCGTGATCGGCATCCCCCAATTTTGCGTAGATACGTACCATTTCGTCCTCCAGGTTGGGGCCAAATTCCGGATACTCGGAACTTGGGAGCAGGGCCACGCCTTTTTGCCCTTCGGCAATGGCGGAAGCTGTTTCGCCCAAGCCCGCATAACCCGCACCCAAACGCAGGTGCGTGTCCGCTTCGGGATACGAATCCAGTGGGACCTTGTCTAGCTGGCGTCGAAAGCGTTCAATCGCCTTTTGGTAGGTCGCGCGTGCGGCTGAAAGATCACCAGCAAGTTGCTGGCTGAAAGCGAGAGCAAGGATATCTTCGGAGTCGCGTTGATTGCGCTCGAGGGCTAAATCTTTCGAGAGAATCTCTACGGCCGCCGCATAGTCGCGTTGAAAGAGCGCATGCATAGCGCGCCGGTTTGCTGGGATCTCAGGATTCGCGAGCAGCGCTTTCGCGTCCTGCAGATCGCCAACCGCCATTAGTGCATCCGCTTTCGTGAGAAGGGCACGAGCATTTGTCGGATCCCACGCAAGTACGCGGTCGAGCGTGGCCAGAGCTTCAGGGAAACGGCGCATAGCACAGTAGGTAAGCGCTAGATTGTTAGAGGCCCTGACGTTGCGAGGATCGAGCTCGATCGTGCGTCGCAGATCGGCAACGGCGTCGTCCCAATGGCCCAATGCTCGTTGCACCCTGGCGATCGCTTCTATAACATCAGCGCTATTCGGAAGAGCCTTTTCGGCCTGCCTGAATTCCGCGAGTGCACGCGTGTCGTCCTGCTCGTAGTACCCGCGAGCAAGGTGAACTTCCGGCAGGTTTGGACCAAGCGCGAGCGCGTGATCGAGGGAATCTTTGGCCGCCGCCAGCCGCGCCGCGGTTGGCTCGAATCCCTTCCGGACACTTTGGATCTGCGCGATCGAGAGATATGCCCAGGCCAGCGTAAAATTCGGATCCAACTTAACTGCCTGCTCGTACAAGCGAATTGCACTCTCGATATCACCTTCTAAGGCAAAGCCCCAGTCAACGGGAATTGCCCTCGCACGCAGATAGGCATCGTAAGCGGCAGGATTGTTCGTCGGCTTGGCCTGTACTCGCGCTTTTTCCTGCGGACTGAGCGTAGCGCCGACGGCCATCGGCAATGTCTGTGGCCAGTTCGCCCTGCAAAGAAAGCGAGTCCGCCAGAGTGCGATCATAATTCTCGCCCCAAAGGTGGCGATCAGTCCGCGCATCGATTAGCTGCACCGAAACGCGCACATGGTCTCCCGAGCGACGGACGCTGCCTTCGACCACATTGCTCACACCTAATTGCTGCGCGATTTCTTTGAGGTTGCGCGGTGTGCCGCTCTTGTACGGCATCACGGAAGTGCGGCTGATCACTTTGAGGTCCTTGATCTTTGCAAGATTCGAGAGCAACTCATCCTGGACACCATCGGCAAAAAACGCGTTCTCTTTGTTGTCGCTCAGGTTTTCCAGCGGAAGGACTGCGATGCTTTTTTCCGGTGGTGGTAAGCTCGCTGCTGGGCTTCGATGCCGGTAGAATGGAAGCGCAATAGTAAGAGCAGACGCTAACAATAAAAATACCAGGGCGATAGGCGATCGTGTCCAGCGCAACCATAAAGGCGCATCGCTTCAACTTCTAGTTTGTGGCGTAGATGCTTGAGCGCTTGAAGCATTTCCCTGGCGTTCTGGTATCGCTCTGTTCGATCTTTGCGCAGCGCTTTGCCGATAATCTGTTGAAGCTCAGCAGTAGTCTGCTTGTTATAAGTCGCTGATCGGCTGTCGGTTCCTTCTCCAGAATAGAAGTCATAACCTCTTTTGGTGTGTCACCGGTAAATGGCTCATGCCCGGTCACAATTTCGTAAAGGACTACGCCGAGACTCCAGATATCGGTCCGTTTATCTACCGGCGCGCCGCACGCTTGCCCGGGCGACATGTAACGAACAGTTCCCAATATCGAGCCCAGGTTGGTCTCAACTAGCAACGAGCGCTTCGTCTCGTCGATATGGTTGGGGGCACTTCCTGTTCGGCAAGTTTTGCAATCCCGAAGTCGAGCACTTTCACGTATCCATCCGGCCGGAGCATGATGTTCTCCGGTTTGATGTCGCGATGGACAATTCCCAGCCTCGTGAGCAGCAGCAAGCGCGCTCGCTACCTGAATCGCGATATCGAGCGCTTCGCCCAACTGCATTCGCTCGCGCGTGAGACGCTGACGCAGTGTTTCCCCGTCGATCAGTTCACTGGCAATGTAATGGGTGGAGTGGTCTTCGCCGATCTCGTAAACCGTCAGGATATTTGGATGATTGAGCGCAACTACAGTGTGCGCTTCTTGTTGAAAGCGCCTCAGGCGCTCCGCATCTCCCGTAAAACGCATCGGCAGAAGTTTGAGCGCGGCCTTGCGCCCCGCTGTCGTGTCAGTAGCCAGATAGACCACACCCATTCCGCCACCGCCGATTCGTTTAGAAATTTTGTAGTGACCGAAAGTCTGACCAACGAACGAGTCAGCTTGCGCATTCTCAATAATTCGTGTCGCAATGCCAACTGCTGGGGTTTCGATGAAGTTGCCTACTCGTTCGCGCGAAGCCAGGAGTGCTTCAACTTTGCGGCGCAGAATCTCATCACCTCCGCAGGCGGTTTCCAGGAAGTGAGGGACTTGGTCGGGCTCTTGCTCCAACGCCGCGTAAAAGATTTTTTCAATCGTTTGTAGCGGGCGCGTCATGACACGAATTGACGAAAGAAGCGAACGAATTGCACGAATTGTCACCAGTTCCTTCGTCCTTCGGCTCATTCGCGGAACTTAGCATCATTCCCATCAGCCCGCGCTGTGCAATTCCGTGTAAAGCCATATCTTGGCAAACTCCCAATCACGCCTCACCGTCACACGTGCAATCTTGAGGACTTCTGCGATTTCGTCATAGTTAAGCCCGCCGAAAAATTTGAGCTCGACTACACGGGCTTTTCTTGAGTCGACGCTCTCTAGTCGCTCCAGGGCCTCGTGCAGATCAACAATCTCTTTCGATTGTTCGGCGACGCTGCGATGCACACGTGCGCCGCGCTTCCCATACAGAAGCCGCTATAGCTCGGGCGAGCGAGGCGACGAATTGCTCAGAGCCGTTGATGGAATCTTTCGCCACAGGCAAACAAATGAATGTAGTTCTACTTCATCCTTATCCGCGCTGCGCCCGACGATTAGTCTGGGCGTTGGCAGTTTTCGTGTTCAGTAGTGAATGGGCGAATGCGTTTGGCATAACGGCTGCCACCGTGGTCTATCCGACGGGGTCGTTTCCGCTAGACGTGCAAAACGTCCAGGCGGCAATCGATGGAGGCGGTACCATTATTCTGAAGGCAACTAATAGCACGGGGCGGCCAATTCCTTTCAACTTTGGTCCCGCCGATGTGCATAACGACGCCCGCGCAAATCTAACGACTAACGTCACGATCCTGGGGGAGCGCGTCGGTCAATCCATGACCACGATCAATGGCGGGTTCGCCCCCTTTCTGGGCTTTATGCCGGTCAAAACGCACATCGAGGGGATTGATTTCGAAGGTGCGATGGACTCGCCTGTCATTCTAGTCCGCTCTACCGGCGCCGAAATCGTGGGCAATGTGATTCGAGGTTTGGTTCCAGTCCCGATCATCTTTCCTTTCCAGGGTGGCGAGACGGAAGGCATCTTCGTCGCCGGAAACGACGACCCGCAGAACGCCGTCACTGGCCGGATCCTAATCGCCGACAATGTGATCGAAATATCGGCAGGTGATTTCGCAAACGGCATGCAGTTCGATGAAGTAGCTGCTGATATCGACATCACTGGCAATACGGTGAACTTCCTCCAAAGCAATGGGATCATTTTAACTAGCGGGATCACCGTCTTCCGCAGTCACGGGCGGGTAAACATCGTGAATAACAAGGTCACGATCGGTCCGGGCGATCCGGATGTTTTTCCGATCGGTATCTTTGTCGGCGGTCACGCCGAAGCCCGCTACAGGATCGCGGGCAACACCGTCGTTACCGACAATCCCAGTGCAGACGGTATGGACGTTGTGGGGTTGGATGCTTCCGAAGTCACTCACGCCGCGATGGTCACAAGCAATCACGTTGTGATGCACTCCCTGGTCCCGACGTCCGGTGGCATTGCCCTCGCCGGGGCAGTGGATAGTTCGATCGTTGCCGCTAACAAGATCGAAGGAACAAACGGAAACGCGATTCAGATCCTCGGCTTCAATTTCGACAGCGCAACGGTGGCAGATTCGAACCGCGCTCTCGGCAATAATATCTCGAAGGACTCACCATTAGTTTCCGACATCTTTTTCGGGCCCTTGTCCACGAACAATTTTGTGGCCGGGCAGTGTGCTACCTACATCGATGAAGGAGTTGGCATGTATTCGTGCGGCCGGCTAATCCGCTCAGTGATGCTACGCGGACCGCAGCAGGATCCAGTCGCCGCTATAACGTGCTCGAGCCGGATCATGTCCGTCGCGCGAGGCTCAATGCAATGCGATTGACCAAGTGATGTAGCCTGCGCGACGGCAAAACGCCGGAAGAGCACGCCTATCCCAAAGCGCTTTTGCACGCGCAAGGGTTCCAGAAACTTTCAGTTCATATGAGCTGTTTGGTCACTCTTTTGCGTTCTATCGCAAATGGAGGGCAAACTCTCGAACCAAACAAGAAAGGAAAATATGAATCCATTAACTCAGTTCAAAAAAACACGAATCCTGTTGCTGCTCATCGCACCGGCGCTGATCGTCGGCGCGTTTACGCCTGTGCCTGCGGTAGCAAATCCCGGGTGCGGTACTATTAACAGAAATCTGTTAGCCCCTGTGCCGGCGGGCTATTTCCAATCCGGCTTGCTCAATCTGATGTGTAGAAGCAATCTGCCGGCTTGGTTTCTCCTCACGAGGATCAGAGGCGACTCCGACCTCTATATCACGGAGGTCACCTTCCAGCCCAATAGTCAGACCGGCTGGCACACTCATCCGGGCCCGAGCCTGATCACCGTCACAGACGGAACGCTCACAGTTTACCTCGACGACTGCACGTTCGAAATCTACACAGCGGGTCAGAGCTTCACCGACGTCGGCTGCGGAGACATACACCACATTCGCAACGAGGGTGCCACCGCAACGACTCGCCGTGCAGATTGTTCCGCAGGCGCGTCCAGACGGATTGAAGCGGGAGCCAGGGCCCCGGGCATCTGCCCGTCATCGGTTAGGCCCGACAGATCAGCGGCGGAGAAAGACGTCAAGCAGGGCGAGCCGCCGAGCGGCACCTCGCGCTGCGTTGCGTACATTCGGCGAACTCAGCTGTAGCCGTCTCGCCGTCTAACAGAGGCGGCTGCGGTGTGCGGAGACGCATTAAACGGCATGTCAGAGAACTTAGGGCCGTCGATTCTTCCTCCGTGACCTCTGCGCTCTCTGTGGTTACATTCTAGTCTGATGAAGTTTCGCGACCTACAAAAACACCGACTCTGACCGTTAGCGAAGTCGGCTTCGGAATGTGGACGATCTCGACCGGGTGGTGGGGAAATTACACTGAAGGCGAGGCGCTCGCGCTCATGCGCAAGGCGTTCGATCTGGGCGTCACGTTGTTCGATGCGGCCGATACTTACGGCAATGGCTTGAGCGAGGAATACATCGCAAAGGCTTTCCCAAAAAATCGCGACGAGATCGTGATCGCGACCAAGGTTGGCTACGATTTCGTCACTCATGGCGAAGCGCGCGGACGCGGGCAGCGCGAGATCCCGCAGGATTTTTCACCGGACGCGATCGTGCGCGCGACCGATGCGGCGCTGAAAAGATTGAAAACGGATCGGATCGATTTGTTGCAACTGCACAACATTCGAATGGAACAGGTGACGGATGACGCGCTCTGGAAAACGCTCGAGCAACTGAAAGGCGCCGGCAAAATTCGTTACTACGGCATCGCGCTTGGACCGGCCATCGGCTGGATGTACGAAGGCATCAAACGATTCGCGAACGCGAGATCACGAGCGTGCAACACATCTACAATATGCTCGAACAACATCCCGGACGCGCCATCCACGACGCCGCGCGAGAAACGAAAAGGAGACGATGTTTCTCATTCGCGTGCCGCATTCATCCGGAATGCTTGAAGGAAAATACAATGCCGAGACGGTTTTCCCGCCAGGCGATCATCGCGCGCACCGGCCCGCGTAGTTGGTTGCTCAACGGCGTGAAAAAGATCGAGCAACTGCGTTTTCTGGAAAACACCGATCGCACGCTCGGTCAGGCGGCGCTGCAATGGTTACTGGCTGACGATCGCGTCGCTTCCACTCTGCCGAACATTTATAACGAAGAACAGTTGATCGAATTCGCCAAGGCTCCGGAAACACCGCGCACTCACCAGCGACGATATGGAACGCATCGCGGAACTTTACTCGGAGAATTTTGGAATCGAAGAGGACCCACCAAAGTTCAAGGGCACGATGGAATTGGCAGAAACGGCCGCAATCTGATCCATTGCCCATTTGGCGAGATGGATGTCTTCCCCAAAAGTCCGTCCGAGAAAGTTAGCGGCTTGCGTTATTTCGCACGAATGCTCGATAAAATCCGTCTTCACGCCCGCGGTGACTTACATTCGGATTATCATGCGAATTTCGGCCATCGAAAAGCAGCGGATGGGGCTATGTGCAATTTTCTTCGCATCGATTACGAGCACCTGCGCCAACGTGTGCTCGAAGGCGGGACCGACGAAGAAATTCTGGAATGGTGTTACCAGAACGGCCGACGGCTGAACGAAGGCGATATTTTGGTTTGGAATAACTTCAGCTCGAAGTTCGGCTGGAACGATTTTGCAACACCAACGTTGGAGCGACGAAAAAAAGAGCTGGGAATTTCTGATCGCGCTGACATCCAAACAATGAGCGACCTGTTCGACTACGAGGAAGGGCGGAGGAAGTAGCGAAATGCTTCTCTTGTTTAGCTAAATGGGGTCGTTGGCGACGCCAACGACAGCACGTGAGGCTCGTGCGCTCTCCAGATAGAGATCGCAACGACGAGGATCATCTCGTTAGTTTGAGTCGGCGACGTCACGAAACAGGAGGTCGGAGGGATAGCGAATTAACGTTTTCGCTTGCGCGTGCGCGCAGCTTTTTTGGCGGCGCGGGAACGACTCGCTTTCGAACGTCGCCGTGCAGCCGAACGCGCCTGACGCGATAGCGCTCGATGCGACGCCGCCCGACGTGGTTCGCGCTTCAGCGCTTTTCGCACCGCGCGCGACCGTGTCCGCGACGGCTTACGCCGCGATCCTGCTTTCCGCAAGTCGCGCGCTGCCTGTTTCTTCGTCCTGGCCGACCCTCGTTTCGGCGGCGGAAGTTTTACTCCGGCTCGTCGTGCCTTGGACAATCCAATGGCGATAGCTTGCTTGCGGAACGCGCGCCATGTTTCCCTTCGCGAATATGTTCCATCTCTTCCCGCACAAATTCGCCCGCTTGCGTCGATGGCGATTTTCCTTCGCGCGCATCTTCCCGAGCTCGTTCAATTGTTTCTTGTTCTGGCATAGCAAAATGGTTTCGCTGCAAAAAGTGAGCTGATTGTGCGCTGGATATTTTTCGCAAAAGGCCCTCCGCGCTAAAGACAGTAGAGCTGGGAATTTACGCCGTATTCTTGATTAAACCGGGAAAAGTCACATTTTTCGTTGTTCGATTGGGCTAGCGAGGGGTTTGAACACGTTGCCGCAGAGGTTAAGACAATTTCTTCTCGATCAACCCGAGACCACGGACGACCTGCATGTCGTCTCGGTGATCTTGAAGGACGGTCGCGTCTTTGACGATGTCGCGATTTCGCAGTGCTCACTGGTGGCGGCGGTGCGCGGCCATTCGCACGTCCCGTTCGACGCCAAGGATATAGCGGAATTGCGCGTCACACATCGGCGCTGGGGTTTTGGACAGCAGATCAAGCCGTCCTAAGCGCATCCTGTTCTCCGTCATCCCGAGCGAAGTCGAGGGATCCCGTGACGTAACCTTTAAGCTTACGCAACGGGATCCCTCGACTTCGCTCGGGATGACGAGATGCTGGATTTGCCGTCGCGCCAACTCGCGCGAGACTCGGAAATGTTTCGCGGCTCTTTTGCTCAAAAATCCATGCGTTAGCCATCGCGCATGATCGCGACGATCGCCGCGACGTTTCCGCGTTCCCGCAAAGCCGGCGCAACCGGAAGCCAGCTCAACCCCGTCGGCCAGTCCGAGCGCGACCCCAATGTTTTTTCGCGGAGCAAACCCTGGCTGATCTGAAGCAACTGCGACAAGCGGCGTTGACGAGCGATTATGCATTCAAACAGGTTGCGCATCTGGCGAACAACATTGGTCCACGATTAACCGGTTCCGTTCAGGCGGCGAAGGCAGTCGAGTACGTGGCCGAGCGAAATGAAAACGCTCGGCTGCGACGTGCAGCTGGAAAAAGTGATGGTGCCGCATTGGGTGCGTGGCGTCGAAACTGCCGAACTCACGCAATTCCCCGGACAAGCCGCCGGCACCACCCAAAAAATCGTGCTGTGCGCCCTCGGCGGAAGCGTCGCCACTCCGCCGGAGGGAATCAATGCCGATACCGTCTGCGTGCGCGATTTTGAGGAGTTGAAATCGTTGGCGCGCGAAAAAGTGAACGGGAAAATTGTGTTGTTTAATCATTCGTTCGACAAACAAATGGCGGCGCAAGGTCATGGTGGTGACGCCTACGGGCAGGCCGTGGTTTATCGAAGTGATGGCCCGGTCGCGGCGGCGAAACTCGGCGCGGCCGCCTGTTTGATTCGTTCGGTCGGCGGAGCGGACTATCGTATTCCGCATACCGGTCAGACGAATTACGAGGATGGTGTTCCCAAAATTCCAGCAGCGGCGGTCACGGCGGAAGATGCCGATTTAATCGCCTACCTCGTCGGCGCAGGGAGAGACACGCATGCATCTTGTTCTCACTCCACAGACATTGCCCGATGTCGAAAGCGCAAATGTCATCGCCGACATCAAGGGCAGCGAACATCCGGAGCAAGTTGTAATCGTCTCAGGTCATCTCGATTCGTGGGACCTGGGGACGGGCGCGATCGATGATGGTGCGGGCGTGGCGGTGGCGATGGAAACAGCGCATTTGGTTCGGCAACTTCATCTCAAACCGAAACGCACCATTCGCGTGATTGCGTGGATGAATGAAGAGAACGGCAGCCGCGGATCGAAGCAATACGCGAAGGATCACGCGAGCGAGTTTGCCAATCATTTTGCCGTTAACGAAACCGATGGTGGCGCGGGTCATCCGATCGGGCTCAACTTGAAAGCGAAACCGGAGGTAAAAAAAATCTTCGAGCCGGTCGCGAAGATTTTACAAGAAATCGGCGCCGGTACTTTGAATCTGTCCGAGCACATCGGCGCTGACATCGAGCCGATGGAAAAGGCCGGTGTGCCAGCCTTCAGTCCGATGCAGGACAGCCGTTTTTATTTTAACTATCATCACACTCCCGCTGACACGCTGGACAAAATTGTTCCGCGCGAATTGCAGGAAAATGCCGCGAGTCGTTGCCGTCGCCGCCTACGCCGTGGCGAATGCCGAGCAATCGCTGCCGCGATGAGTAGGTGAAACGCCGCCTGACCGCGTCATCCGAGCGTGAGTCGAGGATCCACCGCGAACGGGATTCTGACGTGCTCGCTTTTCGAAATGCGCTGACTAGCTTCCGTCTCACTCATGGAACCAACTCCCCTGCCGCCGCCCATGCCGCGGCCGAATTGGTTCGGACGAAATTGGAAATGGGTCGTGCCGGTCGGTTGTCTTTTGCCCGTGCTTTTCGTGGGCGGATGCGGCCCTTGCAATTTTCTTGTTTGCAACCGGCATAATGAAACAATCGGATGCTTACAAAATCGCGCTCGCCCGCGCGCAAGCGAACCCGGCTGTGATTGAAGCGATCGGCTCACCGATTTCGCAAACAGGAATCGTGTCGGGCAACAGCAATGTAAGTGGACCGATCGGCGAAGCGAATTTATCCATTCCGCTGAGCGGCCCGAAAGGAAAAGCGACGCTTTATGTCGAAGCGAAGAAGTCGGCGGACATTTGGTTCTTTCAAACGATGGTCGTGAAAATTGAAAAGACCGGCGAACGGATCGATTTGAATCAACTGCCGCTGCCTTCAAAGCGGCCCTCTCCGTCGCATTAGGGGATTGGGTGGCGCACGCGTCTCGCGTGTTGGTTTAGGCGTCTCGCCGAAACGATCTTTTTCTTAAAGGGTGAATTGCAGAACCATTGAGCGCGTTAGGAAAAGTTCGCGAAAGCGCGACGCTTTCGCCAACACGCGCGACGCGTGCGCTACCCAGGCGCCACCGATCCACGCTTCATCAGCGGATTTTGCCCTCAAGTCTTCGCAAAGTAGGTTATCGTCGATGGCATTCTCCCAGGAACAAATCAAAAACGCACTGAAGTCGGTAAAGTATCCCGGATTCAGTCGGGACATCGTCTCGTTCGGCTTGGTCAAAGAAATTGTTTCAACCGACGCCGAAACACGCGTTCAGACTTGTGCTGACCACGAATGACGCCGGCGGTGCCGCGTGCAATCAAAGCCGAGGCCGAGAATGTCCTGCGCGACCTTGGCGTGCCCGAACCGAAAGTCTTGATCGACATTCACGCGCCACCGGCCGGTGTCGGCAGCTCGGGAGTTGGCGCCACTCGGATTCCGGGAATCAAACACATCATCGCCATCGCCAGCGGGAAAGGCGGAGTGGGAAAATCGACCGTGGCTGCGAACCTGGCGGTCTGCATTACAAAATGCCGGGGCGCACGTCGGTGTCTGCGATTGCGACATTTATGGCCCCAGTATTTCGCTCATGTTCGGTTCGCGCGAGCAACCGATGGCGACGGAAGAAAACCGCATTCTGCCGATCGAACAATACGGATTGAAGTTAATGTCGATGGGATTTCTGCTCGATGACAGCTCACCGGCGATTTTGCGCGGGCCAATGGTAACGCGCTACACCCAGCAATTCCTGCGGCAGGTGGAATGGGGCGAACTCGATGTGCTCGTCCTCGATTTGCCGCCTGGCACCGGCGATATTCAACTTACCATCGTCCAAACCGTTGCTCTCGGCGGGCGCGATTGTCGTGACCACGCCGCAAGAGGTGGCACTGATCGACGCGCGCAAGGCCGCAACCATGTTCGAGAAGGTAAACGTGCCCGTGATCGGCTTGATCGAAAACATGAGCTACTTCGTTTCGCCGAGCGATCAGCAGCGTTACGAGATTTTTGGAAGCGGCGGCGGCGAACGCGAAGCAAAGCGATTGCGGGTGCCGTTACTCGGACAAATCCCAATCGATATGGCAACGCGCGAAGCGGGTGATCGCGGAATGCCAATTGCGGCGGAGGATCCGAATTCGGTCGTGGGCGCAGAGTTCAACCGAATCGCGCGCGAGCTCTTATAGTTGTTAGGAGAAGTTGAAGCGGCTGGCTTTGTCCGAAGCGCTGTAACGTGCACTGTCGCCGGCGACAACTGTTTCGCTCCAGGAGCGTATTTTCAATACGTCAGGCCTTTGACATTCGAAGCTGGATTGAGACCAGCGACATGCGGCTCGCAATGTTCGAACTTAACCTGTTGATTCCTTGCACTTGTGAGATCAGGTCAATAGGTATGGCCTGTGCTACGTCTATGATTAATGAGATTGACCAGAAGTCCGATTTCCTTTCTTATGAACAAAGACCTTCCGATGCGAGTTTCGGCAGAAGATCAGCCGCAGTTCGTTAAGAACTCCGTTCTTTACAAGGAGTTCCTGGCGGAGCGCGAAGAGATTTTGAAACACAAGTGGATCGAGAGCGAGAAAGCCGGATCCGATATCGGCTTCGAAAAAGCGTTGCTCGATTGGATTGTTAGGCATCGTTCGAACTGGCGACAAAAACGCTTGAAAGAAGGCAGGGGTTCGGTGCAAGCTACTGCCTGATTATTTCAAGTTTCCTCCTTTAAGGCGATCCTGCGAGGTCGCGAAGGAAGGCATGAACGAAAAGAAGACAAATACTTCATCGGATAGGTCCATCCTGGTGATGGACGCGACGGCGATTCGACGCGCGCTCCGGCGAATCGCGCACGAAATCGTCGAGCGTAATCCCGATCTAAACCAAATCGTTCTCGCCGGTATTCCGTCGCGCGGAAATGAGATTGCGCGCCGCATTGCTGATACGATTTCCGCGATTGAGAAAGTTCCCGTCCCGGTTGGAACAATTGATGTGGCGATGCACCGCGATGATGTTGGGACGCGGACGGAATTACCGGTCGTGCGAGCGTCCGACTCTTCCGTTCCGCTGGAAAAACGCACTGTCATTATCGTCGACGACGTCCTTGTTCACGGGCCGCACCGTCCGCGCGGCGATGGACGCAATTACGTCCTTTGGTCGGCCGGCGAAGAATTCAGCTCGCCGTCCTGATCGATCGCGGCCATCGCGAATTACCGATCCGGGCGGATTACGTCGGCAAAAATTTACCGACCGCGCCGGATGAAAAAGTGCGATTGCGCCTGGGCGAAGAAGGACTCAGAGGAGGGCGTTTGGTTGGTGAAAGAATGAGTCGGAAATGACCACGCGCTGGAACCGCAAAGACTTGGTCGGACTGCGCGAATTATCTGCCGACGAAATCAATCTTGTTCTCGACACTGCGGATGCTTTCAAGCAAGTCGGCACCCGCGAGATCAAAAAAGTCCCCGCTTTGCGCGGGAAAACGCTGGTGAATTTCTTTGTCGAACCAAGCACGCGTACACGCACTTCATTCGAGCTGGCGGCGCTTCGACTGAGCGCCGATGTGATCAATATCACGGCCGCCACTTCGAGCTTGAGCAAGGGCGAGACCTTGAAAGACACCGCCAAGATTCTCGAAGCGAATCATGTCGACATCATTGTCCTTCGTCACAGTTCCGCCGGCGCGCCCCAATTTTTGGCCGAGCGATTGCGCTCGAGTATGATCAACGCCGGCGACGGCGCGCACGAACATCCCACCCAGGGTTTGCTCGATACCTACACCATTCGAGAAAAGAAAAAGCGGTTCGAAGGATTAAACGTCGCTATCATCGGCGACATCTTGTTCAGCCGAGTTGCGCGCTCGAACATTTTCGCGCTAACGAAACTTGGGGCGCGCGTCACCCTGGTCGGCCCGAGTACCCTGGTTCCGCGCGATTTTGAAAAACTCGGCGTCACCATTTCTCATGATATCGATAAAGTTTTGCCGACGGTCGATGTCGTAAACTTGCTGCGCATCCAGCACGAGCGTCAGCGTAAAGAATATTTTCCGGGTGTCGGCGAATACATCCGTCTTTTCGGCTTAACCAAAGAGCGCGCGAAATTATTGAAGCCCGATTGTTTGATCATGCATCCCGGCCCGATTAATCGCGGGATCGAGATCGACAGCGAAGTCGCCGATGGAAATCAGAGCGTCATTCTCGATCAGGTGACCAACGGTCTGGCCGTGCGCATGGCTGTTTTGTATCTCTGCGGAGGGATCGCAACGTGAGCACGACCATCATTCGCAATGGCCGCATCATCGATCCGGCGAATAATCGCGACGAGACTGGTGATCTTGTAATCGCGAACGGCCGTATCGCGGATCAATCCGCAATCCGCAATCCGCAATCCGAAATCGAACAGATCGATGCGACCGGCCTCATCGTTGCCCCCGGTCTCATCGACATGCATGTCCACCTGCGCGAACCGGGTTTTGCTCACAAGGAAACGATCGCATCGGGTGCACGCGCCGCGGCGGCCGGTGGGTTTACCACCGTTGTCTGCATGCCGAACACATCGCCGATTGCGGATAATCCGAGCACCATTACCTGGATCAAAGATCGCGCGCGCGATACCGCCAGCGTGAATGTTCTTCCTACCGGTGCGATCTCGAAGAATGTCGACGGCGAAGAGCTGGCACCGATTGCATCAATCGTGCAAAGCGGAGTTGTCGCAATCACCGATGACGGCAAGTGCGTGCAAAATCATGAGTTGATGCGGCGCGCGGTCGAATATGCCCGCATGGTCGGCGTGCCGGTGCTCGATCATTGTCAGGATTACAATCTCGTCGGCAACGGCGTGGTGAACGAGGGCGAATGGAGCACGTTGCTGGGGTTATCGGGCTGGCCGGCGGCGGGCGAAGAAGCGATGGTGATGCGGAACATTCTGCTGGCCGAGCTTTGCGATCATCACATTCATTGCCAGCACATCAGCACCGCCGGCAGCGTCCGTTTGATTCGCGAAGCGCGTGCCCGCGGAGTGAAAATCTCCGGTGAAGTTTGCCCGCATCACATCGCGCTGACGGACGCTTCGATTCAGAATTTTGATACAAATTGCAAGATGAACCCGCCGTTGCGCACACAACGCGATATCGATGCGATTATTGAGGGAATTGCCGACGGCACCCTGACGCTTCTTTGCAGCGATCATGCGCCGCATGCTGCTTTTGAAAAGGAAGTGGAATTTGATCGCGCGCCCTTTGGAATTGTGGGGCTAGAGACCGAGCTCGGATTGTTCATCGATATTCTGCTTCATCAAAGGAAAGCAATTTCGATCAACCGGCTGATCGAAATGTTCACGGTCGAGCCCGCGAAATTGTTGAAGCTTGATGCCGGCACGTTGTCGATTGGCGCAAAAGCGGACATCACCCTGATCGATCCCGATCGGGAATGGACGGTAGACGCGTCCAAATTCGAATCGCTGTCGCGCAACACACCCTTTCACGGCTGGAAACTGAAAGGACGGGCGGTGCGGACAATTGTTGGTGGCGAAACGGTCTGGAAATTGTAGAGCGGTCATCTTGGCCGCCAACAAGAGGAACGGCGGCGAAAATCGCCGCCCTACAATTCCCCGTTGTTCGCTCTGAGTCAGAACATAGGCTTTTAGCCTGCGCGTCCACAGGTCACACACCTGTGTGGCGCACAGACCAGAGGTCTATTTTCCTAAGTTGGCGCGCTTCGGCCAAAGCCTACTGATAGCCGCCGTGGATGTAACTTTCGAGGTGCTCGATCGTTGCGCTTTGGGTCGAGATGATGTGTTTGACTACATCGCCGATGGAGAGAACACCCCGCAATTTTCCATCATCGACGACCGGTAAATGCCGGATGCGTTTTTCCGTCATCAAACGCATACATTTCTCGACTGGCTCGTTAGAGCTTGTGATTGTCACATCTTTCGACATGATTTCTTCCACCTTCGTTTCCCGCGAGCGTTTGCCTTTCAGAAAGACTTTGCGGGTGTAATCGCGTTCGGAAATGATGCCAACCACTTTTTCACTTTGAATCACAAGCAAGGCCCCGACATTTTTTGCGGCCATCACTTCGATGGCTTCAAAAACGGTCGCATCCGGTGCGATGGAATAAACGTCTGTCCCCTTGTGATTCAGAATCGCGCCAATTGTTCCACCTACATCCATAAAACGGAGATACCGTTAAATAACGAGACTAAGACCCTCGTTAGTCTGATGCAAAGCAAATTCTGCTGAAGAGCGCAGGCTGGCATCCTGCGCTCATTGGAGTGAGGGTGCGAGGGTGTCAACGGCAACGCCCCACACGTCGAAACTGGTTACACGCTCGCGAATTTCTCTTCAATCAACCGACCCAGATGCGCAGCAATCATATCTTCATCGAGGCGTTGGATAACTTCGGTCAAGAAGCCGGTGGCGATGAGGCGTTGCGCAGTTTTGATCGGAATCCCGCGGGTGCGGAGATAGAAAAGTTCGTCTTCGTCGATTTGCCCACTGGTAGCGCCGTGACTGCAACGAACGTTGTCGGCCAGGATTTCGAGCCCGGGCATAGAGTTGGCCTCGGCGTCGTCGCTTAAGAGAAGGTTTCGCACTTTTTGATAGGCATCGGTGAAATGCGCATGCGGTTCGACACGGATGAGTCCGCCGAAAGTAGTACGGGCACGATCGGTCAGCGCGTTTTTGTAAAGCAGATCGCTGGCGGTGTGAGGCGAGACGTGGTCCTGCAAAGTCCGGGCATCGAATTCCTGTTTCTCATGAGCGGCGGCGACCGCGAGCAATTCGCTGCGAGCACCTTCTCCGACCAGGCGGCTCAAGCTTTCGAAGCGCGAGTAATTGCCACCGAGATGCAAATTCAGGCTCATGGCCGAGGCATCACGTTCCACTGTCGTGGCGTTAATCTGCAATGCGGTCACATTCTCGTTCCACCGTTGCGCGCAAATGTACTTCACCGTTGCGCCGCGTCCCGCGATTAGATCGTTCACTCCGCAAGCAAATCCGTGCGCAGTTTTGTCGAACGACCGGAAGTGCTCGATCACTGTGACTTTCGCCATTTCATCGGCAACCAGAAGCAAATGCGGAAAGACGGCGGCGTTTTCACCCGTCAGCCAATGAAAAATTTCGATCGGCAGCTCGAGTTCCACCGCGCGCGGGACGTAAATAAAAGCGCCGGCGCGCGCTTGGGCACGATGCAGGGCCGCGAATTTTGCAGACCCGAGGACAGCTGGCTGGGCCATGAAATGTTTCCGCACAAGGTCCTCATGCTCGATCAGCGCACGTTCCAGCGGCTGAAAAATGACTCCGGCTTTGCGCAGCGATTCCGACAGTGCATCACGCTCGACCAATTGATCGTTGGCAAAGATAAGGCGCCCCGCTTTGCCATTGAGAGCGGTTGATCGCTCCAGGATTTCGGCCTGTTCATCCTCGGACGGCGCAGTACCCGAATCGGTAGGGTGTAAGGTCGAGCGCACCGACATTGGAGAATCGCCAGGCCTGATCTTTGCGCGTCGGCGTTGGCAAGGTAGAAAATTCGCGCCAACCTTGTTCGCGCTGCTGGCGAAACCATGCCGGGAGATCGCGCGCAGCCTTCTGCGGCGCAGAGACAATATCGTAATTCACCTCAGGCGATTGTGTCACATCCTCAAGGACAGCAGTTCCGTAGCTCATTTTGCGAGACAGAAAATGGGCGGGCGAACGGAATTAGCCGACCGAGCCTTCCATTTCGAGCTCGATCAACCGCTTGAGCTCGACCGAATACTCCATCGGAAATTGGCGAACCAGATCGTTGACGAATCCATTCACGCTCAAGCTCATGGCTTGCGCTTCACTGAGACCGCGCTGTTGCATGTAAAAGATTTGCTCAGAGGAAACCTGCGACACGCTGGCTTCGTGTTGAACGGAATTGCCGGTGCCGCGGACGGTGATGGCGGGATAGGTGTCAGTGCGCGAGGTGGCATTAATGAGAAGTGCGTCGCACTCGGTATTATTCTTGCAATTCTTGAGATGTTTCGGCACGTGAACCAGTCCGCGATAAGTGGCGCGGCCGGTCCCGATCGAAATGGATTTCGAAATGATGTTCGATGTCGTTTCATCAGCGGCGTGCAACATTTTCGCACCGGTATCCTGGTGCTGGCCGTTATTAGCCAGCGCGATCGATAGCACTTCGCCGCGCGACTTGCGCCCTTTCAAAACCACGCCCGGATACTTCATGGTCAGGCGCGAACCGATGTTGCAGTCAATCCACTTGATCTCGGATTCTTCGTGCGCGAGCCCGCGCTTGGTCACCAGATTGAAAACGTTCTGCGACCAGTTTTGCACGGTGATATATTGGAGCTTCGCGCCGGGCATCGCTACCAGCTCGACCACCGCGCTATGCAAGGTCGCGGTATTGAATTTCGGCGCGGTGCACCCTTCCATGTAGGTTAGCTCGGAACCTTCGTCGCAAATGATGAGCGTTCGCTCGAATTGGCCAAAGTTCTCTGCGTTGATGCGGAAGTAGGCCTGTAGCGGATGCTTCACTTTCACACCTGGCGGCACGTATATGAAAGAGCCCCCGCTGAAAACCGCGGAGTTCAGGGCAGAAAATTTGTTGTCGCCGATCGGTATTACTTTGCCAAACCAGCGCCGGAAAATTTCCGGATGCTCTTTCAACCCTTCGGTCGAGCCGACAAAGATCACGCCCTGTTCGCCGACAGCCTTCTTGATGTTGGAATAAACCGCTTCGCTATCGAATTGCGCCTCCACCCCGGCGAGGAACTTGCGTTCCTGCTCCGGAATACCGAGCCGCTCGAAGGTGCGCTTTACGTCGTCGGGAACTTCGTCCCACGAGCGTTTGGAACGCTGGGCATTCGCAAGATAATAGCGGATTTTGCTGAAATCGATCGCCTCGAGGTCTTTGCTCGCCCAGTGCGTCGGGAGCGGTCTGCTCTCGAAGGTTTGCAGCGCTTTCAACCGAAATTCGCGGACCCAATCTGGATCCTGCTTCACATCGGAAATGTAATTCACCACTCCCTGATTCAGGCCAACGCCGGCGTCGTAGCCGTAATCGACCTTGTAATGGAAGTCGCCAATGTCGCGATCGATATTGACGGCTGAAGTATCGGTTTTCATAAATAATTACGCTGCCACTGGCTCTTCCGCGTGGTCGCGGATCCATTCATAGCCTTTTTCCTCCAATTCGAGCGCGAGCTCTTTCCCGCCGCTGCGCACGATCCGCCCCTGTACCATAACATGGACAAAATCGGGGATGATATAGTTCAACAAACGCTGGTAATGGGTGATCAAAAGAACGCCGAGGTTCGGGCCGCGCAATGAGTTCACTCCATTAGCCACCACCTTTAAGGCATCAATGTCCAAGCCGCTGTCGGTCTCGTCCAAAACAGCATATCGCGGTTCGAGCACGGCCATTTGCAAAATTTCGCACCGCTTCTTTTCGCCACCGGAGAAGCCTTCGTTGATCGCGCGCGAGGTAAAGGCGCGATCGATTTCCAGTAGATCCATCTTTTCGTAAAGCTTGGCATAATAATCGGTTGCTTCGAGCTCTTCCCCTTCCGGGAGCCGCGACTGCACGGCGGCGCGCAAAAAATTTGCAATCGTCACGCCCGGCACTTCGCTGGGGTATTGAAATGCCATAAAGAGACCCCGACGAGCGCGTTCGTCCGGTTCGAGCTCGAGGAGATTTTCGCCATCCATAAACACCCCGCCGCTGGTGACTTTGTAATCGGGGTGCCCGGCAATTACCTTCGCCAGTGTGCTTTTGCCCGAGCCGTTTGGGCCCATAATGGCATGCATCTCACCCAGGCCAACGGAAAGGCTGAGATCGCGGATGATCTCGCTCTCACCAATAGTGACACGTAAGTTTTTGATCTCCAGCTGTGGCATAAAACAGGGGAAGCAAAACATACCCATTTTTGGGGGTTTGGCGAGGGCGGCCAACGGCGGATTTTGCCTTAGGCAAGGAGCGGGCTAACACACCTTTCACATCCAACCTCGCCCGGGTAACGCGCGCGCGCCTCTAAGTTTCTGCAATTCAGGGAGCGACTTAGGCATCTAAACTGCTCGCCTTCGTTGGGTGCCCTTCAACCACGGCTAGCAGCAAAACCCTGACCTTCAGTTCTCCTATAATAATGAGTGAATCTAACCGACAAAATTTACAGGGAGACGACAAGTCTAAAGTCGCCAGTGAGCTAAACAACCTGATTCAGATCATTTCCGGAACGAGCTCGTTGATCGAGAATATCTGGGAAGGAAGTCCGGGTTCGGAAAAATATTTTGAGATGTTGCGCGCGAGTATTGAGCGCGCGGAACAAGTCACGGCGCAATTGGTCGCGCAAGCTGGCGGTACCACCAGCAAAAGAATGCTGCCGCCCGCCCTGGAGCAAAGCTTTGACGAAGCGTTGATCGCAGGGGCGCCAAGCGAACGCAAGCACTCCATCCTGGTGGTGGATGACGAACCGATGGCGCTGGAGTTGTTGCACAACGTTTTGAGCGATGCCGGCTATAAGGTGGCGGTCGCACAGTCCGGGTTTGAATGCCTGGACCTCTTCCGCCGCGCTGGGCCTTCTTACGATCTAGTTCTGACCGACCTGTCGATGCCGCTGATGGATGGCGAAGAGACCTTCCAGCGTCTTCGGCAGCTCGCGCCCGCTGCGAAAGTGGTTTTGATGGCCGGATTTGTTGATAGCAACCGTCTCGAGCAAATGATGAGCAATGGGTTGAGCGGGTTTGTCGGGAAACCGTTCGCGCCGGTTGAGATTCTGGCGGTTGTCACCTCGGTGCTTTCTGGAGCTGATCAGTCAAAAGCAGACACGACAGATATCGCCGCGGTTGGCTGAAATTTCGATGAGTCCCGCGCCTGCAAAAGCTTTCGAGCAATTGTCTCGAAACCGGCTCTTTGAAGGTATCGGTGAAAAAGTCCTCGAAAGAATCCGGCCCAACGTCAACATCCTTCGACTCAAGCGCGGCGACGTCGTTTTCAAGGAAGGCGATCTGGGCGATTCGCTTTATTTGGTTGGTGAAGGCTCAATCAAGATTTCCAAACAAGGCCGAGGCGGCCGTCAGGAAGTGCTCGATTACATTCAAACCGGAAACTTCTTCGGCGAAGATGCGCTTCTGAGCCGTCAGCCGCATTCCGCGATGGCATCAGCCGCGGAGCCGACTTTACTTGGTGCGGTTAAGGAACAAACTTTCCAGAACATCCTGGAACTCGCGCCCAGCCGGTTGCACATGAACTTTCTGCGTTCGATCACCGAACGCATGCGCAGCGTGAACTCGCATTTCATTACCGAAATCATGCGCAACGAACGGCTCAGTCTCGTCGGGTCGATGGCAAACTCGATCATTCACGATCTCAAGAACCCGATCTGCATCGTGCGTTGCTGCTCTGATCTGATCGCGAGCGAAACAAATGATCCGCGATTGCGCGAATTGACCAGCATGCTCGACGGGGCGGTCGATGGAATGCTGGCCATGACACAGGAGCTTCTCGATTACGCGCGAGGCTCGATCCAGCTCAACAAACAAATCGTTTCCATTTGGGGGATGCTGGATGAACTGAACCAACAATCGCTGCGTCTCCTGCCGGGCAAGAACATCCATTTCGTTAAACACATTCGTTATGACGGGAACATCGAGATTGATCGCGCCCGTTTCGTCCGGATGCTGTCGAGCCTGATCAAGAACTCACGCGAAGCGATGATCGGCGGCGGGATCCTCACCGTCACTACTGACCTGGTGCAGGATCAAGTTGTGCTGCGCATTTCGGACACTGGCGTTGGCATTCCACCCGAGATATTGCCAAGACTATTCGAACCCTTCGTGACCTATGGCAAAGCAAGTGGCACGGGCCTCGGCCTCGCAATCGCGCGTTCGGTCGTAGAAGCGCACGGCGGGAAAATTTCCATCTCCAGCGTCCCCGGAAGCGGCACCACGGTTGACATTCGTTTGCCCAAGCCGAGCGAATAGTTGGAGGGACGCGCGCTTGTCGTGTCCCAAACATTTAGCGGCGCGGCACCGTTTTCATGGGCCAATGCCGGTTGCTCCCTTGTCCGACATCACCGTCGAGTTGCAACTTCCGCCACGGCGTCGAGAATCGTTAACCGCCACACGATTTACCCCGTGGTGTAACGGTAACACAGCGCCCTTTGGAGGCGTTATTCTTGGTTCAAATCCAAGCGGGGTAGCCACGTAAAAGGCCTGTGCCCCAACTGGTTTTGGGAATTTTTCGAGCTAGATTGGAGCGAGTGAGGCGAAGCCTTTTACGCGCTTCGACTCCGAGCGGAGTGGCGCGGTGGAATCAGTGGAAATCGCGATTTGATTCGAAGCGATCGCGGCCCAATTGTTACGTCCGGCAAAGCGTGGTTTCTCGAACAATTGTTGCGCGATAAAACCGGGGGAAAAATGGAGGGTGCAATGTTATCCGAAAACTATTCCGTCTGTTTGAACGATGATGGATCGCCGCGCGAGATCGGGCGCAACGGCCCCGTCGTTACTTACAAAGCAACCGGCTACGACAGTGGGCGAACGGTTGCGATGCAGCTCATACCTCTGGCCAGTCTCAGCGAAGACGAGCGGGCCCGATTTGAAGAAAGCGCACAAGCGGCGCGGAAACTCGATCACGCTAATATCGCCAGAGTTTTCGACACCGGCGCCGAAGACGACCACCTGGTTTTTGTGTCCGAATATGTGGAAGGTGAGTCCGCCGAAGAGTGGATCGACGAGCACGAACCAATGCCAGCAGACGCGGTCTTACGCATCGGATTCCAAGTCGCGAATGCGCTCGCAGCCGCTGAAGAGCGCGGCGTGTCGCCCCGTGCCATTCAGCCGGCGAATCTGATCATTCTTCCGGGCGTGGCGGCAGATGGCGGTTGGCCAGGCATCAAAGTCCGCAATTTCGGTTTGCCCCCGGTGAAGTTAAACCCAGGGCAGGGTGAAACACGCGAGCTTGTGCCGTCGATGCCGCCGCAATTCGCCAGTCCGGAACAAAGAGAAAACAGAGCACTCGATGTTCGCTCCGACATTTTTTCGCTCGGCGCCACCATGTGGTTCTTGCTGGCCGGGAGTGCGCCGCCTGCGGCCGAAGCGAACGAATCGGGCCCGCGCTTGTCAGCTCCGGATGTTCCGCGATTCGTCCGAAATCTCGTTAGTCGCATGCTTCGGACCGATCCGGAGGAGCGTCCGCAGGATCTTGCTGTGTTTGCCGAAAGAATTCGCGCGTGTTTGCAAAAGGCGGAACGCCGGACGGCTTTCACGCGCAGCTTTACCCCGGCTGTAATCCCAGGCACACAGAAGGTGGAGAAGAAACGGGTCGCTCCGGCTCTTGCTCTGGCTGCTGGGATTGTTATTCTTGCAGCCCTCGGCGCATTCTTTTTGCCGCCGAGATTGGCAAATCGGGAGCGCAAGCCATTGGGCGTATTAGTCGGTGTGCCGGAAACGACTCCGGAGGCATCGCCAATATCTGAGTCATCCGGCGCTCCGGTGGCGCTACCTCAACAGGGTGAGCAATCGCCAGTGATCGCGCAACAATCTCCAATATCCGCGCCGCCCGCAACAGCCGCCGAGACGGCAGAGAAACCGTCATCGTCACCGCAATTAGCGGTCAACAATCGCATGGCGGAACCGCCTGCTCCGGCAGAAGGCCCGGCTCAAACCAGCCAGCCTCTCGTCGCTGGGGAAGCACTGCCGCCTGCCGAAAAAAATGAACCGCTTCCAAGTAGCGTTCCCGATAACGCGGGAACCGCAGCGACCGATTCGTCTTCCACGGGTGCTGAGAAAATTAAACCGCCAAGTTCTTCTGAGAATGTCAGGAAGCGCGATGACTCGCGCGCGTCCAAAGGAAAATCGCGCCGCCAGCGCGTGGCCAGATCTTCGGTCCGGCGTCCGCTCCCGCCACTTCGCGTCGGGTCTGAATCAGCCCGATTCGTCGGAACCACCCCCAATGGCAATTGGATTCTTCGATTACCTTCGGGAGAAAGGGTCATCGCTCCACCCGCGCCCAATCTTGAAGACGCCCCAATCGTCACCCCTCGCCACATCCGTCGAGTCGAACGCCCCCCTTGGGCGGAAGACGAACCGCCCATTGTGGTTCTCCCGCCAAACTATTAATGCTGTTGCCTGCAGGCCGCGTTTGTTTCAACGATTTCCGATTCGAGCTGTGTTACGCAGAATCGCGCCGCTTCGCAGCAAAGTTTTTTGGACCGTAGAAAACAACCGTGAACGAATTCCTCGCGCGGGCGCGCGTGGAAAGGGGCGGGCAACCTCAGCCTGATTGCCTAGAAGATCTTCTTCAGGCTAGCGTAGATGAATCGACCGGTAGGATCGTAAATGAACCGCGGGAAGTTATCGAACGAGAGCGAGTGCGGTGGATCATGGTCGAAAATGTTGTTGACGCCGAGCGTGATCGTCGTCTGATCGAGTAGATATCGCCACGTTGGCCAACCATTGAACCAGACGCGCTTCTGGCTTGGTATGGGTTCGTATCTCATACGACGCCTGCACATCGAAGAACCACGTTTGCTTGACCCAATGCTCTTTGATCCCATTCGGTAGGATCTCGTGAAAGCCATCCTGGTAATGCGTGGTGAAGACCGTGTCAAAGCCGCGCCAGTGCCAGCCCAGTTGGGAAAGCCCCTTCCATTTGAGGTACGCGTCTCGGGAAAATGATAGATCCGTTGGGGAGCTGCGCAGCTCCTGTTCGGCTTGACCCGGCAAGAATGAGACCTGAAACGAATCCAGATACGTTGCCAGGGTGGTGGAGCGAAACGTGCCCACGACGGTTGGAAGTTCGTAGGCGATACTGAAATCGGCACCGCGCGCTTTCTGTGTTCCGAGATTAATGAAACTAACTTGTGTAATTGAGACTAGATTACCGTTTTCATCACGAACCACGGATTCACCGGGAAAGGCGTTTCCGTTCTCGATGCGGGTAACTGTCCGTGTGGGTTCGGAATCACTTACCGTTCCGGTCGTCTCGATATCAAAAAGATCGATCGAAACGGTTAGGCCGGGAGCGAACTTTGGCGTATAAACGACGCCGGCAGTAAAGTTACGCGACTTTTCCGGTTGCAGAGCCGGGTTCGGCAGGAAAACTGTGGGAACAAGAACGTCCACGTTTTTCACCGGGTCAGTGAAACTTTGAGCCTGGGAAAAGACCGGCGCGTTCAATTCCGTCAGCGTAGGCAGTCGATAACCTTCTCCCCAGGTTGCGCGCACGGTCAGTGAATCATCGAAAGGCTGCCAGCGGAGCCCAACCTTTGGTACCATTGCATTGCTTCCGTTACTGAAGGTTTCGTAACGCGCCGCGCCCGTGAATTGGAGGGCATGGAAACCTGGTATGGAAAAGTTGTTGCCGAAAACAGGGATGCTCATTTCAGCGTAGCCGGCGTATGAATTCCGGTTGCCAGACGCAGATCCCAATTGAAACACGGGGATGTCACCAGCTTCCAACCTCTTGTCAACGTCCTGCGACAACATTTCATCCTGAAACTGCGCGCCGAACGCTAAACCAACTCCACCGGCAGGAAGGTCGAGAAGTTTTGTGCTGTAAATGTTCAGGTCGAACACGGCCAGCCCGCCGGTGTCCTCTTCGCGTGGATGAACAATGACGAAATCCGCGAGCCGGTAGTTGTTAGGGATCTTGCGGCGGAAATCTCCGAATGGATTGAATGGAATTGTGGTCCCGATGAATTGACGGGATGTTGGATCAAAAATCGGATCAGCCGCATTCAGCACCCGATTGAAACGGGTCATGGAAGGTACGGTAAAATCAGTCGTTGCGTCGATATGGCTGTAGCGAAATGTCGCGTCGTAACCCCAGTTTCCGTCGAGCAGTTTGTCACCCCGAAGGCCGACAGTGGTAAAGAATGCGTCCGTGAGATCGTCAAATTTCATGGTTTCCAAATTCGAAAAGCCGTGCGTGCGAGTTGCCGGAAATGATTTGCTGAAATGGATTAAAGGGGTTGAAGGCGCCTGACGGAACGCCGGTGTCGGCATCGGAAGGCCCGCCCAGCGTCGGGCCCGGTGCATGCGGGGGGATGGCAATAGGAACGTTGTCAAACTGAAGCGAGGGTGGGAGTCCGGCCCCAACTCGTTACGCACGTCGTCTCGCTCGAAAAACACGTCGCCGTACGCCACCATCTGGTCACCGAATATTTTGTGATCGGCAATGATGAATGCGCCGTATCGCTCGGTGTCCGGCAGTTCGCCCGCAAAATGGTTGATTGGAAAATGAGCTGACGGCCCTTCCGTAGTAAACGTAACTCGAAGCTGGCGCGGTGCCGTTGCTGAAGAACGGCGCATGACCGAAAAAGGTGTCGATCGGGTTTCCGTCTTTATCGAAGGCCGGCACTTCCGTGATCGGCCGCCCGGCGGCCGTTTCCGCGGCAGCGCGGGTTACTTCCAGATTGTAAGGCTCCGAGTTTAAGGTTTGCGATACGGGCGGCAAAGAAGTTCTGCGGTCATAGTCGCGGTCACGACTGAAGATGGAGTTGCGACTGTAGTAATTGGCGACGCCAGTCAGGTTAGTGTTGTTGTCGCCGACGCCAAACAGAATTGAGGCGGCTGTCTCGCCTGAATCGGTGTCGGTGCTGTTGCCATACTCGGCGTACGCTTCGGCGCCTTGATAGTTGTGGCGCAGTTTGATATTCACCACACCCGCGACGGCGTCGGCGCCGTAAGTGGTAGAGGCACCGTCTTTCAAAATCTCCACGCTCTCGATCGCAGCCTGCGGAATTGTGTTCAGATCGACGAAAAATTCTAAGCCGCCGCTCGTTCCGCTCGGATGGGAAACCATGCGGTGGCCGTCGATCAAGCACCAGCGTTGCGCCGGGATCAAAGCCGCGGAGCGAGATAGAGGAAGCGCCCTGTCCGGCGATGGCCCCTGCATTACCTGAGGTCGGCACCCCGTTGGCATTTGCCACCGGTTGATTCCGCAGCAGTTCCTCGGTGTTCCGTTCGCCTGATTTCTCGATCGTATAACGGTCGATCACCTGCACCGGATTCGCACCGATCGCAGTTTGAGTTGGAATGTTCGAGCCGGTCACAATCTGCGTCGGATTGTACGAGCCGGTCACAATCACAGACTCGGCTTCGGCTTCGGATGGGCTTGCTGCTGTGGCCGGTGTTGGCGAGGGCGACGAGCGAGCAGTTGCGTCTTGCCCGAGAGCGCTCGCCGCAATAAAAGGGGACGCGACTAAACAGAATAGGTAGCGGCCGGTAATCAGCAAAATCCTGTCAGGGTTTGCTTCCTAGCACAACCGCCGTTTCCAAGATTACTCCAGACTGTGTGAAAACCCCACCGATGAGATGATTCCCTTGCTGAATTGCGGGGGGAATGATGAAGGGTTTCGTTCAAGGGGTGGATCGCCAGCAGGCGACGCTGCTGCCGGAATACCTCGATGACTGGGTGGACGAGAGCAATCCTGTACGTGCGGTCGATGTGTTCGTCGATGCGTTGGAGCTCCGCGACCTCGGGTTCGATGGCGTCGATCCGGCGGCGACCGGCCGGCCCGGGTATCATCCTTCGGCGATGCTCAAGCTTTACATTTTCGGCTATCTCAACCTATTTAATCGAGCCGACGACTGGAGCGTGAGGCTGGCCGCAATCTGGAAGTGATGTGGCTGACGGGACGGCTCGTTCCGGATCACAAAACCATCGCCGATTTCCGCAAAGACAATGGCCCCGCCATCAAAAGAGTTTGTGCGCAATTTGTGGCCTTGTGCCGCAAGATGGGGCTGCTGGGCGAAGCGAGCGTTGCGAATCCCGACGGCAGCAAGTTCAAGGCGGTGAACTCGCGCGACAACAACTTCACGAAGGGAAAGATGGAGCGGCGCCTGGCGCAGATCGAGGAGAGTGTTGGCGCGTTATCTGAGCCAGCTCGACCACCGCCGATCGCCAGACAGCTGCCGGTGAGGCGCCCTCGGAGGAGCTTGTGGCCAGGACCGCGCGGCTCAAGGAGAAGCTGATCAAGCTCGAAGAGGAGGTGAAGCGCCTCAAAGCGATTGAGCAAGCCATGCTGGCCGCGCCCGATCAGCAGGTCTCCTTCACCGATCCTGATTCCCGCTCGACGGCGACCAGCGGGCGCGGCTCCGGCATGGTCGGCTATAATGTGCAAGCGGCCGTCGATACGACGAACCATTCTGATCGTCGCGCATGAGGTAACTAACGTCGGCACTGACAAGTCGCATCTTGCGAACATGGCCAACCAGGCGAAGGTGGCATTGGAGGCAGAAAACCTCGAAGCCTTCGCCGATCGCGGTTACTTCAAAGGCGAGGAGATCCTCGCATGCGATGAGGCTGGCATCACGGTCACGCTGCCAAAACCCCAGACATCGGAGGCGAAGTCAGAAGGTCGCTTCGGCAAGCAGGATCTTCTTTCGCGGCACGTGGCTGAGGAGGACATCTACGTTTGTCCTACCGGTGAGAAGCTCACCCACCACTTCACGAACGAGGAAAAATGGATTGGTCCTGCACCACTACTGGACCAACGCGTGCGGCACCTGCGCGCTGAAGGCTCAGTGCACGAAGGGACCGCAACGTCGCATCAAGCGGTGGGAGGACGAGTACGTTGTTGATGCTGTGCAGGCGCGCCTAGACAGAAATCTGGATGCAATGCGTACTCGTCGCGAGACGGTCGAGCATCCGTTCGGCACGCTGAAGATGCGGATGGGCGACGCACTTTCTGATGAAGACGCTGCCCAAAGTGGCGACTGAGATGGCGTTGCACGTGCTCGCCTACAA
Organism: uncultured Verrucomicrobiae bacterium; assembly: GCA_963709435.1. Taxonomy (GTDB): domain Bacteria; phylum Verrucomicrobiota; class Verrucomicrobiia; order Chthoniobacterales; family UBA10450; genus AV69. The sequence continues at coordinate 114,451 of CAVPWK010000013.1, forward strand.
CCTCACGCGCGTGATGAACATCGTCGGTATCAAACCGTTCCTCGCGGCGATCCAGGCTTGAGGAGCGCGTCATGGCGTCCGCCGTGAGACGGTTAGGGTCGCTCAGCATGGCCCGAGGCTGTGTCCGGATTCACGCCGGGCCGGATACGGCAAAAATAGGCTCAGCCGATCGCGTCCAGGTCCATCACGCCCGGTTAATTGCAGTTATTGGGGTACGAAAACGTATCCACACGGCCTGACTCCTAAGCGGACATGACGCGGATTTCGAAATCGACGCAAATGACCTTTTACACTTTGCGGGGGTAACGGCGTACTACCAGCTGGCGCGTTGAACTCGAAATGGGGTAGTTTCCTCAACGAACCCGAATTGCGATTATGCAGGGGGGGCAATTTCGGTGGCCGCCGGGGTTGTGGAGGCAGCATTGAGGATGCTCCATCGGGCCCACGCGCCATCTCTTCGTCGCACCAGCAGGGACTGCGGTGAACAATTCGATCTGAGCGCCATCTTGCCGAGTTTTGCATTGTCGGACCGGTCGAACGTAGGGGGTGTCGATCAACCGCTTGGTAAAACGGGAAAGTTGCGATTCCTTCTTTATCAAGGAGATCAAAAAGTCAGTCATGGTGGACGATCCAACTGCCTAGTGTAGGCGTCGACGATGTCCGATCCACGATCACTAGCGCCGCAGAATAAATTTCCGCCGAGGCATTAGCTATGCCGGCCGGTCTGGTCGCAATTGGAGTGATCTATTTCACCCTGGCAAAAGGCGGCCTTGCTCTCGCTTCTATTCATGCCAGTGCAACGCCAATTTGGCCACCGACGGGTGTCGCGCTGGCGGCGGCGCTGTTGTGGGGATATCGGGCTTGGCCCGCAATTTTCACGGCAGCGGTGATCGCCAATGCGACGACCGCCGGCTCGGTTGCCACCGCAATTGCGATTGCGATCGGTACTCTCTTGAAGCGGTTGTTGGCGCTTACCTGATCAATCGATGGTCGAGCGGATGTAATACTTTTTCGACGCCAAATTCTGTCGCGGAATGTTCGCCTTGATTTGCTTCGTGATCGCGACACCGATCAGCGCCAGCATTGGACTGACCAGCCGCAGCCGCCGGGTACATCGAACGGACGAATTTCGCGAACGCCTGGGTCACATGGTGGCTGGGAGACGTGACCGGCGCGCTGGTCATTGCTCCCGTTATCGTGCTTTGGGCATCAAGCCACTACCATGCTTTCAACCGCAATGAATTTTTGGGAGACGATCGGCGTCCTCGCAACAGCGGCGGCTGTTGGACTTTATTGCTTTCAGCCCCCTGATCGAGCAAACGCCGGTTCCAGTATCCACTGGGTTTTTTGTGACCCGACGTTGTGGGCGGCGCTGCGCCGCGGTCCACGTGACACCGCAACGGTTGCGCTGGTGCTTGCGGGCATCACCATTTGGGGGACGCTCACGGGCGGCGGCCCCTTCACGACTGCGGATCTCAACGTTTCATTCCTGCTGGTGTTGATGTTCTTGATCAGTATTACCGTTCCAAGTCTGTTACTGAGCGCCGACGTCGAGGTGCGCAAGAAAGCGGACAAGTCTGCGCCGCGCGCAGATCGAACTCGAACGGAAGGTCGCAGAGCGTACGCGAGAGCTGGAGCTCGCCAATGCGGCAAAATCGCGCTTTCTCGCCATGGCAAGCCATGATTTGCGGCAGCCATTACATGCACCTAGGCCTGTTCGTTGCGCAGCTGCGCACGCCGCTCAAATCGAGGGAAAGGACAAAGACGATCGAGCGGGTCGAATGCAACGCGCAAAGAAATGGTTGAAATGTTCAATTCGCTCCTGGATATTTCCAGGCTCGATGCTGGGATCCTTAGACCCAAAATTACCGAATTTCCGGTCGCGCGCCTGTTGCAAGAAATTGAGACGAGGTTTGATCAGGCAACGCGAGAAAAAGGCTTGCGTCTACGCGTTAGGCGAAGTGACGCCTGGGTGCGGAGCGAGACGCGATGCTGCTCGAGTCACATACTGCTCAATCTGGTATCCAATGCTGTGCGCTATACATTGCGGGGCGGGATCATCGTCGGATGTCGTCGGCGCGGTGAAATGTTACGTATCGAAGTATGGGATAGCGGCCCCGGCATTCCTGAGGATCAGAAGCAGAATATCTTTGGCGAGTTTTTTCAACTATGTCGATAAACGGAGCCGGTACGGCGGCCTGGGGCTCGGCCTGGCTATTGTCGACAAGCTTCGCCTGCTTCTCAACCATCAAATCGACTTGGCTTCGACGGTGGGCCGAGGTCTTCCGAATCGCAATCCTGGTTCCGATGGCCGATGAATGCGTCACGTCCATCGAGCCGGTCGGCTCACCTCATCCCGCAGCCTTCGCGGTCGAAGGTAAGGTAATTCTTGTTATTGCCGATGCTCCAACTGTGCAGGAGGGAACGGGCGGATTGCTTGGCAAATGGGGATACTCCGTCCTTACCGCCGGATCCGACGAAGCTGCACTTATCCGACTTGCTGATCGCCAACAACGCCCCGATCTTATAATCTCGGATTATCATCTTGCGAGCGGAAAGACCGGATCGGGCAATTCGAACAACTTAATGCGGCGTTTGGTTCATCAATTCCAGCTATTCTCATCAGCGGCGATACGGCACCTGAACCATTACGTGACGCCAAGGATAGAGGATACATTTTGCTGCACAAGCCCGTCGACCCAATGCGGCTCCGTGCTGTCATGCACGACCTCTTTATGGATCATGACGATGGGAGAGACACCGGGGCGGCCTTATCAACTCCAAACTTCAAGGCGCGCTTGACTGTGTCTTGATTCATCCGAGGACGAATGATGATAGCAATGGTCGCATAGCGGTCTCGCAGTTCGCGGAGGACAGAGAAGCCATCTCGATCAGGCAAATTGATATCGAGCAAAATGAGGCTGATGTCGGGATGTTCCCCACTATGTGCATCGCCTGACGGCTGTTCGAAGCTTCAAATATGACGGCTTCTCGCTTCAGTTGTTTCAGGACAGCGTGCAACGCTTCGCGAATTAATGTATGATCGTCAACAATAAGAACTTTCATAAAAAGCTCTCCGTCATCCCATTGCACGGAGATCCAATTGAAGAAAAATCATACACCCACCTGCGGGTCTTTGGCGAGGCAACCGTCCATCCTCCATCCTTGGCCCAACCAGCGGTTCACCGGCAGGCACTTAAGGTAGGAGAAGCTATGGGGCGGACGGCGGAGGTCATGGCACCTTCATCGTCCACACGAACGGATGGAGGTTGCCCCGTGGCCCAAGTCAATGATCTCAGCCGAAGCCTGACCGCGTTTGATCCGATCTCGACCTTGGTAGTGGTCGTCGAGATGAGCAAGGCGAGCTGGCTGGTGAGCGGAGTTGTTCCTGGCATCGAGCGCCAGCCGTTGAAGAAACTGGAGTTGGATGCGACGGCACTGTTGCGATTGATCGAGCGGTGGCGGAACGAGGCGATGCGTGCTGGCCGGCCGATCAGTCGGATCACGCTGGCCTATGAGGCCGGCCGCGACGGCTTCTGGCTGGCGCGCTGGCTCATTACTCGCGGGATCGAGGCGCATGTCATCCATTCGGCAAGCGTTGCGGTGTCACGCGAACGCAAGCGGGCGAAAACGGATCGTCTGGATGCGGCGATGCTGATGCGCGTATTCCTGGG
>CAVPWK010000014.1:0-213437 GCA_963709435.1 uncultured Verrucomicrobiae bacterium
AGACGTTTCACGATAGCAACGGGGACGGGATCGGCGATTTTCGCGGCTTAATCGAGAAGCTTGATTATCTCCAGGAACTGGGCATTACCGCGCTCTGGCTTCTACCATTTTATCCGTCGCCGCTGCGCGATGACGGCTACGACATCGCCGATTATTTCGATGTTAATCCAAATTACGGCACTCTCGACGATTTTCGCGCCTTTCTTGATGCTGCGCACGAACGCGGACTACGCGTCATTACTGAGCTCGTTATGAATCACACCTCCGACCAAAACCCATGGTTCCAAAAATCGCGCCGCGCTCCGCCAGGATCTCCAGAACGTAACTTGTATGTTTGGAGCGACACGCGGAAAAATACAACGAAGCGCGGATCATCTTCAAAGATTTTGAGACCTCGAACTGGTCGTGGGACCCGGTTGCGAAAGCGTATTACTGGCATCGCTTTTATTCGCATCAACCGGATTTGAATTTCGACAATCCGGCAGTGCACGAACTGGTGGAGCAGGTCTGCGATTTTTGGCTCAGCCTTGGCGTCGACGGTCTGCGGCTCGATGCCGTTCCTTATCTGTACGAACGGGAAGGAACCAACTGCGAAAATCTGCCTGAAACGCACGTCTATCTGAAGAAACTACGCGCGCACATCGACGCGCATTTCAGCGGTCGCATGCTTTTAGCCGAAGCGAATCAGTGGCCTGAGGATGCCGTTGCGTATTTCGGTAACGGGGATGAGTCGCACATGAATTTTCACTTTCCCCTCATGCCGCGAATGTTCATGGCGCTGCAAATGGAAGATCGCTTTCCCATTATCGACATCCTCGAGCAGACGCCACCGATTCCGGACAACTGCCAGTGGGCAATGTTTCTGCGCAACCACGACGAGCTCACGCTCGAGATGGTGACGGACGAGGAGCGCGATTACATGTGGCGCGTTTACGCGAACGACCCGACCGCGCGCATTAATCTCGGCATTCGACGGCGTCTCGCGCCGTTGCTCGCAAATAGCCGGCGTAAAATCGAACTGCTAAACATTCTCCTTTGTTCACTGCCTGGCACTCCCGTTTTGTACTACGGCGACGAAATCGGTATGGGCGACAATTTTTACCTTGGCGATCGCAACGGTTGCCGCACGCCAATGCAATGGAGCGCCGATCGGAATGCCGGCTTTTCCAAAGCCAATCCGCAACAACTTTATCTGCCGATTACGATTGATCCTGAATACCACTACGAAGCGATTAACGTCGAAAATCAGCAGAAGAATCTCTCATCGTTGCTCTGGTGGATGCGACGGGTTATCGCGATGCGCAAGAATTACCGGGCGTTCTCTCGCGGTTCGCTCGAATTTCTGTTTCCGGAAAATTCAAAAGTGCTCGTCTTTCTGCGCCGCACCGAAGACGAGACGATCCTGGTGGTAGTGAATCTCTCGCGTTTTGCGCAACCCCTCGAACTCGATCTCGCAAGATTCTCCGGCTGCATTCCAATGGAAGTTTTTAGCCGCAATCGATTCCCCGCCATCCGAAGATCGCGTTATCCCTTGACCCTCGGGCCACATGCGCATTACTGGTTTGTGTTGCAATCTCCCTCGGCGGCGACCCGGGCGCGCAAACGCGCGAAAACACCTACCGTCGCCTCAATGCCGGGATTTTCAGAGCTCCTTTCCGGTTCGTCACGCCGCGACCTCGAGCGGACGATTCTTCCGAATTACCTTATCGGTTGCCGGTGGTTTGGCGCGAAAGCGCGCACCATTCGGGAACTTCGAATCGTAGAGGATCCCCTGGTTTCGCCGCACCCCAGTGGCGCGCGTCATGTCCTCATTGAAGTGAATTATACTGAAGGCGCTTCCGAATTTTACACGCTGCCACTACAGATCGCGCGTGATGAAAACGTACACCGAATTTCCCGCGAGGCGCAACAAGCTGTTATCGCCCAATTCGCCGACAGCAACGCCATCTTGCACGACGCGACCTTCGATCCGGCTTATCGCGCGGAAATTTATCGCATCATTCGCGAGCAGCGAAAATTGCAGGCGCGACGCGGAGAGATCGTTGGCTCGGCAACCGCTCAATTCGCGGCGGCGGAGGATTTGAGCGCGAATTCGAGCGTAATGAGAGGGGAGCAAAGCAATTCTTCGATCCTCTTCGGCACGCAATATTTTTTGAAGATTTTCCGGAAGCTGGAGGAAGGGATTAATCCCGATGTGGAGATCACGCGATTCCTGACTGAGCGGGCGAAATTTCCTAACGTGCCAGCATTTGCGGGAACGCTCGAATATCGCTCTGGGAAAAAAACGGTAGTGCTCGCACTCATTCAGTCTGCGATCGCGAACGAAGGTGACGCATGGACTTTTACGCTCGACGCAGTGGGCAGCTATTACGACCGCGTTCTGTCCCGCAAAGCCGACTTGGACGGAGCTGGTTCGGCCCAGCTCATACAGGAATTAGTTGGTGGGATTTACCCGGAGAAAGCGCGGCTGCTCGGTCAACGAACCGGGGAGCTGCATCGTGCGCTTGCTTCCGAGAACGACGATCCGGCCTTCGCGCCCGAGCCGTTCAACGCCATGGCGCAGCGGAGCGTCGTGCAATCGATGCGGGCTTCCTCGCGGCGCGCCTTCGAATTGCTCCGGAAAAAGCTAGACGATCTGCCGGACGCGTTTCGCATGGAAGCTGAGGAAGTGCTCGCGGCGGAGAAGCAAATTTTGGCGCAGGAGCGGCGTTTGCTCGAGCAACGTTCTGCCGCGCACAAGATCCGCATTCATGGCGATTTTCATCTTGGACAGGCGCTTCATACCGGACGCGATTTCATTTTCCTCGATTTCGAAGGGGAACCGGCGCGCCCGCTCGGCGAGCGAAAATTGAAGCGATCGGCTCTCCGTGATGTCGCCGGTATGATGCGCTCGTTTCAATACGCAGCCTATAGCGCACTCTGGCAACCGGCAATGCGACCTGAAGACGTCCCATTTCTCGAAAGATGGGCCGATGTCTGGTACCGTGAAATGAGCAGCACTTTTTTGCAAAGCTATCTCGCCGCGACTAGTGACGCGCCCTTCATTCCCCGAAACGAAGCCGATCTGCGGATCGCGCTCGAAGCCTATCTTTTGGACAAAGCCGTCTACGAAATCGGCTACGAACTAAATCATCGGCCCGATTGGGTTGTTATTCCCATTCGCGGGATCAAACATATTTTGAAGTCGACGTAGGATTAGAACTCGTCATCCGGGGCATTACTCCAGGGATTCCCGCGTTTTTCGTCATTCCGAGCGCAGTCGAGGAATCCCGTGGCGTTAGCTTAACGGTCTCATGGCGGGATCCCTCGACTTCGCCCGAGTTGACGATATGGTCCGGCCATCATGACCTCACAAGTCCTCTCCGAAAAAGTTGGTGTCGTCTTTGGTGTGGCGAACAAACGCAGCATTGCTTGGGCGATTGCGAAGGCCTGGGTGGCGGCAGGTGCGCGTTTAATTTTTAATTATCAGGGCGAACGCATCAAGGAGAACGTGGCAGAGCTGGTCGGCGAATTTGGTGAAAACGTTCCACTCTACCCCTGCGACGTTTCCAACGACGAAGAGATCGCAAATTTCTTTCAAGAAGTGCGTGGCCAGGCGGATCGATTGGATCTGCTTCTGCACTCGGTCGCGTTCGCACCGAAGGAAGCGCTCGAAGGCGACTTCGTGAACACGACACGAGACGCATTTCGGATGGCGCATGATATCAGCGCTTACTCGCTGGTTGCGCTGGCGCGCGAAGCTGCACCGCTGATGACAAACGGTGGAAGCATTGTGGCGATGACTTATTACGGTGCCGAAAAAGTGGTGCCGCACTACAACGTGATGGGCGTGGCGAAAGCCTCGCTCGAAGCTTCCACGCGATATCTCGCCTACGATCTTGGCCCGAAGAAAATTCGCGTGAATTGTATTTCCGCCGGTCCGGTCAATACCCTGGCCGCTCGTGGTATCAGCGGGTTCATGTCGATGCTAAAGCATTACCAGGAGCGGGCCCCTTTGCGCCGAAGCTGCGATCCGGCGGAACTTGGCGCAACCGGAGTTTTTCTGGCGAGCGACGCCGCCGCGGCGATCACAGGGCAGGTAATTTACGTCGACGGCGGCTACCAGATCATGGGGCTGTGATGATTTCCTCCTGCTCCTCGCTCCTACTCATACTCATAATCGAGGTTTCGTTTCTTTTGAGCAGGAGCATGGGTATGAGCAGGAGAAGGATTCTTAAGTGATTGCACGAATTTGGCACGGCTGGACCAAACGGCAGGACGCACGAGCTTACGAGGAGATGCTGCGGGACGAAATATTTCCGGGGATTGCACAGCGCAACATCCAGGGTTATCACGGCGCGGAATTGTTTATTCGTGAAGAGGGGAATGAAGTCGAATTCGTAACTCTATTGCGATTCGACTCGATGGAAGGGGTAAAGGAGTTTGCCGGTGAAAACCAGAGCGAACCGGTGATCTATCCCAAAGCCGAAGCGCTCCTCACACGGATGGACGAACGCTCGCGACATTATCGTATCGCGATCCATGACTGAAATTATCTAGGGATTTTAAGGTTCGGTCATCCTGAGCGAAGTCGAAGGATCCCGTAGAGTTACCTTAAAGCTTTCGCCACGGGATTCCTCGACTACGCTCGGAATGACGTGTTGTTAAATCGCTAATGAACCTTGCCTCGAAACTCCGGAAATTGGTCGGCGACGACGTGGTTGCGGATGACGAACAAACATTAGCTGAGCACAGCGGCGATAAGTGGTTTGCTCACGAGAGCCCGGAAGTTGTTGTCTTCGCCCGATCGACCGATGACGTCCGCAAGCTGTTGCGATTTGCTAACGAGAATAAGATCCCGGTGACTGCGCGCGGAGCCGGCTATGGTTACGTCGGGAGCTGTGTTCCGATTCGGCGCGGGATTGCGCTTTCCCTCGTGCGCATGAACCGGATCAAGGAAATCAATTTTGCCGACGCCATCGCGCTTGTGGAACCGGGCGTGATCACTGCCGACCTGAAACGAGCAGTCCGCGAACACAAATTGCTTTATCCGCCAGATCCCGCCAGCCTCGAGCATTGCACCGTTGGAGGTAACGTCGCGACCAACGCCGGCGGCCCGCGTTGTCTGAAATACGGTGTTACCCGCAATTATGTAATCGGTCTCGAGGTTGTCTTGGCAAACGGTGACCTGCTTCGCACCGGGGGGCGCGTCCACAAAAACAAAACCGGGTTCGATTTAATCGGCCTCTTCGTCGGATCGGAAGGAATGCTGGGAATTGTCACCGAGATTACGCTCAAACTTCTTCCGCTCCCACCGGCGCGCGCGACTTTATCGGCCTCGTTCCAAACGATGTCAGAAGCAGCGGCGATGGTGCAGGAAATTTTTGCTGCTGGATTTCTTCCGTCATCGCTCGAAATCGCAGACAAATTTACTCTCGAAGCCGCCCGGCACGATTCCGCAGGCGCACACGTTCCACCCGGCAACGCGCACTTGCTCGTTGAACTCGACGGACAGAAAGAGAGCGTCGCCGCCGAAATGGAAAAGATTCGCGATCTGGTTTCGGGCCGAAACCCGTCAGCGCTCAAGATTGCCACCAACGAAGCGGACTCCGAAAATTTGTGGGCACTTCGTAGGGAATTCAGCAATTCACTACGCGCGACCGGGCTGACAAAGCTGAATGAGGATATTGTCGTTCCCCGGAGCCGCCTGGTTGATCTGGTTGCGTTTGCCGAGGAACTTTCCGCGCGATCCGGTTTCCCGATTGCCTGTTTTGGTCACGCCGGAGACGGGAACATTCACGTCAACATTATGGCGGACCGCTATAATCGCGAAGCCGCGGTGCGCGACAAAGTGCAGGAGATACTCGACCAATTATTCCGGCAGGTCCTGACGTGGGGTGGAGTAATTACTGGGGAACACGGAGTCGGACTGGCGAAAAAACGCTGGTGGCCGCAAGCGAGTGGTGAAGTCGCAAACCAATTGCATCAAGCGCTCAAGCACACATTGGATCCGAACAATATTCTGAACCCTGGCAAATTTCTGGGGTGAATCAATATGGGAGGGACCCCCGCATCCTGCCGCTTCCCTCACAACTGCACTTCGGCGAAAATGGCGTTGTGGTCGCTCGATCCTCTCGACATTTCGATTAATCGCGCGGAGTTGAATTTGCCGTTGCGGACGAAGATGTGATCAAAACAAGCGGCCGGGAAAAGCTTGTCCGCCGGCAAACTAATCCGACGAGGAAAAGGAATATCCTGCCAGCACCACGAAAAACCGCTGTCGCGCAACACGCGCGTAGTTTTTTCACCGGTGAAACGTGAATCATCCGGCGCAGTATTGAAATCGCCACCGATGATGCAGCTTACGGTTCCCAGTTTGTCGTAGGCGTCGTTCATCGCCTGCATGTGTGTCGCGAGCTGCCGCATCGATTCTTCGCGGATGGCGATGTCCTCGAAAACTTCGCCGCGATTACTCTTCAAGTGGACCGCATAAACCAACAGGATATGGCGTGGCGCGACTTCATAGGCGGCAAAGGCAAATCCTCGTGGTGGAACAAGTGCACCATTTGGTTTCCACAGTTCGACCCAGGCACTCAGGGGCTGGAAGCGACTGGCAATGGCAACCTGCTGTCCGACATCCTGGCCCTCGCGCGGAGGAAAGTTTGAAATGACATCAACCTTCATTCCGGGAAGGGGTGAAACCGCAATCGTCGCCTTGGAAAAATCCCGCACCTCCTCCATCCCAAGCACGTCTGCATTGATCTTGTGCATGTCGCGATGCACCGATGCAGTCTGCGCGCGTTCGCTGGAGGCGGTTGGGAAGGGATGACGGCCGGGGAACCATTGAATATTCCAAAAGGCCACTCGCACTACCTGAGGAGGAGCACTGGCGTCTTGTGCGGCGCAATTTCCGCCAATTGCAATAAGAACGACAAATACGATCTGCCTGAGCGCAAGCACGCGGCGATGATAGCGCGGATGGAACGTGCGCGCTCTATTTAGTACTGGCGCAGCTTTTGCGCTCTATTTTCAGGACGACATCGAAAAAGCGTCGCACCTACTTGGTGGTTTTTCCGAGACGGAGTTGGAACGCCCGCAAATTGCTGCTTACTATGGAGTGATCCTGGCTGGCAGCGGCGACTTTCCCCGGGCGGCGAAATTTCTTGATTTGGGAGCAAAAGCGAATTTATTGCCGGAAGAAAGAAAACTGGTAGAAAAGGCGCAGCTTACAATCGCGAGGCGTTAGCTTTTTCGTTGAGTATCACGCGCATTCCGCGCGGTAAGATCGATTCTTAATGAGAGAGAAAGCTCCTTTGCCGTCGCGCTCAAAACCCGATGAAGCCTGGAACATTCACTCATACTTTGGCGGTGATCCTTTCGTCGATCACTGCATGCTTTACGCACTCGGCGCCGGCGAAAATTCTGCCGGAAAAGGAAAAGATGACCAAGAAATCTGATCGCGCGTCGGACGATTCGTTTTCGCTGCTGCAAACTATGACCGCATTTCCTCCGGGCCGGGAGGATCCGCCGCGCCGTGAAGAACGTTATCTTTGGAAAAAGGAAATTGTGACAACGGTTTTCTGGATCGGCGAGCAGCCGAGTGGAAACAATCCGGTGCCTAATTGTTCGAGTTCGTGGGACAAGAACTGGACTCGCAGTTACGGTGGATTCGATAATCCGGATCGGGCGCACCGCGCGGGTTACATTCCCGCGAACTTCACGCCGCGACAGAATCCGTTTTATTGTGCATTGCCCTACAACGACAAGGCGTCGAATGGCCATCGACCGGAAGCGGCCCAGGTGGTTCCGTGGTTCAAGAACGCCTATCAGGGGCCTGGGGTCAGCACGTGCAAGGATCGTTGGGTTGCGATTCGCAAAGGTAATCGCGTCGCTTACGCGCAATGGGAAGACGCCGGGCCTTTCCGCACAGATCACTGGCAATACGTTTTTGGCAACGAACGCCCCAAACCAAACCTCAACAAGGGCGCCGGGCTCGATGTCTCCCCGGCAGTCCGTGATTTTCTCGGGCTCGGCGATACCGACGTAACCGATTGGCGATTCGTAGACTTCGGGGAAGTTCCTCATGGGCCGTGGGCGCAGTTCGGCGATAACAATACCTTTGTGATCAATGAGCGGGCCAATCGGAAAGCTCGCGTCGATACGACTTCATCGGAGGCTCTGAAGCGCTGAGATTGATTTTCGAAAACGTTCAACTCCTGCGACGGGGCCTTTGGTCGCCTTAGTGCCGACGCTGCTGATTCGATCCCGGCCTGGGGCGTTGCCCCAGGCTAGAATTGACGCGCGTCTTCGCGCTAACCACGGGTATTTGTAAGATCGAGAAGCTTCTAGTGTGACGATAATGCGGGCGCAGGCGCAGGATGTTGTTCTCGCGCATCTTTTGCCCGCGTGAAGAAAAAGAAGAAACCGAACACGCCCGCGAGAATAACAATAGACAAAAAGCTAAAGCTTAGAACGCGTAGAGTTCGATACTTTTCGCGGTCCTGTTGCCAGCGAAGTCGCTTTTGCACGAGCTCCAACTCGAGTGCGCGCATGAGTGCGTCCTCTGCTTTGCCTTCTTCCTTTAGCACGCCGAATGAATAGCAAAACATGGACCCGCCAATGCGGCTTCTGGTGAAATGACGGTGCGCCTTCTGTAGCGGTCGGCAAGGACCGCCGATGGAACGGCTGCGGGATCGCGGCTCTCTTGTTTTTATGGCACTTCACGTGCTCCTAGAAACCCGATGCAGGCCACCTTTTTCCAAAAAGTCATCATTTGTGCCGTGGCGGCCCTCGCCGCTGCCGGCCTTATTGAATGGGCTAAGGTCTTCGTCGAAGGCGCGGATAAGGCCCTGAATGGCGGCTACGAGCATCGCACTGTCATGGGCACGGAAAAGAAGTAGGCGGGTTTCTTGCCGCTCCCTTCCGCGCGCGTAACTTATTGCGTGGATGAAAATCGGTTTCGCGCAAATCAATCCCACGGTCGGTGATTTCCAGGGTAACTTCGAGAAAATCGCTGCTGCTTACGATCAGCTCGCGGAGGCCGGGGCCGATATCGTGGTTGCGCCTGAGCTGGCGGTTCCCGGTTATCCGCCGCAAGACCTCCTCTTCAAATCACGGTTCGTTCCGGAAAATCTGGCGGTGCTCGATCAGCTGAAAAAACGGCTGAGCAAACCCGCTCTGTTGGTCGGCTTCGTTGATCGCAACGAAGGCCGCGGCAAGCCATTTCATAACGCCGCAGCTCTGCTTCAAGCCGATCAGCCGATGCAGAAAGCGCACAAGTCGCTTCTGCCCACCTATGACGTGTTCGATGAAGATCGTTACTTCCAACCGGCCACGCAGGTTGCGCCCTTGAATTTCCGCGGCCGGCGCGTCGGGGTTACGATCTGCGAGGACATTTGGACGGAACGTTATCTACCGCGGCCATTATACGAAGTCGATCCGCTGCGCTCGCTCGTTAATCAGGAAGCAGAAATCATTTTGAATGTCAGCGCATCACCTTTCAGCCTCCGGAAACCGGCGGTGCGGCGGGAAATGATCTCTGGATTAGCGGGAACGTATCAGCGCTCGATTTTTTATTGCAACTCGGTCGGCGGTAACGACCAGTTGGTTTTCGATGGTAATTCCGTCGCGGTAAATGCCCGCGGCGAATTGATCATGCAGTTACCGGCATTCGAAGAGGCGAGTGTTGTCGTCGATACTGAGAGTGCTGCGACTGCGACCATTCCCTCAGAAAACATCACGGCGGAATTGTACGCTGCGCTGCGCTTGGGATTGCGCGATTACCTGGCCAAGTGCGGATTCAAGAGCGCTGTGCTCGGATTAAGTGGCGGAATCGATTCCGCGGTCGTGGCGGCGATCGCCGCCGACGCCCTTGGTCCGGAGAATGTAACCGGCGTTTCCATGCCGAGCCAATTTTCCTCGCGCGGCAGCGTGCTGGATGCGCTCGCCCTGTCGAAGAATCTGGGCATTCACTGTCTGCAAATTCCGATTGCCGACACGTTCACCGTTTTCAAAGCGCAATTCAAAGAAGTATTTGCCGGTCGCACTGAGGACGCGACCGAAGAAAACATGCAAGCGCGATTGCGCGGGATGACGTTGATGGCGCTCTCGAACAAGTTTGGGCATCTCGTTCTCTCCACCGGAAACAAGAGCGAATTGGCGGTGGGTTATTGTACCATTTACGGCGACATGGCCGGTGGTCTTGCCGTCATCAGCGATGTCCCCAAGACCATGATTTACGAGCTCGCGCGTTTCATTAACAATAAACGCGAGATCATTCCTCTTTCCACCATTGAAAAACCGCCGAGCGCAGAATTGCGTCCGAACCAGAAGGACCAGGACACTCTTCCGCCATATCAAGTGCTTGATGCCATCCTGCGGTTGTACGTGGAAGAGAATTTGAGCGTGGCGGAAATCGTCGCGCAGGGATTTGATGAAGCTACCGTGCGCTGGGTGCAGCGCCGGGTTGATCTCAATGAATACAAACGCGCCCAGGCCGCGCCTGGCTTGAAAGTAACAAGCCGCGCCTTCGGTGTCGGTCGCCGTATGCCCATTGCGCAGCGGTATGTAGGATAGCGGGTTTCAGATTTGAAATTCGAACGAGTTCGCCCGCGCAACTTTCTCCGCCCCTCAGGGTTTCACCTGACATGGAGCGTGAAAATTTCGCTGGCGCGGATGGCGTTTTGGCTGTGAATTCTCGTATGACTAAACGGGTAGTTCTGGGCGTGGCCGCATTCCTCACTCTTTGTCTCTCGCTTGGTGCGGAGCAGCCGGCTCGAGCTCTTTCGCTTGCTCAATTAAATTCCCTCGCTCCGCAGAACAGCCGCCCCTTATTTTTTCAACCGACTGCTTTTAGCAGACTGGGTGACCCGTTGCTGATCGACGGCTCACTCGGACCGGCGATGTTTTCAAGCCGAGAAACCTTCTCTCTCGCAACTACATTTAATTTGGTCGGGACCCCGACAAGTTTCCTTCCTACGACTATGGCTACGGAATCACCGAGCCGCAGGCTTCCTGCAACATCTTCTAAGGATACGGATTCATCCGATTACCCATTGGACTTGCGCCCAGGTTACTACGTCACCGGCGAAGTGGGATTCGTGTACGGCAGATCAACGGGAAAATTTGGCGGCGACTACAAGGAAGGCTACATCATGGGCGAAGTAGGGAACGATAAGCTTCACATCACCGTGGGTGCCTCCTACGAGGACTGGAACAACAACCACAGCGTCCGCTTGGGGCGCTAACAACTGCACCGTGCAGGAATCGAACCTGCAACCCGCTGATTAAGAGTCAGCTGCTCTGCCAATTGAGCTAACGGTGCAAAGTGCTTTTTCCCAGGTGAATGCTGTTGAACCGCGTATGTTCGTGCTGCCAAAATCGGTAGCGAATCCGTAGCATAAAATGACGCGTTCTGTTAGCATTAGGCACCGTGAGGGATCGAAAACTACTCATACCGGTTCGATGCACAACGCACAAGGTTAAGACTTGGCCGCGCCTTTCAGGCATTTGTCGAGAAAATCGAGGATCGCTTTGTAAGCGCGCTGCTCGTTTTCCTTTTTCGTGAAACCATGACCTTCGTCGTCGAAGACCACGTACTCGACCACGCCGCCTTTTTTCTTGATCGCATCGACGATCTCGTCTGATTCCGGTTTGATTACGCGTGGGTCGTTTTTCCCCTGCAAAACGATCAGCGGCTTGATGATTTTATCGGCGTGAAAGAGCGGTGAAATCTCGCGCAGGAACTCGGGCTCCGTGTCTGGATTTCCGATCTCGGCATAAAGCGATTTGCGCTGCGCTTCCCAATACGGCGGGATGCTCTGCAGTGTCCGCACCCAGTTTGAAACGCCGAAGATATCCACGCCGGCCGCAAATTCTTCCGGCTTAAACGCGAGCGCCGCCAGCACCATGTAACCGCCGTACGATCCCCCCATAATAGCGATCTTGTTTGGCTCGACATGGCCTAACGAGTTCAAGAACTTTTTCGCTTCCACGCAATCCCACAACGGTTCGTGCCCGTGCTTGTGATCGTCCGCGGTAAAAAATTTCTTCCCGTAACCGCTCGAGCCGCGATTGTTCACGTCGAGAATCGCGTAGCCGTGATTGACCAGGTACTGACGATAGGCGCTGTAAGGCATGCGCGCCTGGCCGCCCGGACCGCCATGCACCATCACGATGCCAGGCACCTTGTTCGAAGCACTCGCGCCGTTCGGCTGATAAAGAATCGCAGGAATCTCCAACCCGTCGAAAGATTTGAAGCGCACGACTTTGCCATCGACGAGATCGTCCGGATTGATCTCCGGATTCAAACTACTCGTTAGGCGATTCGCCTTTCCGCTCGCGAAATCATAAACATACAGATTCGCCGGCGAACGCGAGGCATCGACATAAAACGCCATCAGTTTTTCGCTGTCCGAAATGTCCACGCCGGTGATGTCGCCTTCCGGCAACGACGGCAGTTCGATCGCCTTCGCCGTTGCTTCCTCCGTGATCTTCAAATGTGTGCGCGCATCTTCATTCGTAGCTACCACGCGGTATTTTCCGTTCTTCGAAAACGCGATGTAAGAAACATCCCACGGCGTCTTCTCCACTATCTCTCGTTCACCACTCGTCAGGCCAAATCGCGCGATATATTTGAAGTCCGTCCCTGCGTTGGAGATGAAATACAGATACTTCGAGTCTTTATCGAAGGTCTGCGGGTCATTCTCCGCTTCGCCGTCATGCGCCGTGATGTTCTTCATCTCCTTTGTCTCGGTGCTGTAGAGATAAATGTCGGAGTCCGACGTCGTGTTCCCGCTTTTGTGAAATGCGATGAAGCGCTTGTCATTCGAGATCGCGCCGAAATCGAAACCGGTCTCGTCCTGATAAAGCAGCGTCGGTTTCAGGTCCGTGATCGGCATGACGAAGATGTCGAAGAACTTTGGATCACGCGCGTTGGTGGAAAAAAAGAACGACTGCCGATCGAAACTCCAGCCGAGAAAATTCGCTTTCGTTTTCTCGCCCGGCGTAAGATCGCGCTCGCTGCCATCGAGCTCGCGCAGGTAAAGATGCTCGTTCTCATTCCCACCCGTGTCGTGCCGATACAGAAACCGCGCATCGTTCGGAAACGCTGCGACAATGTAAGTGCTCTCTTTCGTCGAATTGGTCAGCTGCTTCGCGTCTCCGCCGCTGACCGGAGCGCTGTAAACATTGAAGATCCCGGTCTTGTTGCTGTGAAACAGAATCGATTTTTCATCCGCCGAAAACGCGCTCCCGCCCACGCGTGTTGTCGCCATGAATTGCTCGATGGTGTATTGCCTCGGCGTTGTCTTCTTCGCCGGCGTCCCTTTTGTGATGATCGCCTTGTTGGTGACGTTGGGCCTTTGCTGCGTCATCGTCGTTTGCGCGTGGACAAATTGAGCCGCGACAAGAAAAACGGCGCTGAAGATCTTGGGCTTTGCATTCATGGGTGTTCGCATTTGTAAGGTGCGCCCATCTCGTTAGCGCGCACCTCCACGCATGCAAGTGGGAGCGGCCGAAAAATTCTCCGCTTTTTCTTCGGTGGTTGGCATGGCTAATTTTTACCACAGAGGTCACGGAGTTCGCAGGGGAGCCTTGAGGGCAAACTATGACTACTCCTCGGATGGCGTACGGACTAAATCAAGCGGTGACATCGATGCGGACTTTGGATTCACCGGGTTTTATGTGCACCGTCCAACAGGACTCAATCTTGCCTTTTACCGAGTTTACGATTCCGAGACCTCAAGCTGGTTAAGTCGCGATCCAATCGAAGAAAAAGGTGGCACAAATCTTTTTGCTTATGTCAACAACAATCCAGTCCGGCTAATAGATCCGTTAGGACTAATTGGATGGCCTACAGGAATCGGGGTGGCTGTCAGTGTGCTCGATCCGAGGCCAATTACTCCCGGAGGCGTTATTGGTGGCGCTATCGGTGGCGCTGTTGGCGAGTTTGGCGGGGCTGTAGGCGGAGCCGTGATCGGGGGAGTTGCTGGAGTTGCTGTTGGCGGAGCCGTTGGTGGAGTCCCCGGTGCGATCGCAGGCCTCGGCGAGGGCGCAGTCTATGGTGCATCGATCGGCGGAGTCGTTGGAGGTTACATAAGGGGGGAAATTGGGGGAGCGCTAGGCGATAGCATTGGTGGAACTGATTCTTACGGACCTGGGGAAGGCGAGAATCATTCGAATCCCAATTACAATCCCTTCGATCCTAGCAAACCATTCGGTCCTGATCCCTTGTCCGAGATCGTCGATTCTTGGCACGGGCAATGCCCCTCATCCTCGCGTGGCAACCCTTCACCCCCGCGGAGCCCTGATCTCCCATGAAACAAAGGGCGAGAGACAGAAATTAACGCTCCCTAGCTAGTATCGCTAATTGCAGCGCCCGATTTTACTTTCCGCCAGGCGTTTGCGAAGCTTTCGGGATAACAGCGGGAAGGGATGTTAGTCGATGCGCGATGTCCGAGGCACGACTTCACCACTCTTGAACAGCTGATGCGCAATCACGTGCCAGAATTTCATCAACGCTATGCCCTGCCAGAGCTATCCTATATATATAGTTCGGGGTGGACGACGCGCGGCTGACTTTGAATCACGTGTTTGAAGGTTCTTTTTCTTCGTTTGGCTTCGTGGTAATCCGTAGCCACGAAATCGATTCCAGGAACGCCACCATTCCAAACGACGCAATGAACGGTGTGCTGCAGCCGGGCGGCGCAGAATCTAATGAAAGTAGGCCGAAAGGCGCTCGCCAATTTCAGCGAGGCGTATTGGCCGCCGCTTTACACATTCGTTCGCCGACGCGGCTATTCGCCCGCGGACGCACAGGACATCGTCCAGGCGTTTTTCGTGCAGCCGCTTGAACAAACGCGGTGTCCGGCGCAGATCGGGAGAGAGGTCGATTACGAACTTTTTCGCTGACGTCGCTGGAAAATTTCTAGCACAAACAATGGGAACAGCATTAAGGAAGCACGCGGAGCAGTTGGATCGTTCGATTCATTTGTGGGGGAGGTGAAAATATGTTGCGTTGGGCTGTAATTTTTCTGGTTATCGCATTAGTGGCAGCGGTGTTTGGATTCACGGGGATCGCTGTGGCCGCGGCGGGAATCGCCAAATTCCTGTTCTTTATCTTCCTGGTGGCTTGCCTGATTTTCTTCATCATCGGCATGACGGCGGGCAGAAGAATGCCATAACTCAGGGCCGTCCTGCGAAAACCATGTGGGCTTGGGAAGCGCCCAATGGATCCATCGTCGACTCTATTTGCGGCGCTTCGTTCGGCGCTTTTGTTTTTTCACCAACTGCTCCGCCCGTTTCGGACCATGTCGCCCGAGTGGCCGGAATTTTTTTCCGCGTTCCTGGTTATAGGAGATGAAAAAGTGTTCGATCTCCTTTAGCAGCACAGGGCTCAGATCGGAGAGCGATTTAACTTCGGCATGGGTTGGTGATCTGGCCGCGACCGCGATCAATCGATCGTTGCGCTCCGTCTTGCCATCTTCGCTTTGTTCCGCTTCGATAATACCGACGAGGCGCGATTCGATGAGGCAACCACAGAAAGCGGGTTCATCCAGCAAGACGAGTGCGTCGAGCGGATCGCCATCCTCGGCCACGGTCCCGGGAATCGAGCCGAAATCGAACGGGAAAACCGTACCTTGCGGAAGGACGCTCTTAAGGACGTAGGCTTTGCGTTTTATGTCGAAGGCAAACTTGCTTCGACATCCCTTAGGCGTGTCGATAACAACGTTCAAATTGCCTGACTTCGCATCGAAGGGCGGCAATCTCCTAAGCAAATTCATTTCGGCCGGGTCGCCTTGCGGGTCCGGTGTTTCAACCGGCGTGTCGCAGTCGCGCGTCTGCGTGGGCTAGACTTTTTTGCTCCGCCCATGTCCTGAAGCAGTTGTCCAAAATCAACGCCGAAAAATTCGCGGATTTTTGTTCCAAGCGCCGGGACCACGAGAGACTGGCCAACTTTCGACAGCTCATCCACCATTCGACCGGTAAATTGCGTTACTTGGGAATTGCCGGCTTTTTTGGTCGAGAACTTATGCGCGTAGCCGACCGCGTAACCGAGTGCGAAACCGGCCGAGAGCGCACCCAGGCTCCAGACGAGTGGCTCCTTCTGGAACTCGTCGCGATAATCAAGAACCCCCGAGACTGTTTCTTTAACCGAGGCGTAGCCTTGTTCGGCTGTTTCTTTGATTTCCTCTACTGTTTCCGAGAGCGACTCCCGGGTGCGGTCGATTTGCTTTTGCAGCGCTCGTTTGCTCGGTTCTGCTTGTTCGGTCGCCTTCGTTATTGAGTTAGGTTGCTTTGCCATGTTATTCGTTCCTCAAGTTTGATTGTTGAGGCTGCGTTTGTTTCTGCAGCCATTCCTTGTCACGTTCCAACTCCTTCGCTGTTCGCGGCGGGACGAGTCCTTGTTTGGCTATTCGGTTCTTAGCCTTCATAATGACGACCCCACCGGCGACCAGATAAAAGGCAGCTGTTATGATAAATCCAAGAGCGTAGCGCGCCGGTTGACTCATATGCGTGCTCTCGAAGATAATCGAAATGAGAAAAGCGATCGCCACGTTGAGCAATGCGAATCCGATCAGCGCCACCACGGCGCCTGCAATGATCACGGCTACCCCGCGAAGGTAGGTGTTGATCTCCTCTTTCAGCTCCACTCGTAAGAGGGTGAGTTTGGCATCGAACAATTCTGTGATTTGGTCGCTCAGCCGGGAGAAGAGCGACGGCAGGGTTTCGGCCGCGCGTTCTGCCGTCGCCAGCGGCCTGTTTTCCTCATGCATCAATGCCATATTCTCCCCTCGTTCGAATCCGCGCTCCGGCCGATTGTGCCTAACGACGGAAAGTGAAACCGAACAGGAAACCGGCGCAGAGCGCGATAAAGACCGCCTTGGTCGGGTTCGCGCGAACGTATTGCTTGCCCTCGTCCTGAAGACTGAGGACGCGACGGCGCGCGTCATCCCAAACCCCTTCCGCGTGGCTTCGATATTCACCGGATATTGCGCCCGCGGCAGAGCGAAGATCTTCCACAGCTTCGCCGGCGTGGGTCACGCCCCGCTCTACTTTTTCTTGCGCCTCGGGCGAAATCGGAGCGACTTGGTCTATTAGGTTTTCGTCAGCCATATATCTCCGTTATTAATGATTCGTTTAAGCTTTCGGTGCCGATGCTTCACTGACCGTGCTGATATCTTCGGCGCCGGCAGTTTTGAAAACGCGCTTCGCTCGATCAGCGTCTTCGCCTTCATCGGTGTGCACGGCGATCAGGTAGTTGCCCTTTTTTAACTTGGCTTCGTACCGTTTTGCTTCGATCTCCGGAATGCCGAGACCGATCAAACCGCCGACGATACCTCCGGTCGCTGCTCCGACGGCCGCGCCACTAAGCGCCGCCATAATCGGACCGGCGGCGATAAACGGACCGACGCCGGGAATTGCCAACGCGCCAATTCCTGCAAGCAATCCGATCACGCCGCCCGTGGCGCCCCCGGTAGCTGCACCGGTCGTTGCACCCTCCGGGGCCTTGGTTGCTTTAACGTGACCGACGTCCCGCGTGCCGCCTGTGTCAGGCATGAGCACTGAAATTTCCGAGGCGGCAAAACCTTCTGCTTGGAGCTGCTCGACAATTCGCTCCGCCTGGCCGTGTGTAGTTGCAATGCCAAATACTGATTTAGACATAATGACTTTCTTTTCTTTGTGTGAGGTTGTTTGTTAGTTGGATTCTTTGACGTCGAGTTGATTGTCAATCTGGGCGCCACCAGCGGCTGACCTTGCAATCTGATCGACTTTTGCTTTTTCTTGCACAGTCTTAACCGGTCCGCGCAGTGTTACTTGGCCGTTCGCGGTAATGACTTTGATGTTCTTCGCGGTCGTTGAAAGCTCGCCTCTTTCATTAGCGCTTGTCGGATAGCTTGTGTGATTTTTAAATCCGCTGAGCTGTTGGACTGGTCGCCAGAAGTCTCGGTTTCACCAGAGCGATCACGCGCGTTTGTCTCAGTGTTATCGGGTTTTGCCTTCTCATCGTCGGCAGCCACTGCCGCTAGGCTAAAAGCGCTAAGACAAGTTAAAGCTACTAAAGTTCGTTTCATGGGTCCTTTCGTTAGAGTTTGTGAGGGCGTCGGTATTGATCGCAACCGGTACGCCCAGAGGTTTTATTTATTTGGCTGCGACGTTGATTACGGATTTTGCCAACTTGGTTAGCTTTTTGTCTGTATCTGATTCCTCCGTCAAAGTAGTCTGAAGTAGCTGCACACCGTGCCGATCCCCCAGCAACTCGGCGTAGGTTCGAGCGCAACCGTAACCGGCTATCTCATAGTGTTCAACGCGCTGCGCCGCAGCAATTAGCCCTGCATCGCGCACTTCGTCTTCACCATCTTCTTCGATCATCTCCTCTCCTTCTTTAAGCACCCCCTCCATGCCCTCACATTTCGGGCCGCGGGTTGACTCATCGTGGCTCGTCAAAATCTTTTCGAGTCGCGCTGCATGTTCCTTCGTCTGCTCGAAATGTTCTTCGAACCCCGCCGCAAGCTGTTTGTCGGTAGCGGCTTTAACCATTTTAGGCAGCGCTTTTATGATCTGCTTCTCCGCGCTGTAGAGATCTTTCAGTTCGTGAATATATAGGTCTTTGAGTGTTTCTAGTTTCATACCTGTGAAGTTAATATTGTGGGTTTTGCTCGTAACTGTGTCTTCGATGAAGCGAGCCCGCTCCCAAAATCTTTATGTGCAACCCCGGAGCAGAAAGATTAGAAGCAAAATCGGAATCGGGATTCCGAGAAGCCAGAGTAAAATGTATCCAGTCGCTCCCGCTTGTTTGATCCTATTCGTTAAACGCATCTCAGATATCCTTAACGTTATTGATTTGGAACTCTTCGTTATGCGTGTGAACTTGCTTTGATTGCTGAAACACACAATCGGGACAACGAATGATTGTCTAATCAGGAAAAATCCGATACTTCATAAGCCGATTTTTGGCTCACGATTCAGGGATTGCTCAGGCCGTCGATAGTATCTGAAAGAGATTAAGAACGGGCCGCTATAGGATACATTCTTATTTGGCTACTTGATGTTCCAATCTTTAATTTGCTCGTGATTTTTCCCTGCGCGCTTGTACGTAGCTGCTCGGCTTAATACTTAACGCGCACAATGCGGCGCCGGCGGAATTACGCCTGGAAAACGAATGTTCCTTTCAAGCTACCTGGAACGCAGCGTGGGCGGCGATCTCTAGTCGCTTTGGAGCACGCGGAGATCGACGGTTATTGCAAGGCTCCAGCCGCTACTACTTCACGATAACAGAACCGCACGCGATCGGAAATGCGAATCAACATTTATGGACTCAAGCACACACGATAAAGTAAAAGGTACGGCGAAAGAGGCTGTCGGCAAAGTCAAAGAGGAAACCGGCAAAGCGATCGGGAACCAAGACTTGGAGGACCGCGGGACCGCAGAAAAGGTTGGCGGTAAAGTGGAGCGGAAAGTCGGCGACGTGAAAAAGGTCTTTGGAAAATAAGTAAACGCGCGCTCTTAGCTGATTGCGCCCCGCGTACGAAAGACGCGGGGCGCCTTGTGCACAGCCGATGCGCCGCTTCCGGACAAAAATTAGCGATGCCTCGCATGCTCGCGCTCTATGAAGAACCAAATTGCTACAAACCCCGCCTATAGAAGAGTGGTTGCTGCGTTAGACGACTGCGAAAAGCGTTACGACCGTTTAATTAAATCGACTGGCGCCACCAACGATTTACGCCTTGGCCTCCACAGTTGCAGTATTGAAGGGTGAAGTAGAACAGCGTAGACGCTTGGAGGTCGAGTTGCTAACGGCAGTGGAAAGCGAACGTCAACGGATTGGGCAAGATTTGCACGACGATCTTTGCCAGCGCCTCGGCGCAATTGCACTGCTAATTGGTTCTCTGGCGAAGGAAGTAAGCGTGTTAGACGAGAAATTAGGCGAAAAAGTGGGAAAAATACCCTCGCTAGTAACCGAGACCATCGGAAGCTGCCGCAATCTTGCGAGAGGGCTGCATCCTGTAACGCTTGCGTCAGCCGGTTTGCCTGCAGCCCTGGAAGAACTTGCTACCAGAGTACCAGCCGATGTGAAATTTCATTGGCCTCATTCGGAGAGGATCGACTTTGAGCCAATGCTTGCTCTTCACCTGTATCGGATAGCGGAAGAGGCGGTCACAAACGCGGTGAAACATGCAGGAGCCAATAGCATCACGATCAAGCTAGCAATCCTCGCCGGACGGCCGGTTCTGGAAATAGCAGATGATGGCAAGGGAATCGGTCAGAGGCTAAAAACCGAGGGAATGGGGCTGAGGAACATGCAATATAGAGCAAACGTCATTGGAGGAGAACTTACGGTCGAGGCACGCAAGGGCGGAGGAACTTGTGTTCGCTGTACTTTGCCCCTTCGCAAATCAGTTCTGCGTCCCTAAAGCCAAAGACCGATTGGAGTGCGAAATAAGAGCAAAAAGGGAAGGATCAATGCCAACCAAACGATCACGAAAGACGAGTAAACGCACTGTCATACAGCCACGCAAAGGCGATCGACGCTACGTCAGACGTAACAAAGCTGGTCAATTCAAGAAAGAGGTTAACGTGGGCCGATCACTTGCGGCAGATCGGCGCAGAAAGGCCAAGACAAAAGTGGCTAAGGGCCAGGGCGATCGTGGAGACACCAAACGCAGCGGCAATGTCGTTAGACGCCTCGTACGAAACCTGACCCGTGGTTAGGAGCCCGTCTGCGGACTATCAGTCACTTCGCGTACCGCGCGCCCTGCGAATATCCGAGGGCAGGCCGGAGTGGCGGGTGGGCCTTGCGAGACGGGCTTGACCGGCGGGTCTGGTTGAAAATACGCTGCGGCTCGGGATAAACCATGAATCAGAAGATCCTTTCTGAACTGGGTGATTACCTGCTAGCGCACCGCGATGAAATCATCGCCGAATGGCTGCGGGCGGTTGAACAGGATCCTGACATTCGCTCCGTGGACCATCTAAAAGACAAGCAGGCGCTCGTCGATCATCTGCCAGAGCTTTGTCGGCAGCTAGCGGAACTTCTAAAATCTCCGCAATCGGCTCGAAACCGCGCCGAGGTTTCTCGCGCCGCGCGAGGGCATGGCAAGCATCGCTTCCGGCAAGGTTACAGGCTCGAGGAAGTAATCCGCGAGGCGAGCGTCCTCCGAAGAATTATTTCCCATAACTGGCTAGATGCGTATGCCCGGAAAGTGCCAAAGTTGGACCGCGGAACTCGAAGAGCAGCGGAAAGTATCATTCACGAAGCCGTGGACGATGTCATTAGTGACTCGGCCGAGCAGTTTGTCGAAGAACAACAAAAAACTACCAGCGACTTGAACTCGCAGCTAGCGGACGCTCTCGCGGATGTGCGTCACGAGAAGGCGGCGGCCACCGCGGCCAATACCGCCAAGGACAGATTCCTGGCAATGCTCAGTCACGAGCTGCGCACGCCGCTTAATCCGATCCTGCTCTGGGCTAAGGCGATGCTTGAGGGAGAGCAAACGGCTCCATCGCTGAAAGAGGATATTCAGATGGTTCGCCGCAACGTGGAACTGGAAGCCAGTTTAATAGACGACTTGCTTGACGTGGCACGGATCACTGGCGGGAAGTTACAGCTACATTTGGAGCCTTCCGACGCAGCCGCACTCTTCCGGGATGCGCTAGAGATGGTTAGGGCCGAGTCGGTCCGGAAACAGCAAAAGATACGCGTTGAGCTTCGCGCCACAAACCACCGCGTGATGGTCGATCGCGCGCGTATTGAGCAGGTATTTTGGAACGTGTTAAAGAATGCTCAGAAGTTTACACCCGAAGGCGGGACAATTTCCGTGCGGTCTTTTAATGAGGGCAAAGAAAAAGTATCTTTTGAAATCACAGACAGCGGGAAAGGAATTGAACCTGACCTTCTGCCGAAGATATTTGAAATGTTTCAACAAGGGGCGGAGGAGCCACGGGAGGTCTCGGTCTAGGATTGGCGATTTCTAAAGCAATCATCGAGAGGCATGGCGGCAAAATTTATGCTTCGAGTAAAGGAAGCAGAACCGGCGCTACGTTTACGATCGAGCTTAAGACTGCGCAAAAAGAAGCGCGCCTACCTCCGTCCTCGTAGTTTCACGGGCAAAAACGGAAAAGTTGTCATCTCGCTCCAATTCAAATCTCACGGTTACACTTTCTGAGCCCACGGCGGTCGCGAGTTCCGCGGCATTGTGTATCCGCCCAAGCTTTGTATAGCTGTAGGAGGTCCGAAAGGTCTTATAGAAGAGCACCAGGCTGTTAGACGTCCAAAGCATGAGATCGCCCGCTCGAATGGTGCCCGGGTTTCCAGCGTCCGCGGGAAGGTCGGTAGGTAAATGGAAATACTTTTCGTTACCGTTTAGCTCGCTCATCTCCAAAGTCAGAGGAAGCATCGCTTTGAATGCGGCTTACCGTCCGGTTGTCGTAAAGTGTCGAAATGAAAGTTTTAGAACCGATGTGAATGTTCATTTTGTCCAGTCTTGAAGAACTATTGCGGTCGACATTGCGTTCAGTCGCGAGCATGTCTGCCGCGAACGCACCGCTCCCGAGGAGTAGCACAAGATCAGTCATCCGCCCGCGTGTGATGCGTCTCGGTTGGTGCGTAGGGCTGCGATCGCCCGCGAGGTCAAGCACGATCTAATGATGACTGCCGCCGATCCATGTCTCATACAACTCCACGAAGATCTCTGCGCCGGAAAAACGCTGATCTGCACGGCAGCGCCCCCGACAAATCGGAGATCGCTTTGATCATTGTGGACGTAATTAATGATCTTGATTTCCCCGAGGCGAAACAATTGGCCCGTTTCATCCCGGATCTAGCTGAGAAAATTGCACGGCTGAAAAAACGGGCCAAAGCAGCAAAGGTTCCAGTGATCTATGTGAATGATAATTTCGGGCGATGGCGCTCTGATTTTCGTGCTTTGATCGAGCATTGCCGTAAAGGAAAGGCCCGCCCGCTCATCGAAAAGCTTTATCCGGAGCATGCCGATTATTTTGTATTGAAGCCGAAACATTCCGGATTTTTCTCGAGCACCTTGGAAACATTATTGCGATACCTTGGCGTCCGCCGCCTTATCATTACCGGCATTGCCGGCAATTTTTGCGTTCTCTTTACCGCGAACGACGCCTATATGCGTGATTACGAACTAGCTATCCCCTCGGACTGCGTCATTTCGAACACGATGAAGGAAAACACGGAGGCTTTGCAGTTGATGAAACGCTATCTCAAAGCCGATATCCATCGTTCAGAGCGCATTTCCTTTTGTAAAGGACAGCGCCTTCGATAAAACAAATCGAAATTGACCGGTGACGTTGCAAATATGCCGTGCCCTATCACAGCAATTCGCATTTACCCGCATCGCCGGACGACACATTGTGCGTTGCAGGGCAACGACACACGACGTGACACGTGTGATAGTAAAAATTCAGCCCAAAATTTTACACGCGCACTTACAGGAGGCGCATCGTTTCTATTTTGCGACGTGATTACCACGCGCACACAGAGGAAAAATCAAAGAGAAAGGGAATAATATGAAGCTGGATACATTAGCAAAAACTTTACGTCGACGAATTGCGTGATCTCTACAATGCAGAGACTCAGTTGCTTAAGGCATTGCCGAAGATGGCGAAGGCGGCCTCATCCGAGGAATTGAAGAACGCCTTCGAAAAACATCTCGAGCAAACCGAAACGCACGTTGAACGGCTGGAACAGGTTTTTGAAGAACTTGATCAGAGTCCGAAGGGCAAAACTTGTCGCGCCATGAAAGGATTGATCCAAGAAGGATCGGAAATTCTGGAAGAAGAGGGCGATCCATCCGTTCTCAATGCCGGCATCATTGTGGCTGCGCAAAAGGTCGAGCACTATGGAATTCGCCGGCTACGGAAGTGTCCGCACATTTGCCGAGCGCTCGGCCAGCAGAAAGCAGCCGAATTGCTGCAAACAACGCTCGATGAAGAATCTGAAGCGAACGAGCTGCTTAACGGGTTAGCTGAAAGCATTGTAAACCCAGAAGCTTTGGTGGAAAGCGCGCTGACTGGCGTCGATAGAACTAATTGACCAGCACGTCGTAGGCCGCCGCTAATCTAATAACGAGGTCTGAAAATGTTTGCTCAAAATTCACGCGGCGCTGCGCGTAACGTCCGACAGGGCCACCTTTGGCCTTGATCGTCGAGGGGAAGCGGAATTATCAATTATTTTGATTTCAGGTAAATTGATAACGTCCGGATTCATCCTGTCGTGAGCTTTGGGAGTGATCAGGAGGGCTCATGCCGGGATTTAAGTAAAAACCCTTGCGAAATCAAGCCAGTAGATGGCTCACAGAATGATGACGGCGCCACGAAGAGCAAGCTGGTGATTTTGTTTTTCGGATGCACGTTAGGCAGATAAAGTCAGTGTGATCGGATGATGTGGACGTGTTCTTTATCGTCGGTTTCGGCCCCGGTCGGCGCACATCGGCGCGACTTCTTCAAGTCAGCGGCCATTTCGGTGAATTGGAGTAACGTTCGACTCGATGTTCTGAAAAAGCTTGGCGAGTATAAAAACCTCTGGATAAATGGGCTGGCGAAAGTTTAACTCAACCGAAAGGAATACCAATGCTCTGGACTATAATTGTTATCTTGGTCGTGCTCTGGCTTCTTGGCTTGCTCGGCCACGTTGGCGGTAGTTTGATCCATCTCCTGCTCGTAGTTGCGGTCATCGTCCTGATTATTAACCTGGTTCAAGGCAGACGAGGTCTTTAAGCCACTAACGCGGCTTGACAGCATGGGGCCGGGCGGCGAACGAGATGGCGAAAGTGGTCAAAAAGTTTCCCACTTTCCGACCCCTATATCAGCTCGCAATCACAGTTCTTTCTGGATCAAATCCAATACGTAGCGTATTTGGTAGCGGCGGTAAACTTACCTCTGAACAAGCGTGGTTAAGAGTCAGCTGCTCTGCCAATTAAGCTAACGGTGCAAATGCCTTTTTCCAGGGTGAATGCTGTCGAAGCGCGTATATTCGTGTCACCAAAATCGAACGCATGGTTAGGCTTTTTGTTCATCTGACGCTCTCTTCAGCAGCTCATTGAAGCTTGCTCTTCCTGTGTCAGCTCTGAGTCAAGTCGACCGATCTCCGCGTCGTCTACGTGGAAGCCCCTCGTTCGTATTAATCCGAGATACTGAAGTTGCTGACGGCTCACCTCCAATTTGAAGCGTTCGATCTCGACCAGCGACAGCTTGTCATGGGATTCACTCATTGTGCCAAGAACACATAGTCCGAACATATGCCGACCTCAACTAGGCTGTCTTCAGCGCGATGCCATGATACCAGCTAAGAAACGTTGCGGTTGCGTTTCCATTTTTTCCATTCCGTCTAACGCTTGGCGAAATAGGTTAATCGCATCGTCGGGGAGCAGCCAATGACGAGCCTGTCTGTGCATCAGGCTTGCATCTTGCGTCCGCTTTTGACCCAGACACGAATCAGAGCTTATGTCGCAACCCGGATCCCACGGCTATCGTGCCATCGCGATCCGAGGATGTGGCGAGTGTCGCTTCGCTTGCTATGGATGGAAGCGAGTCACGTAGGTGGCCCAGTTTGCCTGCGAGCTCCGGTTGATGTCCGGGACATATTCAGTCGCCCCCCAGACGGTCTGATCGACGTTGTTGACGGCAGAGGCAGAGTAATCCCCCCAACGGCAGACGAAATCGCTGAACGGGGGGTAACAGGTGAAGCCGTCCTCTGGCTCGTTACCTTCGCGTAAGATCTGGATTGGTCCTCGCGAAGTCCCTCTGATTGTGACAACGGCTGCACTCGGGTAGTCATTTCGACTGGAAAGTGAAAACACGATTGTGCCAACGTCATTTTTATTAAGGGCAATGGCCGGATACATCAGGAAGCGCGCGGGTGCCGCGATGACGCCCTGCGTAAAGAGCGACGCCGTGAGGTTTCCGTTTTTGATCTGTGGCGTGAACGCGAAGTAAACGACTGCTTCGATTGCGCTACCGTTACTATCCTTCCGGGCGGAGCTGAGGGTACCCCAGATGTGGCCATTGACGTATTCGCAAGAGGAAATGCTATCAGGACCAGCATCCAGATCCGCGACCGGGAAACCCTGCGAAGCGCCCAACGGATGGAATCCTTTTTTTGCGGAACTGAGAAGTCGGGGAAATGGTTACACCAACGTATCTACCACAGTCATTTTCAGGTGAAGATCTGGATTGGCTGTAGTTAATGAACTGGTATTGGTTAGCGCCCAGACCGCGATTTGGTTAAAACTGTCGAAACCGAGATTAGAGCTAAGAAAGTACTCCGTGCCCCCATTTGCGAGTACCGGCGTTTGTCCAGGCGGGATGTAGGCGGGCCATATTCTGAACTCGAATCCACTCTCAAATGGAAGTGCAAAGCGTTGAACGCGATGAGGGGGAGCGCCACCGATGTTGTGGATCAGGGGATTCTTGGGAACTGCGATAATAGCCGTGCCGATGAAATCAGTGAGATTACCTTGTTCGTCAATTTTGAATTCTTGCCAATTGATATAGAGACCGTAGCGATCGACAGCAAAGTGAGGGAAGTCGGGAACCCTCGGGCCGCCCTGGTCTAGGTCGGCCGTGCCGGTCGTGTCAAAGGTAAAGGTTTTGTAGTCGCCTGTTGGGTCGGAGGTCTGTACTGACCGCGAGGTAGAGGCGACTTTGCCGTAATGGCTCACCAGTACGCTTGTTGAGCTGTGCCCATGCCATCACGAACCAGCGCTGTGTTTCTGGATCGAACAGGCAGCTCGGGTCGCCTACAGAAGTATTAACCACGCCAGTCGTGCGATTGAGTTCCACCGGCAATCCGAAGATCTCAGTGAGGGCGAGGGGCCGTGGCAGCTGTACAACGCCGTTCACATCATAAATGTTGATGGCACAATTGACCGCTTCCATGACGAAGTCGTTGCCTACCGCGAGACCCTGATCCGGCGGCTCGTGAGAGAATTGATTTCCACCGTTGGCGAAACGCTGGTCGCGATGCGTTAGACCAGTAAATCCGCGGAGCCGAGGCTGGGCCGCGTCGGCCGCCGCCGCGGCAAGCGGAGCAGTGGTTTCCACTTGCTCGAGGAGCACACCGGTTTTCTTCATCGGTGGCAGAAGAACTGGGAACCGGCCGGCACCAGCCTCTGCCTTCAGATGGCCCGCGGGCGTAGGTGGTGAACTGGTAATGTTTTTTGCATTAGTCACTGGTCCGGCCGTAACCGCGGAGCTGATGTCCACGGCGCTGTATTGAGCCGACGCGGATTGGGCTAGAAGTAAACAAGCTGCCAGACCAGTCAACATCCAGATCGTGTGGAGCATGCCTGAGCAATTAATTAATGAGCGCTTTTTCATATTTGAGTAATGAGATCTTTGATTATTCGAGTTTTAATGGATGAAGTTAATATCCTTGGTCTTGCTCCTACTTAAGTCTTCGACGAAGGGCCGCCACCAAAAGCCTTATGTGCAACCTCGGAGCAGGAAGATCAGCAGTAAGATCGGAATTGGAATTCCCAGAAGCCACAATAGAATGTATCCAGTCGCTCCCGCTTGTTTGATTTTATTCGTTAAACGCATCTTAAATCTCCTTAACGTTATTGATTTGGCACTCTTCGTTTGTGCGCGTGAACTTGCTTTGACTGCTGAAACACACAATCGGGACAACGAATGATTCCCTAATCAGGAAATATCCGATACTACATAAGGATTTTTTGGTTCACGATTCAGGGATTTGCTCAGCCCGTCGGGTAGTATCTCAAAGAGATTTTGAGGTGGGGGCGCTATAGGTTGGGATTCCAATCCCCATCCTGCTATTGATTGTTCTTGCTCGTAGCGCGTAGCTGCGCGGCTTGATAGGTACGCGCAAGAATGCGCTCCCGGCGGATTACGTCCTCGAAAGGATGTTCCTTTCAAGTTTCCTGGGACGCGGCGTGGGCGGCGATCTCTAGTCGCTTTGGAGCAGGCAAAGATCAACGGTTATTGCTTGTAATGCTCCAGCCGCTACGACTTCATAATAACAAAACCGCACGCGATTGGAAATGCGAATCAGGAGTTATGGACTCAAGCACACACGATAAAGTAGAGGGTACGGCAAAAGAAGCTGTCGGCAAAGTCAAAGAGAAAACCGGCAAAGCGATCGGGAACCAGGATTTACAGGACCGCGGCACCGCAGAAAAGGTTGGCGGTAAAGTGGAACGGAAAGTCGGCGACGTAAAAAAGGTCTTTGGAAAATAGGT
This sequence comes from uncultured Verrucomicrobiae bacterium, assembly GCA_963709435.1. Lineage (GTDB taxonomy): Bacteria > Verrucomicrobiota > Verrucomicrobiia > Chthoniobacterales > UBA10450 > AV69. The sequence continues at coordinate 28,206 of CAVPWK010000014.1, forward strand.
AAACGCACGCTGTTAGCTGATTGAGCCCGCATCCGAGGACGCTGGGCGCCTTGCGCACAGCCGATGCGCCGAGACCCGCAACTTCACGGGGGGATGCCGTGCAGCGTAATCGGGCCTGAAGACACGGCCAACCCCGACGGGAGCTGCGTAGATGGGTTGCGTACAAGAAAATGAAAATTCCGATTATAATGTCACGTAAGATATTCACTTCGTTATCGCTTCTCGCATATTTGTTTGTCGCGGTGAGCTGTAATCAGAGCGTTGTTACAGGATCGAAATTGACGCACAGCAACTACGATCAAATCGCGAACGGAATGACTAAGGCACAGGTGGAGAGGATTCTTGGGCCACCGACTACAGCCGAAACGAAGGATATGATGATCTTTAAAAAAACAACTTACCGATACGAAGATGGGAAGAAATTCGCCCTGCTTACGTTCAAAAACGACGAGCTAGAAAGTAAAGAAGGTAATCTTCAACGCGAGCCTTGAGGGACGACCTCGACGCGCGATCAGACTTGTATCCCAGTCCTTTCAACCGCGGAACAGACTGCCTCTCAATATGGGACGGCTTCTCTGGATATGAGACCTGCCGCCAGAGCAGCACCGATTTAGAGTGATGTTCGCGTTCTTTTCCAACCGCGTCGGTTGTATTGGTTCGTTGATAGTTTCCGTCGTGGGCTCCGTTGTCTTGATTCTGGTCTTTCGCGCTTGCAGCGGTTCTTTCTAGTTTCCCTATGGTCGCCCCCGTGCCGTCGCACTCGCCCGACGAAGAGGTGCTCGATGCCATCATCGTCGGTGGCGGACCGGCAGGTCTGAGCGCCGCGCTCGTGCTCGGGCGATGTCTGCGCCGCGTGCTTTTATGTGATGCCGGGCATCCGCGAAATGAACCAGCGCGTATCTTCAACGGATTTCTCTCTCGTGACGGCTCGAACCCTGCGGAATTCCTGCAAATCTGCCGCGATCAGTTGCGGCGGTACGAGACTATCGAATTTCGTAGGGTGAAAGTCGTGGATGTCGCGCGGGGAGATTGCCGGTTTACCGCGATCCTAGAGACCGGCGAGCGGGTTATAAGTCGCATGCTTCTGCTCGCAACGGGATTAGTCGACGAATTGCCGCGGATCGAGAACTTCCGCCAGTTTTACGGCAGCACTGTGCATAACTGTCCATACTGCGATGGCTGGGAGTGTCGCGATCAGTCGATTGCAGTGGCGGGCGGCAATCAGGATTCGGTAGATCTCGCGATCGAGTTGTTGCTTTGGAGCAAAGACCTGGTGCTTTGCACGAATGGCCCTCTCAGGTGTGATCGCAAAACGCTGGAAACTATCAGGCGACTTAACATTCGAATCATTGAGACGCCTATCGCCAGACTTGAGGGCAAGGGGGACAAGCTGGAAGGAATCCGATTTACCGACAACTACTTTCTGTTGCGAAGCGCCCTCTTTTTCTCACCCGGGCAGTATCAGCGATCGCATCTCGCGGAGCAGCTCGGCTGCGAATTTTGCGAGGATAACAATTGTATTCAGTGCGGCGAAAACGCCGCTACCAACGTTCCGGGCGTTTATGCCGCGGGCAATGCCAGCCGTGGCGTACAGCTCGTCATCGCGGCAGCTGCCGAAGGCATGCAGGCGGCCTTCGCCATCAATAACGCGCTTCTCGAAGCGGATACTGCGAGCAACGCACTCCGCGACCATGAACCCGGGGAATCTACGCCCCCGCATCGCATTAAGCCTGGACCTGAGGCCATTGATTAAATACGAGTGGCCCAGCGAATTGATCTTCGCGTAAGCCACAAAATTGTTCCAAGTAAACAGTATGGTCAGGATCGAGCGGAGAGCCTCCCGCCACTACCTGGCACCGTCGCCTTCTTTGCTTGTCCCGCCAACGGGCGCTGCGGCAGAGACCTGTTCAGCCGGCCGGCGGATGGATTTTGTTGTTAGCTGCGCGAGCTCGCCATCGACGTAGTCAACCTGACGATGCTCGTGGCGTTAACCCTCAAGCCTGTCAGACCAAGCAAGCCTGGCTTCGGCCGCGACTAACAAGTAGAGCATGCCACTCGTTGTCGAATTAGCGGCGATGGGCAGAAACGTTGCGCCCCCCCAGACAATCGTCAGTTGTTATAGGGTTTTGGCTGATTAAACAATCATCCCCCGGCCCGATTGTGTGACTTAATGAATCAAAGCAAGTTCCCGCGCACCACAAAGAGTTCCGATTCCGATTTTGCTCCTGGTCCTTCTGCTGCTTGGTCGCACATGAAGGTTTTTGGGAGCGATCCGGCTTCATCAAAGACTCAGGTGCGAGCAAACCAACGATGTCGAATTCACACATATGAAACTAGAAACACTCAAAGATCTATACATTCACGAACTGAAAGATCTCTACAGCGCGGAGAAGCAGATTATAAAAGCGCTACCCAAAATGGTTAAAGCCGCGACTGACGAACAGCTTGCGGCGGGATTCGAAGAACATTTGGAGCAGACGAAGAAACATGTAGCGCGTCTCGAAAAGATTTTGACGAGGCACGATGAATCAACCCGCGGCCCGAAATGCGAGGGCATGGAGGGTGTGCTTAAAGAGGGAGACGAGATGATCAAGGAAGATGCTGAAGACGAAGTGCGCGATGCGGGGCTAATTGCTGCAGCGCAGCGCGTCGAGCACTATGAGATGGCGGGTTACGGCTGCGCTCGGACATACGCCGAGTTGCTGGAGGATCGGGATGGTGCGCAGTTACTTCAAACTACCTTGACCGAAGAATCAGATACAGACAAAAAGCTAACCAAGTTGGCAAAATCCGTGATCAACGTCGCGGCTCAATAAAAAAACCGCTGGGAGTGCTGATTGCGATCAGTATACCGCGGCCAAGGCCGGACTGAAAACGATCGCGCTGACCTTTGACAACCATCAGCAAGGCCGGCTCTTAAAACAGCCCGAGAACTTTGAGGACGATCACAATAACAACAATCACTCCAATTATGTAAAAGATGTTTCTATTCATGTCAGCCACTAATACCAGACCGTGGGTGCGAGGGTCAACATTTACCTAAATCTTACCAGCGCTACGCTTTCGCGTAACCTTGGAGCCCTCGCGGCGCGAAACGCGCATTCGATTTGTTTCGGCGAAACGATATAGAGAAACACGCCCGTTGCCTCCCTGCAATCGGTCCGAGGCCGGACGACCAAGGTATAAGACAGAGTCCTACGAGCTCTAGCGTCGAAAACTCGGAAACGCACAATCGGGCGCTGCAACACTCAGGGCCAATGGTGCTGTTCCAGAGAGCTTGAATGCCGTTCGTTATTGGGTGCCTTGGAACCGGCGCGCCAGCCCCGTTGCCGTGTTGCTGTTGCCACCTGTGCTGCTGAGCGGACTAAGACCGTGTACGAGGCGGCCTTGCTCCAGATTTGAAACGACCAATTTTAACGCTGTCGCGTATTTTATTGAACGGACCACGTTCACGCAAACAACTGAAAGGGAATATGCCAGAACAAACGACACAAGGAAATAGGAAAGCTGCTCACTGGTTTGATCGAAATCGTATTGTCTCAAATCTACGCATTGCAGTCGCGGGCACCCTTATCGCAGCCGGGGTGGTTAGCGCGATTGCATTCTTCCAGCCCGATCCGCCCAACACGCGGCTCACGAACGACAATGGGGCGAACGGCGGCTACGTCAGCGCCTATACGCTCGCGACCGGCAATCCCTACACCGACGCGACACTCGAGGAGTGCAGCATCTCGCGCGGTCGCCAGAACGAGCCGGCCATCGCGGTCGATCCGCGCAACACGAGCGTCCTGCTTGGCAGCTCGAACGACTACTGCGGCGTCTACAACCGTGGGATTCCGGCGGGAGCCGTCGGGACGATCTGGCTCGGCTACTACCGCTCGGAGAACGGCGGCGCGAGCTTCAAAAGCTCCCTCGTGCCGGGCTATCCCGACGACAGCTCACCGTACGCGAAACTCTCGCAGGCCCGGACGGCGAGTGCTGGCGATCCAGTAATTGCGTGGGACGCACACGGGCGCGCGTTCTTCGGCTCGGAGAGCTCGGACGATCCCGCGGGAAGCCCGAAGACGTTCGGCGACGTATTTGTCGCCCGCTTCCGAAACCCCGACGGCGCTGACGCGGCCGACACGACGAAGGACGCCCTCGAGTACGTACGGTACGACGGTCGTGGCACACGGCTCTTCGGCGCCGAACCTTCTTGGCGTCTTCCACGACAAGACGGCGATCGAGGCTGATCGCACCGGAGGCGTGTGCGACGGAAATGTCTACTTCTCGTGGGCGCGCTTCAACGGCAATGGGGTGAACGCGGTCTATTTCATCCGCTCAACCGACCACGGCGTCACGTTCAGCTCGCCGATGAAGCTAACATCGTCGCTCAAGAGCCTTCAGTTCCCAGACATTGCGATTACCGCAAACGGCCACGTCTACGTGACCTTCCGGACGTACGAGTTTGTGGCCCATTCAACGAACGCAGTGGAGATTGTCCGGTCAACCGACTGCGGCAAGACCTTTGGCCCGCCGCGGCTCCTGACGACGTTCATCCCCTACGACGCGCAGGACCAGGCATCGCCGGAGCCGATCCCGACCCAGCTTGTCCGCGACGATCCGGCCGGCGAGGAAGAGGCCGTGAAGGGTGCGCCGTCCGATACCGCGGGCGACTGCGGCGACTTCGGCGACGCCTGCACATCCGGCTACACATTCTTCCGGCGTGATACGCAGGTGCGCTCGACGGCCGATCAGCTCGACTCGGCCCACGAGTGGGTCTACATCGTTTACGATCCGTCGAAGCCGGGGACCGAGCACGCGGACCGGCACGACCTACGGCTCGATCCAGCGTGGCCTCGGCAGCCAGTCCGGCATCTACTTCTTCCGGTACGACGGCGCGACCGGGGCGACGACAACGCCGAAGCTGCTGGATAACGAGGCGACCGGGCACCAGCTATTCCCCGACATCTCGGCGGACGGCGGCATCCTGCACGCGCTGTGGTGGGACAGCCGGAACGACTCGTGTTACAGCCCGGCGCGCCCCGTCGGTAACTGCGCCGACCGGAGGACGGTGCCGTCACTCGACGTGTTCGGCACGTCGTCGTCCGATGCCGGAACATCCTGGACCACCCCTGTGAAGCTGACGGGCGTGACATCGAACCCGAACTATGAGCAGTTCGACAACCGTGCCGATCCGTTCGCGGGTGACTACCTCTACGTGTCGTCGCTCGGGAACTTCGCCTACGGCGTCTGGACCGACTGGCGCGATACCGTCGAGGGGGCGGATCCGCGGGAGTCACCAGAGGACGAAGACGCCGCGACGGCCGACGTTCTCCAATGCCGGACGCTCGACACGGTCCAGACGAAGAAGGGCCCTTTCAGCTCTTGGAGCGGCGATCTCTGCCCGCACGCCGGCGGGATCGACCAGAACATCTACGGTGACACGACCCCGTAAACTGACGACACGAACGGAGTGGGGGCGGACAGGTGTCCCATTCTATTCACAATGAAAACAGACAGCGGGGCTGAATCCCGCTAACGTTGCTTGCAGTTTTCTGGAGCCGGGTCTCCCATCCATCCCGGCAGCTTCGATGAAGCGAATGTAACGCGAGGAGGATATCGCGATGGCTAAACGCGCATCATTTTTCAGCAATTCATTCGGTCTGCTTAAACAAACTTTTTCGGAGTGGCTTGAGGACAAAGCGCCACAACTAGGCGCTGCTCTCGCCTATTACACGGTCTTCTCGCTGGCGCCGCTGGTACTCGTGTTGCTCGCGATCGTCGGCCTGGTCTTTCGCAACGATCCGGGCGGTGCGTGGAACAAGATCACGGAGCAAATGAGCTATTTTCTCGACAAGAGCGCAGTCGAGGTCGTGCAAAACATCGCGCAAAAGGCAGCCCAACCAAACAAGAGTTTGGTGGCCACGATTGTTGGGATCCTCCTCGCCCTCTTCGGTGCAAGCGGCGTCTTCGGGCAATTGCAGGATGCGCTTAACACTATATGGGGCGTGAAGGCCAAGCCGGGCGGGGGAATTTGGGGTTTTTTACGCTCTCGTTTCCTTTCCTTCGCGATGGTAGGCGGCGTTTGTTTTCTGCTTCTCGTTTCGCTCACATTGGAAAGCGTGTTGAAAGGCTTCAGTCATTACGTTCAGGGGGCGTTGCCGGGCGGAATTGTGCTCGCAATTGCTGTTTACTGGATTTTTGATCTCGCTGTCGTCATTTTGCTGTTCGCGATCATCTTCAAGTTTCTGCCAGACGCCAAAATTCAGTGGCGCGATGTATGGATTGGGGCTGGCATAACGGCGATCTTCTTCGCCATCGGTAAGTGGGCGCTCGGTCTATATCTTGGTAGCGGGAGTGCTGCGTCCGCTTACGGAGCAGCTAGCTCTTTGATTACACTCCTGTTATGGGTTTATTATTCCTCCCAGATACTGCTCTTTGGCGCTGAATTTACTCAGGTCTACGCTAACCAAGCTGGGCGTGGTGTTGCGCCCGATGAACACGCGATTCGAGTGGAGACGAAAGAAGTAAAGTTCCGCGGTTAGGAGCCTATGCACGCGGCCTGTGTTCACCTTCTCAAATCATAACGGACGCTGCAGCCATAATATTTGCGCGCTTTCCAAAAGAATTAGGACAATAAGATCGGCAGCTGCGTTTCCTCTATGCCGCCACTGTCGGCGGAGCAGCTGATCTAATATGAAACGAATTACTCTATCTTTAATTTGCCTTTCTACCTTCACCTTGTCTGCAGTCGCGCAGGACGCGCCCGCCGCTGACAATACCAGGAAAACGAGCGCGATCGACTTCCGGTAATCAATCAAATAGCTTGGACGAACATTGGACCTGCTAACACCGCGGCACTAGCTCTTCGCCACTGCGCGAGGTGTGCGGTCGTCGAGTACGCGTCGCCGTTTAATGTCTTCCATGACGTCCTCCGCAATCGCTTTGAGCAATTCCTGCTCTTGTGCGGAGAGTTCGCGCGGTTTCGTGTCCATGATGCACAGCGTCCCGATGGCGAGACCGTTCGGGCCGTGCAAAGGAACGCCGGCGTAGAAGCGCAGACCGCGTTGTTTGACGAACGGATTATTCGCGAAACGAGGATCGCGCGCCAGATCGCGCACCGCCAGCATGTCATCATTTGCAACCACATGCCCGCAAAGTGAAACGTCACGCGGCGTGCTGCGACTCTTGTCCAGATCTTCAGGCAAGCCCTTATGTGATTTGAACCATTGGCGGTCCTTATCGACCAAAGTGAGAAGCGCGATTGGCACTTTAAACAGCCGTGTCAGCCGATCCGTAATGTGATCGAAATTCTCTTCGGGCGGCGTGTCGAGTAGATTAAGGCCTTCAAGTTCTGCCATACGCGCTTCTTCATTGCTTGGAATGGGAGCGGCCATCATTTTCTCCGCGATCGGCGCTGTCATTTTGACGAGAGCGGACACAGCCTCAGCGAGTGAGACTGCAACTTCGGTGGCGCCGGAAGCGCGGAGTCTCTGAGTTGCGTTCTCCTTTTTAAGGTTGGGATCCCAGATGCCGACGAGCGTTTTTACACTGACCAAACGAGTGCGAAGTGCGTCATTTATATTGCGTGCATTCGTCATCCCCGACGGCGGCACGACCGAGATGCATACCGACTCGGGATCGAACTCAATCGCCTTCGCCATGAACTCCTCGCGTTTCAATCGCGCCGGCATGTTTTGGGCCACGAATCCCTGCCGTCGCAACAACCGAACTAACATTTCACCGGCGAGTTCGTCTCCATATCCACCAGCGGGAACACAAAGTACGCGTGCACCGGCAACTGGTGTTATCCCGCTCGCCGGCTCCTCCTCTGTTTGCGTCGGGGTAGCGTGTGAAACACTCTCGACGATCTCGTGGATGCGTTGCAATGCCGCGGTTCGTTGATCAGCCGTGACCGCACCGCTTGCCGCGTCCGTCTCTACAACCCTGATGGCGGGAAGGAGGACGTCCTCGTAAAGCGCCTGAAGTGAGTGAGCCTCGGTATAGTTTTCGGCAAATTCTTCCGCGCCTTCACCGCGCAGTGCCAGGACGTGATAATAAAACTCCTCGTGTGGGGCGAGAGGTTGATCTTCGCTCAGCAGGACACTTAAGAATTCGAGCCGCGGCGCGTGTCGCCCCATGACCGCGAGACATACGGTCAAAGGGGTAGATAGAACGAGGCCAATGGGTCCCCACAGCCAGGTCCAGAAAACGGCTGAGATAATCAGGGCGATCGGAGAAACGCCCGTGCTCGCTCCGTAGAGCCATGGCTCGACGAAATTTGAGATTGTCGCTTCCAGCAGAATAAAAAGAGCGATGGTTAGGACCGGTGAGATCCAGTTATCGGAAATGGCGAAGGAAAGTATGAGTGGCAGCGCTGCGCCGGCCCAAGCTCCGATGTAGGGGATAAATCGTAGCACACCGGCGAGCAGCCCCCACAGCGCGGCATTAGGGATGCCGATGAAATAAAGGCCGACCGCGACGCTAATTCCGTAGCAAGTGTTGACGAGGAATTGCATTGACAGATAGCGCGAGACACGCGAAGCCGCGTCTTCCATCGCGCGGGTCGTTGCGCTGATTCGCCCCTGGCCAATGAGCCGGATCATCCGCCCGCGCAGGTCTTCGCGTTTCAGCAACATGAAAATAACAAGGAGGAACACGAGCGCGGCCGTGCCAATTGGACTGAGCGCCGACGCAATACTTTCCTGAACGAGCTGAGGAATGGCATTTCGGCCTTCGATGATTTTGACCGGAACTGGCGAGACGTCCGCTTTGGCCGATGGCAACCCGGTGGTTTGGTCGTTCGGTGAAGGTTTCGGGCTGGCGTTAATGACTTCCTTTTGCAACGCGTCAACGCTCGATGTTATTCGCGCCAAGCTTCCGGCCGCGGGTATTCTAAGGCTACGAACTTTCCGCGTAATATTTGCCTGGTATTGCGGCAGATTCCCGGCGAGATCGACTACTTGTCGACCGACAATCCATCCAACAGCGCCAAGGATCGTGAATGCTACCACCACGCATAACAAGCACCGATGGCACTCGGCCGATCCACTTCTCCAGCCGGCTTACCAATCGCGACAGCAGAAATGTGATCAGCGCGGCGAGCGCGATCGGGACAAAGACGGTGCGGCCGAAATAAAGCGCCACGACGACGAAAGCGAGGACCAGAATCGCCCAGATACCGTGCAGAGCCACAGCCGAGTTGGGGGGAAGAGTGCGTGTGCGCATCCTGATCGGTTGGTTGGCCCTGTCGGACTTTAATTCAAGATCAGTGATAATTTCGCGACTCCGCCACTTGACAGCCTTGTCGTTCTCTAGCGTCGGTTCCATGCATGCGTTTATGCGCGGGGATCTGCTGACTTTAAATCAGCTGGAAGTTCGTGCGGCATCACCTGCGGCCTAGGGCTGGATTCGTGGCGGTTTACTGACCAACGGCGACAGAGCACCAGAGTGAGGGTTTACTCGTTCCATTTCCGGGACAGCCATTTCCCAGAGCTGGAAATGATATGGAGCTTGGCGCAATTCGATTGCGATCACAATCTACAGGAGGCTAGCGGGTTATGTGAGTGAACAGGTGCATGGCACGGCAGGTGCGTATGCATCGTACACGTTATGAATACCAAGTGTGGCACCTACAATCTAATCCTTGCAGCAGAGTCGGACGAGAAAGGGCGCTCTATCGCGGAAACTCTCGTCTACGCTCTCTTAATCCTCAGCGCAGTCGCGTCGATCATCAGCGCGGCGGTACAGTCGGTCGTCCTGCCGAGCCGCGTCGCGGTGAATAATTGCAAAACCGAATATTGCGCCTAATCACATTTAATCAGACGAACTAATGTTGCAGGATCTGTTTGGGATGGGCGAAATCGGCCTCTAAGCGTCGGCCTTCCTTTACAGACTAACGATTGGTACCCGCAAACCCTGAACGAGACTCCACTTTTGGATTGACGACGTCTCATTTCGTCAGTCCCCGCCTAAAAAGCTTAGAGGTTAATTATGCGTGAACGTCGCCTCTCGGTAATGGGTCCTCCCATTGTAATTGATGCCGGATTGTTCGACCCAGAGTAAGAACCGGTGCCACTCCCGGTCCAATTGGTGAAGCTATAGCCGTTAGCTGGTGCGGCACTGATCGAAACCGTTGATCCGCTGGCCTTCCATCCACTCGCTCGACATCGTTTGGGCGACAACCACAATTTCCAATATTGTACTGGGTTCTCAACAAATCATTCCACGCGCGATAATCGAACCGACTGCCCCGGTCCCAGCGTAAACTCTGCCGCCTTTAGTTTTAATCTGTCTGAACGGCCGCTCGCGGCCGCCCGCACGCGCGATCGACAGTTTCGCCGGTCCGGTCGCAGACTCGCCGTGGAGAGCTCGGGTTTCAGTCTCGCGCCGGGAGGCTCGTCGCCGAATGGCAGCAACGCGGACCAGAAACACTTTCCGGATACGCACTGCGAAAGTTGCGCTTGGCCCTGGCGCCGTCGCGTTCCGCGATAACCCCGACGCCGGTCGGGACCGGTTAGGAGGAGCCATGCGCGGAAACCATCGAAGCAGTCGCCACACACGGCGATTGTCCTACCTGCGACTCTTATGACGTGCGATTCGCAGAGCTGCTCATTGTTTCATTAGCAACCGAACGCGCTCTTGCGCATCGACCAAAGAGCCTGAACCTTACGAACACGACAAAGCTTCCGACATTCTTCGTAAGCCATGGCGATCACCCGCTCGCGACCCTTGGTGATCCCGGCAATTTCCGTATGCCTGCGGGATATGCTCAGGCAAACAAGATAGTTTTCTCTAATGGCCTCGGCGATCCGAAGTGCTCTCATGAAAAGTTTCTGTAAAAGGGGCCGATAACATGAACAATGGTGATTTTCTCGATCTTCGCGAAGCCGGGGGAAATCCGATGGCATTTGGCGCACCAGGATCACAGCCAGGCTGGACATCAAGTGCGAAGGAAGGAATCGGCACCGCCTACCATACGAGCTGTCGCATCTGGTTCACACTTAGCCACGGTATCGTCAACGAGATCTACTACCCGCATGTAGATCAACCGAATACAAGGGACTTTCAGTTTCTGGTTAGCGATGGCGAAACGTTCTGCCACGAAGAGAAGCGGGATCTTACCCACAAAGTCGAGTATCCGGGGCGCAATAGTCTTTTCTACCGGCTTACTAACTCGGATCGGCGAGGCCGGTATCGTTTGGTAAAGGATGTTCTTACTGATCCGCATCGCTCGGTCTTACTCGTGCACACGAAGCTGGAGATTCTGGATGAATCTCTGCGCGGCAAGCTGAAACTCTATGCCTTGCTTGCGCCACACATCGGCCGACAAGGCGCAGGTAACTCTGGTTGGTGTAGTGAGGTTGGTGATGTGAAGCTCCTGCACGCGCAGCGCCAGCACACGCACCTGATCATGGCATGTAGTAGCGGTTTCTCGCGCCGTTCGGTCGGCTATGTGGGCGCGAGCGATGGCTGGCAGGACCTGATGCACGATTACAAGATGGATTGGGGGTTTCGCGCCGCGGAGAACGGCAACATCGCGCTGACCGGGGAGATCGACTTGCCAGATAACAATGAATTCATGATCGCGGTCGCGTTCGGTCGCAGCTACCAGACAACTGCGACGAAGTTATTCCAATCGTTAGCTGAGCCCTTCAAGAAGCAGGCGCAGCGTTATGTCAGGCAATGGCAACGCGCGGTGGTAAATCCGAAGTTTGATTTTAGTAGCGATACTTCGGACGGCGGAGGGATGTATCGGCTAAGCCGCGCCGTACTGCTCGCGCATGAAGATAAGGTATTTCAAGGCGCACTTGTCGCTTCGATGAGCATTCCGTGGGGCGAAGCGAAAGGCGATGGAGACGTGGGCGGTTACCACCTCGTGTGGACGCGCGATCTGGTGCATAGCGCAACCGCCCTGCTTGCTACTGGCCAGATGAGCACGCCTTTGCGCGCCTTGATCTGGCTCGCCGCCATGCAACGGCCCGATGGTAGTTTTCCGCAGAATAGTTGGATCGACGGGCAAGCCTATTGGAGCGGCCTTCAGCTTGATCAGGTAGCTCTGCCAATGCTGCTGGCGCGGCGCTTGTATGAATATCACGCGTTAGGGTTGTTCGATCCGCGCACGATGATTGCGCGGGCTGCGTCCTACTTGATCTTACAAGGTCCAGTAACCAGCCAGGACCGTTGGGAAGAAGCTGCCGGCTACTCGCCTTCCACTCTGGCTGTCATGATTGCTGCACTCGCCAGCACCGGGCAATGGGCAGGCGAATTTGGCAAGAAGGGCGTCGGCGATTTTATTCTTACTTATGCCGACTGGTTAGCGGCGCACGTGGAAGATTGGACGGTTACCACGCGTGGCGAGTTAGTAGAAGGTCTCGCAAGGCATTACATCCGCATCAATCCCACCGATCCTGCGGCTCCGGATCCCCACGCCGATGCTGATACAACCATGCTTCAGCTCGCGAACGGTGGCGGCCTGCATCCGGCACGTAACATTGTCGGTGGCGATTTCCTTCATCTCGTGCGCTTCGGCATCCGCGCGGCCAACGATCCAATTGTGCGTGACTCGATCGAAGTCATTGACCGCGTCATCAAGCGTGATCTACCACAAGGTCCTGCCTGGCGGCGTTACAACCATGATGGCTATGGCCAGAAGGACGATGGCAGTGCCTATGACGGAACAGGTGTTGGTCGTTCGTGGCCTATCCTAACTGGCGAACGTGGGCATTACGAACTAGCTGCCGGACGCGATCCGACGCCATTCATCGCTACGATGGAGAATTTCGCCAATCAAGGCGGAATGATCACTGAGCAAGTCTGGGACGCGCCGGATTTGCCAGATGGCAGCATGAAACTAGGTCGGCCGACGGGTGCAGCCATGCCACTATGCTGGTCGCACGCCGAATACCTTACGCTCGTCCGTAGCCGGCATGATGGTGTTCCTTTCGATCGCGTTGAAGCTGCCTACCAACGGTATGTTGTAAACCGGGTCCGAAGTCGGCACGAGATCTGGACGTTGCGACATCCCATTCGTCGCATGCCGCAGGGCAAAACCTTGCGCATCATTCTACCGGCCGACGCAGTCATCGTCTGGACCACGAACGATTGGAGACAGCGTAACGAGTCAGAAGCCAATTATGTCGGCGATCTGAATCTTTGGTTTGTCGATCTTCCTACCGTAGAACTGACGGGTAAGTCACAGGTTGAATTCACCTTCTTTTGGATACGCGAGAAGCGATGGGAAGGGCGCAACTCTCGCGTTGAAATCGTCGAGAAAGCAGCTAGCGAGCAATCTCCTCCAGCGCAATCGAGTGAAAGCGTTCCGTTGCAGGAAGTTTCAAATCGCTCAGAGCAAAGTCCCACTCCAGTGCACTAAAATTCGAATCGAATGAACACGAATATCTCAAACGAATCACCCGCGAATCTTCCCTCGAGCGCCGCAGCCAACGAAGCGGCGCTGAAGATCCGTCATCGGCAGCTCCGGATGGCGCACCGCTTGCGCCGCCGTGTGTTATGGTCATTTTCGGCGCGGCCGGTGATCTAACGAAGCGTCTGGTCGTCCCCGCGCTCTACAACCTCGTGGGGGCGCGGCGGCTAGCTAACGAATTCCGGATTGTCGGCGTCGATCTCGCCTCGAAGACAACAGAGGAATGGCGGACTGGCCTTACCGACACAATGCAGGGGTTTGTCGGCAGCGACGCCGAATTCGCAGTTGACCATATTGACCAGAACGCCTGGCAATGGCTGACCGATCGCATGAGCTATCTGCAAGGCGACCTAAATGATGCCGAAATGTACCGCCGGCTTGACGCGCATCTTGGCCGAACTCGACAAGACAGCAGGAACCGCCGGCAACCGCCTCTTCTATCTCGCGATTGCGGACCGCTTCTTTAGTGTGGCGGTTGCGGGTCTCGGAGCGGCGGGTCTGGTCACGGAAAGAGACGGACAATGGCGCCGAGTCGTGATCGAGAAGCCTTTTGGCCATGACTTGAATTCGGCCAAGGCGCTGAACGCCGAAATACTAAAACACCTGCAAGAGCATCAGATCTACCGGATCGATCATTTTCTAGGCAAAGAAACCGTGCAGAACATCATGGCGCTACGGTTTGCCAACGGTCTCTTCGAGCCGATATGGAACCGAGAACACATTGATCACGTTCAGATTACCGCTGCCGAGACTGTCGGGGTCGAGCTGCGGGGAAAATTTTATGAGAAGACCGGCGCATTGCGTGACATGGTCCCAAATCACGTATTTCAACTACTGGCAATGACGGCGATGGAGCCGCCGATCTCCTTCGATGCCGATGCGGTTCGGGCGAAAAAGGCGGAAGTGATTGAGGCCATACGTCCACTCGATCCTGCGCAAGCGCTCAAGAACGCAGTGCGCGGCCAATACGATGCCGGCAACGTCCTGGGCAAGGCCGTCCGAGCGCTATCGCCAGGAGCCTGATGTAGCTCCGGATTCGAATACCGAGACCTATATCGGCTGCAAGTTGCAGATAGATAACTGGCGTTGGGCCGGTGTCCCGTTCTACCTGCGTACCGGCAAATACCTGAAGCGGCGGGTAACGGAGATAGCAATCCGTTTCCACCAGGCGCCGTTTACTCTTTTCCGCGACACAGACGTCGAGCGAATGCATCCCAATTGGATGATCCTGCGCATCCAGCCGTCTGAGGGTATTGGATTAGAGTTCGCGGCTAAGCGTCCCGGCCCGACCGTGAAGCTGAGCAACGTCGCCATGAACTTCGCCTACGAGGACTATTTCAAGACCGCGCCGAACACCGGCTATGAGACCCTCATCTACGATTGCATGATCGGTGATGCGACCTTGTTCCAGCGCGCCGATAACATCGAGGCGGGCTGGGCAGTTGTTCAGCCGATCCTGGATCTTTGGGCAGATAATCCGCCGTCTTCTTTTCCAAACTACGCGGCTGGTAGCAATGGTCCTGCCGCGGCTGACGAGCTACTCGGGCGCGACGGTCGCGCCTGGCGACCTCTGGACCTAACGAATAATCGATAACTTATGAAAGCGACACAACAACTCCACAATCTGGGCCAGAGCCTCTGGCTCGATAATATTACTCGCGACCTGCTGAATAATGGAACGCTCGAGCGTTACATCGCAGAGCTCGCCATTACAGGGCTGACGTCAAATCCAACGATCTTCGATCACGCAATCAAGAACAGCAGTAGCTACGATCACGCGATTCGAGATTATGCAGGCAAAGGCAAGAGCGGCGAAGAATTGTTCTTCCAGTTGGCGTTGGAAGACCTAACGCGCGCAGCAGACCTGTTTCGACCTATCCACGATCGAACCAACGGGCTGGACGGATGGGTATCCCTGGAAGTTTCGCCGTTACTGGCGCATAACACCGCGAGCACTCTGGCAGAAGCGAAGCAGTTATTTGCGCGCGCGAATCGCCCTAACCTGCTGATCAAAATCCCGGGAACCAAAGAAGGTCTTCCGGCAATCGAGGAAGCTATTTTCGCAGGAATTCCGGTCAATGTGACCCTCCTGTTTTCAGCGGAGCAGTATCGAGCGGTCGCCGAGGCTTACATGCGAGGCACCGAACGCCGTATCGACGCTGGACTGAATCCGGACATCGGCTCCGTAGCCTCAGTTTTCGTTAGCCGTTGGGACGCGGCGGTCGCGGGCAAAGTGCCCGCTCCGCTGAGCAACAAGCTTGGAATCGCAATAGCAAAGCGCACCTATAAAGCATACCGCGAACTGCTGGGGTCACCTCGTTGGCAGCGGATCTATAACGCGGGAGCTCGTCCGCAACGCTTGCTCTGGGCTAGCACCGGGACCAAGGATCCGAAGGAATCCGATGTACTATATATAAAGGCGCTGGCTGCGCCTTTCACGGTAAACACCATGCCCGAGGGAACTTTGAAAGCCTTCGCCGATCACGGGGAACTTGGCGAAATCATGTCGGCTGATGGTGGCGACTCCGAAGCGGTGCTGGACCAGTTCGCCGCAGCCGGCATCGACATCGATGACTTGGCGGCAAAGCTCCAGGATGAGGGAGCAACTTCATTCGTTAAGTCGTGGAACGATTTACTCAACGTACTCTCATCGAAAACTGCGGCGCTTCAGCAAGCAGCCTAACTTATTTATGCGAAAAAAGAGAACATCACTTAAGCGTTTACCGGCTTGGAAAGCCCTCGCCGAACATAGCAAGGAGATCGGAAAACTGCACTTGCGCGAGCTATTCGCGAACGACTCTACACGCGGCGAAAAGCTTACGTGCGCAAGGTGCAGGACTGTTTCTGGATTATTCCAAGAACCGAGTTACTGAAACCACTCTGAAGCTGCTCCAGCAGCTCGCCGAGGAGTGCGATTTGCGCGGAAGGATCGACGCCATGTTCCGGGGTGACAAGATCAACGTTACGGAAAAGCGCGCCGTGCTGCACGTCGCATTACGGGCGCCGAAGAATGCAACCATCCTGGTCGACGGCAAAAACGTTGTCCCGGCAGTCCACGACGTGCTCGACAAGATGGCCACTTTTAGTAACCGGATCCGCAGCGGTGAATGGGTCGGGCACACGGGTAAACGAATTCGGAACATTATTAATATAGGCATCGGCGGTTCTGACCTCGGGCCGGTAATGGCCTACGAAGCTCTCAGACACTACACGGATCGCAGCCTCACCTTTCGCTTCGTCTCCAACATCGACGGGACCGACTTCGTGGAAGCGACCCGCGATCTCGATCCGGCGGAGACCCTGTTCATCGTTTCGTCCAAAACCTTCACCACACTGGAAACAATGACTAACGCGCAAACTGCGCGGGACTGGCTCTTAAAAGGATTAGGCGGTGACAAAGCTGCTGTAGCCAGGCATTTCGTTGCTGTTTCCACAAACGCCGAGAAGGTCTCCGCCTTTGGCATTGATACGGACAATATGTTCGGCTTCTGGGATTGGGTCGGTGGACGTTACTCGATGGATTCTGCCATCGGCTTGTCAACCATGCTGGCAGTCGGACCAGATAACTTCCGAAGCATGCTCAACGGTTTCCATCAAATGGACGAGCACTTTCGCACGGTGCCTTTCGATCAAAACCTGCCAGTTCTTCTTGGGTTACTCACCGTCTGGTATACGGACTTCTTCGACGCGCAGACAGTCGCGGTCCTTCCCTACGAGCAATACCTGAAACGATTTCCGGCTTATCTCCAACAGCTAACGATGGAGAGTAACGGCAAGCACGTCACTTTGGATGGCAAACAAGTCAACTACGATACCGGGCCCATCTATTGGGGTGAACCTGGGACGAACGGGCAGCATTCCTTCTATCAGTTGATTCACCAGGGGACGCGCCTTATTCCGTGTGATTTTATCGCCTTCGCTCACGCACTTACGCCGCTCGGCCGGCATCACGACATGCTTTTGTCCAATGTCTTCGCGCAGGCTGAAGCGCTTGCCTTCGGCAAGACGGCCGAACAAGTAAGGGCGGAAGGCACGCCTAAGTGGCTGGTGCCGCATCGTGTCTTTGAAGGTAATCGGCCGTCGAACGTTATCTTGGCTGACCGGCTAACTCCTGAGGTGCTCGGCAAGCTGGTGGCGCTCTATGAACACGCCGTTTTCACGCAGGGGACGATCTGGAACATTAACTCCTTCGATCAATGGGGCGTAGAGCTCGGCAAAGCTCTAGCTCAACGGATCATCCCGGAGTTGGAAGCTTCATCGGAGCCGGAGCTGAAACACGATAGCTCAACCAACAATCTAATCCGCCGCTACCGGCAGGCGAAGCTACAGTCATGAAAAGGCCCGACAACGCGATCGACAGCATCTTCGAAGCTTCAACAATAAAAAATACTTCCACAACACAGCTCAACTGACGGAGAACAAGTTATGAAACAACAAATCACAATGCAGCTTGGGATGATTGGTCTCGGCCGAATGGGTGGGAACATGGTGCGACGCTTACTGAAGAACGGGCAAAAATGCGTCGTGTTTGATCGCTCCCCCGAACTAGTCGGCGATCTGGTCAAAGAGGGAGCAGAGGGAGCCAGCTCGTTGGCAGACCTCGTTGCAAAGCTCGAGCGACCGCGAGCTATCTGGCTGATGGTGCCGGCGGCGGTAGTTGATCAGACCATCGGTGAGCTGTCACCGCTGCTCGAGAACGGCGACACCATCATAGACGGCGGCAACTCTTACTATGTGGATGATATCGAACGCGCGAAAGGCTTACGTTCGTTAGGTATTCACTACGTCGATGTCGGAACCAGCGGCGGCATCTGGGGCCTGGAGCGTGGTTATTGCATGATGATCGGTGGCGACACAGAGATCGTTCAGCGTCTCGATCCTATTTTCGCCACCCTCGCGCCGGGCCGTGGCGAGGTGCCGCGCACCCCTGGTCGCGATAAAGTTGCCGGGACGGCCGAACAAGGTTACCTGCATTGCGGGCCGAACGGCGCCGGCCATTTCGTGAAGATGGTCCATAACGGGATCGAGTACGGAATCATGGCCGCGTATGCCGAAGGTCTTGGTGTTTTGAAAGGCGCTGACGCAGGCAAGCGTGATAGCGAAGTAGATGCAGAGACGACGCCGCTGCGCAATCCGGAGCATTATCAGTATGACTTCAACGTCGCTGACATTTCCGAAGTCTGGCGGCGCGGCAGCGTGATTGCATCGTGGCTACTTGATCTAACTGCATCTGCCCTTACGACCGACCCGCAGCTCGCGAAATTTGCGGGGCGAGTTTCTGATTCAGGAGAAGGCCGCTGGACAATCAAGGCGGCGATCGATGAAGGCGTGCCAGTGCCGGCGTTGACGGCGGCTTTGTATGAACGCTTTTCGTCGCGCGGCGAAGCTGATTACGCCGACCGAGTGCTATCCGCGATGCGCTATGGGTTCGGTGGTCACCTGGAGAAACAACAAGCTAAAGCCGCCTAAAGTATATGAGTGTATCCGCGACGCATCCGATCACTAACAAGGAACGTGAGGCATCATCTACAAGAACGCCTGCTGCGATTCGCCTTCTTCTTGCCGATGTAGATGGCACCTTGGTAACACGCGAGAAGGTGTTAACGGAGCGTGCGCGTGCTGCGGTCGCAAAAATGCGGAGTGCCGGGATTCAGTTCGCGATTACCAGCGGCCGCCCGCCGCGTGGCATGGAAATGCTGATCGCGCCGTTGGCACTCACCACACCGATTGCTGCTTTCAATGGCGGTATGTTTGTTAAGCCAGACCTATCCGTTATCGAACAACGTGTGCTGCAGGCCGACGTTATCGAGCCTGCGATGGAGACGATGCGGAAGCACGGACTCGACACCTGGATCTATCGCGGCACGGAGTGGTTCGTGCGCGACCGCCATGGACCACATGTCGATCGTGAAGAATGGACGGTGAAATTTCCGCCCACGGTGGTGTCGAATTTCAAGGGCCTTACCAACGACGTGGCGAAGTTAGTCGGAGTAAGCGATGATCTTGACGCGGTGCAACGCTGTGAAACAGCGGTGCGCGAGCAGTTCGCGGCAAAAGTTCACACAAGGCAAACCAATCCTCAGCGCGAAACCTCCGTCTCAGCCGCACGCTCGCAACCTTACTACCTCGATGTTACTCATCCGGAAGCGAACAAAGGCTACGTCGTCACGCGTCTATCTGAGTTGCTCGATATTCCCATCGCTGAAATAGCAACCATAGGTGACATGCCTAACGACATTTCCATGTTCAAAAACAGCGGGGTCAGCATCGCGATGGGCCAGGCTGGTGAAGAAGTAAAATCCGCCGCCACCCACATCACAAGCTCATCCGAAGAAGAAGGTTTCGCTAAAGCCGTCGAAGGCTGGGTTCTGAATCAGCGTGACATAAAATGAAAAAGACCAAAATAGTTATCGCTGGCGGCGGGTTTGCCGGTCTCTATGCCGCCAAGTATCTGGACAAGAGGTTGGCGCGCAGGCCGGACATCGAAGTGACGCTGATCAGTCGCGAAAATTTTATTCTCTTCACGCCGATGTTGCATGAAGTCGCCGCGGGCGACCTTTCGCCGGTCGACATCGTCAATCCGCTGCGGCGCATTCTTCGTCACGTCAACGTCGTTCAGGCTGATATTCAAGCGATAGACCTAACGACAAAAAAGATTCGTTGTCTGGCCGGCTTACGGAATATGGAGCTTGAATTCGAGTTCGATCATCTCCTTCTGACGATTGGTTCTGAAACGAACTTCTTTGACGTGCCAGGCGTGCGGGATTGGGCGGTAACGATGAAAAGCCTTTCCGACGCCGCACTGCTGCGCAATCGAATGGTGGAACTGTTGGAAGAAGCGTCCTTGCAAAAAGACGAGTCGACTCGCAAAGAGCTACTCACATTCGTTACCGCGGGCGGCGGTTTCGCCGGCGTTGAAACTACTGGCGCGATTAACGATTTCCTGCGCGAAACGGTGAAGTTCTATCCATCATTGCGCGAAGAGACGATTCGAGTGGTGGTGGTGCATCCGGGCAAGTTCCTTTTACCTGAACTGGGCGAGAAGCTGGGACGCTACGCCGAACGAAAATTGTCCAAACGCAAGGTGGAGATAATCAAAGGCGTGCGCGTCGCAGGGTATGATGGTTCGGTAGTTAAGCTGACTGACGGCACATCCATTCCCGCGACGACTCTCATTTGGACGGCTGGTGTCAAACCAAACGCGGCCATTGAATCGTTAGGCTGCAAGAAAGAGCGAGGGCGTCTTCTGGTGGACGAATACCTCAGCGTTCCGGGAGTCAGCGGGTTATGGGCCGCGGGCGATTGCGCGGCAGTTCCCAGCGGTGAAGCCGGTCAGTTTTGGCCGCCAACTGCTCAGCACGGTTTGCGGGAGGCGATAACCGCGGCGAAGAACATCGAAGCCGCGATTGCGGGGCGTCCGATGAAGCCATTCGTTTTTACCACTCTCGGACAACTGGCGACTATCGGTCGTCGCACGGGCGTCGCGATGGTCTTTGGGTTCAAGTTTTCGGGTCTTATCGCCTGGGCGATGTGGCGAAGCATTTATTTGATGAAGTTGCCGCGCCTGGCCAAAAAGCTCCGCGTCATGATGGATTGGACGTTGGATCTTTTGTTTGGCCGCGATATCGTACAGATGATCCCTTTGCACGATGTGCAAGCGCTAGGCGATCGGTTGGCTCGCATTCGAGCTCAAACAAAAGGCGGAGGGTCCGCTGTAGGGGAAGCTGCCGGCTTCCCGCGGGAGGCCAACAGCGTCCCTTCCGCAACCAACATCAGGGCGGGGTAGGGGACGCGCCTCGCGTGCTGGTTTCGGCGCCGCGGCGAAACGAACTTGTCCTCAGCGGACGCGGATCTGGCAAAAGCTAATGTTTTTCGCCAGGTAAGTAGAAAGTAATCACGCGGCAAAAGCGTTTGCGCCGTTCGCGCCGCGCAGTCTTACCGTATACTCGATTTCTATCGAGTCCTGTATTCAGCGAGAGCGCGGTGAACGTTTGCAACGGCCATGCCACCTTCGCCCACCGCAGCAGCGCAACGCTTGACCGAACCGGAGCGCACGTCTCCCGCGGCGAACACCCCGGGTCGGCTCGTTTCCATCGGGCCCGGCGCGCGATTCATTTTCTGCCAGGCTGAGGATTGCGCCACTTTTGCGCCGGTGAGAATGAAGCCTTTGTCGTCGCGCTCGATCTCGGCGGGGAGCCAGCCGGTGCACGGCAACGCGCCGATCAGCGAAAACACGGCCGGTGTTTCCACCGTGCGCCGCGCATGGGTGCCCGTGTTCTCGAGCTCGACTGATTCCAATTTCCTGCGGCCAACCATTCGCCTGATTTCGGTTTGATAGAGAATTTCGATATTCTCCTTTGCCTCGACACGACGCGAAAGATAGCTCGACATACTTTTCGTTAGGCTATCGCCGCGCACGATGAGCAGCACCTTCTGAGCGCCTTCGGAAACGAACATCGCTGCCTGACCGGCGGAGTTACCTGCGCCGGCGACGATCGCGGTTGATCCGCCACAAAGCTGAGCTTCGAGCGGCGTTGCTGCGTAATAAACACCCGACCCTTCAAATTGTTCGCGCCCTTCCGCATTGAGTCGCCGGTAATCTGCGCCCGTTGCGATAATCACTGCCTTGGCGCGCAATATCGCGTTGTAACCTTCGATGTGCAGGAAATGCGAATGCTCAGCATCAGGCGTGTAGCCGAGTGATAACGCCTGGGAAGGCGTGGTGAATTTGGCGCCGAAACGAAATGCCTGCAGTTGCGCGCGATAGGTTAGATCGCCGCCGCTGATGCCGGTCGGGAAACCGAAGAAGTTCTCGATGAGCGATGAGGCTCCGGCCTGACCGCCGGGGGCGTAGCTTTCCAGCACGACCGTGTTGAGTCCTTCGGAAGCTGCATACACAGCTGCGCCAAGACCAGCTGGTCCGGCGCCAACGATCGCGAGATCGAAGAAGATTTCCTCCTCATCGGACGGCAATGGCCGAAGCAGACCGGCGACCTGTGCCACTTCGCGTAACGACGGGTGCCGCAACGGCATCCCGCTCGGAGTGATGAGGGCCGGCAGATCACGTAATGCAAGATTCATCCGTTGCGCGAGCGCTTTCCCCTGCTCGTTCGCCGCGTCGATGACTCGATGCGGATAATGGTTCTTCTCGAGAAAATCGTCGAGTTGATGCCCTTCGCGCGAATCACGATCGGCCAGGATGCGCAAGCCAGTAAACTCGCGATCGCGCTGCAGACGTTTGCGTCGCATGATCAGCGCGCTCAAGATCGTTTCACTCACGGTTGGAATCTCCGCTAAGGCACGACGGAAGCGTGCCGCGGGAATTTGCAGGAGCTCCGATTCCTCGGCTTTGCCGCGCACGGTCGCAATAACCGCGGTCCCGGTGAGCATCGATATGTCGCCAACAAAATCCCGCGGCCCGGGCACGCCGAGGATTTGCTCCTCGCCATCGCGTGATTCAAAAACTTCGAGCTCTCCGCTCAAGACGAGATGGAAAGGCACGTCCCGCTGACCGGTTTTGTAGATGATCTCGCCCCGACTAACTTTGCGGCGCGCGCCTAACGACTCCAATGTTGCCAGCTGTTCGTCGCTGAGCGCGGGAAACGCGATACTCTCGGTATCACGGTAGAATCGCTCATCTTCTTCTTCGGTCGTATGCATGATCCGGCGGTGGACACTAACACACGCGTCAAACCTTACATTAGGTCGAAGATTATGTGTGATTGAAAGGAGAGCGTTTCCACTGCTTCTTCTTGATGGTCATTTCAAACGGACGAAAGGTTATAAATGAGTACGAATTTATCGACAGCATTGATCACAGGTGGCACCAGCGGCATCGGACGTGCGGTAGCCAATAAGCTCGCCCGCCATGAATCGACGTCATCGTCGCGGGTTGCGATGTTGAACGGAGCAAAACGACGGTCGCCGAGATCCGCGTGGCATGACGCAAGGCGAATTTCATATCCTCCGATCTTCGAGATGCCGAAAGCGCACATGAATTAGTTAGAAAAGCGATCGAGCTCGGAAACCGTCATGTCGATATTCTGATCAACAACTCTGGGATCTATCCCCGGCCCAACGCACGGAATGACAGCAGAAATGTTCGAGGCTGACATTCCACCCAACAGAGTCATCGCGACGCAGCAACATCCGGGCAAACCGTACATCTTGCTCGGACACAGCATGGGTTCGTTCGCGGCGCAGCAATTTATTCTAGATCACGGTCATTCGATTGACGGTCTGGCGCTATCAGGGTCCGGCACGCTCGATGGCCTGGTTCGCATTGCTCGGTCGCTCGCGCCGGGGGAAGACCCGATGAAGTTAATGAACGCAACATTCGAGCCGGCTCGTACTCCGATGGATTGGCTTAGCCGCGATAACGCAGAGGTGGATACTGTTATCAACGACCCGCTTTGCTTTCCATCGCTTAAACCCGCTTCGATGCAGTCGTTTCTGGACGCATTCCCACGCCTGGCTGATCCATGCGAAGTCCGCAAAGTGCGAGACGACCTGCCCGTTTACATTTTTTCAGGCAGCGACGACCCAATCGGGCAACGATTGGAAGGCGTTCGTGTCCTGATCGATCGTTATCGCAGCGCCGGTCTTACCTCAATCAGTCACGATTTCTACTCAGGCGGTCGGCACGAAATAAACCGCCGAGACGTGATCACAAATCTACTGGTCTGGCTTTCCGGCATTCTCGAGAGGAGTTCGTGATGGATTTCGAGGTCCATGTCGTGGCGACGGAATTTAGGCGCAAAATATCAGCGACCGCAGCGCCGTACTTCTCAGTTTTTTTTTCTTGATTGCCGCGCACAAGAAGATAGCAACGAAATAGCAACAAGGGGGGCTTAAGGTGAAATCGCCGATTGGCACGCGTGACCATTTAATTGCTGCAACGTGCGGTCAGTTCGCGGCACGGCGCGGAAAAGGGAAAGCAAAGATGTAAGGTCCGTCGCGATGCAGACCTCAAATGCTTTGGATCCACAGTCGCCGCTGGCGCGTGCAATCTACGATTTGGGGATCGTTTCCAGCGTTGTCTTCGCTCTGATTTTCGTCCTCGTAACGGGCGCGATCATCTACGCGATTTTTCGCTTTCGCGTGCGCGAGGGTGAGCCCGACCCGAAGCAGATCGCCGGCAACAGGAAGGTGGAAATCGCGTGGACGATCATTCCGTTCCTGATCGTCATTTTCCTTTTAGTAATGACACTTAGCGCGATGAATCGCGCTGATCCGCCGCCGGCGCCTTCCCCCGATTTGGTAGTGACTGGACATCAATTCTGGTGGCAGGTGGATTATCCGGCGTCGGGTGTTATTACCGCAAACGAAATTCACATTCCGACGGGCAAACCTTTGTCAGTGCGGCTCGAGTCAAAGGATGTCTTACATGAGTTCTGGGTGCCGAAGTTGACCCGCAAGATGACCAATGTGCCGGGACAACCTAACCACATCTGGATACAAGCTGACAAGCCGGGCACTTACATCGGCCAGTGCTCGGAGTTTTGCGGGACACAACACGCCTGGATGCGCATCCTGGTCGTGGCCGACGAACCTTCGAAGTTCGAAGAATGGCAACGTGCCCAATTACAACCAGGCCAGGCGGCGACAAGTGGCGCTACGGCAAAAGGGCTGGCCGTGTTTCAAACATCAACCTGCATCAACTGCCACGCTATTCGCGGAGTAGCTGGAGCGGACTTGCGAGTCGCGCCGGATCTGACCCACGTTGGCAGCCGCAAACAATTAGCTGCCGGTATTCTGGAGAATACGCCAGCGAACATGCGGCTTTGGCTCAAGAGCCCGCAGCACATCAAGCCGGGGGCACTGATGCCGGATTTTAACTTCACGGACGAGCAACTCGATCAACTATCGGCATATCTGTCGACGCTACGATGAACGGCACCACCACTATTGCGGAATTCCGGGACGCAGTCCTCGATCCGGCCAAGCGCGCACACTATCGCCTCGCGTGGCTTTCCACCGTTGATCACAAGCGCATCGCCGTTCTCTACATGTTGACCGCTCTGGTCTTTTTCATCATTGGCGGAGTCGAAGCGCTTTTCATGCGCCTGCAGCTGGCAGTTCCTAACAACCATTTTCTCCAGCCCGACACCTTCAATCAACTCTTCACCATGCACGGCACGACAATGATCTTTCTCGTCGTCATGCCGGTAGTGTTCGGCCTCGCAAATTACGTCCTGCCATTGCAAATCGGCGCGCGCGATATGGCTTTCCCGCGTCTCAACGCCTTTGGATTCTGGTGTGTGCCGTTTGGTGGAATTCTTTTGCACTTTAGCGTGCTCGCCGGCGGAGCTCCAGCGGTCGGCTGGTTCTCTTATGCACCTTTGAGTGAGACGCCATATTCTTCATCGCCCGGAGTCGATTACTGGGCGATAGCCATCTTTGTCCTGGGTATCGGTTCACTTAGCTTCGCCATCAACACCATCGCGACAGTTATTTCGCTGCGCGGTCCAGGAATGACGATGCGTCGCCTTCCGCTCTTTACCTGGATCAATTTTGTTAACGCGTTCATCATTATTTTCGCTCTGCCAGTCTTAAACGCCGGCTTGGCGATGATCTTGATCGATCGGCGACTGGAGGGCCATTTCTTTCTACCAATTGGCGGAGGTTCGCCCGTTCTGTGGCAGCACATCTTTTGGGCCTTCGGTCATCCGGAAGTCTACATCTTGGCGCTTCCTGCCTTTGCCATCGTCTCCGAAATCATTCCGGTTTTTTCGCGGAAACCGATTTTTGGCTACGAATTTGTCGCCGCCTCGAGTGTAGCCATAGCAGTCCTAAGCCTGGGCGTTTGGGGACATCACATGTTCACAGTGGGAATGGGCCGTCCACTTGATGTGTTCTTCGCCATTTCCTCGATGCTCATTGCAATTCCAACTGGCGTGAAGGTGCTCAATTGGACCGCAACAATGCTTGGCGGTCGGATCCGTTTCGATGTACCGATGTTATGTTGCATCGCGTTTCTCATCCAATTCCTTGTCGCAGGCCTGACCGGAATCAGTCATGCCAGCGTGGCGCTCGATTGGCAGACTAAGAACAGCTATTTCCTCGTCGCGCATTTTCATTTCGTGGCCGTGGGAGCGATCGTCTTCGCCGTCTTGGGCGGCATCCAATATTGGTTTCCGAAAATGAGCGGCCGCATGCTGTCAGAGCGGCTCGGCAAATGGACGTTCTGGCTCATGGTCATCGGTTTCAACATGACCTTCGTTATTCAGCACTTTCTTGGGTTGTTAGGTATGCCGCGGCGTGTTTATACCTATCCCGATCTTCCAAACTGGGGTTGGATGAACATGCTCTCGACCAGCGGCGTCTTCTTCATGAGCGCAGCTGCACTTATTCTAGTTTGGAATTTAGTTACTTCATTTTTCCGAGGCAAAGTCGCGGACGATAATCCCTGGGACGCATGGACCCTCGAATGGGCGACAACGTCGCCGCCGCTGCATGAAAACTTTGTCGCGCTCCCGCCGATCAGAAGCCGGCGCCCGCTATGGGATTTGGCTAATCCCGACCGGCCTGACCCGATTGTAGGCGAGAATAGCGCCGCGGTAACGCTTCCCGATCACAACAAAATTGGGATCCTAAGCTTCATTCTTTCCGAAACAGGATTCTTTGGGACGCTTATCCTTGCCTATTTGTATTTCTACGCTCGACCACAAGCCGGTCCCGGACCGAAAGAACTGGATGTTCCGCGGACGCTGGTGTTCAGCGTTTGTCTTTTCGCGAGCAGTTTCACTTTTTGGCGATCCGAGGTTGCCCTGACGAAAGAGCGTCGCGGTTCCATGCTTGGCTGGCTCGCGCTGACGATTCTGCTCGGCGGTATCTTCCTTGTTGGTCAGGGAACGGAGTATTGGAAACTGTTTCAGACCGGGGTCGATCTCAGCACCAATCTCTTCTCCACCACGTTTTTCACACTAACTGGCTTTCATGGTCTGCACGTCCTCCTTGGTTTGATCGCGCTGCTGATTTTTCTCTGGCTGGCGTGGGAAGGCGATTTTGCTTCCGGACGCGGCTCCGCCTTTAAATCTGTTGGTTATTACTGGCACTTCGTCGATGTCGTCTGGCTCTTTGTTCTAATCACTGTTTACATCCTTCCATTTGTTCGATGACTACCTACCAATTCTTCACTACCGCTTGGAGGTGGAATTCTATAGTCTTAGCTCTGAGCGCGCTTGCCTGCATCGGTTACTTTCTCGCCTTCGGGCGACGAGGCAGGCCGATCTATTTCGCAGCTGCGCTCGTCGTGTTTCTTTTGTCCTTCATCTCGCCAGTTAATGCACTGGCGAACGGTTATCTCTTCAGCGCGCACATGGTTCAGCACATCCTGCTCGTGCTCGTCGTTCCGGCGCTTTTCCTGTTAAGTCTCCCGCAGTCGTTCTCAGTTTGTTCTCCACTCACTCATCCACTTATCGGCTGGATCGCCGGTGTTGGTGCGATGTGGCTGTGGCATGCGCCGACACTTTGTAACGCGGCGGCCACGTCGAGGACTATCTCGGCAATTCAGACCACTTCGCTACTGTTAATGGGAAGCGTGTTCTGGTGGCAGGTTCTCGCGCCGCGCGAAGAGCAACGTCTTTCACCGCCCGCCGGCATTGTTTACCTCTTTACCGCCTGCACCGCATGCAGTGTGCTCGGCATTATCCTGACCTTTGCCCCGGTTTCGGTTTGTCCGGTTTACCAACACCCAGTCGATCGTTTGGGAATGCTCAGCACGATCCGCGGCGACTGGGGCCTGACAAGTGATCGTGATCAACAGATCGGCGGACTGCTGATGTGGGTTCCCATGTGTGCCATTTATGTAACTGCAATTCTCGCCCAGCTTGCTCGGTGGCATTGGTGCCCGGCGCCACAAACGGAGAAATCAAATGCCTGACGAACAATCAACCACGCAACATTCGGACGCGGTACCGCCCGGCTGGCAGGTGCTACCCGATACACCACTGCCGCACCCGACCTACTTCCCGGCCGGACTAGCCATGGGAATCGCCTTTCTCTTCTGGGGATTAATTACCACCTGGGTCGTTTGGTTGGTCGGTGTTGTCCTCTTCATCGCAGCGCTTGCCGGTTGGATTACGGAAATTCGCCATGAATACAAGTCCAAGTGAGTCGTCATCTGCGCCGCTAATTGAAACTCCAGAGGAGATCAGCCGTCGGCGATTTTTTGAAAAACTCTCAATCGGTCTGGTCGGTCTTTGCACCGCAATTGTCGGAGTACCGTTAGTCGGGTTCATCGTCGCCCCGTTCTTTCGGAAGGTGCCCAGGGAATGGGTCACGCTAGGCAAGCCCGATGATTTTCAAATCGGTAAAACAGTAGCCGTGACTGTGACTGATCCTTCGTCGCTCCCATGGGCTGGTGTGACCGCGAAGAGCGCTGTCTGGTTACGTCGAGTCAGCCAGGATAGCTTCATTGCCTTTTCCGTTAATTGCACTCATCTCGGATGCCCGGTGCGCTGGCTCGAAGGCGCGGAATTGTTCATGTGCCCCTGTCATGGCGGCGTCTACTACGATGACGGTGCCGTCGCTGCCGGTCCGCCGCCGCGGCCGCTTTTTCGTTACGATGTGCGGGTCGCAAATGGCCAAGTGCAAATGAAACAGGCGATCGTGCCCATTTCCACAACGCTGTGATCAAGATATTCAAGACGGTCTGGAAGTGGCTCGATGATCGGCTGGGGATCAGCGTACTACTCTCGCCGGCGAAGCATATCGCGCCGCAGGATGCGAAATGGTGGTATGTCTTCGGCAGCGCCACGTTGTGTGCGTTCATAGTACAGGTAGCAAGCGGCGTCGCCCTGGCGTTCTCATATATCCCGTCGTCGTCACAAGCTTACGAGACGCTGTTGTTCATTACTAACAACGCGCCATTCGGCCGCTTTCTGCGCGGACTTCATTACTATGGCGCGTCCGCGATGGTGTTGATGATCGGAGCGCATATGGCGCAGACGTTTTTGTTTGGCGCCTACAAATTTCCACGCGAGATGACGTGGACCACTGGAATCTGTCTGCTGGCCTTCACCCTAGGAATGGGATTTACCGGCCAGCTACTCCGGTGGGATTCAACCGCGGCGTGGTCGGTCGTGGTCGCGGCTGAGCAGGCAGGGCGAATTCCGATTATCGGCGACTGGATGGCGCGCTTCATCCTGGGTGGCAACACCATTGGCGGCGCGACACTTAGTCGGTTCTTTGCCATCCATGTTTTCGTCCTTCCGGGAATCATGTTTGCCTTTATAGGCTTGCATCTCTGGCTGGTTCTTCGCCACGGGATCTCGGAGCCGCCGGTTGCAGGCAAACCAGTAGACCCGGCAACGTACCGCGCGGAATACGAAGAACTGCTCAAGAAGAGTGGCAAGCCATTTTGGCCGGACCTGGCCTGGCGAGATGTGATTGTCGTCACGCTTTTGATTATCGCGATCGCTGTCGCCGCATTCTTCGTCGGACCTCCGGCGCTGGATAAGCCGCCGGACCCGAGCGTACTGGCGGCCGATCCACGACCGGATTGGTATCTTCTTTGGTACTTCGCGCTGCTCGCCCTCATTCCAGCCAGGATCGAAGGCTACGTCATGATCGGATTCCCAATCCTGATCGGGCTACTCCTGCTGTTTGTTCCTATTTGGAATCACAAAGGCGAGCGCGCTGCCTCCCGACGCCCCTGGGCAATTGCGGTCGTGTGTCTCTCCGTGATCATGATTGGTGGGCTTTGGTGGGAAGGACAGCAGTCGCCTTGGTCGCCTAACTTCGATGCTCAACCACTCAATGAGAAAGTAGTAGGAGCTACCAGCGGGCCGGTCTTCCAGGGCGGTAAGTTGTTTCACGACAAAGGATGTTTGAACTGCCACCTCATTCAAGGTTTCGGCGGGCGACGCGGTCCCGACCTAACCTACATCGCCGACGAGCTTACGCGCGACAATCTGGTCATTCGGATCGTGAATGGTGGCACGAATATGCCAGCTTTTGGTAGCTCGCTCAAACCGGGGGAGCTCGATGACTTGGTTGCGTTCCTGGAAACGCGCAAACGTCCGATTCGCCCACAAGATCAAGCGAAGGAAACCGCTTCATCTGCGACTTCGACATTCAAGTGAAAAGAATGAGGCGGAGTTTCAGGGGATTGTGGAAAGCGCATCCCGCTAAACATATCAGATTTTCTGAAATGTGCGGTCCTGGAAACTTGAGAAAGAGATAGGACAACCATGAGCACCGCGACAATAACTGAGCCACCGAGGCTTCTGAAGAAACTGGGCAAACACGCGGCCAAGACTGGCGAGTAAAGCGCGAAGGCCAGAACAAATTAGGTTTGCGGGCAAAAAAAGCCGAGCCTCACTGTTCCGGAATCGCGTGTTGTTCTTCGAAGCAAGATTCAAAGCTCTCTAGATTCACTGGAACGCGGGCTTGCGTGCCTTTCGGTGCGGCCCTGAGATATTGGACAGGCCATGCGATTTGTTCGTCAAGTTCCCGAGCCGCTCGCAACGCCCAGTACGGATCGCGCAAAAACTCACGAGCCATGATCACTGCATCCGCTTGTTCCGTCCGGATGATGAGCTCCGCCTGAACCGGCGAAGTGATCATTCCAACGGCACCGGTCATGATTTCGGCTTCGTGGCGGATTCGCTCGGCAAAGGCCACCTGGTATCCGGGACCGACCGGAATTTTCGCGTGGGGCACGTTACCACCAGAAGAACAATCGATGAGATCAACTCCCATTGGCTTTAGTTGCCCGGCGAGTTTGACCGACTCATCAATGTTCCACCCTCCGTCGATCCAATCCGTCGAAGAGATGCGCACGAATAACGGTAATTCTTTCGGCCACGTCGATCGAATTGCCGCAACAGTCTCACGGCACATCCGGGTTCGATTCTCGAATGAACCGCCGTAATCATCCGCGCGCTTATTACTCAAAGGCGACAGAAATTCGTGAATCAAGTAGCCATGCGCCGCGTGGATCTCGAGGACGCGGAAGCCGGCCTGACAAGCACGGCGCGCGGCTGCGGCAAAAGCAGCGATCACTTCTTGAATGCCATCACTCGTTAGGGCCTGCGGCATCGGATAGTTGTCGGTGAACGTTAATGCGCTTGGGGCCACCACTTTTCCCCAACCTCCTTCGCTTTCGGGAACTTTCCCCGGAGCCTCCCATGGCCGCCCGGTACTCGCTTTCCGACCGGCATGGGCCAGTTGCATTCCGGCGACGCTTCCTTGTTCATGAATGAAACGGACGATTCGACTCAGCATCTCGATGTGCCCATCAGCCCAGATGCCGAGGTCCTGCGGACTGATGCGTCCCTCAGGAAGAACGGCCGTTGCCTCAGTCAGGACCAAGCCGGCACCTCCGACGGCGCGACTGCCAAGATGAACGAAATGCCAATCGTTAGCGTATCCGTCGTGGCTCGAGTACTGGCACATCGGCGAGACGAACACCCGATTGGCAAACTTCAGATCTCGAATCGCGAGCGGATCAAACAGGCCAGCCATTTGCGTTCCTTCGGGTACTGATCGCGGAACTCTCAGAGCTACGTTGGAAACGTAGCTCGGCGCTGACAATCCCGATGCTGCCAGTCGCATTAACTTCACGGACGCCATCGACGACGGCGGCCGCAGTCATTCCATTGCCGACAATTAAATATTGATAGTTCATGGTTCGTTAGGCCCGGACGAATTGCTGGCTCAGCCGCGCCAGAGCCAGCGCACCGAGAAACAAACCGAAGTCGCGCAAGGCGATGTCAAAATACGCGCCTTAGGGTCTAACGCCAGTCTTTGCTTTCAACGCCGTAACTTCTGCTGGCGTGAGGAAAATGAAGCGAAGGCCGCACGCGAAGGCAGCAGCGAAGTCAACGGCCGAGCGGCTTTCGACTGTCACCGCTTTGCCACCGAACGCGAAGCCCTTTCTCGCCTTATTCCGCTTGCGAGAGGTTCGCCCCTGCCAGTTCGGGCGAATCGACCCGCACAGTCATAAAATGCGGATGCGACGCTGCCCAGGACTGCGCCTCACGTCTGCTCTCAAAATAACGATCGACGACGATTGCTTTACGTTGTGCGGGCGTGCGGCCTGAACGTCGCGCGGCGGTGCGTTGGACAACTGCGGGACCGGTATCGACCGCGATCAGTTGATCATCCGGCAGCACGATTTTGCTGCCATAAGGGATCTTCTTCGGATCCACCGCGCAATGACCGTCGTGAAGAAGCGGGCCGGAAGCAGCGATTCGTTCTTTTGATCCGGGACTGTGCCAATACACGGTTACGCGGGCGAGGAAAGCCTGCTCACGCGCGGGAGCTCCGTGGACAAACAACAGCAAAAGTACAAGCGGATAAAGTCTGTGCATAACTCTCTTCTCCAGCGTTGGAGGATTTCTTTAAACCGCGCGGCTAACGAAACCTCGAAGAGTAGAATCTAATTATTGAATCGAGGAAGCTGCGACAATCGGCTGTGTCTGCGTTGTTATTATTGCGAAAACGGAAACAGCAAGACCCGGTCGTGTTTCCCGCCCCCCTGACGCCGCTGCCGGCCGACTCGGTCCCGGGGAAGCGGTTGTCATGCTATGACCCGCAGATTTACCCGACTGGCAAAGACGAACGCGAGTTTGCGCGAACTTCAGCATGCCTGTCACCTATGCCGAGACAAGAAAGAGAGTCTTTCACAACAGCGCAGCGCCGCGCGAATGCTTTCGCATGAAGAAAACCAAAATCGTGATCGCGGGCGGTGGATTCGCCGGGCTTTATGCGGCGAAATACTTCGACAAACATCTGGCGCGGCGGTCAGATGTCGAGGTAACGCTGATCGCTCGGGAAAATTTCATTCTCTTCACGCCGATGTTGCATGAAGTCGCGTCGGGCGATCTTGCGCCCGGCGACATCGTGAATCCGCTGCGCCGCGTTCTGCGCGATGTAAATGTGATCGAAGCCGACGTTCGCGATGTCGATCTTAGCGCGAGAAAAATTCGGTGCGTGCATGGACTCGAAGGTGCTGAGCTCGAGTTCGAGTTCGATCATTTGCTGCTCGCGCTCGGTTCGGAGACAAACTTCTTCGACAACGCCGGGATCCGCGATTGGGCGGTGACCATGAAGAATCTCAGTGACGCGGCGCTGCTGCGAAATCGCATGGTGGCGTTTTTGGAAGAAGCGACGGTGGAGCGCGATGCACCGGCGCGAAGGCAATGGCTCACGTTCGTGATCGCGGGCGGCGGATTTGCTGGCGCGGAAACGGCAGGCGCGGTGAACGATTTCGTGCGCGAGACAGCGAAGTTCTATCCGCGATTGGGCGACGAGGAGATTCGCGTCGTGGTCATTCATCCGGGCGATTATTTGTTGCCGGAGTTAGGCGAAGAGCTCGGTCGTTATGCCGAGCGGAAACTGCGCGAGCGCAAAGTGGAAGTCATAAAAGGTGCGCGCGTGGCGAGCTACGATGGTTGGGTCGTTACGCTCAACAACGGCATCTCGATTCCCGCGGCGACACTCATTTGGACGGCCGGGGTGAAACCCAGCCCGGTGGTCTCGGCTTTGCCGTGTATGAAAGAGAAAGGACGAATTTCTGCAAATGAATATCTCCAGGTTCCTGGCTTTACCGGACTCTGGGCGGCGGGCGATTGTGCGGCAGTTCCTGAGCTAACGAGAGGCGGTTTCTATCCGCCAACCGCGCAGCACGGAATGCGCGAGGCGGTTACGGCGGCGAAAAACATCGAGCGCATAATTCTCGAACGACCGCTGAAAGCGTTTCGCTATCGAACCATGGGGATGCTCGCGAGCATCGGCCATCACACCGGCGTGGCCAGTATGTTCGGATTCAAGTTCTCCGGGTTCATTGCCTGGTGGATGTGGCGAAGCGTTTATGTCGCGAAGCTGCCGCGACTCGTGAAAAAACTGCGGGTGATGATGGCCTGGACTCTCGATCTTCTCTTCGGGCGTGACATCGAACAGATGATCACGCTGCGCGATGTCGAAGAGCTCAGTGAGCGCTGGATGCGCATTCGGGCTGAGCGAAAAGCAGTTGCACCGACCGGCTCGAGCGAAATTAACGCGGGCAGTTTCGCGTCACAAGACAAGGTCGCGTAGCGATGGACACGACGATTCTTAGCGGAATGGCCGGGGTGATTGGATCGCTGGTAGGCGGTTCTGCCACGGAGGCCACGGCTTGGATCACTCAAAGAACGCTAAACAGGCGTGAATTGCTCGCCGCCCAAACCAGCAAACGGGAAAACGTCTACGGCCAATTCATCAACGAGTGCTCAGCTCGCGCTGTCGATTCGTCTGAGAACACACTCAAAGAACCGGAAAGATTATTATCGATCTACGCGTTGCTGAACCGTATCCGCATTTGCGCCTTCGACGCCGTTCTCCGCGAAGCGAAACAAGCACTGGCATCGATCACGGAACAGTACTTCTCGCCAAACCTTTCGCTCGAACAGATTCGCGCATTGGTCCGCGATGGCGCCAAGGCTGATCCGCTTCGCGGGTCCGCCGAAGCGTGTCGCGTCGAACTCAGATCGATGCACACAACATTTTAATAGTTCCCTAAAACAAGGGAACCACCCTAACGAACGGCTGCAAACGCGTCTTTCGCGCAGTCGCGGAATTTCTCCGCCGCCGGGCTAAGTCTGCCTCTCCGCGTAAGAATTCCAATCGGGACTCGCTTCGGTTCAGGGGTGAGGCGCAAAAGTTTTATGCGATCACCAAATGCATAAGTGAACACGTCTGAGACGATGGCTACTCCCGTGCCAGCGTCCGACGGCGGAAAAAACACCGGCCCAGCCGTCGTGCGCCTCCACGATGCGCGGTTTATCATTCACGCACGCGAAGATGGCAGCGAGATATTCCTGGTAACGGGGATACTCCTCGAGCATCAGTCCAATGAACGGTTCCCGTACCGCATCAGCTAACGAAACCGACTGTTTCCTCGCGAATGGATGATCAGATGAAACGGCGAGACAAACGCGCAGGCTAAGTAACTCTTCAAAGTTGAGCTCATCGAGTGAGTTTGACTTGAGCGGCGGGATGATGATGGCCAGCTGCAATCGACCCTCGCGCACTCCCGCGATGTTCTTCTCTACCGGCCAGTCGTGCAGCTTCACCTTTACCTTCGGCATCGCTTTTTGATACGCCCGAAGAAGGGCGGGCATGATCCGGCCGGTTGCCAGCGGCCAATCGCCGACGTGCAACTCGGTCTCGCGCTTGCCTCCGAGAGCGCGCACCGTCGCCACTGCGTCGTCTGTGTCTTTCAGAATGGCGCGCGCTTTCTCAAGAAAAGCGCGGCCGGCTTCGGTCAAGCAGACCGACTTCGCCCTGCGCTCCAGCAATTGAACGCCGAGTTCCTCTTCCAGATCGCGAATCTGGCGGCTTAACGAGGGCTGCGAGACGTACAGCCTCTGTGTCGCGGCGCGGGAGACGTTTTCCATCTCGGCCACGGCTACAAAGTACCGCAGATGCCGAAGCTCCACAGGCGTTGAATCTATGCCTGCTATGCATCCCGAGGCAAGAAACATGGTCTTTCACAAAACCCCTGCTCGGCGTGACACTTGGGACATGAAAACAAAAACTGCATGCGCAACGCCACTCATTATCCTTGCGACATGCCTAACGGCTTGCTCGCGCAAAGCAGAACAAGCCGAACCGCCTCCGCCGACCGTCATCGTTGCAACTGTAACACCGCGTGATGTGCCGGTGGTAAAACAAGGCGTCGCCACCCTCGACGGGTTCATCAACGCGAATATCAATGCGCAGGTGCAAGGCTACATCATCTCGCGCGATTACAAGGAAGGCAGCGTTGTAAAAAAAGGCGATTTGCTTTTCCAAATCGATCCGCGCCCTTTCGAAGCTTCTTTGGCTCAGTCGAAAGCGAATTTGGCAAAAGACAAGGCGATGCAACTGAAAGCCTCCGCAGATCAGATGCGCGCGGCGCAGCTGTTTATGGAAAAGGTAATCAGTGCGCAGGAGCGAGACGCAGCGATTGCGGCAGCCGAATCCAACAAAGCCAATGTCGACGCCGACGACGCAGCCGTAAGAACGGCTGAGCTCAACCTGGGTTATACGAAAATCACTGCTCCGGTCGACGGAGTAGCCGGGATCGCGAAAGCACAGGTAGGCGATTTGGTCGGTCCATCGACGGGCACACTCACGACCGTGTCACAAGTTAATCCTATCAAAGCGACAGTGAATCTCGGCGAACAGGGGTTCACCGAGTTTGTCACAAAGCATCCCGATCCAGACGAGCGCGATCGTTATCTCAGCAAACTCGAGTTCCAGTTGCTTCTAGCGGATGGAACGGTGTTCCCGCAAAAGGGAAGCTTTTACGCTGAGGACCGAAATCTCGACGCGAAGACCGGCTCCATCAAAATGGAGATCACCTTTCCGAATCCAGGAAATCTTTTGCGCCCCGGACAGTTCGGGAAAGTGCGCACGACCGTTGAAACCAAAAAGGCGGCCCTCGTCATCCCGCAGGAAGCGGTGAATGAATTGCAGGGCAACCAGGTAGTTATGGTTGTCGATCAAACGAACAAGGCAGGCATGCGTCCGGTCAAGATGGGTGAACGTTTCGGCGCGCTTGTGGGAAGTAGTAGAAGGTCTCAAGCCTGGCGACAAAGTCGTCGTCCAAGGAATGCAAAAGACGCCGCCCGGCACGCCTGTGGTCGTCAAAGAATGGACGCCG
Source organism: uncultured Verrucomicrobiae bacterium (assembly GCA_963709435.1). Taxonomy (GTDB): domain Bacteria; phylum Verrucomicrobiota; class Verrucomicrobiia; order Chthoniobacterales; family UBA10450; genus AV69. The sequence goes on from CAVPWK010000014.1 coordinate 65,249, forward strand.
ACAGCAGCGCAAGTTGCTTCGGTTGCCTCAGCCGACAGAAAGGAGCCCTAAGCCATGTCAGCCTTTTTTATTAGGCGGCCAATCGTCGCCATTGTTATCGCAGTTCTGACAGTCCTCATCGGACTGGTTTGCATGATTGCCTTGCCCGTCGCGCAGTATCCCCAGATCGCGCCGCCGGAAATTGTTGTCCAGACGCATTACACCGGTGCCGACGCGATAACGATTGAGGAATCAGTGGCCGCGCCGATCGAGCAGAAGATGAGCGGCGTCGACAAGATGAATTACATGACGTCAACCAACGCCAACAACGGCGATATGCGTCTGACGGTGAATTTCGATGTCGCGACTGATCCGAACATTGACCAAATCCTGACACAGCTGCGCGTCTCGCAGGCGCAATCGCAGTTGCCGCAGGACGTCAACAACTTCGGCGTAACGGTGCAGAAGTCCGTGTCTGCTCCGTTGATGCTGGTTTCGCTCACTTCTCCGAAGCAGACCTATGACGGAACTTTCCTCGCTAACTACGCCTACATCAATCTAGTCGACCAACTGTCGCGGCTGCCCGGCATTTCCAACGTGCAGGTATTCGGCGCCGGGCAGTACGCGATGCGGCTCTGGGTCAAACCTGACCAGCTGGCCAAGCTCAATCTGACCGTGCCCGACATCATCAGCGCGGTTCAGGCGCAAAACACGGTGAATCCCGCCGGCAAAATCGGGAGCGAACCGATCCCGAAAGGTCAGACCTTCACTTACACGGTGCGCGCGCAGGGACGATTGCAAACGCCGGAAGAGTTCGGCGACATCGTTGTTAGGGCGAATACCGATGGCTCGTTTGTCCGGGTCAAGGACATCGCTCGGATTGAGCTAGGAGCGCAAACCTACGACATCACGAGTCGGCTCGACGGCCAGCCAGCCGCGGTTCTCGGCATCTATCAGTTACCGGGCAGCAACGCTGTTCAGGCTGCCGAGGCCGTCCGCAAATTCATGGCCGAAGCAAAGCAGCAGTTCCCGAGCGACATGGAATACATCGTCTCGCTCGATCAGACGCTGTCGGTCACGGAAGGGATGCACGAAATTTTGAAGACCTTGTTCGAAGCGCTCGCGCTTGTTGTTCTCGTCGTCTTCATTTTTCTACAAGGCTGGCGCGCGACACTCATTCCGTTGTGCGCAGTGCCGGTGTCGTTGATTGGCACGTTCGTTTTGTTTCCGCTATTTGGCTTTTCGATCAATACGCTCTCGCTCTTCGGTCTCGTCCTCGCGATCGGTCTGGTCGTCGACGATGCCATTGTTGTTGTCGAAGCAGTCGAACATCACATCGAAAAAGGAATGAACCCGCGCGAGGCGACGCTGAAAGCGATGCGGGAAGTGACCGGACCGGTGATTGGCGTGGCATTAGTCCTTGCCGCGGTCTTCATCCCAACCGCGTTTCTGCCCGGCATTACCGGACGGTTGTATCAACAATTTGCCCTAACGATCGCCATCTCGGTGATCTTGTCTGCATTCAACGCGCTTACACTTAGCCCGGCGCTCTCGGCGTTGTTGCTTCGTCCGCGCAAGGAAACGCGCGGACCGCTCGGCTGGTTCTTCCGCTGGTTCAACAAGATCTTCGCTAGCGTAACGAACGGCTATGTGAATTGGTCGCGCATCGCGATTCGAAAGGCCGTCATCAGCTTCGCGTTGCTCGCGGTGTTCGCAGTTGGCGTCGGATGGTTCGGATCGCGGCTGCCGAGCGGATTCTTGCCGGAAGAGGACCAGGGCTACATTTACATGGCGTTACAATTGCCCGATGCCGCTTCACTCGAACGGACCGACGCGGCGTGTCACAAAATCGAGGAGCTCCTCAGCCAGACACCGGGGGTCCAGCACACGACGAGCATCATCGGGTTCAACCTTGTGACGTTTGTCCAGAGCAGTTACAGCGCCTTCTTCTTCGTCACACTGAAACCTTGGAGCGAACGCACCAAGCCCGAAGAGCAATACGACGCCATCAAGATGCGCCTAACGAAAGAGCTTGCCGGGTTGACTGAGGGCGTCGCATTCGCATTTCCACCGCCGGCCATTCCCGGCGCTGGCACGTCCGGCGGATTTACCTTCGCGCTGGAAGATCGCTCGGGGAAAGACATCGGCTTCCTCGCGCAGAACGTCGGCAAGTTTGTCGAAGCCGCGCGCAAACGACCGGAGATCGGCGGCATTATTCCGGCGTTTTTACCCGCCGTTCCGCAAGTCTTCGTCGACGTCGATCGCGACAAGGTCTTGAAGCAGGGAATCAGTCTGAACCAGGTTTATCAGACGCTGCAGACATTCATGGGCGGCTACTTCGTCAATTACTTCAACCGGTTCGGACGGACCTGGCAGGTCTATGTAGAGGCGGAAGGCGATTATCGGACCGATGCCAAGAACGTGCGCGAATTTCATGTCCGCAATTCAAACAACGATCCGGTGCCGCTCGATGCCATCGCGACGATCAAAAACATCGCCGGCCCGGAATTTACTCTGCGCTACAACGAATACCGCGCCGCCCAGATTATCGGCGGTGCCGCGCCCGGGTATAGCTCAGCTCAGGCGATGAAAGCGCTGGAAGAAACTTTCCGCGAAACCATGCCGCCGGGAATGGGCTACGACTACATGGGCATGTCGTTCCAGGAGAAGAAAGCGCAGCAAGGCGTCTCACCATTGGCGATCTTTGCGTTGTCGATCTTATTCGTGTTTCTGATTCTCGCCGCGCTTTACGAGAGCTGGTCGTTGCCGTTCAGCGTGTTGTTAGGCACGCCGATCGCGGTGTTCGGCGCGTTCCTCACACTCTGGTTGCGCGGAATGGAAAACAACATCTATGCGCAAATCGGCCTGGTCATGCTCATCGGCCTCGCCGCGAAAAATGCCATTCTCATTGTCGAATTCGCCAAGGCCGAACACGAAAAAGGAAAGCCGCTTCTGGATGCGGCGCTCGAAGGCGCGCGGTTGCGCTTGCGCCCGATCCTGATGACTTCTTTAGCCTTCATCTTCGGGCTTCTGCCATTGTGGTTCGCCACTGGTTCAGGCGCTGTGGCTCGTCGGATCCTGGGCTCGACCGTTATCGGTGGAATGGTCGCCGCGTCCGCGATCGCGATCTTTCTAATTCCGGTGACGTTTTATGTGGTTGAGCGGATCGCAACCAGAGGCAAGTCGGGTGGCCCGGAGGAAGCGACGCCGGTTGCTGCTCAGCCGGTGACAGTTTCGTAAAGGAGCTGCGAGATGCTCTGTCGTCATCGGCAACTGCAGCGATTGGGGAACACTAGCGCTGCGTTTCTCATCCTGGTCTTCGTCGCTGGTTGCGCGTCGCTAAGATCGACATCTTCGAATCGACTCGATCAGCAAATCGCACAGGCGGACGCCGCGTACCGGACGCTGAACGCCGATCACGTCACGCTGTACAACAAAGCGGTGGCGTCGATCGCACAACAGATCGACGGCGAGACGCCTAACGAGTTGCGCACTCAGCTCGATTCCGTTCACGTAAAACTTGACCAGCCGAAAATAGAGCTGCCGCTCGCGCGTTACCATCTGGTGGCACGAGCGCGACTGACGAACGAATCGGCAGGAGTCGGCATTCCGATGTTGCTCGATTACAACACGAGCCGCGCGCCACTGTATCCGCGCGACGGGCTGTTGACTTCGGCGACGGCGGTTTACAGGCGTGTCAGGGGCGAACCGCACGTTTCGCTCATTACTAGCAAAACTACGATCGAGTTGAATGGATCGACATTTGCGCTTAACCGCGACGATGCCGCGGCAATCGCAGCGATGTCGAGCCGCGGCCGACACGTCGCACGCAGTGGTTTTCGGAACATGCTTCGGCCGGCCGCGATGCGCGAGCCATCAGGAATTTTCCTGACTGAGCCGTACGATCCGAACAAGGCAATCGTGTTAATGGTGCCGGGCTTGCAATCGACGCCGTTCGCGTTTGCCGACCTAATGAAAGCACTGCGTCGCGATCCGGAGGTGAGCGCGCATTTTCAGGTCTGGACATTCCTGTATGCCACGGGCACACCGGTCTTGTTCAATGCCCTCGAGCTGCGGCAGCAACTGGAGAAGGCGATTCGCGATCTCGATGCGAACGATCGCGATTTCGCCACGAGACACATCGTTGTTCTCGGACACAGCATGGGCGGCCTAAGCGCGCACACATTGGTCAGCTCGAGCGGCGAGAAGTTGTGGAACTCGTTGTTCGTGGTGCCGCCGCAGCAATTGCACGGTGACAGACAAGTGATTCGCCGATTCGCTGACGGACTGCATTTTCGACGCACCCCGCGTGTCGTTGCGCACAATTTTCGTGGCAACTCCACACCGCGGCAGTAAATTGGCCGAGAGTTGGATCGGTCACGTTGCTGCCTCGCTCATCCGTCTACCATTGGATCTGCAATCCGATATTGTGAACGTAGTATCGGAGAACCCCGACGCCGCGACCCCGATAGCGAAAGCATTTCACCGCGAGATGAATTTCTCCTCCGTGCGCACCCTGTCGCCACGCGATCCGGTGCTGCAAGCGCTGGTCGATCTCCCGATCGAAGTCCCGTTTCACAGCATCATCGGACAACGCCACGTCGGGCCGATCGAAGCGAGCAGCGACGGCGTCGTTCCATACACAAGCGCGCATCTCGACCACGCGGCAAGCGAGTTCGTGGTACGTAGCGGACATAGCGTCTGCGAAAATCCTGAAGCTCAACGCGAAGTGATTCGGATTCTGCGACTGGAACTTCACCACGGCTCACTTCTGACAAAACGATAGCCCCGTGTCTTCAGCCATGCTTGCGGGCTATGCCGAGGCCAGAAAGAGAGTCTTTCACAACCGCTCGGCGCCATCCGAAACTTTTCACATGGACACCGCCATCGTTACTGCACTGACAGGGATCGCCGGGTCGCTACTTGGCGGCTCAACAAGCGTGGCGACCGCCTGGGTCACGCAAAGAACTTCGAACAAGCGCAAAGAATTCCACACCGAGCTCACCAGGCGGGAAACACTTTACGGCCAATTTATTAACGAATGCTCAGCGCGCGCGCTGGATTCGTTCGAGAACACTCTCGATAAGAGTGAACGGTTGTTGTCAATCTACTCTCTACTTAACCGCATTAGGCTTTGTGCATCAGATGCAGTTCTGGCGGCAGCGGAAGGAGCGCTGGCCGCAATCGCGGAACAGTATTTCAGGCCGAATCTTACGCTCGAACAACTGCGCGCCTTGATTCGTGATGGCGCCAACACTGACCCGCTTAAGTCGTTCGCAGAAGCTTGTCGCGCCGAACTCAAATCGATGCATGCAGCTTTGTAGTAGGGCGTACAGGAACAAGCGAAGAACCTAACGAAGAGCGCGGTATGCTTCGCGGCGCATTGGCAGAACTTGTTCGCCGCCAAAACAAGCATACCTTTAAGCGCCGGAGTGCCGCTCGCGAACGGCTCCGGTTCGGGCGTGAGATGAACAAGGTTTACCAAGGTCCGTGATCGCGTTGTTGGAATTCTTTTTGGACTCGTGGTCACCGCCGTCGTCTTCCACTACATCTGGCAGGAGCGCGTCGCCGATCGAATCCAAAATCGAAAGGAAGTTAGCTAACTGCAGCCCGCCATGGACTCCGCTACGATCTCAGCTCTTGCTGCCCTCGCTGGAGCGACCTGGTGCTTGGTCCGCTTGATCGCAGAGAGCTATTTATCGCCTAACAAGAGCTTGCAGGAATTACACCGAATGGTGGATGGCGACTCGATCGATGCGCTACGTGACTGTAGCGAAGAGTGCCGGGCCGAATTGCAGAAGTTCAGACTGATTAAACCCGGAGTAACTCCGGTTCTTCTATCCCGAACGGATTACGCATACCTGCATCTCATTGAATTATTCCTGTGCGTTCTTCGCTGGAATCGCAGACCGTTCTGGCCACAGAGCTACAACGACAAGCGCAACGATGATCCCGACCGAAACTTCAATGAATCGATGCAGCGCGACGATCCACGCGGGATTTGTCCGTGGAATCAAAACAATGATCGTCAGGGTGACGCTGGCATAGCGATAAGCGGTCTTTTCCAACCGAAAGCCAAACGAAAGTAGACCGACGAAAAAGATCGCGAGCATGAAGGCGGCGAGATTTGCTCCGAAATAATTTGCCTCGACTGCTCCGACTGACGCACCCAGCGCCGTAGCGACTACGCGTTCGATGGACAGCGTCAGCGTAGCGCCGAGACTGGATTGCATTACGACCAGAGTCGCGATTGCCGCCCAATAAGCTTCGGGCATCTGCACCAAGCGCGCGACGATGACGGACGCGGTCGCTGCGAGGGCCGTGCGAACGGAGTGTCTAATCGAAGGGAGATTCTCTTTCTGCCAGCCCCAGAATTTCATGCCAGCATGATCTCTTATTGGCGCCGCGAATTCCAGCATACTTGTCGGCTATGCTGAGAGAAGAAACATAGTCTTTCCCGGGCAGGCAGGTCCCGTCAGATGATATCAGCATGAAAAATGTCGCGCACTTGAGGCAATAAGTGAGGGCGTTTTATGAAACAGCGAGGACTAAGCCGCCCAGATTAAGACTGACAATCGGCGATTTGGCTGAAAGGATCGACATCGGATGAAGCCGATTCGGCTGGAACTGATTGATGGCGCGATCCTGGTTGTTTACTTCGCGTTTGTTCTTGGAATCGGATTCGTGCTCAAGCGCCACATGCGATCGAGCACCGATTTCTTTCTGTCGGGCCGCTTGATTCCCACATGGGTGGCAGGGCTCGCCTTTCTCTCCGCCAACCTTGGTGCGCAGGAAGTGATCGGCATGGCTGCGTCCGGCGCGAAATACGGAATCATGACCAGCCATTTCTATTGGGTCGGCGCGATCCCGGCGATGGTCTTTGTGGCGGTGTTCATGATGCCTTTCTATTACGGATCGAAGGCGCGCTCGGTTCCCGAGTATCTCAAAATGCGTTTCGACGAGAAGACCCGCGCGCTCAACGCAATGACGTTCGCCGTGATGACGGTTTTTTCGTCGGGCATTTCGATGTATGCCATGGCGCTGCTACTCAATCTCATCCTCGGCTGGGATTTCAACGTCAGCGTCTGGCTCTCCGCCATCATCGTGTTGCTCTACATTTCGTTAGGCGGGTTGACCTCGGCCATCTACAACGAAGTCATGCAGTTTTTTCTCATCGTTGCCGGGTTTGCGCCGCTGGTTTTTCTTGGATTGCGTGATGTCGGCGGTTGGAGCGGATTGCAAACGCGCCTGGGCGAAGTGGCGACGGCGCAACATTTCGCGCCGGGCGCGTTTTCCCACTCCTGGACCTTCATGGGTAACGCCGCCGATAACCCGATGGGAGTGGAATGGCTTGCCATGCTCATGGGTCTGGGATTCGTGCTTTCGTTTGGCTATTGGTGCACCGATTTCCTGGTGATCCAGCGCGCCATGGCGGCGAAATCGATGGCGGCGGCGCGGCGCACGCCTTTGGTCGCGGCGGTGCCGAAAATGTTGTTCCCGTTTCTGGTGATTCTGCCCGGCATGATCGCCATTGCCCTAACCCAACATCAAGGGGCGAGCGGATTCACTTTGCCTAGCAAGCCGGATGGCTCCTTCAACTACGATCTCGTTATCCCGCTGATGCTGCGCCATTATTTTCCGTCGGGAATTCTCGGGCTGGGTCTGACCGCGTTGATGGCTTCGTTCATGTCCGGGATGGCCGGCAACGTGACCGCGTTCAACACCGTTTGGACCTACGACATTTACCAGGCGTATCTGCGGCCAAAAGCCAGCGATTCCGGCCTTTTGTGGATGGGGCGCGCGGCCACCGTGGTCGGCATCGTCATTAGTGTGGGCGCGGCTTATTTCGCCGCGCACTTCAACAACATCATGGATCTCCTCCAGCTGGTGTTCGCTTTCGTGAACGCTCCGCTTTTCGCCACGTTTCTTCTCGGCATGTTCTGGCGGCGCACGACCGGACATGGCGCATTCGTCGGCCTGCTCAGCGGAATTCTGGCGGCGGCGTTGCATCATGGCCTGACCCAGCCGATGGGCGCGCAAACCCTCGTCAAAGGCGGCTGGCTCGGTCATGTCCTGCGGATTTATCCCAGCGAAATGGCGCAGAATTTTTGGACCGCCATCTTTGCCTGGACCACTTGTTTCGTGGTGACGATTCTTGTTTCGCTAGTCACGACACGAAAGAAATCCGACTCTGAGCTGGGCGGCCTGGTCTGGTCGCTTACTCCACGCATCTTGGAAGAAGAAACGGTTTGGTATAAGCGCCCCTTCATGCTCGGGATTTTTGTTCTCGTCCTGGTGTTAATCCTGAACATTATTTTCTGGTGACAGATTCATGAGCTACTTCGATCTGCGACTTCCTCTCGGCTGGCTCTTTGTCATTCTCGGCGCGCTCATCGTTTGTGCCGGTTTTGGGGCGCAGGTGACATCGGAAGGAATGTCGTTAGGCTGGAATGTCGATTTTCTCTGGGGTGCGGTCATGATCGGGTTCGGCTTGATCTGTTTGTGGTTTGCGCGCCGATACGCCAAGAAACGCGGACCATCCGACCTGGCGAACGCGGGACAGCGACCGTTCCTAGAAGGTTATTCCGGATTCGACGCCGAGCACCAGAGCGTTGGCGATGCGATTGAGACCGTTGGGCTTTATCACGTACTGAAGGTTAGGCCGCAGGTAGAGATAAGGCGTGATTTGAATCTGATGATTGAACTCGATGTTGGTTTCGTTCGTTTGTGACGGCAGCCCGGCCGCTTTCTGGGCGCTCCGCTGTCGCTCGCTGAACCAGGCCGAATAAAATCCGAGTGCCGTCTTGTCGTTAGGACGGCATGGAATCAGGCCTTCATAGATCAACCCGCCGTTGAGATAGTAAGGGATCGGACTCTTGTCCTCGTCCGGCGAAACAACAAAGGTGACGAATCCGTTAAGGCCGGCATCAGGCCGATTTGGGTTCCGGAAAAACATTTGCTCGAAGAGCAGGTAAAATCCGTCCTGGCCCCAGTGCTCCCGGCCGTGGCGACCGCTCAGGAAAAGATTTTGCCCATTCGAATCTTCAGCCACGTCCGGAAAATCGCCCGTGTGAACGTAGCCGCCGAAACTGTAACGGCTCGGCATTCCCCACAAACCCTCCTTGGTTTGATAGCCAACTTCGGTGAAGACCAACGCGCCGTTGTCGCCGAAACCAAAATTCGCGCCGTGGCGATCGTCGCCCGATGCCGGGTCGCCATCGTAAACGCCGAATTTGGCGTAAGTCTCTTTCGTCGTTTGAACCCGCGCAACCGCGCCCCAATATGCCGCCGGATAAGCCGTGATTCCGTTAGGCATGTTGAAAAACGGCGCCGGTGGCTGACCGCAGATGCCGTTGTTCACGAACTGGCAATAAAACGGCGAGGTCAGGAAATCGGCCGTGGTCGTGATGCGGCCGTAGGAAAGCTCCAACCGATCGTCGAGCAGCTTTTGGTCGAACCGCATCTGCACTAGGCGATAGGTCTGACCGCCGCCGAAAATTTGCTGAACGCTAATGGCATTGCCTATCGAATCTTGAGTCAGGCCTCGTCCCGATCTTTGCGAAACGGTGACGAGAAAAGTCGTGTCCGAAATTCCGGCGATCTTTTGCAGGTCGAACAGCACACCGAAGCCGAAGTTGTGCAAGTAGGTAAAGCCATGTTCGAGGCCTCCGACCGGATTGCCGGCCGGCTCGGTAGTGTAACCGCCGGTGATTTCGATTCCGTAATCGTAAAGCGTGTTGCGCAACCCGAACCAGTCGCCCGTGGCGTAATGTTGCAGGTCGAAATGCGGCGCTTCTTCCGGCGGCGCACCGGTGTGGGTGCGACAGGCAGCGAAAGTCGAATTGGTGACGAGCGTGAAACAGATCAACGCAACGACAGGATGGCGGCGCGGTTCCATTGTCCCGGTCGGTCGCCGCTCGCGTCTCATGCGCACATATTCCTTCCGCCGGAGCCGGCTTAGCAAGAACACACTATCTTCCGAATACCAGTCCACCACCGACGGGCACGGGCGAAAACGATTTCCCTTTCCTCGGGGTGGGGGACGCAGCTCCACTCGGAGGTGCAGTATGCCTCGTGGACATGCTGAGGGAAGAAACATAGTCTTTCACCAACAGGCAGGTACGGTCGGATGATAGCAGCATGAAAAATTTTAAATCACTGGGTTGGGATTGCAGCGGCAGAAGACAGCGGTGGAATTGACTTATGAGAATTCAAGTTAACTCCGATGCCGACGGTGCGGCCACAGCGGGAGCGAAGTTTATTGCCGAGCACGCCCGCGAAGCCGTTGCGGCGCGCGGACGTTTCGTCATGGCGGTCAGCGGCGGTCACGTTCCGTGGCAGATGTTCCGTATCTTAGCCAGCGAAACAATGCCGTGGAAAGACGTGCATGTGGTGCAGGTGGACGAGCGAGTGGCGCCGGCCGGCGACGAGGACCGTAATCTGACACACCTGCGAGAAAGTTTGCTTTCACAAGTGAAGTTGCCGTCCGGGCAATTCCACGCGATGCCGGTGGAAGAAAATGATTTGGAAGCCGCCGCCGCAAGCTATGCAAATGTGCTCCGGCAGATTGCCGGTTCGCCGCCGGTGTTGGACCTTGTGCATCTCGGACTAGGACCGGACGGCCACACGGCATCGCTCGTGCCGGGCGATCCAGTTCTTGACGTCACTGACCGCGATGTTGCGGTGACTGGAGTTTACCAAAAGCGTCGAAGGATGACCTTGACCTATCCGGTCCTGAACCGTGCTCGTTGCATTCTGTGGTTGGTGACCGGGTCGGAGAAAGCTGAAATCCTCCAGCGTCTCGTTAGCGGCGATGCATCCATCCCGGCGGGTCGCATCCAGCGGGACACGGCCGTGGTGTTGGCTGACCGCGCCGCCGCGAGCAACATCACTGCGAAAGGAACCTGATGCGCATAGGAATCGCAGCAGACCACGGCGGCTTTCCCTTGAAAGAGCAATTGGTCGTCCGATTGAAATCCGCCGGCCATGAGGTCGTGGACTTCGGTGCTCACCGGTTGACGCCCGAGGATGATTATCCCGACTTCGTCATTCCACTTGGCCAGGCAGTGGCTGCTAGCACGGTGCATCGCGGTGTGGCCGTTTGCGGCAGCGGTGTCGGCGCATCGGTTTGCGCGAACAAAATTAAAGGCGTCCGCGCTTGTCTGATTGAGGATCATTTTTCGGCGAAGCAAGGCGTTGAGGACGACAATCTCAACGTCATCTGTCTGGGTGGACGCATCGAGGGCCCGGAACTGGCGTGGGATTTAGTCCAGACTTTTCTCGCTGCCGAATTCACCAACGCCGATCGACACGTGCGACGGCTGCGCAAGGTGGCCGCGTTGGAGACACAAAACCTAAAAACGACAGGGAGGGAGTTATGACCGATGAGGAAATGACTCAATTAGCGATCGGACCGCGGGTGCCGTCGGCGTTTCGCCTCAACAGCACCAGTGCGGCTCGCATTTATTGAAGCGCCGAATAGGTGGTCGGGTCCATGAAATAACTGTCTTCCTGATCGACCAGTGGCCCGTTTGCTTCTGTTTGTGCCTTCACCTTCTGCCATTCGGGATCGGCTTTGAACGCAGCCCAATTCTTCTCCGCTTCCTGCCGGCTGGGATGCTCCAAAATGTAGATAAACAGCTTTTGCGAATCCGGTGCATCTTCGGGCACCCAATAACCGACACTTTTCATGTTGTGCCGCTTGAAGATCTCGTCGGTGTGATCGCCAAAGCGCGCTTTGAGCGCATCCATTTTGCCCTCATGAACGTGATACAGACGCAGTTCGTAAACTTGGTTTGAGGGATTGGATCCGCTAAGCGCGCTGAAGCTTAGCATCACCAGGGCACCACAAACAAAAGACAAGAAATAATACGCTTTCATATGGGTGAAGATACAAAGATCATCGGGAGCGAACATGAAGCACTTTTCTATGTTGATGGTGACTCACGCTGGATCAGGCCGAGAAAGTAAGTGAAGCGGCCCCCGAACCTTAAATTTTACGAGCTTGCCTTCGGGCTTGGGTGCGTGATCAATGATGTTTGTTGTGTTGAGTGGGAACGGCGAAATCGCGGTGCGGCTGGGCGCGGCGCTGATACTTGGAAGCGCTGTTGGGTTAAATCGCGACCTGCATGGAAAGCCGGCTGGTATGCGAACCCACGCGTTGGTAAGCCTCGCAGCGGCTGTGGCCGTGATGGTCTCACTAGGACTTCCGGGCGAGTCGAAGTCAATGGATCCAAATGCGATCAGCAGAGTCCTGCAAGGGATTCTCACCGGAATCGGATTTCTGGGCGCCGGCGTAATTCTGCGCGATCCCACTGGTCACGTGACCGGCCTCACTACTGCCGCGACTATTTGGCTTTGCGGCGTGCTCGGGGTGACGTGTGGCTTGGGCTATTGGTCAGTTCTCGCAATCGCGGTTGGTCTAAGCGTACTCGTGCTGGTGTTAGGAGGTCCGATCGAGTATCTCGCCGAACGTTTGCTCAAACGATTCTTCAAAGCTAAATGATGAAGAGAAGTGAAGCTCGAGGGAACGTCAAATTGTTAAAACTCTTAAAAGGTTAAACGGGGAACAGCTTTCCGCGTTTAATCATTTAACGTTTCGCGTTTTTGACGGCGACGCCATCACGCCTGTGTGTGCCGCGCGTAATGCTTCTCCACGCCCTTGGGCAACAGACGTTTGCGCCCGCGTTGTCGCCGACGCGCAAGGGTGGCGCGGCCGCCTTTGGTTTTCATGCGGGCTCGAAAACCGTGCTGACGTTTACGCGTGCGCTTCGATGGCTGATAAGTGCGTTTCATTCTGCCGTGTAAAGTGGACGGTCAAGGTAGAAATTACGTCTCCATTGTCAATGATAGTTGTAGAGTGTTTCGTGTCGCCCGAACCTACGCCGACCGCCAAAACCGTTAGTTGCCACTGCATCGTTTTTCGATGATAAACCCAAGGTGAGTCATGTCGTGATTGAGCCGGCAACGGCCGAAGACCTGGACGAATTGTCCGATCTTCTCGGCGAGCTTTTCAGCGAGGAGAGCGATTTCCGGCCGAACAAGGAAAGGCAATTACGCGGCTTGCGTTTAATTTTTGAGCAACCGAACCGGGGCCGTGTTTTCGTCTTGCGCCGCGATCGTTCTATTGTGGGTATGATCAATTTGCTTTTTACCATTAGCACGGCGGAAGGCGGCTTTGTCATTTTGCTGGAAGACCTTGTGATTCACAAAGCCTATCGCGATAAGGGATACGGCTCGCAATTGCTCGAATACGCCATCGATTTTGCTGGTAAGAAGAATTTCCTGCGAATCACATTATTAACCGATCGCCCCGAGATTAAATCGCAGGCATTTTTCAAACGTCATGGCTTTTTCGAGTCCGCCATGATCCCGATGCGCCTGTTGATCACACCGGAAACCCCGCAGCAGGACCTGACGCTTTAGCGCTTTATCACGCTCGTGATTTCGAGGGAGTGACTCAGATGCGAGGCGGCACTATTCGTCTTTTTCGGTTCGCCGGGATCGAGGTTTTCCTGCATTTCACCTGGTTTATCATCGCCGCCTACTATATCTCCGGATATATTCGTCAGTACGAATCGCCGGTTTGGGGCGTCCTCGAATACGTGTCGGTATTCGTCATCGTTCTGATTCACGAATTTGGTCACGCCCTCGCGTGTCGACAGGTTGGAGGAGTAGCAAATCAGATCGTGCTTTGGCCCTTGGGAGGCATTGCCTTCGTCAACCCGCCTCGAAGGGCTGGCGCTTACCTGTGGAGTATCGCGGCCGGTCCGCTCGTAAATGTGCTTCTCCTTCCTTTGCTCGGCGTGATATCGATGCTAGCTCGGGCGTCAGCGCCAGGAAGCGATATGGCAATTTTCTTTCGTCATCTGAACCTGATCAATATCGTGCTTCTTATTTTTAATCTTCTGCCGATTTTTCCACTTGATGGCGGGCAAATTGTGCGTGGCTTGCTTTGGTTCCCATTTGGCGAAATTCGGAGTCTGCAAATCTCGAGCGTGATTGGTCTCGTTGGTGGAGCAATCCTTGGAATTGTTGGATTGATGGCAGGATCGGTTTGGTGGGCCATCCTGGCGTTTTTCCTTCTTAGCCGTGCCTGGTCCGGCTGGCAGCAGGCGAAAGCGATGATCGCCATGTCCAGAATGCAAATACCAATTCCGCCGTCGCCGAGCGCACCAGAGAATGTGCCACCATCGCCGCGATAAGGCCATCCCGAGCGAGAGCCGATGGATCCCTGCCATGGGATCTCTAAAGTGAGCGCAACGGGACGGGTCCGAGCCGAACGGGCGTAGCGCTAGGATGACCTATTGCGCGACCTGATCAATCAGTCGTTTACGAAAGTCAGCGCGGAACTGAATTTCATCCGACGCGATCTCCACCGGCTTCCGGCTCGCTTCCGAGAGGTTTTTCTTGGCAAAGGCTTTCAATTCCTCGATCCGAGCTGGGTCGAAGAAGAAAGTAAACAGGCTTGGCAGATAGCTGTTGGCAGTGAGCGCATCTACTTTCGCCAGCAATAGTTTCAGATTCTTCTTCGCGAATTCCCAGGCCAGATCGGGGCGGTCGCTTTCTCTCGCGACTTTAGGGACCATGAAAACCGCGCGGCTGGTGGGAAGTTCGTCCGTTAAGGTGATAGCTAACGATTTCTGGATGAGCTTTGGATCAGGCGCAAACGCGAGCGCATCATAATAATATTGCTTGTCCTCGGTACTCGCAGTTTTCAACCCGAGCTCATGTAGTCTTTGCCAAGTGGCGGCGTCGCCGTATCGCATGACAATAGCAAAGGTCGGCGCCCGTAGATCAGGCGTGATGCTCGCTGGATTCTTCAAGTAGTTGTCAAAATTCTGCCGGCACGTTTTGATGACGTCTTCATCGCCGAACAAGCCGAGTTGCTGGACGAGGCTGGCCCGCAGCAACGAGTCAGTTACCGGTTCGTCGGCTTTTGGTTGCAACCCGAGCGCATCGAGTGTCGGCCGCAACACACCGCGAGCATAGCGGCGGAATGTTTCCTGTTCTGCTGTGGCTACGAGAAGATGATCGATTGAATTGAAGGCGTTGATAATTTGTTCGCGGACCGCAAGTGCCGTGCTCGCCGGCAATCGATCGACCAGGTCAGTGTAAAAACTCAACGGTTGCCGGCCTTCCTGAACAAATGCCCAGGCGTCACTCAAAAGATTCACCTGATCGGGCACATTCATGCCCGGTAGAGTTGCCAGCAGCAGCTTCCAGGACGCTTCGTCATACGCGACGCGATAATTGCCCGCCCCTTCGACGTTGAGTTTCAACGCGCGATCGGCCGGAACGTCTTCCAGTGTGACCGCCTTTTCCGACATCAAGAGTGTGGCGGCCGCACTCTGCCCATCAATCAAGTAGGTGAGGGGGATCTTCCAGGTAAGATTCGCCTTATCCTTGAAGTTAATGGTGAAGCGTTCCTGTGAGAGCGCGACTTTGTTGTTCGCTTCCCGCTTTACCTTGACGATGGGAAAACCGGGCTGCTCCGTCCAGCCGGCGGCAATATCGACCACAGGTTTGCCGGAAGCTTCACTCAACGCGTTCCACAAATCGGCCGTGGTCGAGTTGGAATACTTGTGGGCTTCGATGTAATGGCGAATCCCGTCGCGAAAGGATTCTTCGCCGAGAAAACTTTCCAGCATGCGCAGAAACGATTGACCTTTCTTGTAAGTGATATCGTCAAAGGCGCTGTTGGCCTCAGCCTCCGTCTCGATCTTCTGCTGGATCGGATGCGTAGTCGCGCGAGCGTCGCCCTCCATGGCCTGCTCTTTGACAATGCCAGTGCGCCGGGTCGGATCGCGCGGAAGGTTTTTCTCCAGCCAGACTTCCCACTGCGGATTGAAACGCGCGGTGCACTTCGTTCCCATCCAAGACGCGAATCCTTCGTTGAGCCAAAGATTATCCCACCACGCCATGGTGACGAGGTCGCCAAACCATTGGTGTGCGACCTCGTGCGCGATCACTTCATAAACGAGTTGTTTGGTCGCGGCTGATGAATTCGCAGGGTCAAACAACAACGCGGTTTCGTAGTAGGTGATTCCGCCCCAATTTTCCATCGCGCCGCCAAATCCGCCGGGAATGGCGAGCTGATCCAGTTTCGGCAATGGATACGGGATGCCGAAGTATTCGTTGTAGTAATGCAAAATCTGAGCGGTGGCTTCCAAGGCATAGCGAGCGCTTTCGGCTTTTCCTTTCGTCGTAGTGATCCGCAGCTTTACGCCATCCACTTCTGACTCGACTGCATCGAACTCACCGGCACAGAAAACAACCAGGTAACTCGACATCGATGGCGTCGGTTGAAATTCCACTTCCCGACTGCCGGTGACTTTCTTTTCACTGGCAACAGGCATGTTCGAAACCGCCATCCAGTTTTCAGGCACGACGGTGGTTAGCTGGAAACGCGCGCGAAAGGCCGGTTCATCCCAGCAGGGGAAAAGTCGTCGGGCATCGGTCGCCTCGAATTGGGTCCCAAGAAAAATCTTCTTCGCGCCCGTGCCTTGTTCCTGATATTTGCCGTAGAAGAGTCCGCGCCCGAATTGATTGATCTTGCCGGTGAACTTCAGCGCGAGCGTGTGCTCTCCTGGCGTTAATTCTCCCGGCGGCGTAATCGTCAGCAGTTCGTTTTTGGCATCGAATTTGAACGCCGTTTTCGGAATTGTTTTGCCATCGAGTTGCGCGTCGCTGACCGTCAGATCGGCTGCATTCAAGACGAGCTGAGGTGTTACTTGTTCGACATTGAGTTTCACCGTTTCGCGACCCGCGAAGGTGAGCTTTCTGATATCAGGTTTTATCCAGACCGCGTAATCCGTCGGGCGAACTTGCTTTGGTAATTTGCCGGGGGTGCTGGCGAAATCGAAAGGTTGTTCGGCGTGGAGCGCGGTCACAGCAGCGCAAAAATAAACCAGAAGCGCGAAACGCATCTACTCACTAAACAGTAGCGATGCAAAATTGCACCTGTGGGGGCGAAACAGCTCGTCGATGTAAGCACTGCGACGACAAGCTGGAAGCTTGTCGGCCGAGTCAGGCTGGAAGCCTAACTTCCAAATGTAGCGTGCCCTCCAGCGCTATTCGAACCCCGCGCAGAGCAACGGGCAAGATGCCCGTTGGCTCCCACAGGGTCCGAGCCGGACTGGCATTGATACCTGTGCTACTTATTGCACGACCAGCACGATGACCAACTGGCCGTCGCCGACCTGGGGGCCGCGAATGACGAGCGGGCTCGCCTTGCTCAGTTTCGCCCTGGTTTCCAACAATAACTTTTGTTCCTGGAAAAGTTTCAGGTTCAGCACGTAGGCATCCGCTTTCTCGCCCCGGGAATCGACCTGCAACGAAAAATATTTGCTGGAGGCGAGCCAGTCTTCTTCGCCCGTCTTCAATGTCTTGCGCGCCTCACCAATGAGTTGGAATTGCGAGTAACCAAAAAGTTTTCTGAGCGTTGCTTCGATCTGTGTTATTTCCGCCGGTGTCGGTTCGGTCGGCGGCGCATTGCTCGCGATAATTAATCCGCTCCAGACTGTTTGTTCCGGAAGCGCGGCGCCTCCGATGCTAATCGCAACAAGGAAGATTGCGATTAGCAGCAACAAACGCGGTCTCATTTTTTATTTTGTCGCGTATTCAGGTGGAAGTGATTGCAGGCCCTCCACCCAAAGCACCGTCACGTGATCTTCCTTTTTCTGGAACATCGAAATGGTCGCGTTCGGGCTCACCGTCGGATCAACCCGATAGGTCAAAATCTCAGTCAGATACTGCGACTGACTGGGCGGCGTCTTTTCACGAAGAACCACCACGGTGCAAAGGGCAAAAACCGCAAGCGACGTAATGCCACTCCAAAGCAGACGTCGAATCGTCCACCAACCGGTCTGCGCCGCGTCGCGCTCAGATCGTGCCGGAGCGCTCTCGCGATCCAAACGTTCCCGTAATTGATGACTGAAGAAATCGGCGTTGCTCAGCCCAACAGCTTGTTCGCGCAAAAAGGAACCAAGTTGTTTCGCGCTTTGTTTTTCGGCTTCGGACGCAGCTCTATCGGGAAGCGAGGCAAGGAACTCCTCGAGTTCGCGACCCGTTAGCTGGTCGTCGATCCAAGCCGTCCACTTTTCCTCAAACGTTTTCATAAACATCCTTCAATAAATTCTGCAGTTTTTTGCGAGCATAAAAGAGCCGCGACATCACGGTGCCGATGGAACAGCCAAGCGCTTCCGCGATCTCGTGATAATGCATGTCTTCGGTTTCCTTCATCAGAATCACAGCTCGATGTTCCGGAGATAATTGCGCGATCGCCTCGTCGATTCGCGACCGGACTTCGCGCCGTTCCATTCGCTGGTGCGGCAGAGCTTCAGCCCGAGGCACCGTTTTCGAGGCCGGATCGATCTCGCGCAATTGCACATTGTCATCGAATTCGGTCCCGCCTGCTTTGACCTGTTTTTTGCGAAGCCAATCAATGGTCACGTTCATCACAATCCGGTACAGCCACGTGTAAAACGACGATTTCCCGCGAAAGCGATCGATCGATTTCCACGCCTTCACGAAACTGTCTTGAGCAAGATCCCAGGCGTCCTGCTCGTTATGGACCATGTTGTAGATCATTCCAAAAACTCGGGTTCGGTAGCGTATCACTAGCTCATCAAAGGCCCCGCTGTCCCCCTTCTGGCACCGTTTTACCAGGTCCAGTTCCGAGACATCAGGTTGAGCTACAGGCGCTTCCGTTTGCATATTTGGACGGAGGCGGGGGGATTTAATTCATTCAACCCCGAAAACCTCAGGAGCCGAAGCGCCGGCGCCACTCGCAGCGGTATTCCCCGATTAGCGTAATAATCCCATCGCGCACTTGGAAAAGGCGTTGCATCAGAACCACATGCTGAGACGACGGGATCCGCTTCTCTCGCAAAAGCGCCGCCGCGGCGTCCATGGAAAGGGTGATGGCTTTCAGAGCTCGCTTCAAATAGGCGATTGTCATGCCGATTTCATCGACGTCTTCGCCGCTCAAGGCTGCTGCAAGTTTTGCGCTGGCCAGGGCTGCGTGCGTGGCCAGTTTCACCGCCGACGGCTCGTTTTGCAGGGCTGAATCCTGATCGAACATGTGATCGATCCAGACCGTGAGGGCAAAGGCGGCTCGATAGAGACTGTGTTCTTCAAAGGAATCCGGCGGTGGTGGTTTTTCCTCCTCCTCTTCTTCAAGCAAGGCGTCGACTTCCTGGGTCCAGTCACGGCCCTCGAGCAATTGGGTCCAACCCATTTCCCGGGCGATGATTTGGTCGCGATTTGGATCGTCCAGGTATTTTTCCAGCAGTTCCATGTATTTCTCCGTTTTATGGTCCTGCTGCTGAAGAAAACGCTCCCAATCGTATTCGTCCCATGCGCGTTCCGGCTGGTGATCGAATCCGGCCATGTGAGAAATAGAAGCCAGCTTCCAATCTGGCGCAATTGATTTAACCCCGTGAGTGAAGGATCGGCGTTGCGAATTATCGATACGACAGGTCGCGCCCTTCCAAGTTAGGCACTTACGACTGTGCGCTCCGTCTGCAGACGCAGTTGTCCGCAAGCCGCGGCGATATCGTCACCCTTTTCCCGGCGCAACGTAGCTCGCACTCCCCCGGCACGGAGAACGGCGAGAAATCTTTTCTGCCGATCAGGAGACGGGCGCGCCCAATCGAGACCTTCGACGTTGTTGTAGGGAATCAGGTTTACCTTGGCGTCCAAAGCATGCGCGTGATTCGTCAGCTTGCGCGCTTGCTCATCCGAATCATTTACCTTCGCGATCAAGATGTATTCGAAGGTGATCCGCTGCTTTTTCCGTGAGGTGAAATAACGGCAGGCCTCCAGCAGCGTGCTTAAGTTGTACTTGCGATTGATCGGCATGATGCCGCTGCGCACGTCATCCGTCGCGCCGTGCAGTGACACTGCCAATCGAATTTGCAGCGGTTGTTCTGCCAGTTTTCGAATTTGCGGGACAAGTCCGCTGGTCGAGATCGTGATGTGGCGTGCGCCAATTCCGATTCCCCACGGCGCATTGATGATCTGAATCGCGCGCATGACGTTATCGTAATTCGCAAGCGGCTCTCCCATCCCCATGAAGACGATATTGTCGATGCGTTCCCCGCTTTCCCATTCGACCGCTATGATCTGATTCACGATTTCATTCGGGCGCAGGTTCCGTTTCCAACCGTCCAGTCCGCTTGCGCAAAATCTGCAGCCGTAGGCGCAACCAACCTGAGTCGAAACGCAAATTGTCCGCCGGTCGGACGGCGATCCGTAGAGTGCCGGCGAGGCTGGGATCAGGACGGATTCAATGAGATTTCCGTCGCTCAAACGAAAGAGAAATTTTCGCGTCGTATCTGTGGAACCGAGAACGCGGACGACCTCGATTTTGTCGAAGGAAAAATCGTCCGTGAGTTTCTCGCGCAAAACTTGGGGCAAGTCGGTCATCTGGGCGAACGAGTTGACGCGTTTTTTGTAAAGCCAATCGGTGATTTGCCTTGCTCGATACGATGGCTGAGCGATCGATCGCAGTTCGTCGAGCTGCAACGACTTGATGTCGCTCTTGGCGGACGCAGTCACAGTTTCAGTTTAGCTGATTACCTGTGAAGTGCAGGCGCAGACCGACGTGAGACTGTGCTTGCGCCGACGCGCTAGTATCAACCTTTGGTCCTACCGGCCTGGTCAATCGAGGGCAACAAATGATCGGAGTTTCGGGTCAAAAGAGGTCCCCAAACTTGGAGTCTGACAACCACAGCGTACTCGGGAGCGCTAATTTTGCGTGAAGTGCAGCAGCGCTTCGTGAACGCCCGCGCCGCATTCGCGCGCGGCCACGTAGCCGCCGGCTAAGCGGACGGCGTCTTTTACCTGATCGATGGCATTGGCGGGGCAGGCGGGCATCGCGGCAAAGCGACCGTCCAGCATGGAAACGTCGTTGTGATGATCCCCGGCCGCGAAAATTTCTTCGCGCGGCACCTTGATTAATCGTGACAATTCGGCCAGGGCCGCGCCTTTGTGATAATCGGCGTGACAGAATCGCAGATAGATGGTGTTGCGCTGATAGTTAAATTCGGGCTGTCTTTTCCGAACGCGCTCGATGAATTCCGTGATGCGATCCATTTCTTCTTCGCTGCTGGCGACCACGCCCTCGGCGAATGTGCCAAGATAGATCACCCGCGCTTTGGTTTTCCGATTCACAAAATCGATGATCTCGGCGAGGACTGATTGTGCGGAATTGAACAACTCGGCATGCGCCTGAGCACAACGATCGTTCCAATCGCCAAACGGTTCCCAGTTACCGCCGTTCCCTGACGGCCGGAAGACGTCGCGCTCGCTCGTCAGAATGAAATCAGGCCGAATGGGAAATTCGAAATCAAGCAAGCCTGACTCGAGAAGCTCGACTGAGCGACCGGTATTAATAGTCCAGAGCGCCCCGTCGCGTTGCAGCTCTCCAATCAGCTCAATGCAGGATGGATCCAGCACCGGGTCATTGTCATGCGCAACGAGAGTGCCATCGAAGTCTGTACTGATCAGATGAATCCTGCGATCCATAATTATAATTTAGAAATTGATTTCGCCAGCGCAACGAGCAACGGTTTTTACGATGAAATCTGCCTACGAACTGGCGATGGAGCGGCTGCAAAAAGGCTCGCCCAGTGTAATCCTCACAGCGGAGCAAAAGGCCCAGCTGGCAGAAATAGACTCGTCATTCAATGCCAAAATCGCGGAGCGGAAAATCTTCCTGTCCGACCAAATCAAAAAGGCTGCTGCCGCCGGAAAATTCGATGAAGTAGAGGCCCTGGAGAAACAACTGACGGCGGACGTGCGACGGCTTCAGGAGGATTGCGAAAGCAAGAAAGAAAAGCTGCGCACGACCTTTGGAGCGAGGTAAACGCGGGTTCACGTCAACACGCACCGCTTCCGTGACTTTGCTAAGTCAAGCAACGTCATCCCGAGCCGCGAAGACGGCGAGGGATCTCGCAGTTGGTCGCACTTCATTCGAACTTGTCTAAACAAGATCAGTTGAGAGATCCCTCGCATTCGCTCGGGATGCCAACGCATTTTCACCGGCAACGCGCCTAGCCAACGTCTACTCCGCTAGGAACCGCCGCCGTAGTTTGAGATGCGTGCTGGCCTCGTTTGGGCAAATTCGGATCGAGAAAGCCAAGCATGTGAGCGTGATTGATTACGCGCACACCCTCCTGCTTCTGCAGCTCGGCGATTTGCCTCTGAAACTGCTCCATGTTTGTCCAGTGCACTTTGGGCCGGAAGTGATGCTCAGCGTGGTAGCCGTTGTAGAAGAAAATCCAATTGTAAAGCTTCCCGTAGCTACTCACTCCCCAGGCGATCGGCTTATCCGGGTTGGCACCATAATGGCGAAAGTATCCGTTCAAGTAGCTGAAGCAATGGCCGAGATAGAAGAAAGGAAGGAAGAAAAGCATGTAGCGCCAGTTAATGAAACCGATCGGTTTCGTTGGAATGATAAGCGCCATCGTAAGTAGCACGGAGATAAAGCTCGCCAGCTCGATGGTGCCCCAGTGCACATCGGCATTTCCACGCTTGGCCAGTTCGCGTTTAATGGCTGCTGGATTATCGCGGAAGAAACTGAGGAACACATAGCCCCAGGGGTTTTCTGCTTCGCCATCATGACCATGCTTGTAGATGGAAATCCAATCGATCGTTTCGCCGTCTTCATCGGGGCGGTCGGCGTTTCCCTTGTGATGTTGCATGTGCACCGCGTCGTAATAGGTCTGTGAAAAACAGCACGCCACTGATTCGATTACTCCAAAGAGACGATTCATCCAGTTCGGCCGGAAAAATGGATTGTGAATGAAATTGTGGGCGACGCCGTTGATGTTGGCGTTAATCATGAGGGCATAAACGAAGCCCATTATCACCATGACCCAGAGAGGCGTGTAGGGAAAAAGCAAATACATCGCTAGGAAGTAGAAGAGATGAAACATCCCGGCCAGCGCGGGCACCACGTCCCAGCGCGTGTGCGCAAAAATTCTCGAATCTGTTGTGGGTCGTTCGATGTGAATAACGTCAGCTGCGTTCATCCGGCGTGCCAAGTATGCTCGACCAGGTCGCAAAAGCAACTTTGAGCCGTTACATGGTGCGATGCCTACCTGCAAAAGCGGATTGATCGCGCCGGGTTCCTAATCGGAGACTAATTAAATTCAGCCGCTGCGGCGCGATGACGATCTGCCTACTCTAAGTTTCGAAAAGCTGGCTCCGGGAGGAATAGCTGAGGTCAGCCCCTGACGTTGTCGCAAGGGCGCGGAGAAGGAGGTTTCGCGCGGGCCACGCAACTCAAGGCCGCGGCCAGGACGAAAGAGGCTGGCAATATGAGCAACTACTGAGTGGACCATCTTTGCTTGATATAATTTAGACTCAACAACCACGCCGGTTGCTGGGGATATGCCATCGACGGGTCAGGGCTTGACACATGCTATGCCAGGCGATGGAGCCGAGTCGAACAAGGGCAAGGAGACTAAAAGTGAGGCCAAGGCTTGCGAGGCAATAGGCAGCGAGGCTATCGAAAAGGGTAATTGCTATACTATGGTAATAGTGGAACCTCACAGTAATTATGAAAGCAGCCGCCATACCTGATCAGCAACGCCCTGTGCGCAGGAGAGGTACTATAAGTTATTGAGAATCTGTAGCTTGCGTTGCGATCCCGGCGGCCCTGAAATGCTCTAAGTACCTGTTTCTGTTCGGCCCCTGTTTGCAGCCTTCAGTCTAGCCAGACGCGAGATTTCCTTCCTACGGATTTCTTATTGGCCGTGCGTCGCGCTTATGAGAGTCGTCCCCATCGCCGGCTATGCCACCATGGTGGATCTAACCGGTTCCAATGACAGCGGCAGCATCAATGGAGCGGAGTCGGAGCCGCGCTGGCGCTAACCGAACATTGCGTGTTTGACGCTGGCGATATTGACTATCGCTTTTCTTTTTTTATCGAATTGAACGGCGCAGTGTTGCAAACAATCCCACGCCGCGCGTAATCTTGCGCCCGCTATGTTCGCGCTCCAACCGGAAATGAAGGTGTTCAGCGGCTCAGCCAACCGCGAGCTGGCCCAGCGCATTTGCAAGTACATTGGCGCGCCCCTGGGCCAGGCCACGATCAGTGCGTTCCCCGACGGCGAGACCTACGTCAGAATCGAGGAGAACATTCGCGGTCGCGATGTGTTCATTATCCAGCCCACGTGTCCGCCGACAAACGATCATCTGATGGAGTTGCTCATCATGGTCGATGCAGCGCGCCGAGCCAGCGCCGACCGCATCACCGCAGTCATTCCGTTTTTCGGGTACGCACGCCAGGATCGAAAGGACAAACCGCGCGTGCCGATCACGGCGAAACTGATTGCGAATCTTTTAGTCGCAGCCGGTGTGCATCGCGTTCTGACGATGGATCTGCATGCTCAGCAGGTGCAGGGATTTTTCGATATCCCGGTCGACCACCTCTATTCCATGCCGGTTTTAATAAAGTATCTCCGGCAAAAATTGACACGACAGACTGTGATTGTGTCGCCGGATGTCGGTGGACTGAAAATGGCGTCGGCTTATTCCCAGGCGCTCGATGCCGGGCTCGCGATCGTGGCAAAACAGCGCAAGAGCGCAACGGAAACCCAGGCGCTTTATGTCATCGGTGAGGTGGAAGGGTGCGATGTTTTGTTGACTGATGATTTGACCGAAACCGCCGGCACTCTGACCTCGGCTGCAACAATTCTGAAAAAACACGGCGCACTCGATATTTACGCAGCGGTTGCGCATGCGGTGCTGGTCGATGTCGCAATCCCGCGGTTGCAAAAATCTGAAATTAAGGAATTGGTAACGACCAACAGTACGCCGGTGCGCACCATCGAAGGTTTTTCGGTCGAGGTGCAATGCGTTTCAGAACTTCTCGGCGAAGGAATGAAGCGGATTCATAACGATGAATCGGTTTCGTCGCTGTTTAATATTGATAACGGCAAAGGTTAAATATGGCTAAACAAGTAAAACTGACGGCCCAGCGTCGGGAAGCGACTGGCCGCTCAGCCATTCGCAAACTAACAGCGCGTGGAATTGTTCCTGCGATCGTCTATGGCGGCAAGGATAAGCCCCAGCCACTTCAAGTTTCACGTCGCGATATCAGCTTGATGTTGAGTCACGCCTCCGGCGAAAACATTCTCGTCGAACTCGAGATTGCCGGTGAAAAGGGCTCCCGCATGGCGATGATCCAGGAAATTCAGCATTCGCCCGTGGGCGGTGACGTCTTGCACGTCGATTTTCATGCAGTTTCTATGGATGAGAGAATTGAGGCAGATGTTCCAGTCGAGCCAGTGGGTGTGGCCAATGGAGTAAAGAATTTTGGGGGACTGCTTGAGCAAAGCCTGCGCACACTCGAGGTGGAGTGTTTGCCCCGCGATCTGCCGGATAAAATCACGGTAGACGTTTCCGCCTTGAACATTGGCGATTCGATTCACGTTCGCGACATCCAGTTGCCGGCAGGTGTGGCGGCGAAAACGCCGGTCGATCTCACTGCATTTTCGGTTGTTGCCCCGGTGGTAGAAGAGGAACCGGTGGCGGAGGTGGCGGAAGCGGCGGCTGGGCCCGAGGTGATCAAGGAGAAGAAAGAGGAAGGCGAAGCAGCGGCAGCGGCCCCGGCTGGTGCAGCAAAAGCAGCCGCTCCCGTTGCCAAGGAAAAAGAGGCCAAGAAGTAACCTATTTCTTCAGCCTATATTAGCGTCCGGTAAATACGCTAATTGACGCCAAAAAAGGTTGACTAGGTGGGCCCGACCCTTTTCGGACTTTTAGCCTCTTTTGGCGTAATTGGCGGTTTATTGCTCATTCTGTGTGGAAAAAAAGACTCCCCAGATTCGGTTAGTCGCTGGCTTGGGAAATCCGGGGCCGGAGTATGCCGGCACTCGTCACAACATCGGGTTTGTCGTGGTTGATCACTTGGCCGCGCAATTTGGATCGACTTGGGAGAAATCGACAAAGTGGGAAGCACTCACGTCGAGACATGGCGAACTCTCATTGGCCAAACCGATGAGTTTCATGAATCGGAGCGGTTACCCCCTTGTGGCGATCGCGCAGTATTACAAAATCGCGCCATCGGAAATCCTGGTGGTTCTGGACGATTTAGCACTTCCTCTGGGACGTATTCGGATTCGGGCCAGCGGCGGAACTGGCGGCCACAACGGACTGGATTCAGTTGTCATGCAATTCGGAACCGACGAAATTCCACGGTTGCGGATCGGGATCGGCGCCGCGCCGGCTTCTGGCTCAGTCGATTATGTGCTTGGTCGCTTTTTTGAAGGAGAGCGCACGCTGGTGAAATCGGCAATCGAGCGCTCGATCGAGGCGATCAAATGTGCGGTTGACAACGGCGTCGATGCCGCGATGAACACGTTCAACAAAGTCGAGGAATCATGATGAATCGTTACGAAGCGTTGCTCGTCCTTAATACCCAGGGGAAAGACGAGACGGTGAAAGAAATTGTCGACCGGCTCGAATCCGAGTTTGAGAAGGAAGGCGCGAAAATCGAACAGGTGCAAAAGATGGATAAACGACAATTTTCCTATGCGGCCGGGAAACTCGATGCCGGACACTACGTGAACTTCGTTTTCAATGCTGATCCGCAGTTGATCGCGAAATTGCGGGCCAAATTCAAGCTCGACCCGGAAGTCTATCGTCAGCATTTTCAACGGCTGAAGGCGACGAGCGAAAAAGTAAGGAAACCGCCGAAAAAGGTCGCAGCCGAATAATAAGTTCGGTAAAACAAGGCATGGCGAGTTTTAACAAAGTCATTTTGCTTGGAAATCTGACCCGCGACCCTGAGGTGCGTTATACCCCAAAGGGAAGCGCGGTGACGGATCTTGGAATTGCGGTCAATCGGCAATACACGTTGGAGAACGGGGAGAAACGCGAGGAGGTCACTTTTGTGGACGTCACTTTTTGGGGACGAACAGCGGAAGTGGCGGGCGAGTATTTGAAAAAAGGACGTCCGATTTTTGTCGAAGGCCGGCTGCAGCTTGATACCTGGGACGACAAACAATCGGGACAAAAGCGGAGCAAGTTGAAGGTAATCGGCGAAACGATGCAGATGCTGGGAGGTCCACGCAGCGGCAGCTCCTCCGCCGAAAACGGCGACGAGGGTGGCGGGCGAACTGGCAAACCCAGCGCGCCCCCGAAATCAACTGTGCCAGCCGGACCGGACGACGACGAGATCCCGTTTTGATTGACGGATCAGCCGTTGTGTAAGCCGAGGTAGGGGGCGATTGACCGCAATCGCCTACTCATACCCATATGAATTCCACCGAAGCGTGTATCGCACTCAACATGCTGCCCACGATGGGCCCGGTGCGGTTGCGCAAGCTGCTGGAAGTTTTTGCTGAGCCGGAGCGTGTCCTCGCAGCGAAGCGGGACGAATTGCGCAGAATCGAGGGGATCGGCAACGAGGTCGCAGAACAAATTTTGAATTGGGAGTCGGTTGTCGATCTCGGCGCGGAACTGAGAAGGATTTCCGATTTTGGTGCGAGCGTGATTACGCAAACGTCGCCGATGTATCCAAAGTCACTACGTGAGATCCATTCGCCGCCCATTGCCCTTTATGTATGGGGCGAATTGCAGGAACGCGACCAACACGCCATCGGAGTTATTGGATCGCGGCGGACAACCCATTACGGAACCGAATCGGCCAAGAAACTCTCTTACCAACTGGCTTACGCCGGGCTGACCGTTATTAGCGGTCTGGCACGTGGAATTGACACCGCGGCGCATCAGGGGGCTCTCGCCGCTAAAGGGCGGACAATCGCAGTGATCGGCTCAGGGTTGTCGAGGCTTTATCCGCCCGAAAACGCCGGGCTCGCTGAAAAAATCCGCAACGGCAATGGTGCCATCCTTTCCGAGTTCTCGATGGAGGTCGATCCGGACCGCCAGACATTCCCAATGCGCAACCGGATCATAAGCGGCTGGAGCCAGGGAATTCTGATCGTGGAAGCAGGCCTGAACAGTGGCGCGCTAATCACAGCGTCACAGGCAATCGAGCAGGGGCGGTCGGTCTATGCCGTGCCAGGTCACATCAACGCTCCAAGTGCCATCGGATCAAACCGCTTGATTCAACAGGGCGCGAAGCTGGTGATGGACGCGTCCGACATTCTTGATGATTTGCAAATACTCCTACCCGAATCCAAGCCGGTTGCCGGCGCAGCGCGGCCTTTGCCTGAATTATCCGAGTCAGAGCGGAGTGTTTACGACGCCATCGAGGCGAGCGAAACTGCCATCGACGCCATCGCGGCCAGGTGCAATTTGCCTAGCCCGACCGTCTCATCCGTGCTTTTGCGTCTGGAGCTGAAACGGCTGGTTAAACAGTTGCCCGGCAAATATTTCGTAAAGTTGGGATAGACGTTTTGAGCGGGCATCTCGCCCGCGTCTTGCTCTTAACAATTTGCAATTCAGTCGAACTTGAGGTTCGATTCCACCCTTTTAATGGCCAAAACGCTCATCATTGCCGAGAAACCCAGCGTCGCGCGCGATCTCGCCCGCGTCCTTGGCAAGTTCAAACACGAGAAGGATTTTTACGAGAACGACCGCTTTGTGATTTCTTCGGCGGTAGGGCATGTCGTCGAAATGGTCCCGCCCGAGGGCGCAGAGGTGAAGCGTGGAAAATGGAAACTCGAGAATCTGCCTGTGCTGCCAGATCACTTTGATCTGGTGCCAAAGGAAAAAACCAAAGAGCGGTTGTACCTCCTCAAGCGTCTGGCGGAACGGCCGGACATAAACGAGATCATCAATGCCTGCGATGCCGGTCGTGAAGGCGAGCTAATCTTCCGCAATACCATGCGCTGGATCGGTGGAAAGAAACCAAGCCGCCGGCTTTGGTTGCAATCAATGACCGCCGATTCGATTCGCGCCGGCTTCGAGCACCTTCGTTCCGAACAGGAGATGCGACCGCTGGCAGATGCCGCCCGATCGCGTGCAGAAAGTGATTGGCTGGTTGGCATCAACGCCACGCGCGCGCTGACTTCTTTCAATTCGCGCAGCGGCGGTTTCCAAATGACCGCGGCAGGCCGGGTCCAGACACCGACCCTGGCAATTTTGGCTGGGCGCGAAGAAAGAATCCGCGGATTCAAGCCGCGATCTTATTTTGAAGTTCATGCGGAATTTGGGGTAGAGGCGGGAAGTTATACTGGCCGCTGGTTCGACGAGAATTTCAAGAAGAATGGAGAGGAAGACGCGCGAGCGGAGCGAATTTGGGATCGGGAACGGGCCGCCGCCATCGAAGCGAAGTGCAAAGGCAAAACCGGAATCGTTACGGAAGAGAAGAAGCCTTCGAGTCAGCTTTCTCCGTTGCTTTATGACCTAACGACTCTTCAACGAGAAGCCAACAACCGCTTTGGTTTGCATGCTCGGCGCACTCTGCAACTGGCCCAGGCGCTTTACGAAAAGCATAAGGTCCTGACTTACCCCCGGACTGACTCGCGCTATTTGCCGGAGGATAATCTCGCGCAAGTGCGAAAAGTGATGTCGACTTTTGACGATCCAACTCTCGGCCGACACGCCAAAAAAGCGCTGAGCAATAACTGGGTGAAGCCGACTAAGCGCGTTTTCAACAACGCAAGAGTAAGCGATCACCATGCGATTATCCCGACGGGCGCCTCGCCGGCGCATCTCGATGAATTTGAGCGCAAAATTTTCGACATGGTCGCGCGCCGCACCATTGCAGTTTTTTATCCGGCGGCGCAATTCGAAGTGACGACACGCATCACGCGCGTCGAAGGCGAGCCGTTCAAGACCGACGGGAAAATCATCGTCGATCCAGGGTGGCTGGCGATTTATGGCAAAGAAGCCAATGGCGAAGACGACCAGGCGGTCGTTCCCGTTTCAGCCAATGAAACGGCCAGGGTTCTCGCAGTTGAGAGCCAGGAGAATGAAACGAAACCGCCGGCCCGTTTTACAGAAGCAACGTTGCTCTCTGCGATGGAAGGTGCGGGGAAATTAGTTGAGGATGAAGAATTGCGCGAGGCGATGCGCGAGCGCGGCCTCGGCACGCCGGCGACTCGCTCACAAATTATCGAAGGATTAATTCACGACGGTTACATCGAACGCAAAGGAAAGGAACTCATCGTTACGGCCAAGGGTTTGTCCCTGATCACGCTGCTGCGAAATTTAGAGACCGACGTCTTATGCACACCGGAATTGACTGGTGAATGGGAGGCGCGTCTTAAACAAATGGCCCAGGGCAAACTCGATCGCCAGCATTTCATGGAGGACATTCGCGGACTGACCTACGATATTGTCGAGAAAGTCCGCAATTTTCGCGGTGAAACGATCGAGGGCGAATACGCAACGATCGACGCCAAATGTCCAAACTGTGGCGGAGGTCCGATTAAAGAAGATTACAAGACATTCCGTTGCCAAAATTGTGATTGGCTGATGTGGAAGACGATGGCCTCGCGCCAATTCGAGCCTGAGGAAGTCCACGAATTGTTGGAAAAAGGCCGTGTCGGCCCATTACAAGGTTTCCGTAGCAAGATTGGGCGGCCGTTTGAGGCGCTGGTCAAATTGGGCGAAGACAAAAAACCGTTGTTCGACTTTGGCGGGAATGGTCTCGATGCCGAGCAGAGCGTGGATAAGGATAAGCACGAAGCCCTTGGACTTTGCCCGATTTGCCAAAAGGGACAGGTTCATGTCCTGACCCGTTCCTTCGCCTGCGAAAATGCCATTCATACCCCCAAGACATGTAGCTTTCGTGTGAGCAAAATAATTTTGCATCGCGAAATCCCAAAAGAACAGGTCCAGAAACTGATTACGACCGGTAAAACCGATCTCTTGCACAAGTTCATTTCAAAAAAGGGACGCCCCTTCTCCGCTTACCTGAAGTTGGAGAACGGAAAGATTGGTTTCGAGTTCGAAGAGAGGAAGCCGAAGTCGAAAAAGAAAATCGCGGCGCCCAAAGCTGCCGCAGCGTAATTCTTCCCTTTCTGGAGGGTGTCGTGCTGTACGTCAGTCTGACTCGCGCCGCCCAAACGTTTGCGGTGCGACAGGACGTGTCCCTCCGAAAAAAGAAGACACAACGGGGGAATGCGATTCTGATGCATTGACGCCACAAGGTATTGTGTGATAGTCAGTCCTCCGACACTATGCGTTGCCCAAAGTGCGGATCGCGTGACGATAAAGTCATCGATTCGCGCCAGTCCCGGGAAGGCCTCAGCATTCGACGCCGTCGCGAGTGTCTAAAGTGCGCTTATCGGTATACCACCTATGAGGAAATCGAGCGCACCGATCTCCGTGTCATCAAGCGCGATCGCTCCCACGAGCCATTCGATCGACGCAAGCTCGTCAATAGTCTGGCCAAGGCCTGTGAGAAACGTCCTATCAGTCTCGTCGTCCTCGAACAGGCGGTCGACGACATCATTCATGAAATCGAAACTGGCGGCCGCGAAGTCACGTCGGCGGAGATCGGCACTCACGTAATGGCCAAGTTGCGTGACATAGATGAGGTCGCCTACCTGCGGTTCGCGTCGGTGCATCGTCGGTTTGAACAGGTCGATGAATTTGTCGACGCCATTCAGGCGTTGGGACGCCGGATAAAAACAAATGCGCAGCAGCGCGAGCTTTTTCCTACGGAGAAACGATAGATATGGTCGCATTCAAGGAAGAGTTTCCCTATTTGAAGGCTGAGACCGGCCAGCTTTTCGAATTTGATCGCAGCTGGTTGCGAGAAGCCATCACCCGCGCGGCCAACGACGCGGGGTATCCGGGTTGGTGGCTCACCGATCACGTGACCGAAAGCATCGCGTTTTATCTGCGGCTCCGGAATGACGAGAACTTCGTCGCATTCAATCAGCTCTCACAAACTGTCCGCTACGTTTTGAAAGTGATCGGCTACAAGGAAATTATCCCTCATTTCAGTCCCGCTCCGCCGCCGGTGACGATCTCATTGTTCGAAATCGCCTACGCGGCCGGTGCCGGATACGAACTGGCATTCTTCGACATGCTGTCCCGCCGGCTCGACCTTTTGTTGCAGACACACGTGACCGCGGTGCTGTTAACCGCGCTCAATCCCTGCGTGAAACATTTGCGGGGCACGCGGGTCTGGTCTCGCAGCTGCGATGTGTTGCGGACTGAGATCGTTTCCTTTGTCCGCGAAAAACTTTCCGTGGCGAAAGATTTGCCCGAATTAAACTGCTCGCTTCGTTAAGGACGTGACCATCTTCGAGAAAATTATCGCCCGTGAAATTCCGGCCGACATCGTTCTGGAAAAGGAAAACCTGATAGCGTTTCGCGATGTTAACCCGCAGGCACCGGTTCATGTTCTAATCGTCCCCAAACGCGTTCTTCCACGCTTACTCGATGCGAAAGCAGGCGATCGCGAGCTGCTCGGCGACCTCTTGCTCGCCGCGGCCGAGGTGGCAAAGAAGCTCGACCTAAAAAGCGGTTTTCGGGTTGTGGTTAACAGCGGGCCGGATGCCGGTGAAAGCGTGCCGCATTTACACGTGCATGTCCTTGGACAACGGCAGATGAGCTGGCCGCCCGGCTAATCTCCTTTCACGATTACCGGCGTATCGTCGGGCGCATTCTCAAAGAAGTGCCGCGCCATTCGCGCCGGCAGGCGGATGCAGCCGTGCGAAGCCCGGAACCGTGGGACATAACCGGCATGCATACCATACCCGCCATTGAATCGCATGAAGTAAGGCATGCGCGCACCATCAAAATGGGTCCCTGCGGGTTGTGAATCTTTGCGGACATCGATGTTGGATTTCACTACCTCGCCGCTTGCGTTAACGTAGTCGCCAAATTCACTCGAGACGTGGTCTTTATCCTTTTGAATTACACGATAATGACCGGGCGGCGTGTCGAACCCGCGCTTCCCGGTTGAAACCGTGCTTTCCCCAACCAGTTTGTGCCCCTTGTAAAAATAGGCGCGCTGTTCGGCCACATGCACAACGATCTTTGCCGGCCCGCGAACATCGTCGCCGTGCCAGAAGCCTTCCGAAGTTGTCGCCCCAGGGAAAAGTTCAGGCAATCGCTGGGCGCGGGCGGTGAGCTCATGCCGAACATCCGCGCAACCGCCCAGGAAAATCATAATGGTGATCGCGACGAAAATAGACCCGATTCCCGGGCGTTTCGGTAGCACCAGCATATTGTCCGTTGAGTCCAACGCTCTCCCTATTTTCAACATAATTAAATCCGCGGGATTGTAGCAAATCGATATGAGAACGGAGCAAACTCAATGCCGCTTGCGGGACTTGCCCGGGATTTGAGCGGCGCCTTTGGGCCGTCCAGGTTTGACCCGGCGAGCAGACGGAATAGGCTCGATTAATGGCCACAATTACTGAACCGGCAACGTCATCATCGGCAAAAAAACGCCTAACCGCCGTGCAGCCGTCGATCAACTTGATGAGCTGGATCGAGGAGAACCGCGACAAATTCAAACCGCCGGTGAGCAACCGCTATCTTTACGACGGCCGCGATTTTTTCGTGATGGTCATCAAAGGTCCGAACGCGCGAAACGATTTTCATCTCGTCGATTCGGAGGAATATTTTTACCAGCTCAAAGGCGATATCAAGGTGCGCATCCGCGAGGGCGATCGCATCGTCGATCATCTCGTGCGCGAAGGAGAAACGTTTTTTATTCCGCCCAATGTTCCGCACGCGCCGGTCCGGCCACCGAATACGATTGGGGTTGTGGTAGAGCGACGGCGGCCGCCAAGTGAGCATGAACATGTCATTTTCTATTGTGATAATTGCGGAGCGCTGGTCGAGGATATCGACTTCGATTGTGCGGATATCGTCGAGCATTTCGGTCAGGCGATGAAGGATTTCTGGAACGACGATGCCCGGCGCACCTGCAAGAAGTGCGGCAAAAAAGTCCCGCAGCCCGAGCCAGTAAAACCATTCTAGAGTGGCGCAACTTTCCAAGTTGCGATCTCTCAGGGGCAGCAAGTTAGGAAAAGTTGCTCCACCATAAATGAAAATCGATCTGCAGACTCACATCCTTCCGCACGCTTGCGCATCGTGGCGCAGGCATGCCTGTGGGGCCGATGGCCATCTTGCCCGTCGATCTTCAATCGTCCTTAATCCGAGTCGCCGATGAAGATCGATTTGCACACGCATATTTTGCCGCGCGATTGGCCCGATCTCGATTCCAAATATGGCTACCCTGGTTTCGTCCGTCTCGATCATTACAAACCTTGTTGCGCACGAATGATGATCGGCGACCGCGTCTTTCGCGAAATCACCGATAATGTTTGGGACCCGAAACGCCGCATCGAAGAGATGGATCGCGAAAAAGTCTCGATACAGGTGCTCTCGACCGTCCCGGTGATGTTCAGTTATTGGGCAAGACCGCACGATGCGCTGGATCTCTCGCGGCGGCTGAATGATCACATTGCCGATGTTATTCGCGATCACCCCAAACGCTTTGCCGGTCTGGCGACGATTCCGCTTCAGGACCCCGATCTGGCGGCGGAGGAGCTGGAGCGTTGCGTGCGTGAGCTCGGACTGAATGGCGCGCAGATCGGAACTCACGTTGATGCAAATCAGCATTTCGGACGCATCGACACTCTGAATCTCGACAACGCCTCGCTTCAGCCAGTCTGGAGCGCAGCGCAGCAATTCGACGCCGCCATCTTTGTCCATCCCTGGGACATGGTCGGCAAGGAACGCATGCCGAAATATTGGCTGCCCTGGCTCGTCGGTATGCCGGCCGAGACTTCGCTGGCGATTTGCTCAATGATTTTCGGCGGAGTCTTCGAACGCTTTCCAAAGTTGCGTGTTGCGTTCGCGCACGGAGGCGGCGCTTTCCCTTTTACCATCGGACGAATTGAGCACGGCTTTCACGTCCGCCCTGATTTGTGCAGCATCGACAACAACGCAACACCTCGCAGCTACCTCGCCCGGGGAAAAATCCCCGCGCGATTCTACGTGGATTCACTTGTCCACGATGCCGATACCCTAAAGCTCCTGATCAAGCTTTTCGGCGCGCAACGTGTAGCACTCGGCTCCGACTACCCATTCCCGTTAGGCGAAACGCATCCGGGCAAACTCATCGCGTCGCTCAAGCTCTCCAGTAAAGAAAAAGCGCGACTGCTTTCCGAAACCGCGCGCGAATTCCTCGCTATCAGATCTGGATGATACCAGCCTAACGCGCAGTTACGTGTCAGTTGGATTCAGGAATTTGAACGTCAGTCCGGCAACAAGACCAGCCGCAAGTTCGGCGACGAGGTGAATCCAAATGTCCGAAAATTTTAACAATTTCATCACCGCGGCACCGGTCGCGACCGCGGGATTGAACGCGCCGCCGGAAATCGCGCCCACGGCGAATATTCCAGCCATCACCGTGAAGCCGATAGCGAGGCCATAAAAACTGTTGTCCAGCGTTCCCTTCGCGGTTGCGCAATTCAGAACCACATAGGCAAGCGCGAAGGTGAAGAGGAATTCGGCGACGAACACTGCAGGGATATTCGTGACCTCCAGCGGCGTCCCGTCTTTTCCAACTAGCCACACGGCAACGAACGCTGCGACAATGCCGGCGGCGATTTGCGCCACCCAGTATGGAATCACATCCTTCATCTCCAATCTTCCGCGGATAAAAATCGCGAATGTCACTGCCGGGTTGAAATGCCCGCCCGAGATGTGTCCGCCTGCAAAAACCATAACCATGAGCACTGCGCCGATGGCGAGCGCAGGAATAACCCCGGCCGCGCTTGGAATGACAGTGCATCCCACCGTGAGCACGAGGAAAAAAGTGCCGATAAATTCTGCAATATATTTTCTCATTTGCTGAATTCCTATAGAACCAGAACGGGGTGGGGAAGCAGTTTTTTCTGATTGGAGCGACACGCGCTGTCGTGTCCCCATTTATCTCACTCAGGGCGCCGATGCTTTAATGCTCCAGCAATTTAACGATAACACCGGGGACGCGCCGGTCCGGTTCGGACTCACATTTCGCGACGAATGGCCCAGAGATCGTGAAAGATCGGCTTGAACAACGATTCTTTGAGAAACGGCACACCGGGTGATCCGCCGGTGCCCTTCTTTGCGCCGATCGTGCGCTCAACCAGCTTGATATGTCGATAGCGCCATTCCTGTAGCCCCTCGTCGAAGTCCGTCATCAACTCGAAGAGGATGGAAACTTCGGGCGAACTCTCGTAGAGGCGCAAGATTTCCGCCTGCACTTGCTCGTTCGGTCCATTCGCCTTCGAGAGATCGCGATTTTTTATTTCCGCTGGAATCCGGGCCCCGCGCGTTTCGAGAAAATCGTAGAAATGATCTATCACCGTGCGCTCCCGCAGTAATTCTTTAAGCCGACCGAACCCGGGGAACTCCGGCTTCACATAAGCGAGTGCCGATTCCCTCTTGTATCCGAGCACGAATTCAATCTCGCGAAATTGGACCGATTGAAATCCCGATGCGGTTTCGAGTCGGTCGCGAAAGCTGGAGAAAGACGATGGCGTCATCGTTTCAAGAATGTCCACCTGCGCGACAAGCGTTTTCATGATTGTCCGGGTGCGCTTGAAGGAATGGATCGCGCCAAAAAGATCGCCCGCCGAGAAATCGCGTTTAATTTTTTCAAATTCGTGCAGCAATTGCCTAAACCAGAGCTCGTAAGTCTGATGGATGATGATGAACAGCATCTCGTCATGCTCAGGTGGGCTTGAGCGCGGTTTCTGGAGCGTGAGTAGCTTCTCCAGATCGAGATAACTCGCGTATGTCAGCGGCGGCATTAGCTCACGCTCGCTTCAACGCCTTAACCTTTCAACGATTTAACGTGAGTTTTCGGCATTTCTCT
Source organism: uncultured Verrucomicrobiae bacterium (assembly GCA_963709435.1). Taxonomy (GTDB): domain Bacteria; phylum Verrucomicrobiota; class Verrucomicrobiia; order Chthoniobacterales; family UBA10450; genus AV69. The sequence goes on from CAVPWK010000014.1 coordinate 101,988, forward strand.
CTTCTACTTTTGGTATGAAGTTTTTCCTGAAAATGCTGCTCGCGATCCTGGTCGGGATCGTCATCGCGGGCGCCACTTTTCTCACAAACCTGATTTGGTTTCGTCCCTGGAGCCTCAATCTCTTTTACGAAAAGGCCTTTGTAGAAGTAATTTTCAACGAGCCGGAATTGCTCACGTCACTCGGCTTGGTCGAACAGTTTGGGATTACCAGTCACAACGGCAAGCTCGATGACGCGTCGCCAGCGCATCAACAGGCGGTTATCGACCGGTGGAAAAAGGATCTCCGGCAATTGCACGAATACCCGCTGGATCGACAGACGCCGTCGCAAAAGCTCTCCACTCACATCCTCGAATGGTACGTCGCAGACGAGGTGGAAGGAGAGAAATGGCAATTTCACAATCATCCGGTCAATCAGCTTAACGGCGTGCAAAACCAGTTTCCATCGTTCATGGCGAACACGCACCCGCTGCGCACCAAGCAGGACTGTGAGTATTACGTGATGCGGCTCAACGCCGTGCCGAAGAAATTCGATCAGGTGCTCGAAAGCGTGCGTCTCCGTGAGCAGAAACAAATTATCCCGCCGCGTTTCGTGGTCGAAGAGGTGCTGAGGGAAATGAGCAATTTCATCGCTAAACCACCTGCCGACAATATTCTCGCCACCTCCTTCAAGGAACGCGCGGCTAAGATCCAAAAATTGACCGATGCGGAACGCACGGATTTTCAGACGCGTGTTGAAACGGCAATCAACAGCGCGGTTTATCCTTCCTACCAAAAGCTGATCGATTATTTCAAAGGCGTCCTGCCGAAGACGTCAACTGATGACGGAGTATGGAAGTTACCCGACGGTGACGCCTTTTACGCCTATATCCTGCGCCACAACACGACAACCACTCTGAAGCCAAATGAGTTGCACGAGCTTGGTCTGCGTGAAGTCGCCCGCATCGAAGGCGAAATGCGTGTGCTCCTCGATGCCAACGGTTTTGTCGGACAGCCGACCGGTGCCGTGATGGATAAACTCGCTAAAGACCCGCGCTTTCTTTACTCGAGCGATGACGATGGCAGGAGAGCCGCACTGGCTGAATACCAGCGCTTAATCGACACTGCGCTATCCCATTGCGGACAACTGTTCCTTACTTTTCCGAAGGAAAAAGTAGAAGTGCACCGGGTTGAGGCATTCAAAGAAGCTACGGCGCCGGGCGCCTACTATCAGCCCGGGGCAATGGATGGGAGTCGGCCGGGCGTTTTCTTCGCAAATCTTCGCGATATGAACGAAGTGCCGAAGTGGGGCATGCCGACACTCTCCTACCACGAAGGCGTGCCCGGACATCACTGGCAGATCTCGATCGCGCACGAACTCAAAGGCCTTCCACAATTTCGGAGAGTGATTCCGTTTACGGCCTACATGGAAGGGTGGGCGCTCTATAGCGAATGGCTGGCCAAGCAAGCCGGCTGGTACGAAGGCGATCCATTTGGGGATCTGGGCCGATTGCGGGATGAACTTTTCCGTGCGGTTCGTCTTGTTGTCGATACCGGAATTCACGCCAAACACTGGACACGCGAGCAAGCGATTGCCTACATGCTGGAAAAGACAGGAATGGGAGAAAAGGATGTTACGGCCGAAGTCGAACGTTACATCGTCGATCCTGGTCAAGCCTGTGCTTACAAGGTTGGCATGCTTAAAATTCAGGAACTGCGCGAGCGCGCCCAACGAGAATTAGGCGACAAGTTCGATCAACGCGAATTTCACGATGCGGTGCTTAAAAACGGCGCGCTGCCTCTCGAGATCCTCGAAGAACAAATCAATCTTTACATTCACAACAAACAGGCGGCCTTCAGGACCAGTAACAGCTAACGAAATATCGGCGTTGCAACGGCGATTGTGCCAAGCGCCTCTACAACGACGCCCTGTGCGTCACCGCATGGCTTGCAAATAATACCTGTCCCACGCTGCAGGAATGCTTTCGCGCGAAGAATAAGGTCCCGGCTCATAGGCGCGCGACGCAATGCCTTGTTGGCTCAACTCGCACATGTGCCAATCCTGTTTGTTGGTCATGTCCCAGAACTCGATCGCATCCTCAGGTTTGAAATCAGACCGATCGAACGCCTCGGGATGAAAAAACCAATCGCATACGATCAGCGTCCGGTCCGGTGCCTTCGGCCAAAGCTGATGCACCATCATATATTCCGGATGCAGTGAGAGGAGCATGTTCGGGAAAATCGAATAGTAGAACACCAATTTCTCCTGCTCACTTGTCACGCCGTAGCCTGCCGAAGGTGGGTGCTCCTGCTCGATCGCTAGCGCGCAGGCTTTCCCACTCATGGTTAGACCGGCGCCCTTGTTGATTCTCATGAACCCACCAAGAAAGGGCCCTTCAGTCAGATCGTTCTCCGCGGAATCGTAAGGAGAGACCTTCTGCAACTGCGGATGCACCCCCGGGCAATGATAACACTCCGAATAATTCTCGAACATCAGTTTCCAATTCGCCCGCACGTCGTACTCAATCCGTTTGGCCGATCGCAAAAAGGCAATGTTCCAATTCGAAAATTTCCCCTTCAACGGTGCGAACCAATCTTCCAATGATTCGTAGTCGCTGCCGTTGGTCGCGGCCTCTTTGCCCGCCAGATTCACAAAAATGAATCCTTCCCAAATCTCCAGGTTCACCGCGCGCAACGAATAATCGGCTTTATCAAACCCCGGGACCTCGTCCATGTGCGGCGCGCCACTCAATCGCCCATCCAGCCCGTAGGTCCACGCATGATAGGGACACTGGATTGCGGACGCATGCCCGCTTCCATCTTCAATTAATCTCGTGCCTCGATGCCGGCAGACGTTAAAGAAGCCGTGAATCTCTCCGTTTTTATCGCGGATCACAATTAGCGATTCGCCCGCCACCTCATTGACCAAAAATTCCCCTGGCTTCGCGATCTGGTTCTGATGCCCGACTAGCAACCATTGCGTGGAGAAGACTCTCGCTTGCTCCTGCTCGAAGATATCCGGCGAAACAAAATACTTTTGCGGCAGTGTCTTCGCGCCGCGACAAGTGTCTCGCTCGTTCGTCGGAACAAGGGGTCTAGGCTTGATTGCCCAGCTTGCAACATGCGTCAACGCTCGTTGCCCCTGCTCCATGCGTCAATAATAGCAAGAAGTACGTCAGGCAACTCTGCTCTCACGCTTTTGCGAGCCTGACTGCTTTAAACAGTCAAGTCCGAATCGAACATATTGGAATCGGCGGCCTGTTGGTTTCGGGCGCGGTGTTAGCGCGAACTGCGGGTGGAGCTCGTTTGCGGGCGGACCCGGTGAGAAGGACAGACACGCGTGGCGTGTCAGCTGGATAATTTCATGTGCACCGCCTGCTCAGCGGCCGCGATTTTTTCCGGGGGGACGCGGCGCAGACCGGAGGTGATGCGCAGTTTGGAGAGGATCCAGATCAACCACTTGGTGGGGTCCCAGTTCCATGGCTTGACGCCGTTGCGGTAATCGTGCTGAAACTCGTGGTGATAGTTGTGGTAGCCCTCGCCTAAAGTAAAAAGCGCGAGAAAAAATGAGTCGCGCGCGCTGCATCGTGTCGAATACGGCTGCCGGCCCAGGCAGTGGCAAGCGCTGTTGATAAAGAACGTGGTGTGCTGAACAACGACGATCCGGGCGAGGCCGCTGATTAAAAATCCGCCGAGCGCACCCGGCCAGCCGTCATAAAGAAATCCAGCTACGGTCGGGAGCACAAAACCCATCAGCACAGCGAGCAGGTGAATATAGCGATGTTGCCAGCGCACGAGCGGATCGTTGTGGAGATCGCGTACGTTATGGTAAGGCGGTTGCGGATTGAGTTTAAAAAGAAGCCAGCCGATGTGGGCGTGGAAAAAACCTTTCTGGATGTTGTAAGGATCTTCCTCGTGGTCGGTGTGTTTGTGATGCCGCCGATGTTCGCTCGTCCACATGAGGACAGAGTTTTCGAAAGCGCTGGCACCGAAGAGAAGCACAAGCAGGCGCAGGGGCCACTTCGCTTCGTAGGTTTTATGCGCGAACAGCCGGTGATAACCAGCGGTGATGCTGAATCCGGTGAGCGCGACGAAAGCAAAGAACATTCCGCCCTGGAACCAGTTGAGGTCGAAGAACCAAAAGTAAATCGGCAGACCGATGACGGTGAAGAACGCTGTTCCGATGAGGAACGAACTGGTGAGCCAGTTAATCCGGTGCAGCGGGAGAGAAAGTATTTTCAGAAGCCGGTCTTTTAGCCCGGAAATGCTCAGCGCGCCAGCACGACATCTTTTTTCGTCCAATTGTGGACTTGGCGGCAATGCGGGCAGGTCAGGCGCGGACGATTCAGTTTTGTTTTGCTCCACAACGCTTCTTTAACCGTTTTGCCAGTCGGCGTTAGTTTCCCGGTGGATGGGCAGCGCACGAGAATGCGTTTGATCACCGATCCGTCGGGCGGTTTGACAGAGCGGGTGAGATTGAAGTTGTTCATCAGAGCCGGTAAACGATACGGGCCTTGTCCATGTCGTAGGGCGACATTTCCATCTTGACGCGGTCGCCTACGGTGAGGCGGATAAAACGCTTCCGCATTTTTCCTGAAATGTGGGCCAGGACCTGGCGCATGCTGGATCCTTTTCCGGGCGCGCCATTCAACGAAACCCGGAACATCGTGCCGGGCAGAACCGAGGTGATGGTTCCTTCGATTTCGATTGCCTTTTCCGAATTCATAATGGTCGATGCTGGCCGGCGCTCAGGTAAATGGGCGCCAGCCGCAATCAAACTCTATCGGCGAAAACCGCTGAAAGAGCGCTTGGCGCCGCCGCCGCCGTATGGGCGTGGCCGCTCTTCGCGTGGGTGCGCTTCGTTTATGTTCAGGGCCCGTCCCGCGAGTTCCTTGCCATTTAGCGCGGCCATGGCGGCTTCCGCTTGCGCTTTGTCGTTCATGGTGACGAACGCAAAACCGCGCGACTTGCCGGTCATACGATCCATCATCAGCGAGACTTCGCTGACCTGGCCGTGTTGTTCAAAAAGATCCTGAAGATCGTTTTCGGTGGTCTCAAAAGAGAGATTACCAACGTATAGTTTCATAGTGATTTGTTAGAAGGAAAAACTGCCAGCTTCAGAGCCGTTCCCGGGAATCGGGTTTCAAATCACCACCGAGGACAACCTCGCCTGGACGATCCACCATGCAACGAACGATACAGAACAATCCAATAACTCGGTAAGTATCGACCGCTTTGCAGTTAACACAAGCGATGTTTTCACACTCAAGCCGTCGATTCAAAGACGAAACGCGCGCGGAAGTTATTCGACGGCTCGGATTTCGTGCGCAAAACGCGGTAAAAGGCCAAACCATTCAGGATTTCCGGGTTTCCCTGCTCAGGGGCCAGACCCTAACCGCGGATTATGCGGATGCGACTGATTGGCGACGATTGACCTAAACTCGCAATGCGCGGACGGGATCGATGCGCGTTGCGCGCCATGCTGGCAAAACGCAAGCGACAAAGGCGACAGTGCCCAGAACAACGAGCGCGGCTCCGAAAGCGACTGGGTCGCGTGGGCTAACTTGAAATAGCAAGTTGGTCATGAGCCGTGTAAAGATGAGCGTGGCGACTATGCCAATGACAATGCCGCCCGCAGTCAAGAGGAGGCCACGCGACAGCACTAGACGCAACAGATCCGCCGCACCGGCGCCGAGTGCCATTCTCAATCCGAACTCGCGTGTGCCCTGCGAAACCGAGTAAGACATCACGGCATAAAGTCCAATCGCGGCAAGAAAAAGCGCCATCGCGCCAAAAATTGCAATCAACGTAGCGGCAAGTCGCTGGGTATAACCCCTCCTGTCCACTTGTTCTTGGACGCGGAAGGGAGCAGTCGGCGCCAAAGTAGGATCGAGCGCACGCACTTCGTGCGCGAGCGCAGTGCGGATTACGCCCGGAGTCTCCCGCGTCCGGATAAGGAGGTTATTGCTCGCAAAAAAGTTCTGTCGCAGCGGCACGTAGAAGAAGGATCTCGGTAGCTCGAGCTTGTTCTCGTAGTTTACCTTCTTGGCGATGCCGACAATTTGCAACCACTTGTCTTTCACTTTGAGTCGTTGACCAACGGCATCTTTCCCTGGCCAGTATTTCGCCGCCATCGTTTCATTAATGATAGTGACCGGCGACGCGTTCTCGTCATCCGTGCGTCGGAATTCCCGTCCAGCCACAATCGGAATACCTAACGTCTTGAAATAATCCTCAGCTACTTCGATATAGGATGAGTTCAATTGCTCGTCGGGCGCGGGCTTATAACCATCGATTTCGAGGGGAGCCTCCGAAAAAGTCCCGTAACTAAACGGCATCAATCGCGCCAGCGTTGCTGATTCAACACCAGGAATCTTGCGCACTCGATCAAGTAACTGAGTAGCAAAAGCCTTCGCGCGTTCGAGGTTGTAACCGGCCGAGAATAAGTCAGCGCCGGATACTATTACGTTCGTCGAGAAACCCGGGCTGGTATTCTGCATTCGCTGCAAGCTTTGCAGGAGTAAGCCTGTACCGGCTAGCAAAACGAAGCTTAATGATACCTGAACCAGCACCAGACCGGAGCGTAAGTGCGATCGGATACTACCACTTACTACACCGCCACCTTCACTTTTCAGCGCGCCGGAAAGATCGATATAACTGGCCTGGATCGCCGGCACCAGCGCAAAGAGCATTGTAGTTCCAATGCAGATGGCAATGCTTACCGCGAGCACGCGCCAATCAATTTGTCCCGGAAGATCAATTACGATTCCCGCCGCGGGTGAGGGGAACGCGAGCACGAGCGCATTGCGGCACCAATGGGCAACTGCGATTCCTCCAGCAGCGGCGATCAATGAGAGCAGCAGGCCTTCGGTGAGAAGTTGTTTGATCAAACGACGCCGCCCCGCACCGAGCGCAAGGCGCATTGTCATCTCGTGCCGGCGCAGCAGCGATCGCGCGAGCAAAAGATTGCTTACATTCGCGCACGCAATCAGTAGAACAAAAAACACGACCGCCATCGTGATACCCAGTGTCGACGACATGTTGCCGGCTTGGTTAAACGGCGTTTTCCACAACGGCAGAAGCGATAGGCTGTGACCGCGATTTGTTTCCGGGTAGTCCTTCTCCAACCGTTGAGCGCTTGCAGAAAGCTCAGCCTCCGCCTGTTTACGCGTCACCCCAGGTTTCAGAAATGCGTAGCCTTCAATCCAGCGCGCGCCGCGATCTTCCAATTTATAACCGGTTGTATCGAATGTCTCCTGCATCGACGTCGGAACCCAGAAGCTGAATGAGTAACCGATGAAGGTGCCGTGGAATTTTTCTGGCGCGACACCGACGATCGTGTGCTCAACCCCATTTAGAATTTGAGTTCTGCCAATAATGTTAGGGTCGGCGTTGTAACGATCTTTCCAGGTCCGGTAACTGATCACTGTGACCGGATGCGCGTCGCGGCCCGTGCCCTCCTCTGGTCGGAACCCGCGCCCGAGAAACGGGCGCACTCCGAGCGCGTCGAAATAATTTGCGGAAACAATTCCACCGCTCGCGCGTTCGGCCCGGTCACCTACGCTAAGTGTCGTGCCCATGATCCGATCGATGATAAACGACTCGAAGAGCGTGGAATTTCTTTCGTAATCGAGAAATTCGGGATACGAGAGTCCGGTAAATCCAGTCACGCCGCGCGTGGTAGCGTTCAACGCAAACATGCGGTCTTGATGCGCGACCAGCGGATAGGGACGAATCAAAATTCCTTCTATCCAACTCAGGACTGCGGCGTTGGTGCCGATTCCGAGTGTTAAGCAGAGAATTGCCAGGATTGAAAAACTCCGAGTGCGCCAGAGCATTCGGCCGCCGAATCGTACATCCTGGACAAATTCGTCCGCCCATCTCCACATCCGTTGTTCGCGCGCGGTTTCCTTGATTTGTTCGACGCCTCCGAATTGTCGGAGCGCCGCATAACGCGCGTCACCGGCAGGCATCCCTGCAGCGACATTTCGCTCAATCAGGAGATCGAGATGTTGTTGCATTTCCTCGGCCATCTCTGCCTCACCGCGGTTTTTTCGAAAGAAACCGAACAGTCGACAAAACCAGGCGCGAACTTGTGGCATAAGCGATTCAGGTTCCTGAAAGGACGAGATTGATTCCCCTGGTAATCCGCAACCAATGATCTTTTTCTGCTGTCAGTTGTTTTCGTCCCGCGCTGGTCAATTCGTAATAGCGCGCTTTGCGATTGTTTTCGGACACGCCCCACGCAGCCTTGATCCAACCTTGTGCCTCAAGCCGATAAAGAGCGGGATAGAGCGAACCCTGTTCGACCCGCAAGATATCTTTCGACATCTGGTGGATCCGGTCCGCGATCGCCAGCCCATGTCTTGGACCGTGATGGAGCGCTTTGAGGATCAACATGTCGAGCGTTCCGTAAACGAGGTCTGGTTTCTCTTTCGCCATAAGGGTTTGGTCGACCTAGACAGTCTTGGTAAAAAAACCGTTCAATCTTTTCCCTAGACTGTCAAGAGGAGACTGCAGGCGTGTCAGCCTGCACCGATCGTTGCAGAGGCAGGCGGTTGGCCCAAAGCACCTCTACAACTGCTGACGATTCCTGTTTCCGGTAGCTATCGCAGCACTGCCGTGTGAAATTCGTGCCAATCGTCCAGATTGTTCAGGTTCACCGCGTCCTTCGGCGCTGACGCATCATTGGGCATCCCACAATTGCCCAGAATCTCTTTGCGCGTTTCGTCATCGTGAATATACCCGCGGACCGCCGCATTATGTTTCTCGATCGTCTGCGGGTTTAGCGACTTCGCATTTTTCTTCACCCACGCTTCGAACTGCGGATAAGTCGGTTTGTTTTGTTTGATGTGATCCTTCACCGCTTGTTCTTCCAGACCGAGGTTGGCACAGGTTATTGCGTCGAAACCTCGGCCGATGCCGGGATAACCGGCGGCAAGTTTGCCTGCTGCCTCCAGAGAGACTTTCTGCCACATCCGCGGCAGATGCAGAACACCAAGTGGTCCGGCCACGCCGGAACTGATTAATGGAACGTGTGTATCGCTCATAATAAATAGAATGGTTGATGGGATTCTTACACCCGCACCAGACACAAAGACAACTCCGGCTGCGCGATTTTCGCGTTACTTCGGATGCTTCGTTTTCGTGGCCAAGGCCCGCTGAATCGCGAGCGCGTTAAGGATTTCCGGATTCCCTCGTGCCCACGCATTATCAATCGTTACGCGCTTGAAGCGCCATTTCTGTCCGTCGCGCACCAACTCGCAATCGTAGCGATTCATCAAAAGGGCATTCTCCGATCCGCGGCGTGAACCTTGCCGCGGCATGAAATGCTGCGACATGACGTAAGCGTACAACGTTGCCGAGTCGTCACTAATCTCGATTTGCAGATTGCTGACCGTGTGGCTGGTGTCGAGTGGGCCGAGGAGGGGGATGAGTGCTTCCACGATGGCTTGACGGCCCGTCAGTTTGGGAAAGTCCAGCTCAAGCTTCTTTCCCGCAGGTCTGAAATCGAAGATGCAATCTTCCGTGAACGCCGACGCCAGCGAATCGGCATCGCCATGGTCAAGACCGAAAGCGAAGCGATGCAGCGCGTCAGCAATCTCGTAGCGGTCGCATGCCAGTTGTGCCAGGTCCGAGCTCATGGGCAATTTAATCTGTTATGGCCGATAAAGCGGCAACTGCCGCTTCATACGCATCCATCGTTTGTTGATCCGAGCTAACAGTAAAGTTCAGATCTCTCAACAACCCGTCGCTGATGTCATAAATCCAGCCGTGCACAGACAGCTCCCGGCCGTTTTTCCACGCGTCGCGCGCAATAGTCGTGCAACAGACGTTGGCTACCTGCTCAATAACGTTAAGTTCGCACAGACGGTTACAGGCTTCTGCCTCACCGCCAGCGCGCGCCAATAGCCGATCATGCTTCAGCCGCACATCTTCGACATGGCAAATCCACTTGTCACTTAACCCGAGCCGGTCTCGCCGAAATGCCGCCCCGACGCCGCTGCACCCATAATGTCCGCAGACAATGATGTGCCGCACTGTCAAGATCTCCACTGCGAATTGCATGGCCGACAGGCAATTGAGATCGGTATGCACAACGAGATTGGCCACATTTCGGTGAACAAATAATTCTCCAGGCGCCAGGCCGACAATCTGATTCGCGGGAACCCTGCTGTCGGAACAGCCAATCCAGAAATAGGTGGGCGACTGCTGGCGCGCCAAGTTCAGGAAAAACTGCGGGTCCTGTTCCCGGATACGCCCCGCCCAAATTTTGTTGTTATCGAAGAGGTGATCAAGCGTGTGCATCCGAATGTGTGAATCGAACCATTTCAGTTCGGTTCATTTGTATTAGTGAAGCAGCGCCAACAATACTGCAATGAGTAACAAAGATCCCGCGCCGATAAGGCTGCCGAAGACAACGCGGTCTTGGAACCGGGCGCGTTTTGCTGCCGTGGAATAAGGCAACCGCGTAAATGTGACCATCGCATAAAGCGGCAGATAAGTCCCGGGCAACACCCCTTCGAGCATATGATCGAGCTTCTTTTTTGCCCGGAAGGCAGGGGAGGCGGTTTTATCGCGCATTTCGATGAAATTTTGGACGGCAAGATCGGCGAGCGCGTCAGTGTTTTCTTTTCGCCGTTCGAAATATTGAGCGAACGCGCGCTGTCTATCCTGGGTAAATTCGGCCAAACATTCGTCGAGCACGACACAATCTTCGAAAGCGGCATTCATCCCCTGACCGTAGAACGGAACAACGGCATGAGCAGCATCGCCAAGCAGTGTGACTTTGTCTTTATAGAACCACGGTGCGCAACGAATGGTCACCAGCGAACCAGTCGGGTTCGTCTTAAAATCATCGAGCAAAGAAGGCATGAGCGGGACGGCATCGGGAAATTCTTCTTCGAAAAAGCGCCGGATCTCGTCGTCAGTTTTGGTGGAAGCAAAGCTACGCGGTCCTTCAAATTCCCAGAACAACGTGCAGGTAAAGGAGCCATCTGGATTGGGCAGCGCGATCATCATGAAGCTTTTGCGCGGCCAAATGTGGAGAGCATTTTTTTCCATTCGCCATGAGCCATCCGGCGCTGGCGGAATCGTCAGCTCTTTATAGCCATGCGCGAGGTAGCTCTCGTCATATTCGAAACCGGTCATCTCTTTCTGCATTGATTGGCGGACTGCAGAAAATGCGCCGTCCACGCCGATGACGCAGTCGCCACGCGCGCTGATTATTTCTCGTTGTGGTCCGGCCGGCCCAGCCGCCTCTACATCAGATGCGGTGGCAAGATGTGCGACCGCTTGTTCAAGGTCTACATCAACGCATCGATGATTGAAATGCACGTTAGCATTCGGGTAGCGCTGTGCGGCTTCGATTACAGTAGTGTTAAGGGCGGCGCGACCGATTGAGTTGATGAATTTGTTTGGATCGCGGTCGTAAGGCGAGAAATGCAGATTGCCTGATCTATCGTGGATCATTCGGCCGCGCATTGGAATCGCGTGGCGCAACACCTCATCGGCGATACCGATTTGCTCGAGGGCGTGAATTCCGCGGGTCGAAAGCGCCAGATTGATTGAGCGCCCACCGACGATATTGCCTTCGCGCGGATCACCGCGGCGCTCGTAAAGTTCGACTTCGTAGCCGCGCCGGCCGAGGTATGCAGCAAGTAATCCACCCGCCAAGCCACTGCCGATAAGGACAAATTTCCCGGGCATCCATCGAAATTCTTAGCCGTAGATTACCTCTATATCACGGATTTTCTGACCTTTAGCGTCAATCTCTGCTTCACTGCCTGCGACTTGGCACCATGACTGCTGAGCAAAGCCAGCGTCATAATGAAATCCGAGTCGCATTCGGGAGGGCTTGAGCCCCATGTCAATAGTCTCGCGCTGAAAGCCATTTTGGTAGTCGATGATGACCAGCAGCTGGCGTCGGCTTTGCAATGGATTTTGGCGGACGAGAATTTTCTCGTTGATGTCGCCTTTGATGGACGAGCGGCCTTGCTCAAGGTCAAGGCGCACGAATACGACGCGGTAATCTGCGACCTGAAGATGCCGCGCTTGCGTGGTGACGAGTTCTATTTGAAGGCAAAGGAAATGCGCCCGTCTCTGGCCGATCGGTTCATATTCATCACCGGCTTTGCGACCGATGCACGAATCGCGCTGTTCTTGACCAAGCACGATGTAAAATATTTGGTCAAACCTTTCGCGATTCAGGGGCTGATTACCTGCGTCAAACAATTGCTCTGGTGAGTGTGCAGCGAGCACTCCGGATCACATCTTCGGAGCCCCGTCCATATTTTCCTGTCATCCCGCTCGGGTTGACGTGTAGTCGTTGGCGAGCCGGCTGATTGCCAAAAATCTTGCCTGATCGAATTCTCGGTGGACGGTCTCGCATGGATTCGGCGGACAAAGACCCTACGCCGGGAGCACAATCGCCCGAAGAGAATCAGCAGGCGAAATTACGCGAACCGGATCGTGTTGCCGCTGGGATGCGGGCGGTCACGGAAAGTTTGAAATTCACATTTCGCGAGAGTGGGTTCACTCGCGGCATCCGCGATTGGTTTAAGATCAATCAGAAGGACGGTTTCGCTTGTCAGAGCTGTGCCTGGCCGAGCCCGGATGTCGATCCGCATCTGTTTGAATTCTGCGAGAACGGCGTCAAAGCATTAACGAGTGAAGCGACACGGAAAAAGATCACGCCGGAGTTCTTTCGTGAGCATTCGATTGGGGATCTGCAGGCGCGAACGGACCACTGGTTGGAACTGCAAGGGCGTCTGGTCCATCCCATGATCAAGCAGGCGGGCGCGACTCATTACGAACCGATCGAATGGGACGAAGCTTTCGCGCTGATGGCGCGGGAACTAAATGCGTTGCCAACGCCCAACGCTGCAGCCTTCTATACCAGCGGCCGAACAAGCAACGAGGCCGCGTTTCTTTACCAACTTTTCGTTAGACAATTTGGGACTAACAATCTGCCCGATTGTTCGAACATGTGTCACGAATCAAGTGGCGCGGCATTGAACGAAAGCATCGGCATCGGCAAAAGCTGTGTAAAGGTGGAAGATTTCGAAAAGGCCGACGGCATTTTCATTCTTGGGCAAAATCCGGGAACGAATCATCCGCGGATGATGACCACGCTGGAGCATGCAAAAAAAAATGGCGCAACCATCGTGGCCATCAATCCGATGCCGGAGCCCGGATTGATGGCAGTGGTTAATCCGAATCCGCAGGAGTACCGAAACCCATTCGCCTACGCGACGAAGATGCTGTTCAACAAAGGGACGCCGTTGAGTGATCTTTGGCTACCCGTTCGCATAAACGGAGACATGGCAGCCATGCGCGGGATCATGAAAGAGATGCTCACAGAGGACGAGTCCAAGCCAGGCTCCGTCTTTAACCGCGCGTTTATCGAAGAATACACCGTGGGCTTCGATGTTTTCGTTGAGAATTTACGCGCAACTGCCTGGGACGACATCATCGACGGCAGTGGATTGAGCCGCGATCAGATTCGGCAAGCCGCTCGAATCGCGATGCGATGCAAACGCATCATCTGTTGCTGGGCGATGGGACTGACCCAGCACAAAAACGCGGTCGCTACCATTCAGGAAGTGATGAATTTTCTCCTGCTGGGCGGTCACATCGGCCGGCCGGGAGCGGGGCCGTGTCCGATACGCGGACATTCCAACGTGCAAGGGGATCGGACGATGGGGATTTGGGAACGGATGAACGATTCGTTCCGTGAAAACCTCGGCCGCGAATTTCAATTTGCGCCGCCGCAGGAACACGGGTGCGACACGGTCGAAGCGATCAAGCAGATGCACGACGGAAGAATTCGAGCTTTCTTTGGAATGGGTGGGAACTTTTTGGTTGCTTCACCCGATACCGAATACACAGCGCGAGCCCTACAGAGTTGCCGGCTGACGACACACGTCTCGACGAAATTAAATCGCTCGCATTTAATCACCGGCGAGGTAGCGCTGATTCTTCCCTGTCTGGGCCGATCCGAGATTGATCGTCAGGAGTCTGGTGAGCAGTTCGTTACGGTCGAAGATTCGATGGGTATCATCAATCCATCGCGCGGGCATGCTGAGCCCGCGAGCAAACATCTGCGGAGCGAACCGTGGATTATTGCCGGGCTGGCAAAGGCTACGTTGGGACAGCGTACGACCGTTGACTGGGATGGTTTGATCGCGGATTACGATCGCATTCGCGATCGCATCGAGCGTGTTATCCCCGGGTTTGAAGATTTCAACAGGCGAATTCGCGTCGATGTCTTCTATCTGCCGAATGCCGCACGTGACAAACGCGAATTCAAGAACAAGGAAGGCAAAGCGAAATTCATCGTTTCAGATTTACCGCGGCATCAACTTGGACCAGGGCAATATTTAATGACGACGGTCCGCAGTCACGACCAGTTTAACACTACGATTTACGGCCTGAGCGATCGTTACCGCGGTGTCTATAATGGCCGGCGTGTCATCTTCATGAACGAGGAGGACGTGAAGACTGCTGGCTTGCAGCAAGGACAGCTGGTCGATTTAACCAGCTACCACCGTAATGAGAAACGAATCGCGCGGCACTTCATGGTTGCGCCCATCAGGATCGCGCACGGTTGCACTGCCACCTATTTTCCCGAGGCTAATGTTCTTGTCTCCATAAACAGCTCGGCTGATCGGAGTAACACGCCCGCGAGCAAGAGTGTCGTAATAACGATCGCCCCTTCCTCCGATACGACGGAGGCGATCAATCGAATTCGGGGCGAGGCGCGTATGTAGTGCGTCTGTGTCAGCCTCGAACGCATTCGGGCCGCGCAGAAATTATCCGAGAATAATGCGTTCGGTGTGCGAATAAACGTTAAACGAGGGTGGCCGAAGAAAACCGACCAACGTCTGATTGCATTCACGTGCGAACTCCATCGCCAGGGTGGAGGGGGCTGAAACCGAAGCAACGATCGGAATCCCGGCAGAAAGCGCTTTTTGCATAATTTCAAAAGACGCGCGGCCGCTAACGAGAAGTATGCGACGTGCTAGCGGCAGTTCGCGATTAAGAAAAGCCCGTCCGATTACCTTATCGACGGCATTATGCCGGCCGATGTCCTCTCTCACGATGTGCGCTCTGCCATCCAACTTGAAAATACCAGCTGCGTGAATGCCTCCAGTCCTGGCGAAGTCGCTTTGTCCCTCGCGCAATAGCGACGGTAATAAAAGCAATGTTTCAACATCGATGCGAATGTCTTTTGTCGGTTCAATTACCGGGAAATGTTGCCGGATCGCGCCGATGCTTTCCTTGCCACAGATGCCGCAACTCGATGAAATGGTACCGAAGCGTTGGACAGAGTTGAGTTTAACCTTTATGCCCTCGGCCAGCGTGGTGATTATGATGTTGCCCCGATTTCGCGCGCCGGCGGGACGCGAAAAGTTGGCGATCTGCTCGGGTGCTTGAATAATTCCCTCGGAAACGAGAAAGCCCGCGGTCAGCTCTTCGTCGGAGCCGGGCGTCCGCATTGTGGTGGCGACTGTCTTGCGGGCAATTCGAATCTCGAGAGGCTCTTCGACCGTGAGATCGTCATGCAAATATTCCAAATCGCCATTCTGTTTTCGGCGAATGATCTGACCTGGCTTGATTCCGTCTTCTTTCACGGGATTGGTGGCGATGTTATCATGGCGCCGATGGAAATCTGTCACATTTACGTTTCACGTGGGCACAATTTTGTCGGGCATCATGGACTTGAGCCGGATGACTTCCCGGTGATCGAGGTGCCGACAGTCGAATGCGTGGCGGGCCGTGGGCTTCACGGGGACCGCTATTTCGATTTCAAAGAAGACTACAAGGGACAGATCACGTTTTTCTCGCTCGAAGTTTTCGATGAACTGTGCGGCGCATTACAAGTGGAGGAGATCGTTCCCAGCGCAGTGCGGCGAAATGTCTTTACCCGCAACGTCGATCTTAACGAATTCATCGGCCGGGACTTCGAAGTGCAAGGCATTCGTTTTTACGGGACGGAGGAGAGCCGGCCCTGCGACTGGATGAACCGCGCGATTGCCCCTGGCGCTAAAGAATTTCTCAAAGGCCGGGGCGGCCTGCGTGCTCGCATCTTAACGGATGGCACGTTGCGTTCGACCGCGCAGATTTCAGAGCGGGTCGGGTGAATATCAGCGCCGCGCTGCTCGCCGGCGGCGAATCGCGCCGGATGGGACAGGATAAGGCGACATTGGTTTTCCACGGAAAACCGCTATGGGAAATTCAACTCGATTCGTTGCGGAAATTGCGGCCGAGAGAAATCTTCCTTTCGGCGCGGAGCGATCCGGTGTGGCGGCCGGCGGACGTGCATTTCGTTCCCGACCAGACGCCTTCGCGCGGTCCGTTAAGCGGGCTCGCGGCAATGCTCCCGCGAATTCGAACAGATCACTTACTTGCTCTTGCCATCGACATGCCGTTGATGACCGAAGATTTTTTGCGTTCGCTCTGCGACGTGATCAAACCTTCCTGCGGTGTGGTACCGATGATCGGGGATCGCGCCGAGCCATTGGCTGCGATCTACCCGAAAGACGCCGATAACGATGTCATTGCGGCTCTTTCCGGGCCCGACCTTTCGCTTCAGTCACTCGCGAAAAGATTGATTGCCGCCGGCAAGCTACGTCTCGTTAGCGTGTCTAAGAATGAGGAAAATTACTTTCGAAATTTTAACAAGCCCGGCGATCTTATCTGAGCATGTTTTTCCCAATTACTTCCGGCGCATCCCGAGAATGCTGACGAAAAAGCTGGAGAAGACGGTTTGAAAGCCGAGGGCGACAAGTGTCGCCCCTGGGACGACAAATCGCATGGTGTAGGCGTAATCCAGATGGCCGAACCCCGTCAGCCACCATTGGCGAATTGCAGCCAGGAGTAACGCGCTGCCTGCAAGCAGCGCGAGTCCCGCCACGATCAGGCCCCGTTCCAAATTCACTATCTCAAAAAAGCGTTCCAAATGCCGGTCTGGCGGGAGGAACCCTTCCGTCACAGCAAAAGTTTTGGCGAAGACGGCAAAGAGAATGCACTGGTATCCGCATAAGATCGCCAGGCTGGCGAACAGAAGGGTGTGAGCGTCAAAGCTACCGCGGCCGATGCTCAGGCCTGGCATTGCCACCAGATAACCAAGCAGACCGAACGCTATGAAAATCGCACTGGGAACCACGAACAACCAACGGGGGCTGCACATCAGAAAATATCGGAATGTGCGCCAACCATCCCGGAACGTTTTCAAGTGCGGCGCGTGTGAGATGCGTCCGTCGGGATAAAGTGTAATTGGAACCTCGGTGATTTTTTCACCGAGCAGACTGGCTTTGATAATCATCTCGGTGGCGAACTCCATCCCGGTGCAACGTTGATCGAGCCGCTCGTACATGGCTTTACTAAAGCCCCGCAGGCCACAATAAACGTCGTTTACTGGAGCCCGGAACCATTTCTGGACGAGAAACGAAAAGAGGGGATTCCCGATCCACCGATGTAAAAACGGCATCGCACCAGGCCGAATCGAACCGCCTCCAGCCGGAAGTCTGCAACCCTGGACTAAATCGAAACCCGTCCGCAATTTCTCAACGATCTTCGGGATCTCGAGGAAGTCGTAGCTGGAATCGGCATCCCCCATGATGACGAAGCGACCTCTCGCAGCTGCAATTCCGCCCATTAACGCATTGCCGTATCCCGGCTCTTTCACTTTCACTACGCGCGCTCCCTTGTTTTCAGCGATAGTGGGAGACAAATCGGTGCTACCATTATCTGCCACTATGATTTCTCCGGCGATTTTAAGTTCCCGTAGAGCTCGCGCGGCTTTTTCAATGCAGCTTCCCAGAGTTTCTTCCTCATTCAGGCAGGGAATGACTATGGATACTTCTATGGTTTCGCTCTGGCGTTGGTGGTTCATTAATTGCGTCGGTTAAAAACAGATTACTGTATTCCGTTATTAAAATACATTGTCTGAGCGCATGACTTGATTATTAGCGAAGGTAAATGCTGCTCCTCACCGAACATCGATGTGAGAACTAAAACGCTATTGTTAGATGCATAGCCATCATCTGGTCTATTGCGCTCTGCTCATCACAGGGCTGGCTTTGGTTACGAAAGTCATGCCGGCGGCATTTCACCGTCGATGGCAAACCATTGAATGCGAGCTGCGGAAACTAGCACGTCATCGGACATTATGTTGGGTCGGAATTGGCGTGTTGGTGGTGGTGATGCGCGCCGCGCTCCTTCCAATCTGGCCAATTCCCAAGGCATCGGTCTATGACGAGTTTAGTTATCTTCTCCAAGCTGACACTTTTAAACATGGTCGGCTGACGAACCCGCCGCATCCGCTCTGGCAGTTTTTCGAGAGTCCTTACATTCTTCAGCAACCTACTTACGCTTCCCGCTTTCCACCGGCGCAGGCAATCGCGTTAGCCGTCGGCCAGGTCACCTTCGGTCACCCCTGGTTTGGCGTTTGGCTAAGCGCGGGCCTGTTGGCCGGAGTGCTCTGCTGGGCGCTGCAAGGCTGGTTTTCGCCGGGCTGGGCACTTCTCGGCGCGTTCATTGGTCTGGATCTGTGCCTTTTTAGCTACTGGATGAATAGTTACTGGGGCGGGGCAGTCGCGGCAATTGGCGGCGCTCTCGTTACCGGCGCATGGGTCCGCATCACTCGAAAAAAGCAGGCACAGTATGCCTGGGTTTTGGGAATTGGGGCGGTGATTGTTGTCCTCGCGCGCCCCTTTGAAGGATCACTCTTCGTTCTGCTGTTCCTCCTTGGCTTGGGCATGGCAAATCGGACTGCACGCGTCTGGTTGCCAATCGTCCTGATCGGCATCGTCGGAGCTTCCTGGTTGGCCTATGACAATTACCGCGTCACCGGACATCCACTACGTCTCCCGTATCGCCAGTATTACGAGGAATACGAAATTGTGCCGCCTTTTTCATTTATTCCGCTGTCCACCAGTCCGCGAACATTTCAGCATTTCTACCTTGAGTCGCGGATGTCGGGAACGTACCAGCGTGCGCGAGATTGGCATCTTTTCATGGATCGGCCGATCGACTGGATCGTTTTGCTGCGGATTTACTACGGCAACCTGATCTGGTTGTTCCCGCTTGCCGCCTTCACGTCTTCTTTGTGGTATTCGCGAAGAACGCGGTTCGCCACTGTGGTTATTGGAGTAATCGCGGTGGCGTCGTTGACTGAGGTGTGGTGGTATCCACATTACGCAGCCCCGTTTACCGCGGCCCTTTTCATCCTTGTGGTGCAGTCATTGCGGTATCTTCGGCACTGGAAATACAATGGCCGTGAGATCGGCCGTTTTCTGGTGTGTGCCATGCCGATTGCCGTCGCTGTGATAATGCTTCTGTTCGAATCGCGGGAAGTCGCGACGGATCGGGTCCAGGCCAGGACTCCAACCAAGGAAGCGATGGAACAGATATTGTTGACCGAACGACCTGGCCGTCATTTGATCTTTGTTCGCTATCATGAAGGGGATACTGAGCATCGAGAATGGGTTTATAATTTGGCCGATATCGATGCTGCTCCCGTGGTCTGGGCTCATGATCTTGGACCAAACGAAAACAAGCGACTGATGCAGTACTACACCGGACGATCGTTCTGGCTTTTTGAACCGTATCAGCCGATGAGATTCCAACCTTACTAGCCGATTTCTCTAACTAGGTCAGCATTTTGGCGAAGCGCCAGACTTCGTGAAAAGTGTTGTAAAGAGGCGTGGGAGCGACGCGGATGACGTTTGGTTCACGGAAATCACATATCACGCCGGAGGATTCCAGTTTATTGAATAAATCTTTGGGACGTTCGTGCGCTTGGATGGATAACTGACAACCGCGCTCGTTTATCTCCCGTGGTGTAATCACGGTGTATCGTTGCTTTGACCGTCCGTCCGTCTCGCCCTCTAACAAGAATTGGAGGTAGCTTGTCAGCTTAATCGACTTTTCTCGGAGCGGTTTCATTCCACCGGCCTCGTCGAAAATCGCAAGAGACGCGCGCAGCGGCGCCATCGCCAGGATGGGTGGGTTACTGACCTGCCATGCGTCGGCCGACGGAACGGGGATAAATTCTGGTTCGAGATGCATGCGAAAACGGGTATTGGGATCGTTGCCGAACCAGCCGGCCAGACGTGGCAAATCAGTATTGGAAGCATGTCGCTCATGTACAAAAGCGCCTGCTACTGCCCCCGGACCAGCGTTTAAATATTTGTAGGAACACCATACCGCGAAGTCGACATTCCAGTCGTGCAACGACAGCGGGACGTTGCCGATGGCATGGGCAAGATCGACGCCCACCATGATTCCATGTTTCTGCGCTGCCGCCGTGATAGTCGGAATGTCGAATAATTGACCGGTGAAAAAATTCACGCCGCCAATTAGAACGACTGCAATTTCGTGCCTTTCAATCAAATCGAGAACATCCTTGGTTCGCACCGTCAGTTCGCCTTGGCGCGGCCTCGCCAATATCAGCCCATCCTTCGGATTTAATCCATGATGAACAATCTGCGTTTTGATCGCATAGGTATCGGAAGGGAACGCCGGATCTTCCATCAGGATGTTGAAACGTGATTTGGTCGGGCGATAGAACGTCGCCATCATCAGGTGGAGGTTGACCGTGAGGCTGTTCATGCAGATGACCTCGTTCGGCTTTGCTCCAACCAGTCGTGCTGCCGGCTCGCGTAATGTCTCGTGATACGAATACCACGGCGTCTTACCTTCCAGGTGGGCGGCGACGCCGAGCGTTGCCCAATCATGTAGTTCCTGCTCGACGATTTGCTTCGCCGACTTCGGCATCAAACCTAGCGAGTTGCCGGCGAAATAGATCAGCGGTTTTCCATTTTTGCCAAGCGGTAGATGGAACCGCTCGCGAAAAGGTCGGAGCGGATCCTGGACGTCGAGCTGCTTGGCGAAGTCTTCGTCAGCAGAGAACTGCATAACCGATCCTAACGCAGCATTCTGGCCAGCGCACGCGCTTGGCGTCGCATCGCCCGTCCGGCTCAAACTTGCGCCGCCTTCGGTGCAAAGTATTTCTGCTGTTATAATCATTGCGGGCGGAGACAACACGAACGGCGCAATAATCGCTCTCGACATGACGTTAATCATTTGAGACTAGCGATAATCCGTAGCGCAATGCGAATACCCAGCATCATTGTCGGCCTCTCGATTTTTACAGTTATCTCCGCGGCGGCAGAAAATGATCTCGTAACTGTGTCGCCGCAGAAAAAACGCGTCGTTATTGCGGCGAAACTCCTGTTTGACGGCCGGGGCAAGGTTCTGCGCGATACGCACATCGTGGTTGAAGGATCAAAGATTGTTGCGCTCGATCCCAAGGCAGTGCCGGTGGATTACGACCTGCGCAACTTCACGGTGATGCCCGGCTGGATCGATTCGCACGTTCACATCACTTGGAGTTTCGGCGCGGACGGTAAGAACGCCGGCGCTGACGAAACGACGCAATACGCGGCCTACCAAGCCGAGTCGAATGCCTGGCGCACGCTGATGGCGGGCTTTACGACGGTGCAGAGCGTCGGCTCGCCCACAGACGTTCCGTTGCGCGATGCCATCGCGAAAGGCGAGGTTCCGGGTCCGCGGATTCTGACAGCTGTTGAGCCGCTCGAAGGAAAGGGCGAACAGACCGGCACGCCGGACGAGATTCGCGCGTTTGTGCGCAAGCAGAAGGCAGCCGGCGCCGATCTGATTAAAATTTTTGCCTCAGCATCGATCCGCCAGGGCGGCGGGATGACACTTTCTCAGGAACAACTCAACGCTGCTTGCGACGAGGCGAACAAACTGGGCATACGTACACTCGTCCACGCTTACAAAGATGCCGTGCGCGCGGCCACACTCGCCGGTTGCACCCAAATCGAGCACGGCACGCTGGCGGACGACGATGCTCTAAAGCTGATGGCTGAACATGGCACATATTTCGATCCGCAAGCCGGTCTAGTGATCGAGAATTATCTCGCCAACAAGCAGCGGTTCCTCGGCACGTCCGGTTACACCGAGGAGGGCTTCGCCGCGATGGAACGCGTGTTGTCACTCGATCACGACATTGTTCGTCACGCCGCGAAGACTCCAGGACTCAAAGTCGTGTTCGGGACGGACGCGGTGGCGGGCGCCCACGGCCGCAATGCAGAAGAGTTCATCGATCGGGTGCGCGATGCTGGAGTCGATCCAATGAGCGCGATGATTTCGGCGCACTCGCTTGCCGCTGAAGCGATTCGTCTGGGCAACCTTATCGGCTCGATCGCTCCTGGCTACGAGGCCGACATCATCGCGCTTGACGGCGATCCTCTCAAAGACATCACCGCGGTACGTCGCGTCACTTTCGTGATGAAAGGCGGCACCGTTTACAAGAACGTCGCCCGCGGGGCGATCCCGACCTATCCCAGCAACCAGCCCTGAGCACGAGCGGGTTCCGATCTCTCAACTCTTCCGCTTCACCGGTGGAGTGGAACAATGAGCGAAGCCTTTACGATTTTACTTGTTACTCTTTGGCTTTCTCTCTGTGTTTCTTCACGAACGTCCCGTCAGGAGCGACCTCCACGCACCATTCTTTCCCTTCCTTTTGAACGGTGGCCTCGTAGTTCCATTTGCCGTTCTTGTCGTCTTCTCTTTTTACGGCGACGACCTCTCCTGCCGCTGCCTTGTCCTTGATCGTCTTTTGAACCGCCGCTGGAAGCGAGTTCATGTCGACGGGTTCGCTCATTTCTTCAGTAGCCCACGCTGCGCTGCTCACGACCAATCCGGTGCCAACCAGCGCAGTGATCAACAGGTTCCTTGTTGTCATATTTGCCCTTTCTTTATGAGTTATACTTTTCCCTCATCTGTCTCAATGTAGTCCCGAATCGCCTATGCGACAGGACGAGGTGGCATTTCCATAAATTCGATGGTCGTTCCGTCCGGATCGCGGACGTAGACAACTCGTTTCCCGGTGTTAGGACCCACTTTGATCGTTTGCGGTTTGCCGGCTGCTTTCCAACCGGAGGCCGCGATTGTATCAAGGATCGCTTCGAGATTATCGACCGTGAATGCGACGTGAACTGATCCGACGTCGCATGGTCTGACAGCGATCCGCTTTCGCTCTGCAGGTGCGACGTATTCGAGCAATTCAATTTTGTGGCCGTAACCTTTGAGGACGACGATTGAAATCTCGGCGCCAGCCACACCGGTAATTTCGCTGGCCAGCTCGCCGGTCTGATGAGGACGATGCGAAAGCTCGAATCCGAGCACATCGTGCCAGAACGCGAGCGAACGCTCAAGGTTCGAAACGGTAATGCCGGTATGATCGGCGGCGAGGATTCGAAACGGCATGTTGTTCATTAATTACTGTAGTGGCAGGCCTGCCGCCTGCAGAGTGTTTAATTGCAGCCGACACGGTTGCCTCTACAAGAAAACGTGAGTTAACTTGAAATGCGCCGCGGCAAACAGCAGAGACCGGCAGTCTGGCAGCCCGCGCTCCATGGAATTATTTCAGCGCGGCGATCACTTTGAGTTCGATCGCGATTGGTGTGGGCAAAGCGGTAATTTCAATCGTTGTGCGGGTCGGGTTCGGCTTACCATCGCCGGCGAAATATTCGGCGTAGAGTTTGTTGTAGATCGGAAAGTCCTTTTTCATGTTTGTCAGGAACACGGTGACATCGACGATGTCGTTCCAACTTGCGCCTGCGTCTTCGAGAACCAGCCGGACGTTTTCAAAAACCGCGCGACACTGCTTTTCGATGTCGTAACTCAAAATGTTGCCGTCGGCGTCGAGAGTGACGCCGGGAATTTCCTTGCTGCCACGGACCCGCGGTCCGATGCCGGAGAGAAAAAGAAAATTGCCAACGCGTTTGGCGTGTGGGAACGCCCCCACTGGTTCGGGCGCACGAGAACTTTCGAATGTCTCAGCCATGTCGCGCGCAATTGTAGGGCAGCCGCTGCGGCTGCCAATCCGAAATCACGGCAAGGTCCGAGCCGGACTGGCGTTTTGCGCTTGCCCGACAATTCTACCGGAAAATGAAATGCGCAATCCGCGTTTCAAAGCCGTAATAGATCATCCAAAGCGCGGTCAAATCGAATGCCGCGTGAGCGATCATTAACATGAAAATCTGCCCGGTCACGGCGAAGATTGAGCCAAATATCAATCCGGTCATCAACGCTTGCGTCATACCTGGAACGCCCTGCTCCAGATAGTGAAGGGATGCGAACAGGATGGAAGTGATCAGAACAATTGCGATTTTTGCCCACACCCTTTGTCCAAACACTTTGCCGAGCCGTTCGAACATCCACCCGCGGAAGAAGGTTTCCTCGCCGAAACCGGCGATTACAATCATTGAGTAAATCATCAGCGGAATAACGGCGGAGTTGCCGGTAACGAAGCGATAAGCCTGGTTGATTGGTGGCGCGCCGAAGAGCGGCATTACCATCGCTTTCATTACAAACTTCAGGGCGACGCCAAACACAATCCCGGTCGCAATTGTCTTGCCCCAGTTGCGCGGGCGCACATAACCAATCTCGCGCCATGGGGTGTCTGAAATTTTGGTCCAGATCAGGACCAGAATCGCGCTGAGCGGCGCGATGATGAAATTGCCGCCAAGAATGATGAGAATCGCGAGGATTCCGATCGGACCGAATCCGCGAAGACGCGCGGCGAATTTGTCGTTAGCTTGAACAGGAGAAAGAACTTCGGGGGAACGCGAGCGCTCGAATGGTTGAGCCATGAGTCTTTTCGTTAACGCGAATCACCAAATGAACATGGCTTTCGAACAGCGAGAGAATTGGGTCTCAACAAGCAACTCTCAACTTCTTTGCGGCGCGTATTTCGTGAACTTCGACAATTTAGGGTCCATGTAATCCCACGGCTGCGCGTCCGACGTGAAGATTCCGAACTGCGGTTTGTACAGACTCGGATCGTCCAGAGTCGAAGCAGCGATGCCTTGTCCGATGTCGCTCAGGCCACCGAAGAGTCGCGAACCACATTGCGGGCAAAAACCGCGCACGTTATCGCCTGCCATCTCGCTGGGCGTTTTGTAATACTTCGGCGTTCCTTTCGTAATCGTGAAAGCGCTGGCCGGGACGTACATGACTGGTGTGTACGGGCCGCCGGTCGTTTTCTGACAGTCGCGACAATGACAGTTGAACATCACGATCGGCTCGGCGCTGACTTCGTAACGAATTGCGCCGCAGGCGCAACCACCGGTAAAGTTCGTGGACATAATTGAAAAAGTTAGAAATTAAAAGTCAGAGAACGCTCAACTTTCGTCGCACGAATGATCAAGGTGCTTCAGGCCCATTTGCATCGATGGTGCGCAAGCTCTTAACCGGCGGCAAAACATCTTTGAAGGTCGCGCCATAGATTGTCCAGACAGTCAGGAATAGTCCGCACACGATCGGCCCGACGATAAACCCGATCGCTCCGAAAAGAAACAAGCCTCCTAGCGTGCCGATAAGGATGAGAAGATCCGGCATCTTCGCGTCCTTCCCTACAAGAATGGGACGCAGGATGTTGTCAATCGTTCCAACGACGGCAGCGCACCACCCCAGTAGGAGTATTCCGGCGAGAACCTGGCCGGTTATGAATAAATAAATCACGGCCGGTACCCAGATAAGGGCCGCTCCAATTCCTGGCACAATCGAGAGAATGGTCATGAGCGTTGCCCAAAACGCGGCTCCGCCAATGCCCGCGACCCAGAATGCGAGGCCGGCCAGCGCGCCCTGGATTATCCCGACAACGAG
This sequence comes from uncultured Verrucomicrobiae bacterium, assembly GCA_963709435.1. GTDB lineage: Bacteria > Verrucomicrobiota > Verrucomicrobiia > Chthoniobacterales > UBA10450 > AV69. The sequence continues at coordinate 127,672 of CAVPWK010000014.1, forward strand.
AGTGCCCTTCACCGTTGCGCGGGTAACCGACCTGAATCGTTGCAGCATGAGTTCTTCATCCTCATGACTGAGCGGGACGTAATAGAAAATCTGTTCCAGGATTTTCTCGCCGTCCTTGAAGAAGAAAAACATCGCGTAGATCATAATGAAAAGGTCGAGAAGAAAGGTCGCCGTTCCTGCCGTCATTCGGGAAGCAGCGGCTACAAGCAACGCACCCGCGCCCTTGGCCGCCGCGCCCACATTCTGGACAAGCTCCTCCTGACTCGGAACATGATCGGCGAGCGCTGGAAATTTCTGCACCAACCAATCGTGTGCATTAAAAGTACTGGCGGTGCCCAAGTGCTGGCGGACCCACGGAATGGCTTGATCGCTTATGTTGAGAGCTTGTTGAACGACGACTCCGAGAAATGCGCTGATAGGGCCGACCACAAGGATGAAGAGAATCAGTAGGGTGACCACAGCGCCGAGGGATCTTCGATCGCCAAGACGCCGCGTGACCCATTGGTAAAGAGGGCGAAACAGACCTGCCAGTAATGCTCCAAGAAGAAGCGGCTTTAGAAAAGGCCAAGTCACCGCCAGGAACAGGGCAGAGACCGCCACGACTAATATCAGGACAAACGCGGTGCGAAACTTTTTGCCGCTGATGCCTGAGTTTTCCATTTCCAGCGCAGCGTTTTGGGGGGAAACTGGTTCCCCTGACTTCAATCGTGGCTATGTCCGGCAACAGCCGAAACCGTAGACGATCCAAAACGTTTCGCTGATCGTGTGTGCGCTTTCAACGCCTCGACTTCGCGATCGCGCGGCGGCGAATTTGTCACCAGCGAATTGAGCAGCACTTGCGCGATGTGTGTCACCGCGTCGACCGCGCGGTTAAAGGCGTCTTCGTTCGCCTTAGAGGGTCGAGTGAATCCGCTCAGCTTCCGAACGAACTGAAGAGAAGATGCCCTGATTTCTTCTTCGGTGGCTGGCGGTAAAAAATTGTGAAGCGTTTTAATGTTTCGACACATAAAATTGAAATTAAAAGGAAGAGTTAAGAAGGGCGAATTCCGTTAAGCGTCAACAACGACCTTGAACCCGCCATAGGCCATGCGCTTGGAATCGAACGGCATTCGCTTGCCGCATCAGCTTTGTGAGATCTTTCACCGGAGTTGTTGATCGAGGAATTTGAAAACGTCATTTTCCCATCGACCGACAGTCGTATAGACAAAATTGTGTCCATCATCCGGGGTTTTGCCCACTGGTGGATAAATTTTCAGGAGATGCGGCCTGCCCAGCTTCTCGAGCTCCTCAGCCATGATTTTGCCGGGAACGGTCGAATAATCGTTCGCCGCATGGACGAGCATAATGGGGCTATTCGTCTTGCGCACCGCAGCCAAGAGACACTCGCGGACTTCGGACGAGTTTTTCCAAAGCGCGGCGGCTGCGCCGAATGTGATGGCGGCTCGCACGCTGCTGTCGCGCTCAGCCGCGAGTAAAGTAACTGGAGCACGCCGCTCGGAACGACAACTGTTTCGTGAGCGATGGCTGCCGCCTCGTCTGCTGCTGCTGCTGCGATCCGCATTAGCGGAAGCAGAAGTGACAACGCTGCGACTTTCAAAACAACTCTGCGGTCGCGCCGAATGTCACCGTGGTGGCCCGGAGTGGGATTAGCCATTGCACCGGCGCTAACCCCCGGCAATTGCGCCCATGATAAAAAATGGCTCCGTTCCGTCGGCAATCGCATCAGGCAATGGAGCGTCCGGCGACTCGTGCGAAATGTCTTCACCGCAGGCGAAGAAGCGGACGAGGGAACGGCGCTTTAGCGTGCCGTGATCGCGGATAGTGCCGCGCAGCGCTGGATATTTCGCTTCGATTGCATCAATCACGGATTTGACCGTTGCTCCGCCATTAAGATTGACCTGCACCTCGTCGCTCACGCGTGCCAACGTGCGGAGGTGATGTGGAAGAACGACGCGAATCATTTCAGAAACAGCGCGCTCCTCCTCTCCGATATTTGTTTCTTTCGCTACCTTCTGTGTACTTCATCGATCTCTATTTCAGTGTCTGGACTTCGACGGACAAAACCGCCGGAAGGTCACGCACGATCGGTTCCCAGGAATCGCCCGCATTGGACGATGCGTAAACTTGTCCACCTGTCGTTCCGAAATAAATCCCGCACGGGTCGAGGGAATCGACCGACATGGCATCGCGCAGGACGTTTACGTAACAATCTTTTTGCGGGAGACCTTTCGTCAGTTCTTCCCATTCGTTGCCGCCCGTGCGGCTGCGATAAACGCGAAGTTTGCCGTCAGGCGGGTAATGCTCGGAGTCGCTCTTGATCGGAACCACATAAATCGTTTCTGGATCGTGCGCGTGCACATCGATCGGAAACCCGAAATCACTTGGTAGATTCCCGCTGACTTCCTTCCATGAGTCACCGGCATCGTCGCTCCGCATCACGTCCCAATGCTTTTGCATGAATAAGGTATTCGGCTTCGATGGATGCAGGGCAATTCTATGAACGCAATGACCGACTTCCGCGGCCGAATCGGGAATGTACTGTGAGTGCAAACCCTTGTTGATCGGTTTCCAGGTTTTGCCGCCATCATCCGTCCGGAACGCGCCCGCCGCGGAAATCGCGACGAAAAGTCGGTTTTGATTCTTTGGGTCGATAAGAATCGTGTGCAAACACATTCCGCCTGCGCCCGGCTGCCACTTTGGGCCGGTGTCGTGCTTGCGGAGCCCGGACAACTCCTTCCATGTTTTGCCGCCATCTTTGGATTCAAAAAGCGCGGCGTCTTCTACGCCGGCGTAAACGTGATTGGGATCATTGAGCGCAGGCTCCAAGTGCCAGACGCGCTTGAATTCCCAGGGATGCTGTGTGCCGTCGTACCATTGATGCGTGCCTGGCACGCCATCGTAAACAAATTTGTTGCTTTCGCCCGTCGGCATTCCCTCCGGGCTCGTCGCTGGTCCGCCACCCGGCGTGTCCCATGTTTTTCCGCCGTCATTGGAACGTTGAATGATTTGTCCGAACCACGCGCTGGTTTGCGATGCGTAAATCCGATTCGGATCCGCCGGTGATCCTTTCACGTGATATATTTCCCATCCAGCAAAATGCGGCCCGTCGACTCTCCAGGTTTTGCGCTTCGCATCCGAGGTCAAGATGAAGGCGCCTTTCCGTGTTCCAGCCAATACTCGTATTGCGCTCATTGCTTGAAACTCTTAACCGCGGATTAGACGGATGCACACGGATTTGTTGCCGCCTCTCATCATCGGCTCCTGTAGTGGCAGGCGTGTCGCCTGCGACCACTATTTCACCTGCGGCCGCCACGGCCGCCGCTACAGAAGATTCCCTTCTACTTGAGAATTCAATGCCTGAATTCCGTCGATGCGGAAATAGACGCCGGCATTAACCTTTGAACATGAAAACATCAACTTTTCGGATCGTTCCTCTCTCGACCGAAGTCGCTGAAGCGGCCCGGCGTGCGGCGGCGAGTGGCGCGCCGGATCACACAGTCATCGTCGCAGACTCGCCAGAAGGTTATCCGTGTCGGCATTGTCTGCGATTCGCCAAGCCAGAGGAACGTGTAATCCTTTTTCCGTACGCGTCTATTCCCGCGGGTCATCCTTACTCTGAAACCGGCCCCATTTTCGTGCATGAACAACCGTGCGAGCGTTATTCGATGACCGATAAATTCCCGCCGGATCTTCGCCGAGGCCGGGTGATACGAGCTTACAATTCAAATTACGAGATGATCGATGCCGAAGTTGTGAATTGCAGCGAGCCGGAAGCCGTGATTGAAAAACTGTTAGGGAAACCCGAGACTGCTTTCGTGGACGCTCGCAGCGTGACTCGAGGCTGTTACACGTTTCGAATTCAACGCCAATGAAAATACCTGAACTTCTCCCGCCGCCAGACGCGATGTATCGCGCCTTGGTTGATCGCGATTCGAGCTTTGAAGGAATTTTTTATGCCGGAGTGCGAACAACGGGAATTTTTTGTCGCCCAACTTGCACGGCAAAAAAACCGGAGCGCGTCAACGTCGATTTCTTCTCGACGCCGAGTGAAGCGTTGCACAGCGGTTATCGCCCGTGTTTGCGTTGCCATCCGATGGATCCGGATCAACCGCCGCCAAAATTGATCGCTCGTTTGCGCGAAGAAGTGGATCGTGCGCCGGGTGGCCGACTCACGGATAAAGAACTCGCCGCGATGTCGATTGATCCATCAACCGCCCGGCGGCAATTCAAACGTCATTATGGAATGACATTCCAAGCCTATCATCGCGCCCGCCGAATGGGTCTCGCTCTGCGTGGGGTGCAGAAGGGTGAGCGCGTGGATGAAGTGCGGAATGGCAGCGGCTTCGAATCGGAGAGCGGTTTTCGCGATGCTTTCGCTCGAATTTTCGGTGAAACGCCGACGGCAGCCAGAAAGCAAGGCGGCCTGTTTGCCAAACGCATTGAGACTCCGCTCGGGGCGATGCTTGCGATCGCGGATGATGAAGGACTTCGTCTGCTTGAGTTCGTTGATCGACGCGCGATGGAACGCGAGTTGTCGATCTTACGAAAGCGGCTGCGGACGAACGTCGTGCCTGGCGAGCACAAACATCTCGAAGCGATTCGTTCACAGTTGGCCGATTATTTTTCGGGAAAGAATCTTGAGTTCAATGTTCCAGTGGCGCCCGTTGGTTCGGCATTTCAAATGCGCGCTTGGGAATTGTTGAGATCAATTCCGACTGGCGAAACGCGTTCGTATTCATGGATGGCGAAAAAACTCGGCGATGTCGAGATGCGGCGCGCAGTCGGTCGCGCCAATGGCGAAAACATGATGTGCATCATTATTCCGTGTCATCGCGTCATTCGTGCCGACGGGTCATTGTGTGGTTACGGTGGCGGTCTGTGGCGGAAGAAATGGCTGCTCGATCACGAGCGGCGGCGTTCCGTGAAGAAATGACCCACGCTGTCTTCTGCCCGGGGAGAAGGTAAGGATGAGAGCGTTCCTACAGTCTGCCAGAGAGCGGACGGCCTACCTGCACTCGGCGCTGAAATTATCGTGGAACGTGGTCACAGTGCCATTGGCATTGAAGGTAATGTGTGCGACCTCGTGAACCAGGAAGTTGTTGCTTGGACCCTGGCCGATAATCCTGAAGTTGTTCACGAGCGTTTGAGTAAACTGTCCGTTTTGGAAAGATCCCCTAAAGCTGGAATCTTTGGTCACGCCGGTTGAATGATACTTATCGCCGGGTTCCGACGATGCTTGACTCGATCGATCGTTTCGTTGCCAAGGCATTATCGGCAAACGTCGCCCTAACCTTGATGAATCATCCGCAGGGTGTTCATGGTTTCGACAACCAGAACGATGACGACAGATCGAGAGAGATTATCCGGGCAGCGATTGAATTCATGAAGACGCATTTGGGAAACGAAAACCCGAAGTAGAACCCTCCTCTTCGATCGCGAATCGCGCGGGTAAAACGGGTTTTCTCTCAACACTCAACTCTCAACCATCAACTATTTTGCGATACAGATGTTCTTTGGCTCGGTGAAGAAGCGTAGCGCTTCTTCGCCGCCTTCGCGGCCGACGCCACTTTGTTTCATTCCGCCGAAAGGGACGCGCAGGTCTCTCACAAGCCAGCAATTTACCCAGACTGTGCCGGTATTAATTCTTTCGGCGACGCGATGGGCGCGATTGAGATTTTGCGTCCAGACACTTGACGCCAGGCCGTACTCGCAATCGTTAGCATAACCAATTACTTCTTCTTCGTTGTCAAAGGGCGTGATGGTAACGACGGGGCCGAAGATCTCCTCTCGGTTTGTTCGGCAGGAAACGGGCAATCCGGTGATCACTGTTGGTTTGAAAAAGTATCCGTCGCGACATCGACCGTTAATCGGTTCCGGGGCCTTGCCACCGAGCGCGATCTGGCCGCCTTCTTTTTGCGCGAGATCGACATAAAATCTTACTTTGTCGAGCTGAGTCTTGCTCACGATCGCGCCTTGTTCTGTCTGGTCGTCGAGTGGGTCGCCACTCTTTAGTTTGGAGACTTTATCGAGAAACCGATTCACGAAATCGTCGTAGACCGCTCGTTCAACGAAAACGCGCGAGCCGCACAAGCAAACCTGGCCCTGGTTTGCAAAAGATGAACGCACGCTACCGGTAATCGCCGCGTCCTGATCGGCGTCGGCGAAGACGATGTTCGGATTTTTTCCGCCGAGCTCGAGCGAAACCTTCTTGAACAACGGTGCGCACGCTTCGGCCACGCTCTTACCGGTGGCGGTGCCGCCAGTGAACGATATGGTGGTGATTTTGGGATGCGCCGTGATTGGCGCGCCGACATTCGGTCCAGTCCCGTGCACAATATTGAGGACGCCTTTCGGCAGATCGGCTTCGCGTGCGATTTCGCAAAGCAAAAACGCGGTCATCGGTGTGAGCTCGCTGGGCTTTGCGATGGCAGCATTCCCGACGGCAATGGCGGGCGCGATTTTCCAGCTCAATAAATAAAGCGGCAGGTTCCAGGGCGAGATTAACCCCGCGATGCCGCGCGGTTGACGCAACGTGTAGTTAAACGCGACGTTGTCGGTGATGTGCGCTTCTGATTCGGTGTGAAGAATTGCGGTCGCGAAAAAACGAAAATTGCTGGCGGCGCGGGGAATATCGAGGGAGCGCGCGAGCGATAGTGGCTTGCCGGTGTCGATCGACTCCGCGCGAGCGAGCTTCTCTAGATCGCGCTCGATGAAATCGGCGATACGCAAAAGAATACGCGACCGGTCCGCTGCCGGCAGCCGCGACCATTCGAGGAAAGCTTTTTCTGCCGCAGCGACGGCAAGTTCCACATCGCGCGTGTCGCTGCTCGCAACTTGGGAATAAGGTCGCCCGGTTGCCGGCTCGATGTTCTCAAGATATTGGCCGCCGATCGGGGGAGTGAATTCACCGTTGATGAAATTTCGAATCTGGACTTGATCGTTCATGCTCGGCCGGCTGGTTCGCCTGAAGCACCTTGTGAAAAGATTTGCAGCCAGAGCGGCTTGAACAAAGCCATGCGGACTACGTCCGGGCGTTTGTCGCCGATCATGATGTCGTCGAGGAAAACCCCTTCCAGTTCGAAACCAAACCGGCTATTGAGATTGATGTTGCGCATATTGATGTCACGCGAGTGAATGTAAACCTTATTTAGGTTCTGGATCATGAAGGCATAGTAAAGGAAGCCGAATGTTGCTCGCTTTCCGATGCCTTTGCCCTGCAAACCAGGTTCGCCTACCAGCTTTTTCATCTCCAGTTTGCCGGTCGCTGCGTCGATATTCTCGCCGCCGACAATTCCAACCGCTTTGTCATTGTAGTCGATACTGAAATATTCGCGCGTCGAGTCGCGGAAGTACTCTTGCAGTTTGCTTTCGCTTGCCGGGAAAGCCGGCACGAAGCTTTCGCGCACGGTCTTGTCCTTAAGCCACCCAACGATCTTGCTTATGAGTCGCATTTGCAGCGGACGAAGCGTCACGTGTTCGACGGCGAGTTGCTTGCGCTGCGCCCATTCGTCCTTCACCGACGCCAAGGTAAAGATTCCATTATAGTACGGCTGTTCCTCGGCAGGCCTTTTTTCTTTGGTTAGCAGATTATCGAGCAGGTGCGAAGCGACCCTGATGACCTCTGGCTGCTTAACCCCATAGTTAATGAGCTCGTTGTAAAAGCCTTTGGCGACGAGTTTCAACATCTGATCTCGCTGCTTCTTGCTGGCAATTTCTTTGTCGCTTTGCTCGTCCATCTCCAGAGATTCCTCGACTTCGCTCGGAATGACAAGTGGAGCGGTGTCACGCAAACTCTACCATTCACATTTAACCTGTCACAATCACCGGGAAGTACGGATACGCAGAATTAAACGCTTAACGCCCAATTGGAATCAGACAGCAGGCCGTCACAATGACGAGTGTGATGCGGCATTCTTCCGATAAAAAAGCTTTACTCCACGCCACTCGGGCGGACGGCGGCGCCCGCGTTATTATTACGGATCACCTGGCGCAAGAAGCGAGGGCTTGTCCCTTGCAGCGGCGCTACCATTGGGGCCAGCTTCATCACCGAACGGACAATCAGGCCAAGAATTTGCAGATGCATCCTGACCACGCGACACGGTGATATCGCGCGGCTGAAAAAGCACGCTCCGGCTGACAGTGATTAATCGCGCGATGTTGCCTCTACAGTCTCACAGCGGAAAACCCTTCACTGTGCGTTACGAGGGTGAACGCGATGCTGCCGAACGAGTTTCTGAAAGAGCACCGGCAGGTTGAAGAACAAGGCGCGACTATCGCGCAGATGAAGAGGCAAATCGATGCCCTTACTACCACGGTACAGAAGGTGAGCGAGCAAATCGAAATGAACGAACCTGCACGGCAGTTAGTCACCAATCCTTAAAGCCGAGTCTTGAGACGATTAGGCGTCGCACCAATTGGAGTTGGCGTAGGTGAAGAGCGCCGATGATGATGGGCCGTTTCCATGTGCCTTCCTTGGCAAGCTGCTATGAAGATGGCGTTGGCGATTCCTCTGGCTGCTCCTCTGGTGGCTGCTCTGGTGACTCCTCGTCTCCTCAGGTGTCGAAGTAGTTGTTGGTTCGGTCGGCGGCTGTTCCGGTGGCGGGATTGCGTGCGTTTGCCTAGGCTCTTGAACCTCTGTTTGCTGTAACGGAGTTATGGGTGGCGCAGTACTGGCCTCGGAATGAGTTGCACTGCTAGGAGGTTTATTACTGCAATGCGGAATTAATCCGAAGACGATTCCTACGACCACGCTTAGCGCGGCAAATATCATTGCCCAACGAGCAAGTCGTTGGGTTTTTTCATGGCGTAATTTGTTATCGGTTTCCTGACGCGCATTCTGCCTGCGTTGATACTCGAAAGCTACGGCTGCATAGTCGGCCTGCCCTGCAAAACCTTTCAGTAAATCATCTAACTGTTTGTCGGTGTATTTGCTATAATCGCGCCATTTCTCATTCATTGCTTTAATGGTTGGTCAAACACTGACCCGTTGTCATTGATTGAGCCACTCCCAAGACGCCAACTTGTAGTGGGATTTTAGGTCTTTGAACACGACAACCCTTGCTTTTCGCGCTGATCCGCTCCGTTTGACTACAACATCCAACCGGTAATTGACACCGGCGACGATTTGTCTCTCAGCCTTGGAGATGTCGCTCAATTTTAAGGCTACCGCTTCCCGTCTGGCTTGTTCTGCAACCGCGAACTCAGCCGCAGCTTTGATGTCGTCGGTTAATCCGACGGCTGAATACCCACCCGGAAGATTCTCAACGGGAATGGGAAGGGCCGCAATCGCAAGAAGGCTAATACCTGACAGAGTTGCGCGAGGAGCCACTTGGTTAACAAAAGACCATCAGTCATAATTTCGGGTGCTGCCGTCTGACCGGATCACATCTTTAATTGATCCGTCCGCGCCCCACGACCAGCCAGCTACGCAATAATCCTCATCCCAGATCGCGCCGCGCAATGCCGCGATTCGGAAGATTACCTTATTAGTGGCCGCCTGTGGTGCCGCCCCCCGCCTGTGATGGGTTTGGATTCGCCCGTAACACCCCACCTTTGACGTCTTTTACCGGCTTCAGGTCACGAATTATGGCGTCCTTTATGTCCGCTTTGACTCGCCGCCAAGCGGATCGAACCCTGTTGATGTTTGGGATTTGTGTCTTCATGTTCAGATGGCCTCCCCCAATTATTTCGTGGCAACGGTTTTAGCGACGAGTCCACGACGGGAGCAAGCCGAAAAAGCTGTTTTGATCGCGTGCGTAAAAGCTGCACGAATAACGAGCTGGAGCTGAGCCACCGCTGGCGAGAGCGAGTGTGGCTTGCAACGAGGGTGTTTTAGTCATGAAAAACGCAGCAAGACGCCGGTCAGCGATTGGTTAGGCCTTCCGTGCTTTTCGCTCGAATGCATTAAGTTTCCGAATCAGGTTCTTCTGCTCGGCGGCATGTCACAGAAGTTAGCCAACGCGGTGCCTATGTCGAACATTTCAATGGTGAGTCCTTTCCGAGGAGGCGTAATCTCGCCACGCTGCGGCCCGAGCGTGAACAACCTCCGGCTGGAGTGGCTGTCCACCGTGGGCGCGTCCATAAAATGAACCGTTCTTCTTCTGGGCGCGTTCGGGATAGTATGGTTGCCCATGCTCGCTTTACGCGAACGCAAGATCCGCATCGATTACCGTATCCTTGCGCAACGCTCGAATCGCCTTGTGCTTGTGCTCTTCGTTGTTTCCCGGCAGCGAAAGCCAGATGCTGCTGAGCGATTTCGTGACGGTGATGCGGTAGGAGCTGTATGGCTGCTCTGGTCTGTTTGTCGCACCGGTGCCATAGACGGACACAGCCCACTCAGGCTCGTACCAACCCGGTTCGTAAATCATTCTGCCGAACTGTGCGGGAGTAACCAGCAGATGCTTGTAAATCAGCCGGCGATATTCAGCAGATTCGCCGGTCTCGTGCCGCACTGGTACAAGGTGATCAGGCTGATCGCCAGAGCCGATGAGGACTCTGGCCGCACAGAACAGGAATGTGACGGCCAAACGATATACGCGCGGCCTCACAGGTCTAACGAGCTCAAGCTCAGCCGCGCCTAGCCAGAGCGCGGATGGCAATTTCTGGAAGTATTCTAAGCATGTGAGGAGAAGGAAACAAGCCGGCTAGGCGTCGACTGAAGCGACTGGTTAGGTGGTTGGCGTTCACTTTTCGGACGGCGTTGCATTAACGAGGCTTTCGTACCGGTGTCGCCACATCTCGCCCTTCTCAATGTTCAGCTCGACCATATCGTAATGGTGCCACAGTCGCTTGGCGGCTTGCGCATCGCCAGCGTCCGCGGCTCTCTCGTCGCGGGCGATCTGGTCTGGCGTGAGGCGAAGATTCTCATTGAGGAGTCTCGATTCCGGAGCGGGCTTACAACCGTTAATCGGCATGCATCCGAGCAATATAGCGGCGCTGATTGCTAGCGACCTTACCATCTAACGAGAATAAGATGAGCGACGGCGGACGAGGCCGCGCGTCGCTCGGACTGGAAGTGTGGAAATCATGTCAAAAGCGGAGCGTACAGCGGTCCGCCGTTCGCTGAGTCGTCATTAATTGGGGTTTGGTTGGGTAGCGAAGTCTAACAGGGCGAGGTGCTACAAATCAAACACGATGAAGACACCGATCTATGCAGCGTTGGATCTGCACAGCCGCCACAGTGTGCTGGGCAGTATGGATCATGAAGGAAACAACGGGCCGCGGATGCGTTTTGCCACGACGACGGAGATGCTTCGAAGTCATGTTGGAGCATTGCGTCAGAAGAAGCGGCCGCTTTACCTAACAATGGAAGCTGGAGCGTTCACGCGCTGGGCTAGTGGGGTGGTGCGGGCGCTGGTGGACCGGCTCATCATTTGCGAGCCGCGATACAACCGGCTGATTAATTCCAACCCGCAAAAGAGCGATGAGGCCGACGTAGAAGGGATGTGTTTGCTTCTGCGCGTGGGCAAGCTCAAAGAAGTGTGGATGGGAGTGGATCGCACCCGGGAGATTTACCGTGCGCTGGTTTATGAGCTGCTCAACTGGCGCGATGCGCAGCGCGAGCTCAAAGCGCTGATCAAAGCGCGCTACCGTGGTTGGGGCGTGTGCGGTTCAACGGTATCAGAGTGTTTTCGGCCCAAGGGCGCGAAGAATATCTGGCCCAACTGCCGGCCGAAGCAGAGCGAAGAATGTTGCGGCGGCTTTACGGACAATTTGATCACACCCTTGAGCAATGGAAGGAGACGCTGCAGGAAGTTGAGCGGGTGGGAAAAAACTTCTGGGAGGTGGGCGAATTTCAGCGCATCCCGGGTGTGGGTCCGATCGCGGCCCACGTTTTTAGCGCGATTATTGACACACTGCACCGAGGGATGCTGGTGTCGGATAACATTTTATATAGGAATCGTTAGAATTGTGATTGACAAGCCAGTCTAAGTTTTGATAAAAAGTCTGCGTAATTATATTCCGAATCCGCTGCGGGGTACATTTTCGGCTGCTTTCTTGATCATGTGGGAACTTCCAGAGTCCGGTGGCGGCGATGAGATCGAGGCTGCAATCTTTTGCCTGTTGTTTTGCGCGTTCCTTTTAGCCACGTCTCCGATGTGGGTTGCCATTTTGTTTTTCTCGCGAAACTACAAGGATCCAAATTAGGACCCGGCTACGTTTAAGCTCATTTTGAGCCGAGACTAAGCAGAGCAAGACGCGGCCGAGCAAGCCCTCCGCCGCTGTTGTCCAGGGACGCTCCAGAAAGCTGGTTTTCAAAAACCAGGGCCCCCCCAAAGCCGTTCCTCTCTGAAGTTCCCGGGGGGGTGGCATACCCTAGTCTCCACGGGAGCAAAATATAGCGAGGCGTTGGCTGGAGCGCCCGGTGATTAACACAGTGCAAAAGATAGCCACCGCGCCCTCGCTAGGCGTGGCTGAGGCTCCTCTTATCACCTTTGCACATCGGCAGACGTGATCGAATTTCAATGCACTCGTTATGCATAAGTGTTATGCAAGCGCCGGTCGTCGGCAGATCCTCGAGGGAAACGGTGAGGGAGGGATTCGAACCCTCGGTACCCTTTTGGGGTACGGCGCTTTAGCAAAGCGCTGCTTTCGACCACTCAGCCACCTCACCAAAAGTCCGGGCCGGACTGGCAGTCCGAGCCGGACAGGCGTTAACGGCGAAAATATGGCGGGTAATTAGCAGTTGCCAACCGGTGAAATGCGGATTGGTCCTACCCGAATTGGCCTTTATTGCGGATTGCGGATTGTCGATTGCGGATTGAATGGTCTTTGCGTGATTAGCGAAGAGGAAGCCTTAGGGAAAATTCTATCGGCAGTTTCGGCCTTACCGCCGACGGACATCTTTTTAGGAGATGCGCTTGATCATTTCGCGGCGACTGATCTGTTCGCTACGATTCCGCTTCCGCCGTTCGACAATTCGGCGATGGATGGCTACGCGGTCGTCGCGGAGTCCGCGACAAAGGACCCGCGACTGAAAATTGTTGGCGAACAACCAGCAGGTGTCTCAAAAAATCTTTCTCTGTCAGCGGGCGAGGCGGTCCGGATTTTCACCGGCGCCCCGATACCAAGAGGGGCCGATACCGTGGTGATGCAGGAAGAAACGCAGCGCCAAGGCGATTTTGTTCTCGTGCGGACCAAACAAATTTCCGAGGGCGATTTTGTGCGCCAAGCGGGTGCGGACCTCGCGGTTGGACAACAAATCATAAAGCGTGGCGATCGATTGCGTCCGAGGACGCTGGCATTACTTGCGTCACAGGGAATTCGATCGGTCACAGTCGGCAGGCGTGCGCAAGTGGCAATCGTGACAACTGGTGACGAGTTGGTTGCGCCCGGAAAAAAATTGGGGGCCGGCCAAATCTTCGAGAGCAACGGTGTGATGCTGGCAGCCCTCGTAGTCAAAGCAGATGCGAAATTGAGCATGCGAAGACATTGTCGCGATGACTTCGACGCCCTTTGCGAGGCGTTGCGGGACGCCACGCAATACGACGCTGCTGTCATCAGCGGCGGTGTTTCTGTCGGTGAGCGCGATTTCGTCCACCAAGCGCTGCAAGAGATCGGTGCCGAGATTGATCTCTGGCGCGTAGCGGTGAAGCCAGGGAAACCCTTTTTGTTTGGTAAACGCGAGCAATGTCGGATTTTCGGACTTCCCGGAAATCCGGTTTCAACGTTCGTGACCTTCCTCATTTTCGTGCGTCCCGTTCTGTTGCAGATGATGGGAGCAGCCGAAATTGGTTTGCCTCGGGCTCGCGTCCGGCTTGGCCATGAAATTTCCGGTGACGAAACACGGCCGCATTATTTCCGCGGCGAGTTAAAGGAGGGGCAATTCAAAGTAGTTGGTCGCCAGGAATCGCATGCGCTCTTTGGCCTGACTCGTGCCAATGCTCTACTACGCGTGAAACCGCAGGAGAAGTTGGTCGCCGATAGCGAGGTCGAGGTCTTGTTACTGGATTAAATGCCATGCCAGCCGTTGACACCTTGGTCTCACCCCTTAGTTTTACCGCGGTGAAATTGGAAGCAACGCTGGCCGAACCTGCGCAATTTAGAGCTGATGCGGAACGGCTTTCCCACATCATTATGGAGATGCAGCGTTGCTTTCTCATGCATCTTTGTAAAGAACTGGCTCCCGGTAACGTTTCTTTCTCCCAGTATTTTCTTCTGGCCGCGCTCGATCAAAAGGAAGTGCTAACGATGTCTGCAATCGCACAAAAAATGGGACACACGACAGCGGCGGCGAGCGGGCTGGTGGCGCGGCTTGAGAATCTCGGTTTCGTGACGCGGGCTTGCGGCGCGCAGGATCGACGGAAGGTAATGGTTTGTATTACTTCCCAAGGTTCGGCGTTGGTGCGACGGATCCGCGAAGAAATGATGGCCAATCTGATGAAATTAATGGCGCATCTCACCCCGGCGGAAAACAAAGCGTGGCTGCAAATTTACACAAAAATTTATGACTTCTGTCAGGCAAAACATTCTTCCAACAACCGCTGGGAGTGTTAGCCGACTTCTGCGCCTGGCCTAATTTCGCGCTTTTCCTGAACGGAAATCTGTTCTAAGAGCACATCCGAATGAATCGCCTTAACCGTATCGCGCTTTGCGCGATTTTATTGCTGGCAACAAAAATGAACGCCGGTGAGAACCCAGGTGAAGCTCGGATTAGCGCGCGGCGGTTCACACTTGAACAAGCCATTATCACCGCGTTACAGCAAAACCCGGACATTCTACGAGCGCGGCAGGAGATTGAACGAACCAAAGGACTCTTCATTCAATTGCGGGCGGCGGCGATGCCGCAGATTCTTGCGGACGCTCGGTTCCAGGATTTGGACCCGCATCTCCAGCACATCAATGCTCCAAGCACTCTAGGTGGAGCAGAAACTGGTGGCCAGGCCGTTAACATCGTTAGCTCGGAACGCAGTTATTCGTTGGAGATCTCGGCTAATCAGGTCATCTTTTCCGGTGGCCGCGTGCCGGGGCAAATCAGCTCGGCTAGTTTTCAGCGGGACAGCAGCTATTACGGGTTTCGCAATGCCATTGATCAAGTAGTAGCGACGGTACGTCAGCAATTTTATCTCGTGCTTCTGGATCGCGCACTTATCGGTGTACAGGAGGAATCGGTCCGTCTGCTTCAGAGCCAATTGCAAGATCAACAGAACCGATTCGAGGCGGGCACGGTCCCGCGATTTAACGTGTTGCAGGCTCAAGTCGCGCTCTCAAACCAACTCCCGCTGCTCATTACGGCGCGGAACAACTATACCATCTCTCAACTGCAACTCGCTAAGACCCTGGGGCTCGACTTTGATCCGCGCCGTGGGGATCGCCCGCCACTCGAGGCTGTTGGAGAATTGATCTACGTGCCCCGTGAGATACCGGTGACGCAGGCCATCGCCCTGGCGAAAGAGAACCGCCCCTTCCTCAAACAGCAGAAGGCGATTGTACTTTCGAATAATTCGCAAGTGGGTGTGGCTCGATCGGGATATTATCCCCAGATCAATGCGACCGCCGGTACGGAGTTCCTCAGCTCGCCATTGACCGACAATGTCCGAGCGGCACGGAGCGGCTATATTTTTGGTGCAACCGGCACTTGGGCGGTTTGGGATTGGGGTGCGACTTTCGGCGCAGTGAAACAGGCGAAGGCGATTCTGGAACAGTCAAAAGTCACTTTGGATGACGACGTCCGACAGGTGGAACTCGAGGTCCAACAGGCATTCGCCAATATCCTTCAGGGTCGGGAACTCATTAAAGCCACCGAAAAAAGCGTGGAGCAGGCAGACGAAGCGCTGCGCCTCGCTTCTGCGCGGCTCGATGCGGGCGCCGGCACCCAGCTGGAAGTTTTGGACGCGCGCACGCAGTTAACGACCGCGCAATCCAACCGGTTACAAGCTCTATACACCTATAACGCCGCGGTTGCCGAATTCGACCGGGCTACCGCCACAGAGGTGAAGTATTCGGTTTGTGTCGATGAGCCGAGGACCCGCGCGAGATTGCACAGCCCGGCGCAGCCTACACCAGCACCTAAGCCAACACCGCTTCCACTCAGCGATGAGTGCGCGGCGAAGACCACGACGGTAAAGAGTTCGCTTGCGAAGTAGCGTTCTACCGATCGAAGCATTTTCCGCGCTGGATCATTTCCGTTGTGTTCACGGATTTGTGCGGCGGATTCCTGGAATCGAACTCTCGCACGACAAGGCAACTGTGCTGGAAAACCTCGACCAGGTGCATCGCGAGGCGAGACGCGCTCTTGGGTTGATTGATCGAAAATTTGTCACCGCACGCCAGGTTCACGGTGACAAAATTACGGTGATCGATTCTGTGCCGGTCGGCGACAAGTGTTTCGAAGGGTGTGATGGGCTGATTACGAATCAGCGGGATGTTTGCCTCGGGGTTTATGTGGCCGACTGCTGCGCGATCTTTCTGGTCGATCAAGATGCGCGCGCCATTGGTTTGGTTCATTCAGGCAAGAAAGGAACTGCCCTGGGAATCGTTAGGCGTGCCATTGAATCGATGGGCCAGGAATTTGGTGTCGGGCCCGGCGATCTGATCGCGCAACTCAGCCCGTGCATTAGGCCGCCGCATTACGAAATTGATTTCGCCACCGAAATTGCCCGGCAGTGTCGGGATGCCGGTGTCAAAGAGATTCACGACAGCGGTGTCTGCACTGCTTGCGATCTGGAACATTACTATTCGTATCGCGCGGAAAAGGGAAAGACGGGCCGGATGTTGGCGCTGCTTGCATTGTAACCATCGCCTTGTGGGCGGCGTTTCGTTTGTGTCGCAGTCGCGTGTCAGGAGCGGCAGGCGAAGCGCGTGCCCTACAATTCCTCCAATGCTCCACCGCGTTTAAGCGCGCAGATCCCACGCTTGCCGATCGCATCGGCAATAAACTGGAAAAATTCACGGCCGAGCTCTGCCCATTCCGTCTCTTTTGATTTCTCCAGTGCCTGCCGCGTGTTCAGCCCGCTAAGATATAGCAGTTTGAAAGCACGTTTGATTTCCTCGCGTTGGGCCGAAGAAAATTCGGCGCGCCGAAGACCAACTGTGTTCAACCCAATGACATAATTGCGTTCGGCCGCGATGAGGAAAGGCGGAATGTCCTTGCCAAACGCGGATGCGCCTTGCGTAATCGCGAGCCGTCCTACCCGCATGAATTGGTGAAAGACACAACTGCCGCCGAGAAATGCGCCATCAGCAACAGAAACATACCCACCCAGCAAACAGTTATTCGCGATGATCACTTTGTTGCCGATCTCGCAATTGTGTCCTACGTGCGCGCCGGCCATGAGAAAATTTTCGTCACCGATTTTGGTGGCGCTACCTTCGGCAGTTCCGCGATGAATTGTACAGTGTTCACGGATCACGTTTTTCGCGCCGATTTCGATCCGGCTTCGTGTTGTCGGTGAAAAACTAAGGTCCTGTGGTTCGCCGCCGATCACCGTCCCGTGTGCAATCCGGTTTTCACGACCGACGATGACCTCGCCTTCGATGACCACATTGGCGCCGATAATCGATTCGTCGCCGATGCTAACTGCACCGCCGATAATGCTGTGCGGGCCGATCTCGACATTCGTGCCAATCTCCGCGCCCGAGCCAATGATGGCGGTGGAGTGAATCATCAGAGCACACCGGCCTCCTTGAAACTGAAGTAGGGCGCCCGGCCGTCAGCCGGCGAACCAATGATAACGTGATCGAGCAGTTTGATCTGCAATAGCTCAGCCGCCTCGGCCAGTCGGCGCGTCAAGCTGTGATCGGTGCTGCTTGGAGTGGGATCGCCTGACGGATGGTTGTGCACAACAATGATGGCATAGGCAGAGGCGAGCAGCGCTGGCCGAAACACTTCGCGCGGATGCGCGATACTTTCATTCACGCTACCCAATGAAATTTCCTGCGTGTCGATTAATCGATATCGGGTGTCGAGCAGGAGCACGCGCAGCGATTCCTTTTGCAGGGCGCGCATTTCGGCGCCGAAGAATTCGTTAACCAGCTCGGGCGAATCGATCTTCTCGCGGACAAGTTTCTCTTTCGCCATTCTGTCGGCGAGCTTGAATGCGGCGGCCAATTGCACCGCTTTGGCGAGGCCAACACCACGAATGCTCTTCAATTCGCCGGCGGAAATTCGCGAAAGGCCGCTCAGGGTTTTATACTTTTCCAGAATCTCGCCGCCAACCTCGACCGCGTTCTTGCCCGGGACACCGGTGCGCAGCAGAATCGCGATCAGTTCACGATTCGTTAGACCATCAGCCCCGTGTTTCAACAGTTTCTCACGAGGACGATCTTCCGCCGGCAGCTCGCGAATCTTGATCGCCGCCATGTGGCTTCTTCGTTACGCTGCTTGTGCGCGAAGCGATTGTAACATCAGCCCAACGGTGTCTGCGAAAAGCTGAAGCGATGCCATGGCGGGCGATTCCGGCAGGTCGTCAAGTTGAGCTCGAGCCTGTTGCAAACGTGTCATTCCAGTTGCGACCGATTCGTCCATCGCGGCGGTCGCGCTCGTTTTCAAAAGGAGGCTCACCGAGTCGTAATCGCCTTCGAGAATCAACTGGCAGTAGCGTTCCTTGTCGATTGCTGAGGCCTGACGCAGCAGTTGCAACATCGGCAGTGTCATTTTGCCTTTGCGCAAATCGGTGCCGAGCGTTTTTCCTGTTGCGTTCTCGCATCCGGCCAGATCGACGCAATCATCGTAAATCTGGTAAGCCGCGCCCAGGTGCCGTCCGAAATTTGCCAGCGCTTCGACTTGAGAAATGGGCGCAGTATTCAGCCGGGCGCCAAGTTCAGCGGACACGGCAAACAAAGTCGCGGTTTTTAGTTCAATAATCCGGAAGTATTCCTCGATCGCGAGATGCAAATCGAACCGTCGTTGCGTTTGAATAATTTCGCCCGAGCAGACGTCGCGCGTCGCCCGCGCAATGGCGCGGCTGACATCAGCGTTATCGAATCTGGTCGAAAGATCGAGCGCGTGTGCGAAGAGCGAATCGCCTAGCAGTACGCTCAAAGTGTTTCCCCAGCGCGCATTTAACGTCGGCTGGCTGCGGCGACGTTCGGCGTCGTCAATGATGTCGTCGTGAATGAGCGTGGCCAGATGGATTAGCTCGACAATCACTGCCAGGTCTAAATGTTCGTTTGTAACCCGGCCAGTTGCGGCGCCAGCCAGAAGCGCAACCAGGGGGCGCATTCGTTTGCCGCCACTATCCAGCGCGTAACTGACGTAACCTTCGATCGCCGGATCGAACGCTTCGGTCTGCCGGACGATACGTCGCGACACTTCGTCCAAATGCGGTTGCACCACTGACGCGACTCGCGTCAGAGGACTAATTTTCGGGGGTGCCGCGGTCGAGCGCAGTGAAACTTCCACCGCTTCAGAATAGAAGACCGGTTTTTAATGTCAAAGCTGCAAGACGACTAAATCCCGATGAAGTGATTTTAGGTGAACGCGTTCGGGCCAAGAAGCAAGGAGCGGTTGTTTCTCCTGCGGCCGCTGACCGAGCAAATAAACGGCGGTTTGGAGACCGCCGCTACCTTGTGGGAGAAGAACAATCAACGGCGGCGCAACCATGCGTCCGTGGCATATTTCGCGACAGCCAGTTCTGCAGCCGCGTTAAGAATATCCATTTCGATGTTATTAATAACAAGGCGCTTAGCTAATAAGTTACCGAAAATACTTCGGAACTTTCCGTTTAGATTTTCGCGTTGAATGCTTCCCTGATGTAGCAGACCGCTTCGTGTTTTGCGCTGTGCTGCCCCCGCAATTTTTCTCCCGTTCTCAATCACATCCGAAACAACAGGGTTGGCGAAACAAGCCTCAGACAATTTCGGCTCGTTCACTTCCGTGAGAACGGTAGGAATTCCGATGTCGCGTAATGCGCTGCTTAAAGCCGCGTGCACGCGTTGGTAAACTATTTTCGATGGGAGAGAGAAGGTGTCATCGTTCGATCCGACCATGATCGAGTACGTCAGATCCTCACCATGCGGTACGATTCCACCGCCGGTCCAACGACGAACCATCACGCGATCGCCTGCCGCGGCGCCCGCTTCGGCAAAGGTGACGAAATAGCCGAATGAAATCGTCGGTTTGTTCCACCGATAAAATCGCAGAATCGCGGATCGCCCGCTACTCAGGAGGACCTCGTCAATCGCCATATTGAGCGGCCCGGGGCGAGGCGTCGGATCGTCAATGACAATCAGTTCATCAAAGAGCGGATTCGATTTCTTCAAGAATTTGCTTTGCCGCAATCGTGGGATCGGGCGCGGATGTGATCGGTCGTCCGACCACAAGGTAGTCTGCACCAGCAGCGACGGCTCGAGCAGGTGTCATAGTGCGTTTCTGATCATGTTCTTCGCTCCCCGAGGGGCGAATCCCGGGAATGACCAGCTTCACGTTTCGATCAATTTCTTTTCGCAACGCTCCAATCTCCCCAGCACTAGCGACAACGCCGCCGATCCCACAGTCCACTCCGATTTTCGCCAGTCGTACGACCTGTTGCGAAACGTCATCGGTAATTCCGATTTCGCGCAAGGTTTCGCTGTTCGCGCTGGTCAACACCGTTACCCCCAACAGCAAGAGAGTATCTGGCGCCACGGAAACGGCGCTGCGGATCATATCGCTTCCGCCGCAGAGATGAAGCGTTAGCATTTGCACGTCCAACCCGACGGCTGATTCAACTGCCCGTGCAACCGTGTTCGGAATATCGTGCAACTTCAGATCGAGAAAGACTTTCGCGCCCGTTTCGCGAATCGCGCGGACTAAATCCGGCCCTTCGGCGGTGAAAAGTTGTAATCCAATTTTCATCCAGGCGGCGAATGGAGCGAGAGTCAGCGCCAGGGAAATGGCTTCGGCGCGAGCACCGACGTCCAATGCGATAATCAGGCGGTCGCGACCGGAAGGTTTCATCTCGTCAATTTCCGTTAATTGGTGAACAGATTGCAAGGTATGGAAGAATTGGCGCACGCGAAGGTGAATCTTGTTCTGCGGGTGCTGCGCCGGCGTGAGGATGGGTTTCACGAGATCGAAACATTGATTGCACCGATCACGCTGCACGATTCGCTGGTGATCGAGCCCGCAGATCGACTGGAATTTTATTGTGACCAACCGGGTCTTGCCGGCGACGACAACCTGGTAGTGCGCGCCGCGCGCGCCTTTTTTGCCGAATCAAATCGCGAACCAAAAAGCAGGCTTACGCTTCGGAAAAGAATTCCCCATGGTGCTGGTCTCGGCGGAGGTAGTAGCGATGCCGCTGCCACGTTGCGCGGGCTCAATCGGTTTTTCGATGCCAGGCTTTCTAACGAAACATTGAGCAGCCTGGCGGCGAAACTGGGTTCTGACGTTGCATTTTTCCTGAACGAAAAAGCGGCAATTTGTAGTGGGCGGGGGGAGATCGTCATCCCGGCACCATTGTCGGCATCATTAAATTTACTGCTCCTGAAGCCGGAGTTCGGTGTGCCGAGCGCGTGGGCCTACTCGCGCTGGCATGCGACGCGCGAGCTCGCGAGCACAATCTATGAGCCACAAGAATTTGCAGGCATCACCTTTGCCAATGATCTCGAGCGACCGGTGTTCGAGAAATTTGTTTTCCTTGCGCAGATGAAATTGTGGCTCCGTCAACAATCTGAAGTGGACGCGGTGTTGATGTCGGGATCCGGTTCGACAATTCTTGCAGTTATGGGTCACGGCGCGGATCCCAATGCAATTGCTGCGCGCGCGCAGAGTGAATTGGATGTCAATCTCTGGACGTGCGCATGCGAGACGATGTGATTCCGGGGAGCGCGGGCGCTAGCCCGCGGTTGCCGGCAGCTTGCCGGCAACGCCGAACGCGTTGCTTCTTAGACTGGGTCCGATTAGTCTCGGCAAGCTGCCGAGACCTACAGGCTGGCAGTCTGTGCTCCCCGGAAAGTCAGTTGCGGCGTGACGCCGCAAGTCCGAGCCGGACTGGCGATTGCACGCGAGACGCGTGCGCTACCCAATCGTAAAATTATTCGCCTACGTTTCGCTGCAATAAGGCTCGAGCGTATTCGCGATTGAGTTTCGCGATGAAACCTACGCTAATTTCTGCCGGGCAAACGGCTTCGCACTCGTAGGTGTTGGTGCAATTGCCGAAACCTTCCGCGTCCATCTGGCGCACCATTTTCAGTGCGCGCGAGGTTCGTTCCGGTGCGCCCTGCGGGAGAAATGCCAGATGCGAAACCTTCGCCGCTGTGAAAAGCATGGCCGAAGCGTTCGGACACGCCGCCGCGCACGCCCCGCAACCGATACACGCGGCTGCTTCCATCGCCAGGTCGGCGTTATGTTTTGGCACCGGAATCGAGTTCGCTTCCGGGGCAGATCCGGCGCGGGCGCCGATGAAACCACCGGCCTGCACGATACGATCGAGCGCGCTGCGATCGATGACCAGATCGCGCACCAAGGGAAAAGGTTTAGCGCGAAACGGCTCGATCGTAATAGTTTTGCCATCGCTGAACGAGCGCATGTAAAGCTGGCAGGCAGCGGCAGGATGTTTTGGGCCATGCGCTTGTCCATTAATCGTTAGGGCGCAGGTGCCGCAAATTCCCTCCCGACAATCGGAATCGAACGCAATCGGCGCTTCGGCACGTTCCGTCAGCTCGTCGTTAACGATATCAAGCATCTCCAGGAACGAAGTATCCGGCGAAATATTTGTGGCCCTGTACTCGACCAGTTTCCCCTTCGATTGCCGATCTTTCTGCCGCCAGATTCTCAACAGAAAGTTCATTCGATCTCCTGGTCATCCTGAGCGAAGCGCAGCGGAGCCGAAGGATCCCGCCGCGGTACCTTTGAGGTTCGCCACGGGATCCCTCGACTTCGCTCGCGATGACGGTAAGGGGTCGTCACTTATAGCTCCGTTGCGATAAATGCACGGCCTCGAAATGGAGCGGTTCGCGATGCAGCGTCGGGCGAAGGATGTTTCCGTTTCCCTGAAATTCCCACGCGAACACAGCGGCAAAATTTTCGTCATCACGCTGGGCTTCGCCATCGGAAGTTTGATGTTCTTCCCGGAAATGTCCGCCGCATGATTCGTCGCGCTCAAGCGCGTCAATGCACATGAGCTCGGCGAACTCGAGAAAATCAGCGATGCGCCCCGCGCGTTCGAGCGATTGATTGTAGCTTTCGCCTTCGCCGGGAACCCGAACGCTCTTCCAAAATTGCTCGCGCAATTCCGGAATCTTCTCGAGCGCTTCTCGGAGGCCACTCGCGTTTCGCGCCATGCCGCATTTGTCCCAAAGCAGCAAGCCAAGGTCACGATGGAACGAGGTCAGGGTGCGATCGCCATTCGCGTCCAATAATTTCTTGACGCGCGCGCGAACTTCGGATTCGACGCGCTTGAATTCTTCGTGATCAGTCGAAGGCCGTTTGCCCATCTGCCCCGCGAGATAATTCGGCAGGGTATAAGGCAGGACGAAGTAGCCGTCTGCGAGACCTTGCATCAAGCGCACTGGCGCCGAGCCGGTTCGCGCCGTGATCGGAAAAGTTCGCTTCTCCAATCACATGCAGACCGGGAACATTGCTCATCAAGTTATAGTCCACCCACAGTCCCCCCATGGTGTAATGCACCGCCGGATAAATCCGCATCGGCGTTTTGTAGGCGTTCTCAGCGGTGATCTTTTGGTAGATGTCGAAAAGATTTCCGTAACGCTCGCGAATGGTGTCCTCGGCCAGACGCGATATCGCATCGGCAAAATCAAGATAAACACCGCGGCCAGCGGGGCCGACACCACGCCCTTCGTCGCACACTTCCTTGGCGGCGCGTGAAGCGATGTCGCGCGGTGCCAGATTTCCGAAGCTCGGATATTTTCTTTCGAGGTAATAATCGCGATCCGTATCGGCGATTTGATCCGGCGGTTTGGCGCAATCCTCGACTCGTTTCGGGACCCAGACGCGTCCGTCGTTCCGCAACGATTCGGACATCAACGTCAGTTTTGATTGATGCTGGCCGGTAACGGGAATGCAAGTGGGATGAATCTGAGTGAAACAAGGATTACCGAAGAGGGCGCCCCGTTTGTAGGCGCGATAAGTGGCGGTGACATTGCAACCGCGCGCGTTGGTCGAAAGAAAGAAAACGTTGCCGTAACCGCCGGTCGCGAGGACAACGGCATCGCCGGCGAACGCGTTGATCTCGCCCGTGCAAAGATTGCGGGTGACGATCCCCTTGGCGTGACCGTCGACCAGAACGAGATCAAGCATTTCCGTTTGTGGAAACATTTTGACGGTGCCGAGCGCGACCTGACGGCATAACGCCTGGTAAGCGCCGAGCAGGAGCTGCTGACCGGTTTGCCCGCGCGCGTAAAACGTCCGTGAAACTTGCGCGCCGCCAAAGGAACGATTTGCCAGGAGACCACCATATTCGCGGGCAAAGGGCACGCCCTGCTCGGTGCATTGATCGATGATGAGATTACTGACTTCGGCCAGGCGGTAAACGTTGGCTTCGCGTGAGCGGAAATCGCCGCCCTTGATGGTGTCGTGAAACAGGCGAAACACGCTGTCGCCGTCGTTTTGATAATTTTTGGCGGCGTTGATTCCGCCCTGTGCGGCAATGGAATGGGCGCGACGCGGCGAATCCTGGTAGCAAAAACATTTCACCCGATATCCGAGTTCGCCGAGGGTAGCCGCGGCTGACCCGCCGGCGAGGCCTGAGCCGACCACGATGATCTCAAACTTGCGGCGATTGTTCGGGCTAACAAGGCGTGAATTGTTCTTGTGGTTCCGCCATTTGTTTTCGAGCGGACCAGGCGGAATTTTGCCCTCAAGTTTTCCAATCATAACTTTTGCGCCGGTTGAATGAACCCGAGCAGGACCGCGACGGGGATGGCAGTGTACCCAATGAAAAGAAGCCAGGCGAAAACGCGCGCGCCAAATGCCAGCTGCGGGGTCAACTTTTTGTCATTCAAACCGAGGGACTGAAAGAAGCTCGAAGCGCCATGGGTAAGATGCAGGGTAAGTAAGAACAAGCCGATGATATAAAAGATCGAGACGTAAACGTTTTGAAATCCGTAAACCATCATCGAGTAAACGTCATAATGATTGAGCGGATCATTCTTTAGCAGCGGAAAATGCGGATTGAATTTTCGGCCGGTGAAATGGAGGAGATGAAACACGATGAAAGCGAGCACAACCACCCCGCTCACCACCATGTGGCGTGAGGCGTAGCTGGCCTTGATGTAATCGCGTTTTTGGTAGCGTTGAGGACGGGCCCGGCGGTTTTCCAGAGCGAGGCTGACGGTGAAATAAATGTGAAGGAAAACTGCAACCAGCAAAGTGATTCGCACCAACCAAAGGAGTGGGCCGAGATCGCGGAGATGCTGGGCGTAATCATTGACCCAACGCGGTCCGAGAAAAATCTGCAGATTTCCAAGGAGATGCCCGATGACAAAGAGCATTAGAATGACGCCGGTAAGGGCAACGATCATTTTTTTACCGACGGAAGAGCGATAAAACGCGGCGAAGGCAGTCACGAAGCCAATAGAGTTGTCTTTTTTATTGTAGGGTTCAAACAAAGTTTCTGTGTCATCCCGAGCATAGTCGAGGGCCCGGTGAACTTCCTTTAAAGGTTTCGCTGCGGGACGCCCTCGATCCGCGTCTGCGGACTCGAGATGACGGAATAGCCATTTGCTTGAAGGCGCGGCTTCGTGTCATTATCAACACGCAGTGTCTTACGCTACTACTGAATTGCCTCGACGTTCTTTTGGCCAAACCATGCGGCCCGACATCTGGTGGTGGCAGCCGCTCCTGGTCTTTGTCGGGCTGAGTACAGTTCATCGTTTACTCCACCTGGGCTGCCTTTCAGGGAACGCATTATTTCTTCGGGAATTACATTTCACCGTTCTATTCGCCGGAAATTTTTGGCGACTCCCCACACAGCTGGTTCGGGTCAAAGCCGGGCTGGTGGCCCGGATGGCTGTTATTTTCGCCCGCACTCCTGATCCTGTGGGCGCCGGGCGGGTTCAGGCTTACCTGCTATTATTATAGAGGTGCTTACTATAAGGCCTTTTGGGCCGATCCGCCCGCCTGCAGCGTGGGCGAACCTCGAACGACGTATCTGGGCGAGCGTTCCTTTCCCCTTATCATGCAAAACGTCCATCGCTATTTCCTTTATCTCGCGCTCGCCTTCATCGTGATCCTGACGATCGACCTTTGGAAGGCGCTCTGGTTTAGCAATCCGGCAACCGGCCGCGAGTCATTTGGAATCGGCGTCGGAACGATCGTGCTCGCCATCAACGTCGTTCTCCTCGGCGGCTACACCTTTGGTTGTCATTCGCTCCGGCATTTAATCGGCGGATTTCGCGATCAACTTTCGCGCGCACCGGCCTGCTACCAGGCATATCGCTGCGTTACCTGTTTCAATCGTCGCCACATGCTGTGGGCGTGGATGAGTCTGTTTTGGGTCGGTTTCAGCGATCTTTACGTGCGCCTTTGTTCGATGGGCGTGTGGCACGACTTTCGGATCGTCTGAGCGATGAAGCGAGATGCGTTGAAGCGGACACGATTTGTGCGCGTGAGTTTTCGCGTCAACGCTTTAACTCTTTAACGCTCCAACGAATCTCATGGCTGAATACGAAACGCACGAGCATGACGTTCTGGTAATTGGTGCCGGCGGCGCGGGGTTACGCGCGGCGATTGAAGCATCGGCCGTGGGCGTTCGCGTCGGCCTGGTTTGCAAATCACTTCTCGGCAAAGCGCACACCGTGATGGCCGAGGGTGGAATTGCAGCCGCACTCGCGAATGTCGATGACCGCGACAGTTGGAAAGTGCATTTCGCTGATACCATGCGCGGCGGCCAGTACGTCAATAATTGGCGGATGGCCGAGTTGCACGCGAAGGAGGCGCCAGACCGGGTGCGCGAGCTCGAAGCCTGGGGCGCAGTCTTCGATCGCACCAAAGATGGTCGAATTCTGCAGAGGAACTTCGGTGGTCATAAATATCCGCGGCTCGCACATGTGGGCGATCGCACGGGCTTGGAAATGATTCGGACATTGCAGGATCACGGTGTGCATCGGGGAATCGATGTGCACATGGAACGCACCATTCTCACCTTGCTGAAACAGGAGGGACGAATCGTCGGTGCGTTCGGTTACGATCGTGAGCGCGGCCGGTTCCTGCTTTTTCGAGCGAAAGCAATCGTCCTCGCGACCGGCGGAATCGGACGCGCCTATAAGATTACCAGCAACAGCTGGGAATACACCGGTGATGGTCACGCACTCGGTTATCGCGCAGGAGCGGAGCTGATCGATATGGAGTTCGTGCAATTTCATCCCACCGGAATGGTCTGGCCGCCGAGCGTCTGTGGCATTCTCGTGACTGAGGGCGTTCGCGGCGAAGGCGGAATTCTTACTAATAAGGATGGTCGCCGCTTCATGTTTGACTCCGTCCCGGAAAATTATCGGACGCAGACGGCGGACAACGAGGAAGAGGGCTGGCGTTATTGTCAGGGCGACAAGAATGCGCGGCGGCCTCCGGAATTACTGACGCGCGATCACATCGCGCGTTGCATCGTTCGCGAGATCAAGGAGGGCAGGGGAAGTCCGCACGGTGGCGTCTTCCTCGACATCGCGTGGATTGGGAAAAAAATTCCGAACGCGGCCGAGCACATCAAAAAGAAACTGCCGAGCATGTATCACCAGTTCAAACAACTGGCCGATATCGATATCACAGAACAGCCGATGGAAGTCGGTCCGACGACGCATTACGTGATGGGTGGGATTCGCGTTGATTCCGACACGCAAATGTCGCGTGTGCCGGGATTATTTGCGGCGGGTGAATGTGCCGCCGGAATTAACGGTGCCAATCGATTGGGCGGAAATTCGTTGTCTGATCTTTTGGTTTTCGGAAAACGCGCCGGCGAATTTGCTGCCAAGTTCGCAAAAGAAAATCAACACGGTGCGATCAATACCGCTGAAATCGAAAACGTTGTCCGTGAAGCGTTGCGGCCATTTGAGCAGAGCGAGAGCGAAAACCCCTATACGTTGCAACGGGATCTCCAGGAAACGATGCAGGATAATGTCGGCATTGTGCGGACCGAAGCCGAGATGAAGTCGCAGCTCGAGCATCTGGGAAAGTTATGGGAACGGGCGGGCCGGGTTGGCGTAAGCGGGAATCGCGAGTTTAACCCCGGTTGGCACACCGCACTCGATTTGGAAAATCTGCTGACCGTTTCCGAAGCGGTAACCCGTGCGGCCCTGGAACGAAAGGAAAGCCGCGGCGCGCAATTCCGCGAAGATTATCCGGAGAAGGATGCGAAATTTGCGAATGTGAACACGATAATCTGGCGTGGCGAAGACGGTTCGATGAATGTGCGGCTCGATCCGCTGCCCGAAATGCCGGATTATCTGAAGCAGGTGATTGAGGAGATGAAATGAAGCGTTAAAGCGTTGAAGGGTTAAAGCGATGAAGCGAGAAGAAGAGCCAAACAAGCCGTATCGGACGTTCGAAGACTTGGAAGTTTATCAAGCCGCCCGCGAATTTCGAAAGTCAATGTATCGAGTTGCCCGACGGTTGCCCGAGGTTGAAAAGTTTGGACTAGCCGCGCAGATCCGAGACGCTGCTGTTTCGCTAACAAACAACATCGCTGAGGGTCATGGTCGTTTCCACTTTCTCGATCAAATCAAATTCATGTTGAATTCGCGAGGTTCGCTCGAAGAATTGCTCGACGATCTCAACGTTTGTCTCGATGAAAATTACCTTCCTGCGGAGGAGGTCGAGACATTGAAATCCGATGGATGGCGCGTCCACAAACTGATCAATGGTTACATTCGATTTGTGCGCGGTCAGGATTGACGAAAGATCGTCTCGTGTTCGGGAATCACCTGCAGACAAAGTGTTCCCTGAAGAGGAATTGAACGACGTGCTTTCCGGTCGCTTCAACCCTTCAACGCTTTAACGCTTCAACGATGGCGACCGCAGTTTTCAAAATCTGGCGTGGCGACGCGAATGGGGGCGGTTTCAAGGAGTACAAAACCGAAATATCCGAAGGCATGGTTGTGCTCGATGCCGTGCATGATATCCAGCGTACCCAGGCGACCGATCTGGCCTGCCGCTGGAATTGTAAGGCGGGGAAATGCGGCTCCTGTTCGGCGGAAGTAAACGGCATGCCCAAACTCATGTGCATGGCGCGCATGAGCGATCTGCCGCTGGATCGACCGATTACGATTGAGCCAATAAAAGCGTTTCCGGTGTTAAAAGATTTGATCACCGATGTGTCGTGGAATTTTCAGGTAAAGAAAAAAATCAAACCGTTTAAGCCGCGTCCGCCAGACGCGCCCGATGGGACCTGGCGGATGCAACAGGAGGATATCGACCGAGTCCAGGAATTCCGGAAGTGCATCGAATGTTTCCTTTGTCAGGACGTCTGCCACGTTTTGCGCGACCACCAGATGCACGATCGCTTTATCGGGCCGCGCTATTTGATTTACGCGGCCGCGCTGGAGATGCATCCGCTCGATACTGAAGATCGAGTCGAAGAATTGCGCGAAGCCCACGGGATCGGCTACTGCAACATTACGAAATGCTGTACGAAAGTTTGTCCGGAAGAGATTCAAATCACGGACAATGGCATTATTCCGTTGAAGGAACGCGTAGTGGATGATTACTACGATCCGCTCGGATGGCTTTGGCGGAGGAAGAAGAAGGTGAAAGGTTAAACCTGTTACATTGTTAAAAATGTCTCACACTTAATCCCGTGTTAACGATTTAACTTTTTTAACGAATCACGTGGCGGAGCCATGTCAGACCTAAAAACACTTTCGAAAAATGCGATTCCCGGCGCGCTCGAGAAAGCCGAGCGCTACCGTTTGTTAAACGAGCCGGCCGAAGCAGAAAGCATCTGTCTGGATGTGCTGGCGGCGGATGCAGAAAACCAGCAGGCGCTGATTACGTTGCTGCTCGCCGTGACCGATCGTTTCAGCAAGACCTATGGCGTGAGCGACACCCAAGCGAAACAAATTTTAACGAGAATTAGAGGCGAATATGAGCATGCCTATTACCGGGGAATTTTGGCGGAGCGTCTGGCCAAGGCTCAACTTGCGCGCGGTGCGCCCGGCTGCGGCCATCATGCCTACGAAGGATTCCGTGAAGCGATGTATTGGTTTGAAAAAGCGGAAGCGGTACGTCCTGCGGGAAATGACGATGCCTTACTGCGCTGGAATACCTGTGCCCGGATGATCGAGAAAAATCATCTCAGTGCGCGCGAAGACGAACGAATTGAGCTGCCACTGGAATAGGACTCGCAATCACATCGCGCGGTCATAGTTCATTTTTCTGGGGAGCGCACGCGCCCTCGCCGAGACATTTCCGGCGACTCGGCAAAGTTCGCGAAGGCGGGGCGCCTTCGGTCCGAGCCGGACTGGCGGTTGCACGCGAGGCGCGTGCGCTCCCCAGAAGCAGAAGTCTCGCGCGAGAACGCTTCACGATTAAGATCTCGATATCGTCGACTTAACCCGAAGTATCGCTCGCAGTGCCCCCGCCATGCGCACGCGCGATCACTTCGATTTCGACTTTCGCGCCTTTCGGCAAAGCGGACACCTGTACGGTCGAGCGGGCAGGGGGCTCGCTGCTGAAATAGGAGCCGTAGATCTCGTTGACTATCTGGAAATTGCCGAGGTCGGTGAGAAAGATCGTTGTTTTCAATACGTCGGCCAGCGAGAGGCCTTCAGATTTCAAAACACCGCTGATGTTGTCCATCACCCGCCGGGTTTGAGGTGTAATGTCGTCGGACACAATTTGCCCACTTTTGGGGTCCAGAGGAATCTGGCCGCTGCAAAAGACAAAATCGCCGGAACGAATGGCTTGCGAATACGGGCCGATGGCGGCAGGGGCATCGGAGGTAGAGATAATTTTCTTCATCCGGCGAGGTTAGCGGCAGCGGAGCATGTTGTCATCCCGGGCGAAAAGGCCGGCCCGGGTCGGAAGAGGGATCCTGATGCGAAACCTTAAAGCTGCTACCACGGCATCCGACTGTCGCTCGGGATGACGCCGTTCGAATGACAAATCAGGGAATGTCGGCGATATTGAGGCGAAATGGTTAGTTGGATTTTAAAGAAAATTTTAGGATCAAAGAACCAGCGCGAGGTCAGGCGAATGGCGCCCATTGTTCGCCAGATCAACGAGTTGGAGCAGGAATTCCAGGGCTTTTCTGACGATGAGCTACGGGGGATGACCGTGGCTTGGAAGGAAGACCTGGCCAAGCTGCCCACGCTGGAAGAGCAGTGGAGAAGGCTGGACGAGATTTTGCCGGAAGCATTCGCGGTCGTGAAAAACGCGGCCCGCCGGCTAACGGAACGTGGCCATACCTTTACGGTCTGCGATCAGCCGATGAAATGGGAGATGGTGCATTTCGATGTCCAGCTCATCGGCGGGATTGTTCTGCATCGTGGCAAGATTTCCGAAATGGCGACGGGCGAAGGCAAGACCCTGGTCGCGACCCTGCCGCTATATTTGAACGCGCTGACGGGGCGCGGGGCGCATCTCGTAACGGTGAACGATTACCTGGCGCAACGCGACGCGGAGTGGATGGGCCAGCTTTATAGCTTTCTCGGGCTCACCGTCGGTTGTATTCAGCACGACCAGGAACCGAGCGTTCGGCGGCAGCAGTACGCCTGCGACATCACCTACGGCACAAACTCCGAGTTCGGGTTCGATTATCTGCGCGATAACGGGATGGCGACGACGCGCGAGCAGCAGGTGCAGCGCGGCTACAACTACTCCATTGTCGACGAAGTCGATTCCATCCTGATCGATGAAGCGCGCACGCCACTAATCATTAGCGGACCGGCAACAATTTCGACGCATCAATACGACAAGTGGAAGCCCTTGGTCGAACAACTGGTGCGCAAACAGACCATGCTTTGCAATCGTATCGCGAGCGAGGCCAAAGAGACGTTTGACGCGGGTAAGCTGGAGGAAGGCGGGCTCCTGATGTTCAAAGTAAAGCTCGGTCAGCCGCGCAATAAACAGTTGTTGCGGATGATGGAAGATCCGGAAAAGCGCAAGGCGATCGACAAGGCCGAACTGTCATTCTATTCGGACACGCGCAAGGACGAGCTTTTTGCGTTGAAGGAAGAGTTGTTCTTTACCATCGACGAAAAATCGCAGGAAGCGGACCTTTCCGAGCAAGGACGGTCATTCATGAACCCGGACGATCCGAACGCCTTCGTGCTGCCCGACCTGATCAGCGAGTTCACCGAGATCGATCTCAACCAGTCGTTGAGCGACGAAGAAAAGGAAAAACAAAAAGGGGAAAAGCAACAGCTTTGCGACACGCAAGCGGAGCGTATTCACAACATCTCGCAATTGCTGCGCGCCTATTGCTTGTTCGAGAAGGACGTGCAGTACGTCGTGGAAGAAAACAAGGTCGTCATCGTGGACGAATATACCGGCCGGAAAATGCCGGGGCGGCGTTGGAGCGACGGGTTGCATCAGGCGGTGGAAGCAAAGGAAGCCGTTCAGATCGATCGCGAAACGCAAACCCTCGCTACCATCACGATCCAAAATTATTTCCGGCTTTATCAAAAGCTGGCTGGCATGACGGGCACAGCTGAAACCGAAGCGAACGAATTCCACGACATTTACAAGCTCGACGTCTTGGTGATTCCGACCAATCGACCGGTGGCGCGCAAAGATTCGAACGATCGCATCTACAAGACACGGCGGGAGAAATACAATGCCGTCATTAACGAGATTAAGGAATGCCACGCCAAGGCACAGCCGGTCCTGGTCGGGACGGTGAGTGTGGAAGCCAGCGAGTTGCTTTCGCGAATGCTGAAGCGCGAAAAGATTCCGCACAACGTGTTGAATGCGAAATTTCACATGCAGGAGGCAGAGATCGTGGCGCGTGCCGGCCAGGCTGGAACGGTCACGATTTCCACCAACATGGCGGGGCGCGGCACTGACATTAAACTTGGCCCGCGTGTGGCCGACGAAGGCGGGCTTTATGTCATCGGCACGGAACGCCACGAATCACGCCGGATCGATCGACAGTTGCGCGGACGTTGCGCGCGCCAGGGGGATCCGGGCGCCTCGCGTTTCTATGTCAGTTTTGAGGATGATTTGATGCGAAACTTCGGCGCGGCCGATCGAATGACGAAAATCATGGAGCGCTTCGGTCTCGAAGAAGGACAGGAGCTGGAACACCCGTGGCTTAACAAGTCGGTGGAGACAGCGCAGAAACGAGTGGAGCAACGCAATTATCTCATTCGCAAACGCACGCTCGACATGGACGATGTGATGAATAATCAGCGCGAAGTCGTCTATGGGTATCGCAACGAAGTGATCGACGGCGATGAACCGCGAACGTTGATTTACGAAGTAATCGATGAAGCGGTGCCGGCGAAAGTTCAGGAGTATCTCGGCACTGGGAAGACGAGCGAGGACGCGAACTATTCCGGATTAATGCAATGGGTGAACACCACATTCCCGCTCGGATTGAACAAAGAGCGTGCGCAATTTGAGACCCGTGATCCGGAAGCGAACGCGCAATTTTTAATCGAAAAAATCAAGGACGCCTACCAGCGCAAATCGTCGCATGAAGAACCGACGGCGGTGAAAAGCCTGGAGCGCTATATCATCCTCAACGCCATCGATCGGCTCTGGCAGGAGCATCTCTATGCAATGGATGCGTTACGCGAAGGTGTCTATCTCAGGGCCTATGCGCAGAAGGATCCGCTGATCGAATACAAAGCTGAGGCTTACGACATGTTTGTCGAGCTGATGGCGAATATTAAGAACGAGGTATTGCACAATCTTTTCCGCAGCACCTCGAATTTGCAGGCGTTCGAGAATTTCCTGGCCACGCTTCCGCAATTTCTCCTGAAAGAACAGGCTCCTTCGCCTGGATCGCCTGCGCCAAAGCATGCTCCTCGTCCGCAACCAGCGATGGCTATGGCCGGCGGAAGCGGCGACGGCGAAATGAAACTCGATCTTGCGCCGGTGCGCCGGGAATTGCCGAAAGTCGGCCGCAACGAACCCTGCCCGTGCGGCAGCGGAAAGAAATACAAAAACTGCTGCGGCCGCGTCGCCTAGTGGAGAGACTCGCCGCGGCGAGTCCCTTCAATCTCATCTGAGCTTTCCGCTGATCGGTAGCGATTGTCGCGTCCCGCCGATGGCAGAAGCTCCTTCATTAAGAATCTGTTATCACCGGACCGCTGCATAAGTTTGGGATCGCTTATCGTCGCAATGCCGCTCTCCCATCTTAACTACAGGCTATGGATGTCAGACAAAGTAAAGTATTAGCCAACGGCGCTGAACGCGTGTAACGGAAGAATGCGTTAAGTCCGTTAGGCGTCTTTAGCACAGCCACCTCACTGTCTTCCCGCATGGAAATCGCGAACGATAGGCTCGTTCGCACAACTTGAGGTAAGGGAAATGACTATCATGCAATCGCTCCTACAACGCAGATCTCTCGGCGATAAAATTACTTACGCAACGCTGCGCTCTGGTGGGTGGACTTTCCTTCTGACCGCGGTCGCCGTCCTAACACTTTTGCTTTCTACGGCGAGCAACAGCTTCGCCGGCAGCGCGACCTGGAATCCTGTTTCAAACGACTGGAACACGGTTTCCAACTGGACGCCAATGACCGTGCCTAATTCATCGACGGATACAGCGACATTCGGCTCTTCGAATACCACCGCCGTCTTCATCTCAGAAACCACGGACGTTAGTGGCGTCACGTTTACCACAGCCGCGAATCCCTACACCATCACACTCCCAGCAAGCACAAGTCTTAATGGTATAACTCTCTCCTTTGATGGTGCTGGGATCACGAATAACTCAGGGGTCGCACAGAACTTTGTACTCGATGGCGCTACCAATCCGTTGAGCGGACGAAACGAAGGGACAATAATGTTTAACAACAGCGCGACCGCCGGCAACGCCGCCTTTACTACTAATAGCGCCAGCCCAGGTAGCGTCCCGCCCGGCGGGCAGAGCCGTGGTGGGCGAGTGTTTTTTTCCAACACCTCGACCGCCGGCAATGGCACCTTTACTAACAACGGCGCCGTAATAAGTGGCGTGGGCCGTGGAAGTGTCATTTTTTTCAACGCCTCGACCGCATTCAATGGCACTTTTACTAACAATGGTGGCTTAGCTAGCGGGGCGGCGGGCGGGATTGTCGCGTTCTTCGATACCTCGGCGGCGGGAAATGCCACCATTATCAACAACGGCGGAGTTGGCGGCGCGTTCGGCGGGATTACGGAACTCTTTGATGACTCCAATGGTGGCACTTCCCGCATCGAGCTTTTCGGCAACGGCAGTCTCGACATCAGCGGTCACAACGCTCCCGGAGTAACGATCGGCTCGATTGAAGGCACTGGGAACGTTTCTTTAGGAGCTAACAATCTAACGGTAGGCAGCAATAACTTAAGTACGAGCCTTTCAGGCGTAATCCAGGATGGCGGCGGCGCATTTGACGGCGTGGGTGGCTCGCTAACGAAGATCGGCTCCGGCACTCTTGAGCTTACGAGAGTCGAACTATACACTGGCAAGACTACTATAAACGATGGGGTGCTGAAGGTGAACGGTGTGATCATTGGCCCGGTTACGGTAAACAACGGCGGCACGCTGGGAGGCCATGGGGCAGTCGGCATGGTTACTGTCAATAGTGGCGGGACCGTGGCGCCCGGC
The DNA here is from genome assembly GCA_963709435.1 of uncultured Verrucomicrobiae bacterium. Lineage (GTDB taxonomy): Bacteria > Verrucomicrobiota > Verrucomicrobiia > Chthoniobacterales > UBA10450 > AV69. The sequence goes on from CAVPWK010000014.1 coordinate 163,277, forward strand.
GATCCACAGACCCTTCAGGTGAACGGCGATTATCTCCAGAACGGCGGCGGTATTCTCCGAATCGACATCGGCGGAACAGCGTCTGATTCTTTCGATCAACTCATGGTTACTGGTGGGGTTACCTTGCTCAGCGGATCAATATTGGACTTGGATTTCATCAACGGATTCGCGCCGCAAACCGGAGATGTATTCGAGTTTCTCACGTCAGGCACCTCTTCGATTACCGGCACCTTCACCACTGTAAATATCGAAGGATTGCAGCCTGGCTTTGAGTTTGACCTCGCTCCCACTGGCAATGGCAGTTTTGGTCTTACTGCGCTGAATAATGGCGTGCCTACATCAGCTCCGGATACCGGCGCGACGGTGACGCTCCTGCTACTCGCAGTGACGGCGCTGCTTGGACTCAGGCATCTTGTGCCGAAGGCGGCCTGACCAGATTGCCGGCGATTAGGCCCGCGCATCCAGCAATGCCAGCGCACGCCAAAGACTAATGCGGGATCTCAACGGTTCCGCCTTGGTGAGCGGCTTACTGGGACCGACGTTGGCAGCCACCTACCTTCGTCGTTCTCTTGCTAGCTCGGCTGGAGACTACCGCCCGCGGGTGGTGGCGCGAAACGACCTGCGGGCGTGCGCACGAATGTGCCAACAACTTCAACACGGGCCTCGGAACCCGAAAATGGCGACTACGCGATGGATTTTCCGGTCCGACGCAGCGGTCCCAAGTTCGGTCACAACGAGCCGTGCCCGTGCGGCAGCGGGAAGAAGTACAAAAACTGTTGCGGTCGCGTCGCGTAGTTAGGATGGACTCGCCGTGGCGAGTCCCTGATGGCGAGATGTCGCTCGTTCTTCAACACTCTGTTATCAGCAGATGGTTGCATAACTCTACAGACGACTTAATCGTAGCAATTCGAGCTCCCACTCTGCTTGCAAAGTATGCACGACCTTTGTGTTCGTGCGATGCACTGAGACTTTGGCCGACCTCGCCATTAAATGACACCCCGCAGGGCGAGAGAAAATAAAACTCGACATTCGACAGGCGGAGTCCTACAAATACGCCGATTACGTCATTCGACGTTTCAACGGATCTTCGGCACGGCTGAATAAGCCGCAGGGGCTGGATCTTCGCTGGGACATCGCTTTACGCGATTTCCGGATCCAACTGGAGCTCCGAGTCAGTCTGAAGTGAGGCGAACTTTTCGCAGCCTCGTCAGGATGGTTCCTAGTTCTACGCGAACTGGATTGCAGTTAATGCAGTTCAACACTCCAGCCTCAACCCTGAAAATAAAATTGGGCAACTCGACACCTAAAAAATTTCGTCGCGAGAACCGGGCGTTCACTCGCTCTCAATTTTTCTCACATTCGCGCCTGAGATTCTCCGCTCTCGCAGCGGTCTGTTATCAAATTCGCTGTGATAATCCCCATTCGTTCGCGCGATTTATCGAAACCTTCGGCAAATCTTCCCGTAGGAAGAAGTATTCAACGCCAGGACCGCGACCGCATCAGTTATTGCCGACTAACAATCTCGTGGGCCGGATGTGCGCTGTCCTCACCTAATCCACAATGCTTATGAAACGAATACCCTCAGCCTTACTTCTTAGTTTTTGCGGCTTGTCCGCCATCCTAGCCACGTTTGCTGTTCGAGCGCAATCGATTTACGAGCCGTACACATTCACTACGCTCGCAGGAGCGCCCACTATTGGATACAGCGACGGAACAGGGAGTGCCGCCCTGTTCAATTCCCCGGGAAACGTAGCGGTGGACAATGTGGGGAATGTCTATGTGGCCGACACCGGCAACAATACCATCCGTAAAATGACTCCGGCTGGCGTCGTTACCACTTTGGCCGGTTTACCTGGTGTGCCTGGAAGCGCCAACGGCAGCGGCAGCGCCGCTCGATTTCATTTTCCCGGGGGCTTGGCCGCGGATGGCGCGGGAAATATCTACGTGGCCGATGTTGGTAATCATACCATCCGTAAAATTTCTCCCGCAGGCGCCGTGAGCACTTTCGCTGGCTTGGCCGGCGTCCCTGGCAGTGCTAATGGAACTAGCAGTGCTGCCCGATTTTATTACCCTAACGGACTTGCGCGCGATAGCGTGGGTAATTTGTTTGTCGCAGAGACCGGTAACAACACCATCCGCAAAATTACTTCCGCTGGCATCGTTTCCACGTTTGCCGGTGTGGCTGGAAGCCCCGGTAGCTCCGATGGCACCGGCAGCACCGCTCGGTTTAATAACCCAACAGGCGTCGCGGTGAGCAGCGCGGGCAATCTCTATGTGGCGGACTCTATTAACAACACGATCCGCAAAATTACTTCGGCCGGTGTCGTTTCCACTTTTGCCGGATCAGTTGGAAGCAGCGGCAGCACTAATGGCATGGGCAGTGTTGCCCGATTCAATGAGCCCAGCCGCGTGGCAGTGGATGGCGCGGGGAATGTTTTTGTCGCGGACACCAGTAACAACGCCATCCGCAAAATTACTCAAAGTGGCCTGGTGAGTACTCTGGCCGGCTCGGCCGACCCCGTTCCGGGTAGCGACGACGGGACCGGTAGTAACGCGAAATTTTTTTATCCTTCTGGTGTGGCAACGGACGCCACGGGAAACGTCTATGTTGCAGACTCCTGGAATCATCTCATTCGCAAGGTAACTCCCGCGGGCGTTGTGACTTCCCCGGCGGGAGGTGGACATAACTTTGGCAAGGCGGATGGGACTGGAAGCGCCGCACGGTTTAATCACCCCAATGGCGTAGGGGTAGACAGCGCGGGAAATATTTACGTGACAGATTACAATGACTCTGGCACTCCGCCGGATAGCGGTGGCCACGCACTGCGCAAAGTTACTCCAGCGGGCGTGGTAAGCACACTAGTCGAAGGACTTTATGCACGCGGCGACACGGTTGATGGCACAGGTAATATCTACGCGGCGGCTGGCCACGTGGTTCTCAAAATCACGCCGGGTGGCGTCGTCACCACATTCGCCGGCTCCGGCAACCCCGGAAGCGCGGATGGTACCGGGGGCGCTGCGCAATTTAATCTTCCTTATGACGTTGCTGTGGACAAGCTGGGAAATGTATACGTGGCAGACACGGAGAACTACACGATTCGTAAAATTACCCCTGCTGGCGTTGTGAGCACATTCGCGGGTTTGGCTGGCGCCAGTGGCCACACGGATGCCACGGGGAGCGACGCACGGTTTAGGTCGCCCATCGGTGTCGCCGTTGACAGTATCGGGAATGTTTATGTGGCGGAGATCGAGGATCGAGGTCTGGTCGGTGGCAGCACGGTGCGCAAGATCACTCCGACTCGTGTTGTCACCACGCTTGCCGGTGTAGACGGAAACTATGGCAGCGCTGACGGAACCGGTAGCGCCGCGCGGTTTGGTGAACCGTCTGATGTGGCGGTAGATAGCGCGGGAAATGTTTATGTTTCGGAGCCAGCAAATATTCGTAAGATCACTCCGGCGGGCGTGGTCACCACGCTGGCTGGTCTGCCCTACAGTGTGGATTTTCACGACGGCAGCGCTGACGGTACGGGCAGCGCCGCGCGGTTTTACTTACCGCAGTCAATTGCAGTAGACGGCGCGGGCCATGTGTATGTGGCGGATACCTTCAATAATACAATTCGTCGGGGCTTCCCTACGCCTATATCGCTAACTCAATTGAGCAACATCTCCACGCGCGGTTTTGTCGGCGTGGGAAGCAACGCAATGATTGGAGGCTTTATCGTTAGCGGCCAGCCGCAAAAGGTGCTTATTCGTGCACTTGGTCCAACCCTAACGCAGTTTGGCGTTTCGAATGCATTGGCTAACCCGCAGGTGACACTTCTTGACCAATCAGGCCATCCCATCGCCAGCAACGACAACTGGCAAAACACCGTGGTGGATGGTGTGACGATTACCGGTAATCAAGTGACGGCGATTCAAAACACCGGCAAAGCGCCTCCCGCAGCCAATGAGTCAGCGATTCTCGCGACGCTTCCAGTGGGGAACTACACCGTTACCCTCAGTGGAGTTGGTAATGCCACGGGCAACGCCCTGCTTGAAGTCTACGGACTACCTTTTGGCACGCCGACGAGCCTTACGAACACATCGACCCGCGGTATTGTGCAGACCGGTGACAAAGTAATGATTGGAGGATTCGTCGTTGCCCCCGGCCAATCCCAAAAGGTGATGATTCGCGTGCTGGGTCCGACCTTAACGCAGTTCGGAGTTACGAATGCGTTAACTAACCCACAGCTGGCGCTCGTTGATCAATCGAATCACCAGCTTGCCAGCAACGACAACTGGCAAAATACCGTGGTGGACGGCACGACGATTACCAGCAGTCAGGTCAGTGCAATACAGAACAGCGGTAAAGCTCCACCTTCGGCCAATGAGTCGGCCATCATCGCTACGCTGCCTCCGGGGAACTACACCGCAGTAGTCTCCGGCGTCGGCAACACCACTGGTATCGGCCTCGTCGAGGTGTACGCGTTGCAGTAAGCGCTTCCGGTATTCAGCGATAACAACCGGCGCGAGCTGCGACCATTTCTCACAATCGCAGCTACGATTCGTCGCATCTCGCGGTACTGACCGGCACATGCTCGAGATTGAAGTTGCGTAATGCAAAAGTGCGCGATTGCGTTCTTCTCCAATATGCGTTGCTTCCTTTTCCTGCTCGTTATTGTCTTTGCGCTGAAATGTTCGGCGGAGGATTTGCCGATGTATCGCCCGGCCCTCATCGGCAACTCGCCCGACGCGATCATTAATCGGATCGATGAGAACCTGCTCCTGAAAGCAGGGCAAAAGAAAGCGCTGATCATGTTTTTCGCGCTCGTCGACAAGGACGGCACGGTGAAATCGAGCAGCACGTACCGTGGAACGCCCGAATCCAAGCTGCTGGAGCAGGAAGTGCAGCGCGCGCTGACGAATGCGAAAATGATTCCGGCAATTCGCAATCATGAGCCGGTGCCTGTTTTCTATTATGCAACCGTCGTTTTCCAAGTCGTTGATGAAAAGCCGCGCCTGCGCATTTACGCAAATCAGGAGGCGAGTGAATTAAGAACGGAAAACGATTTCGTGGGACCTCAACCCTGCCTCGGGGTAGACTCAAAATTCGACGGCTTGCATTATCCAGAGGGTTTGCCGGTGCCGGTCAATGGCCTGGTTGAATTGTCGCTGAAAATTGACGCTGACGGAAATCTGCAGGAGGAAAAAGTGCGAAAGGAAGACCCGCCGCTGCTGGGATTTGGAGATGCGGCCATGGCCGATTTTGCAAACGCCAAATTTGTTCCCGCGTTTCGCAACGGCCAGCCAGTTGCATGTCAGGTCGCGTTGCCGGTGTATTACCTAGCGCCAGAATCCTCGGCAGACGCATCCGGTGAGCGGTGAAATCATTCGCGCAATTTTTTTTCAGCGTGATCCAGTAACTTGTGCGCGCGAGCTTATCGGCTGCGAGCTGAATTGGGATCGCTGCGCTGGCATTATCGTTGAGACCGAAGCTTACCACTCGATCGGTGACGAGGCGTGTCACTGTTTCGTTCGTCCCAGTGCGCGCGCGTTTGTCGAGCGGAATCGGCCCGGCGCAGCCTACATTTATTTCAATTACGGCGTGCACTGGATGTTGAATGTTTTGGTGAAAGGAAAGGAGAACGGTTTTGTCCTCATTCGGGCGCTCGAGCCGACTCGCGGAATTGCGCTAATGAGAAGGCGGCGTCGAGTTCATGATTTGCACCGGCTTTGTTCCGGTCCAGGAAAACTAACCCAAGCGCTCGCAATCACCGGACGCCATCACGAAATGGACTTGTGCAGTGATGAGGAACATTGTTTTCGAAGCGCAGAGCAACCGGTTGCAGGTCATTGCTGATAAACGAATTGGGATTCAACGTTCGGCCCATTTGCCATGGCGGTTCACGTTGCGCGATAGCGCGCACGTGAGCCGGAAAGTCCGGTCGTCTCGAGCGTAATCGAGGGGTCCCCCGGAAGTTACTTTCCAGCTTTCGCATCGGGATCCCTCCACTTCGCTTCGCTCCGGTCGGGATGACATTGACCAACCAGTTGCTCTCGTCGATTTTCCGCGCGTGAGTTTGAGAAGGAAACAGCGCGTTCTGCTGGGCATGAGCGGCGGAGTCGATTCCAGCGTTGCTGGTTATCTGCTGCGCGAACAAGGCTACGAAGTCATTGGAGTGACGATGAAAGTATGGCCGCAGGACTGTATTTCCCGGGCCGAAGACAAATGTTGCGGGCCTCAGGCGGTGGCAGACGCGCGCGGCGTTGCCCACGCGCTCGGTTTCCCGCACTACGTGGTCGACGAAGCCGACCAGTTCGAAGAACTCGTCATTGATTATTTCTCAAGTGAATACCAGGCGGGCCGGACTCCAAACCCGTGTGTGATGTGCAATGAGAAACTGAAATTCGGAAATCTTTGGCAAAAAGCGGAGGCGCTGGAGTGCGATTACATAGCGACCGGGACATTACGCGATTATTGAACGTGCCGAAGCGGCTACACGGGCTCGCCGTTTTGCGCAAGGGGATCGATCCACGAAAAGACCAGTCGTATTTTCTTTTTAGTTTGCGGCAGGAACAACTGCTGCGTGCGCTGACGCCGCTTGGTCGTATGGCGAAATCTGAGATTCGTGCGATCGCACGAAAACTTGGCCTGAAGGTGGCAGACAAAGCCGATAGCCAGGAAATTTGTTTCGTGCCCGGACAGGATTACAAAGCGTTCCTGCGTTCGCATCTTGGCGAAAACCAATTTCATCGCGGCGGGATTTACGATCTGGAGGGCAACTTCATCGCGGCGCATGAAGGAATTGAGATGTTTACCATTGGGCAGAGAAAGGGATTGCCGGGCGGCTCGGCGCAGCCGCGTTACGTCGTCGATCTCGATCCGGAAACGAACCGCGTAATTGTCGGGAGCGCGGAAGATTTGTTAGTCGAAGAATTCGAAGTCGAGCGGGTAAACTGGATTTCTGTAGCCGGGGTCGGTCCGAGCCGGACTGGCGGTATTTGCGGGCCGGGGTCATTGACCCCGGCTACAACGCCGATGCGCGAGGCCACGGTTAAGATTCGCTACAATCATCGGGCACGCGGCGACAGCGACGCCGTTGGAACAGCACCGTGCGCGTGTTCGTCTATGCGAACCGCAAAAGGCGATTACGCCGGGGCAGGCTGCGGTCTTTTACGATGGTGATGTTGTTCTTGGCGGCGGCTGGATTTGCCGGCAGGTTGGAGCCGGACCGGCGTTAGCAATGATCCCAGCGTGAACGAGGAATTGGTCATCGCGTTCAGCACGTTTCCCGATGTGGAAACGGCGCGCAAAATTTCGCGCGAACTCGTGAACAGCGCAATTGTTGCCTGCGTCAATATCATACCGGCAGTGGAGTCGATCTATTATTGGAAAGAAAAAGTGGAAACGAGCGCTGAATCGCTTGCGATCTTTAAAATGACTGCGGCGTGTTATTCCGAATTCGAATCGCGTTTACGCGCGCTGCACCCGTACGATGTCCCCGAGGTTGTCCGCCTGAATATCGCGGGAGGCTCGGCCGATTATCTTCGCTGGATTGGCGAGAGTTGCAGCCGCTCGTTATCCCGAGCACAGTCGAGGGATCCCGCCGCGAGAGCTTAAAGGTAACTTCCACGGATCCCTCGACTGTGCTCGGGATGACCGGCACTGTTTTAGGCGGCGCGTTTTCGACGTGCGCCTAGAAAAATTGCCACGCCAATGGCATTCGCGAGGCCGCTGGCAGCGATAATCTTGCAGGCGAAGATTAACCGGCTGGGGACATCGATGATCGGATAGATGGTGAACCCAATTGCGAGGAGTGAAACGGCACACCCGCAGAAGGCGGCGATGCGTAGCCACAGCGGTGCGCTCGAGCGAACAGCGGTCGCTCCGGCAAGAGGGATCGCAAATAGGATGACATAAACAATTCCGTAAAAAACATTCGCGGCGTTGTCGACAAGTTGAAATGCCTCCTGAATTCCGGCGCCGATCTGGCTGGAAATCGCGATGACCAATGTGACCGCGCCAACGAAGATGATGGAGTTAATCGGCGTCTTGTATCTTGGATGTAAACGCGAGAACCAAACTGGTAAGAGCCGGTCCCAACCGGCGACCATCGGCAAACGCGAGCTTCCGGTAAGGTGAACGCTGGTGGAGGAAATGGTACGCACGGTCATCAGCACAATGCCGGCGGACGCGATCGCGCCAGCAATCGGGAACGCGTTTAACCCCAGCCGCAATGTTTGTGGCACCGGCCCGATTAGGTCGATCGGATTATTTCCAACGAAGGCGAGAACGGAGCTCGTGCCGAGAATGAACATCAAGGCGATGACGGGAGAGGCGATGATGACGGACCGGCCGATGTCGCGGGCTGGGGCACGGGTTTCGCCGGCAAGAATCGCGACATATTCGAATCCGCTGAGCGCGCCGACCGCGAGTTTGCTGAAGATGTTGAGACAATAAAAAATCGACATCGCGGGCGCTGCGATTTGCAGTGGGTGATATTCCTTCAGGTCGCCGCGAGCGAGGGCGAAGAACGGCAGAATGATCAGCGCACCGTAAACGAGAAGCATGGCGAATGCGCCGATGTTGTGGACCCATTTGCCGAGGGAGAGACCGCGCACGCCACTCCAGCCGAGACCGAGTACGAGCGCGCAACTTATCAGAGAAACACACCATTTGTTGTTTGGCATCCAGCTTTGACCGAGCGCGTAGGAAAGGTTGGTGGTGACGAACATTCCGCCGAGGGCGATGACGCTGATGGAGAGCAGCCACAGGTTCCAGGCGACGATGAAGCCGACGAACTCGTTGAAGCCGAGTTTGGCCCATTGATAAAGACCTCCCTCCAGCGGCATCAGGCGATTTAAGTAGATGACGACAGCGGCTTGCGGAATGTAGAAGAACGCGATGGCAAGCAGCCAGAACACAAGGTGAGCGTGGCCAAGTTTTGCGGCCGTTCCCACCCAGCTCGAGCCAACGACGAAGAGAATTTGGGTAAGGACGAGATCGCGCAGACCGAGTTCTTTCCGCAGCGCCGCGCTCTCGTCTTCAACCTTTTGCTCGGCGCGATCTAGTTCTGCAGCCATCAGTTATCCTGGGAAGAAGCCGGTTTCTTCGGTGGCGGCTCGATCCGAAATTCTTTGTGCCGAATCTTGCCGCCGGCGTAGGCGATATAGCCGCTCATTCCAAGAACAATTACCCCGAGCAAAATAGTGCCGATTACCAGTGGTGCCGATGTCTTGGGCCATTTTATTGGGACGATGATGGCAATGACGCTGAGCGCAGCCAGAGCGTAAAAAAAATAAATGAGTTGTTCGCCGCGATGTTGATGCTCATCCAGCCAGGCTTGCCCCGCCTCATCGCTCATCGAGAGAACGCGATCGTAACCTTGTTCGCCGAATTCATACACCGGCCAGGCCGACGCTGCGCTGATCAGTATCAGAACAAGGGTGGCGATCTGTGCTGGCCGACTGCGCAGAAAAAATCCGATGATCAATCCGATCCAACCCATTGCCAACCCGTAAACGGGGAGGGGATTGAGGAGAACATGAACGTATTCTGGTTGCCGCTGGAGAGCCTGAAGAAGGGACGTCATTCGTTAGTGGAAAGGACGGCGGCATTGCTCAGCTTGGCAAGTCTTTCCGGCACGTAACGCTTCCAGTCGTTGGCACTGAAATGCCACCATTCGGCTCGCTGCCCATCGAAGCCGGCATTCATCATCGCTCTCTGCAGAAGATAAAGATGAGAGCGGACCGAAGGATTGGCGCCAGTGTAATGAAACATTGATGCGGGCGTGAAATCGTCGAAATCTGTCGGCATGGCGAGTGGCTGTCCCCAATCGTCGATGATGGTTGCATCCACCGCCACGCCCCAGAAGTGGAGCGAACCAGACCCGTTCTGCGGGTCGGCTACGTAATCGTTGTTTGGGGCCAACTTCCACAGTCGTGCCTGCGTCCCGCGCGGACGATACGCATCCCAGATCTTGAGGCGGCAGTTATAGCGTCGCAAGGTCGTTTCCGCTGCAATCAAACACCGCGCCACTCCAGCCCGGACCATTGGCTGCATGCCACAGGGATAAAGTGGACTACGAGCAATGTTCTTTGAAGTCGCGTACCGCAGCTCGATCCGAATAGTCGGGGCGATATCGCGCAGGTTCACCCATGCAAGGTCATTCGTCGACGGCGCTTCAGTTCCAGCAGCTGCCAGCGGCGCGCCGAGTAGGAGAATCGCAAAAACGATGCGCACCATCACGGTGAATCAATTCGTAGCTGTCGCCGGTGGTGCCGCATCGGTCTTGGCGATGCGTTGCAGGAGAAGTCGCGCGGTATTTTCGGGAACATTGAAGCGGATTTCGAGATCGGCATGCTGGCGAGTGATTTCAGGGGGAGCGGTGAAGAGTGGGAGATCAGATTGCTCGAGGTGCAGCCACTGTGCTGGATTTTCATGAATACTTTTGGCCAGATCGCTGGCCGCGTTTTCCGATGAGAGTCGTAGCAAAAGGCGCGCCTTAGCCGGTGTTTGAAGGGACATGCCCAGCCCAAGCATTTGCGCGCGATCCAGCAGTTCACGCGGAAAAATTGGATGAAAGACGCGAACCAACCCTGGCGGATCACGTGAGATCAAACGCAATGTGGTTTCACTATCGAGTGCCTGAAACCGATCAAAAAACTCCCCGGTGATCTGGAGATCGGCGTCGAGCCCGAGACGAACCCGTACCAGCTCGTCGACGCCATCAGGCAAGCCCACAGCGAGCGTTTTCGGCCCAATCCGCGCGATGCTGAAGTCTGAACGTTGCCACACCGGGAGCCCGCTAATCGCTCGTTTTTCGAATTGCTTGTCTTCCGCAATCGTTCGCACGACGGAAGAAATATTGTCGCGCGCTTCCACCAAAAGAAATTCTCGCGGAGGCGAATTTTCCGCAGTGGTCAATGCACGGGTGACGCGACTGGTATCGCCGGGGATTCGCAACCGTGGCGTCTGGGAGGCGGCACCGATCAGTCCGGGCCACGTTTGCAGCCAGAAATCTTCATTCCGCCATTTCTTGGGCAAATCATCGCGATCAAAACGCTCAGTGTTCAGGGAAAGAATGGCGTCAGTTTCGCGCGGCAGCCACTCGCGTTTGGGTGGGGATTGAAAAACGAGCAGCAGGACAATTCCCAAAAGGATGAAGATAGAAAAAATGACGAAATAAAACTTTCGCAGCTCCTGTTTGTCGATCTGCGCGGAAAGAACGTTGAGTTGTTCTCTATGTTCGTGGTGACGTTGGACCGATTGGCGGTGGCGGAGGACATCATGCAACAAGTGAGGAGCGTTCGGCGGCGCGATTCCGCGAGTCGCAAGATGACGACCGATGTTAAGGTAGGCGGGATCCTTTCGTTCCTCGACGGTCTGGTGCTGGGCTTTTGCCTCTCGCAATGCCTCCTGCTGTCCACGCGCTTTATCGTTCAACCCGCGGTCGGTCGCTTCGAATCCTTCGCGGACCCGGACAATATTTCGCTCCGCCGCCGAAAGTTCGTCTTCCGCCACCGTGAGTCTTTGCGTGGCCTGGCGACAGGCTTCCGCGCTTCCTTCGCGCGCACGGACAATTTCGGCGCGCGCCTGTGGCAATCGCGTTCGTTTGCTGGCGAGCTCCGCTGTGCGCGCATCCAGATCCGGTGGTGGCGGCGCCTGTGCCTGCAGAGCGGAGAGTTGCCTTAGCAATTCGCGGTCGGCCGAATCATTGGCCTGCAGGCGCGCTTCCACACCCGCAAGTTCGCGCTCGCAAACGGTAGCGGCATGTTTCGCTTCGTCTCGACGTTGCAGGACCGGCTTTTTTTCTTGTTCCAACTTGGCGATGGCGTCGGTCTGCGCTCGCGCATTCTCGGCCCGCTCGGATTCGATCTTTTTGAGTGCGTCTTCGATCTGTGCAATCCGCAGTGCTACTTCCTTTTGCTCCTGCTCGAGCTTCTTGAGAGCGACGATTTCGTTCCGGACTTCCGGGAAACTGGCGGCCTGGGCGGTGCCTTCTCGCCCCAGATAAATCTCACTGCGCTGCAACTGTCGTCTAACGTGTCGCAACGCCATGCGCGTGCGTTGGCGGCGCACTTTCAAGCCAAGCTCGCGCAAACCGGTGCCGATAAAACTCACAAGGGAATGCTAACTAAACTACAATTCAGACAAAGAAATTTTGCGTTCTCTCTCGCCTGAGCTCATTCGTCTTCGCTCAGCTTCGCCAGCACGCTGAAATCTTCGAGCGTCGTGGTGTCCCCGGTTACGGCTTTGCCATTGGCAATTTCCTTGAGCAACCGACGCATGATTTTCCCACTTCGAGTCTTGGGCAACGCTTCCGCAAAGCGCACTTCGTCGGGCTTGGCGAAGGCCCCGATGTGCTCGCCCACGTGATCGCGCAATTCCGTCTTTAGTCCGGAGGATGGAGTGGCACTTCCCTTCAGGGTCACAAACGCGACCACGGCCTGTCCTTTCATTTCATCCGACCGCCCTACCACTGCCGCTTCCGCCACGTGCGCGTGCGCGACCAGCGAACTCTCGATCTCGGAGGTTCCGAGGCGATGTCCGGCGACATTGAGCACATCGTCAATCCGACCAACGATCCAAAAATAACCGTCCTCATCACGCCGCGCGCCGTCCCCAGTCAAATAACAGCCTTTGAATTCACTCCAATACTGTTTCCGATATCGCTCTTTGTCGCCGTAAATCGTCCGCAACATCGACGGCCACGGTTTCCGTATGATCAATTTTCCGCCGACATTGGCGCCAACCTCTTCGCCGCGCTCGTCTACCACCGCGGCATCAACGCCAAAGAAAGGCAGCGTCGCACTCCCCGGCTTGGTCGGAATTGCACCGGGCAATGGAGTGATCAGGATCGAGCCAGTCTCAGTCTGCCACCACGTGTCGACGATAGGACAACGTTCGCCGCCAATGGTTTTGTAATACCACATCCACGCTTCCGGGTTAATCGGTTCACCCACAGATCCCAGAAGCCGCAAGGAAGAGAGGTCATGCTTTTTCACCCAATTGTCGCCCCAGCGAACAAACGCCCGAATCGCGGTGGGAGCGGTATAAAGAATGGTGACGCGATAATCTTCAATGATTCTCCAAAATCGGTCAGGCTCGGGCCAGTTCGGTGCGCCTTCATACATTAGAGTGGAAGCGCCCAGGCTAAGTGGCCCATAAACAACGTAACTGTGACCGGTGACCCAGCCGACATCCGCTGTGCACCAGAAAAGGTCCTCGTCGCGAATGTCGAAGACATATTTCATCGTCGCATAAATCCCGAGCAAATACCCGCCGGTGGTGTGGAGAATTCCTTTCGGTTTTCCCGTCGAACCACTGGTGTAAAGAATGAAAAGAGGATGCTCGGAGTCGACTGGCACCGGTTCGCAATTGGCATCGACGTATTCCAGCTCGCGGTGCCACCACACGTCCCGGCCTTCTTCCATGTGGATCTCATTACCCGCTCGCCGGAAAACGATGACCCGTTTGACCGAGGTGCCACCGCTGAGAGCATGATCAACATTGTTTTTCAGAGGGACAATCGTCCCGCGGCGATAACTGCCGTCGGCCGTAATCAGGGCAATCGCTCCACTATCGGCGATGCGATCGCGGATGCTGTCAGCGCTAAAACCACCGAAAACAACCGAATGCACTGCGCCGATGCGCGCGCACGCCAGCATCGCGATCGCCGCTTCGGGAGTTGTCGGCAGATAAATGATTACGCGATCGCCCTTTCGAACTTTGTTTCGCTTAAGGACATTAGCGAAGCGGCAAACTTCACGATGTAATTGCTGGTAGGTGAGAGTGCGTTTCTCACCGGGCTCACCCTCCCAAATAATGGCCGCTTTGTTTCGTCGTGGACCGGCAAGATGACGATCCAGGCAGTTCTCCGAGAGATTCAGTTGACCGCCGACAAACCATTTCGCAAAGGGTGCTTTCCAATCGAGCACTTTCTTCCACGACTTGTGCCAAATGAGTTCCTTGGCTTCGCGTGCCCAAAATCTGTCGGGGCTGCGAATTGATTCGCGATACATTTTTCGGTATTGCGCGAGGGATTTGATCCGCGCGTTTTTGGCGAACTCCCTGGAAGGCCTGAAGACGCGCTTCTCGATCAAATGCGATTCGATGTTTTTTTCCATTCGAACTTCCTAATATCGCTGGCACACGCGCGGGGCAAGCGCGGCAGCGTTGAAGAGTTGAAGCGAGAGTGGGCTGAATCCGTAACCCCTTTAACGTTCTTTTTCCATTGTCCTATCTGTGCTGCGTGGAGACATTGACGCATGAGCGATCACGTTTACAAAAAAATCGAGCTGATTGGTTCGTCGCCGAAATCGATTGAGGCCGCGGTGGAAAATGCGTTGGCGCGCGCAAAAAAGACTATCCGCAACATGCGCTGGTTAGAGATTACGGAAACGCGCGGTCACATCCAGGACGGGAAGATCGACCACTGGCAGGTCGGGGTAAAAGTTGGCTTTACGCTGGAGGATTGAATCTTCGTTCCGAGCCTGGGTAGGGGCGATTGAACCTTGCCACTCCGGCAGGGGGTTGCCCGGGCGGTTCGGGTGAACCGTCCCTGCCTCTTCGAAACAAGAAATTACTCTTCTTCCTGCACGATCTCGTAAACTTTGGTCGCTCCGTACAGGAGCAACGCCGGCTTTAGCGCAAACATCAGTAAACGGACTACGCCGCCCAACAATCGCCCAATCGGCAGCCGGTTCAGGATCATACCCGCGACGAGCGCGATGAGAAGCGACTGTCCCGGCTTTTCGCGCACAAATTCTTCCGCCTGGGTCACCGCCTCGGAAAATTGGTCCTGTGCGTAACGTACGCCGCGCAATGCGATATCAGTGTTTTCGTCCATAACTTTGTTTCGGTTGTCAGAGCCGCTTTGCGTGTTCTTATCCCGCTAGCGCAACGTCAGCCAGATAGTGTTGGCTGCGCTGGCCGGCGGAAAATCACGCGGCCTGGGTTCGCTATGAAACGTGCCGGCTCGCCGCGATGCTTTCAAGCAAAACCGTGCCATTACTTCCAGGGCTCGCTCGTTCAGCGTCGCGCAATTCGTCGAAAGTAGAATCCGCGCGTCACGACCGGCCACTTCCAGCGCTTCTCCAAGAAGGGATTCGAAATTCGACTGGACCTTGAACGTTTTTCCGCGATGTGATCGCGAGAAGGTTGGTGGGTCCAGCACAATCAAATCGAACTTCTCGCCTTTTCGCGCCAGACTCGGAAGGACCTCAAAAACATCCTCGGCGATGAACTGGTGTCCCGTCGAGGGTACATTGTTGAGCGCAAAGTTTTGGCGTCCGCGTTCGAGGGACTTCTGTGAGAGGTCCACGCTCACGGTTTTTGCACCCGCAATTGCCGCAGCAACGGAAAATGAACAAGTGTAGGCGAAACAATTTAGCGCTCGTTCGGGTGTCGCTTTCCGAACAAAGCTTCGATTTTCGCGTTGGTCTACGAACAAACCCACGGAGTAGCCGCCACTGAAATCGATCTCGTAGCGAAGACCACGTTCCGTTACGATTGTGCGCGAGCTGCTGTGGGAGTCGCCCAGAATAAGTTTTGGCGCTTCCCGCTCTTCATTCCGCTTTGGCAGAAAACGCTCGAAAATTCGTTGAGTATTGAAGTCCATCGCTTCCGCCCATAAAAAAAACTCTGTCGTCAATTGTTCGCGTCCCGCCTGATCCTTGAAGGAAACCAGAATATCCCGGCCGAAACGTTCCACCCAGCCGTCGGCGATTGTGCAAAGACGGTAGGCGTCAGTCCCTTCCGCTTTGAAGTCACGCATCAATTCTTTGTCGATCCAGGTATTTGGCACTTTTGACATCTAGTTTAATCACACCTCGCAGCCTGTCTTGCCGCGCTCGATGTGTGCGATAAGCTCGGCGGATGCAGCAAGTAATGGTGCGTGCTCCCGCCAGCACCTCTAATCTCGGGCCCGGTTTCGATTGCCTCGGCGTTGCCCTCTCACTTTACAATCAGGTCACCATCAAGTCAGGCACTGCTGGCGGCGGCAATCGAATGGTTCGGGACGCAGCCAGAAAGTTTTTTGCCGTTGCTGATTGCAAGCCGTTCGACTTTTCCTGCGACATTCGCGGCAATGTTCCAATCGGTCGCGGACTTGGGAGTAGTGTCACCGTACGGCTCGGCGTACTTCATGCCTTGAATGAAATCGCGCGGACAAATCTCAGCCGTGACGACTTGTTTAAGCTCTGTGCCGAGCTCGAAGGCCACCCCGACAATGCTGCGCCCGCGAGCTTTGGCGGCTTCACCATCGCGCGCGGGACCGACGTGCAGAACTTCAAAGTTTCCCCCCGACTTCGTTTCATTTTGCTCATTCCATCATTTGAGATTGCAACGATCGAGGCACGGCGATTATTGCCGGCGAATATTTTGCGCACCAATGCGGCGCGAAATACCGCAAATGTCGCGGCCATTGCTGCCGCCTTCGCCACGCGTGACTACAAAAGGCTTCGGGGCTGTTTTGTCGACTACTTGCATCAACCGTTTCGGAAAAGACTGGTCCCGTTTTTGGATCGGGTGATTACGGCGGCAGAACGCGCCGGCGCTCTGGGAGCTTTTCTCAGTGGCTCGGGATCCGCGATCTGCGCTCTGGCTGTGGATGATTCGAAGAAGATAGCGGCCGCGATGCTGAGAGCCTCTCGGCTATTTCATACGCAGACAGTCATCACCCGCGCTGATAATCGCGGCGTCCGCATTTTTAACTCCGCAATGGAATGAGCCGCTCGCTGGAAAATCTCGAGCAGTTTGCAATTGATGTCATTCTCGAGCGTCGGGGTGGAGTTCGCGCCGCTCTGTTGCGCTCTCTTCTTTATTTTCTCTCACTCATTTACGAACGCCTCGTCCAGTTCCGTCTGTTCCTTTATCGCAAACGTATTCTTCGTGAGCGCACCCTCGGCTGTCTCGTTATCAGCATCGGAAATCTCACTGTGGGTGGAACAGGCAAGACTCCGATTGTGGAAAAATTTGCGCGTGCTTTGCAAAAAGGCGGACGTCACGTTGCCATTCTCAGTCGTGGTTATAAAAGTGTTCCGCGACCGAGCAAACGGGGTTTGCTGGGAAAGTTACGTGGCGATAATCCCGATCCACCACGGGTCGTCTCCGATGGAAAAGCATTGCTGCTCGATTCGCTTACCGCGGGAGACGAACCCTACATGCTGGCGCATAACTTGAAAAATGTCGCCGTGCTGGTCGACAAGGATCGGGTTAAGAGCGGGCTCTTCGCGATTGAAAAAATGAACGCCGATACCTTGCTGCTCGACGACGGTCTGCAATATCTCCACCTCAAGCATCGCCTCGATATCGTGCTGGTTGATCGGCAGGCGCCGTTCGGAAATGAACTTCTTTTGCCGCGTGGAACACTGCGCGAACCGCCGCGGAATCTGCGTCGGGCCAGTTACATTTTCATCACCAAAAGTACCGGCGAATCTAATGAGGAGCTGATCAAACGAATCCGCCGTTACAATCGCACCGCGGAAATAATCGAGTGCACGCACAAGCCGTTGCATCTCAAAAATGTCGTGACCGGCGAGACTGCACCGCTGGAAAAATTACGTGGCACTTACATCGGTTCCCTTTGCGCAATTGCTGCACCGGAGAGCTTCGAAGACGGATTACGCAAGCTCGGCGCCCAGATCGAAATCGCCAAGCGCTACATCGATCATCACCGTTACACCGACGCGGAACTGCAGAGTTTCATCAGTCGTTGTATCCGTCGCGATTTGGAAATGGTGGTCACAACCGAGAAAGACGCCGTGCGGTTCCCCTTGCTAGCAAAAACCGAAGTCCCGATCTTTTTCCTGCGGGTGGAAATCGAAATTTTGAGCGGCCACGAGACCTGGGAACATTGCGTGGCGCGGATCTGCAAACCGCAACCAATGCTGACGCCGGAGCGATTCTTTGCGTAAAGGATGGCGCCAATGCAGGATGCCGGGTGGCATGAGCTCGTCGCAACGAATGTGCGCGAGTCAGCGTTGAATTGGATATTGGACGTTGGGCGTTGAGCATTGGACGTTATCGGAATGTCTGAAAAAGCGGAGTTGGTCGTCGAAGGAAGAAAGCTCTCGGTCTCGAACCTGAATAAGGTTCTCTATCCGAAGGTCGGCTTCACCAAGGGACAGGTAATCGATTATTACATCCAGATCGCGCCGGTGCTTCTGCCGCATCTGCGCGACCGGCCGCTAACGATGAAGCGTTACCCAAACGGAGTAGATGCGGAATTCTTTTACGAAAAGAATTGTCCATCCCATCGACCGAAGTGGGTGAAGACGGCGAAGGTTTGGAGCGAAGGCAATAACCGGACCATGCATTACTGTCTGGCACAGGATTTACCGACTTTGGTTTGGGCCGCAAATCTGGCTGATCTGGAGTTGCACACCTCGTTAGCGAAAAAGAAGGACGTGGCACGGCCGACGATGATGGTGTTCGATCTCGATCCCGGAGCGCCGGCTGACATTGTGCAATGCTGCCAGGTCGGACTTTGGCTGCGCGATTTGTTGGAGAAAATGAAATTAAAATCGTTTGCGAAAACAAGCGGCTCGAAAGGTCTGCAAGTTTACGCGCCGGTGAACACGCCGGTCAGTTTCGATCAGACGAAGGATTTATCGCGTGCGTTTGCCCAGCACTTGGAGGGCGAGCATCCAAATCTCGTTACTTCTAACATGTCCAAAGCGGTGCGGAAGGGAAAGGTATTTGTTGACTGGAGTCAGAACGACGAACACAAAACCACCATCTGCGTCTATTCGCTGCGCGCCAAAGAGGAACCCACCGTCTCGACACCGGTGACGTGGGAGGAGGTCGCGAATTGCTTGAAAAAGAAGAAGGCCGATTTGTTGAAGTTTCGTTCGGACAAAACATTGTCACGTGTTGAAAAAATGGGCGATCTGTTCGAGCCGGTTGAAAAATTGAAACAGAAGCTGCCGAAAAAATGATCACTTAAATCAAGGCCTGATTGATCTGCTGGAGATATGCAAAAAGTAAACGTTAACGAAATTCAGGAACGCAAGCGTCAATCCCCGAATGGCAAATTTGCTCGGGCGTCGAAAGATATTTCAATCGCCCTCGGGCGTGACCCGGAATCCTTTGACTTAAGAAAGCGGCATCCGTTTGATCTGGCATTGATACGGATTCCAAAAGGGAAGGCGCTTTGTCCATACCATTCTCATTCGGCTGAATCCGAGCTTTACCTGGTGGTGTCAGGAAAGGGGGGTATTCGCGACAAAGAAGGAACGACAACGGTGAGCACGGGTGACGCCTTCTTCTTTGGCCCGGGTGAAGCACATCAACTCAGCAACGCGGGCGAGGAAGATTTTGTTTACTACGTCATTGCAGACAATCCGCGTGGCGATTCCTGTTATTACCCGGACAGCGGAAAATTCGCCGTCATGAAAGAAGGAACTAACGAAGTCATCGTGAAAGGGATAGAAGCAGATTATTTCGAAGGGGAAGAATAGGTTATATTAGTTTTTCCGCTAAACACGCTAGAGTCGGAGAGACGATTTAACTTGATCTCAAAGCCTTAAACCAAACGCATCCTACGACCGTTACCGAGCGGTGCGAAATTTCGC
Source organism: uncultured Verrucomicrobiae bacterium (assembly GCA_963709435.1). Taxonomy (GTDB): domain Bacteria; phylum Verrucomicrobiota; class Verrucomicrobiia; order Chthoniobacterales; family UBA10450; genus AV69. The sequence goes on from CAVPWK010000014.1 coordinate 182,834, forward strand.
CCACGAATGAGCCATTTTCCGGCTCGTCATTGCATTAAGAAGTATGAAACCATTCTATTTCGCGAAAAGGAAACTCCAGGTTATTCCGGCGGCAACCATCCTGGTCGTCCTGGCAATATCCATCCCACTATCTGCCCAAACGATTACCACCTTTGACGCGCCGGGTGCGGGCACGGGCGCCCTTCAGGGCACCTCGGCCTTGGACATCGACCCGTCAGGGAGAATCATAGGATTCTTCCGTGACGCGAACAATGTGCGGCATGGTTTCAGCCGGTCCAAAAATGGGACTTTCACCATCTTCGACGCGCCGGGTGCGGGTACAGCAGCTAACCAGGGGACACGAGCCTACGCGACAAACTCGAGTGGGAGCATTACGGGACATTTTACTGACTCAAGCAATGTGGCCCACGGTTACGTTCGCTCCGAACAAGGCGTGATTACCGTTTTCGATGCGCCGGGCGCGGGCACGGGGGCCGGCCAGGGTACCTTTCCATTTAACAGCCCCAACCTGATCAATCCGGAAGGAGCCATCACGGGCTACTACGTTGATTCGGCTTTTGCGCTGCATGGTTTCGTGCGGGATGAGAATGGCATCATCGCTACATTCGATGCGCCGGGCGCAGGCGCAGGAGCCAAACAGGGGACGCAAAGCTTCGCGATCACTCCAGGTGGAGACGTCACGGGGTTCTTCTTCGACGCAACCTTCGCGGTTCACGGGTTCCTGCGGGATGCGAATGGCTTGATCACCACATTCGATCTTCCAGGTGGGGGCACCGGCCCACAACAGGGGACTTTTGGCGGCGGCTTTGCTCCGAACGGAAGCATCCTTGGAGTCCTCGTCGACGCGAACACTGTTAATCACGGGTTCCTACTGAATAAGGATGGCACAGTCACAACGTTCGATGCTCCAGACGCGGGTACAGGCTTCGACCAAGGCACGTTCCCTTGGGGGATCAATACCAATCGAGCGATCACGGGATGGTACATTGATAACGCATATGTAAGTCACGGCTTTGTGCGGGACAGGAACGGCGTCTTGACTGAGTTCGATGTTCCGGGCGCCGGCACCGGCCCCTTCCAAGGTACCACCGTCTACAACATTGCTCCGAACGGCGCGGTGGCTGGATATTACTTGGACTCGAACAACGTGTTTCACGGGTTCGTGCGAGAACCGGCCGGACAGTAATTCCTGATGTTACGACGTAATCCGTAGGTTTTTTTGAATAATCGCCAACGACAAATTTAGGCCGAGCATTGAGCCCGGTGGAGGCGTAAAGCCAACCATCGGGCTCCAGTCTAAACATCGCAGGAAGAAGGAATTTTAGTATTAATCGAGCTGTGGTGCGAAGTGCTGTAGACGTGCGACAAGGCATTGATGACGCGGGCGATGAGCTCTGGCTGGACGCCTCGCCACGATATGCGTTAGACTGCACCGTTATGGCAACGGTTCACGCCGATGGGGCCACGGCGTACCCCGCGGAGCCGTTCGCTCCTCCTATCGCGGGTAAGGCGAATCATGCCGAACGCAACGACGCCGCCGCGATTAGCGAGATGATGCCCGAGGTTTACGACGACTTGCGTCGCCTAGCCGAGACCTTTCTGCGGGGCGAACGGACCGCTCATACTCTTCAGCGGACGGCGCTCGTGCATGAGGCTTTTCTTCGCCTGATTGGCAAGGAGAATCTTGTTTGGCAAAATCGCAGTCACTTTATCGGAATCTTCGCGCGGGTGATGCGACAGACGCTGACTAACTACGCGGTGGCGCGACACCGTTTGAAACGCGGCGGCTCGGACCCTCTAAGACTTACTCTCGAATTTTACGATAACCACAAAATTGATGTCACTGCGCTCGACCAGGCGTTGCAGGCGCTGGAAGCTCTGGACGAGCGGCAGGCGCGCATCGTCGAATTGCGGTTTTTCGGCGGGCTGACGGTCGAGGAAACCGCCGAGTTACTGGAAATTTCGTCCGCCACGGTGAAACGGGACTGGACCCTGGCGAAAATTTGGCTTCGGCGAGAACTATCTGCGAATTAGGGTTTCAAATTCTCCGTGTCCACAAGAACTACCCGATTCCGGCAAGGGAAGATCGATCCGCAACACTGGGATCGCTTGAAAACGATTCTGGGCGAAGCGTTGGAACAAAACTCTTCAGTGGCTCGAATTGCCTTGGTGGAGAGACGCTGCGGTCAAGATACGGATTTGCTCGAAGAGGCCGAGTCGCTCCTTGCCGAGGCGGAGGCGCTTCTTAAGGAGCGTACCGACAGCTTTGAAGACTGCGCGCAGAACGCAGCCTCCACTTTCTGGCAAGAGGGACCGCCGCGCGGCGGAGAGCGCGTGGGCGCGTATGTCATCGTCCGTGAACTTGGCCGCGGCGGGATGGGAACAGTTTTCCTAGCAGAGCGCGCTGACGGTCAATTTGAGAAACAAGTCGCGATCAAGATACTGAATCGAGGCGCCGACACGGCTGAGATCCTGCGCCGCTTCCGAGCGGAACGGCAGATCCTGGCTAAGCTCGATCACCCAAACATCGCGCGGCTGCTCGATGCAGGCACGACCGACGATGGTCTGCCCTACTTCATCATGGACTACATTGTCGGCGCACCGGTGACCCGATTTGCAGTCGCGCAAAAGCTGTCGGCGCGTCAGCGACTGGAGTTGTTTTTGAAGATCTGTGCCGCGGTTGAATTTGCGCATCGGAATATGGTTGTTCATCGCGACATCAAGCCGAGCAACATTCTTGCGAACGCCGAAGGGGAGCCGAAGCTGCTCGATTTCGGGATCGCCAAGCTCCTGGCGAAAGACGAAGACCCTGCGCAATTGACTGCCGAGGCACAGCAGCATCTGACACCTATCTGCGCTTCGCCCGAACAGGCGAAAGGAGATCCGATAACAGTCGCGACTGACATTTACTCGTTAGGTGCGCTGCTATATGAAATGTTGAGCGACCAAAAGCCCCATCGGTTTTCCACAGCCCATCCCACGCGTGAAGAACTGGCTTTAGTTGTAGGTGAGCAAGTTCCTCCACCGCCCAGCGCTGTTACTTCTAATGCGCGCACCGCGCGGCTTCTACGCGGTGATCTGGACGCGATCGTCCTGTTCGCGCTGCGCAAGGAGCCCGGGATGCGTTATGCTACAGCAGCGGATCTCGCGGATGATATTCGTCGCCATCTCGCGCGAAAGCCGGTTGTCGCGCGTTACCCCACTCTTGGTTATCGCGCGAAGTGTCTGGTCAAGCGGAATAGATCACGTCTCGTGGCAAGCGCGGCGGTAGTGATTGTGATGGCCGGAGTTCTATTCGCGTTTTGGACTCGATCCCAACAAAATGCCCGTGAGGCGGCGGGCATGGAGCGAGGGGAGTCAGTGCACCAGCCTCAGATATCCGGAAAAGTATCGCAGTCCTGCCATTCGAACACCTGGGGGACAACAGCTCTCAGTCATATTTTGCCGATGGCGTTCAGGACGATATTCTGACCGATCTCGGCAAAGTAGGAGATCTGAAGGTCATCAGCCGCAGTGGTGTCGCAGCCTATCGGGGTAAGAATAGAAACAACAAGCAGATCGGGCGCGACCTGGGTGTTGCGAACGTGTTAGAGGGAAGCCTTCAGATTTCGGGCGATCGCGTGCGGATTAACGCCCAGCTCATCGACACCCGGACGGACACGCAGATTTGGGCAGAGCAATACGATCGCAAATTGGAAGACATCTTCGCGCTCCAGAGTGAGCTGGCGCAGACGATCGCAGCCCAACTTAAAGCAACTCTCTCCACCGGCGAAAAGGCTGAGATTTGGAGGCAACCCACGCAGGATTTGCAAGCCTACGATCTTTATCTCCGCGCCCGCGCCGCCTTGCGCGGTGAAGGTGGAGTTATTCCGCGCGAGAATTGGAATGCAGCAGTCGACTTTCTCAACAGGGCGATCGCTCGCGACCCAAAGTTCACTCTCGCCTATTGCCTGCTGAATGAGGCTTACGTCTTAGAATACCGTTTTGGAGAGGATCATTCGCCGCAGCATCTCGCTGCCGCGAAAGATGCGGCGGAGACAGCGCTACAGCTCGAGCCGAATCGCGAAGAAGCGCGTCTTGCTCTTGCTCGATACTATTACCATGGGTTGAGGGATTACCGCCGGACGCAGGACGAGTTATCGAGTCTCCCTTCTTCCGCGCCTCATGACGTTGATTTCTTTACCCTGGCTTCACAGGTCGAACGCCGTTTGGGGCAATTTGCGGCATCGATTCGCGATGGCGAAAAAGCGGTTGAGCTTGATCCTCAGAATGCGTCGCTAGCTGCTAGTCTCGGGCAGACGTATTCGGGGTTAAGACGATTCGGCGATTCAGAGCGCGTTGCGAACGCGGCCATTGCGCGCCTGCATGGAGCAAAGTCGACGGGACTTTTGGTGGTGAAGAGCGAAGCGGCACTCGGGATGGGGAATGTAGAAGAAGCGCGTACCGCGCTCGACTCCATCCAGGATAAGAGCGACATGGATTACCAGGCCGCGCGACTCGCGGCTCTACTTAATAGAAAGAGACTACAGTGGAGCCAAAGCCTTCGCCGCGAAGGCGACCGACGAGGTAAAGAGAAGGCCGGATTTTTGGCTCACCCTGGCAGCAGTTGCTCATGCGGAAGGTAAGGTAAACGAGGAGCGTCAGGCCAATGCGGAGGCAAAGCGCTCGGCACTACTTGCGCTCGTGCCGCGGCCAGATGACCCCGGACTCCTTGGTCAACTAGCGATCGCCGAGGCTTCGCTGGGCGAGAACGAAGAGGCACTCCGTCATGCGCGTCACGCCGCCGAGATGCTTCCGCCGAGCGTTGACGCAGTGGGCGGTGCCGTGTGCGAGATGCAGCTCGTGGCAGCGCTTGCTATGACTGAAGACCGCGACGCTACTTTCGAGGAATTGAGCAAACTGGTGAAGTTGCCGTTTGGTCTGAACCATGGCGATTTGAAATTGAATCCGGCCTGGGATGACCTTCGGGACGATCCCCGCTTCGATCGTATCCTGGCGGAGTCTGCTTTGCCGTTGGCGACTAATGGCTAACATCGGTTCCGCCCATCATTAGCGTTCCTTAGGACCGATTCCCCCGGCTGAACCAGGAGCGAGGTTCCGCGGGATAGAATCTGCGCTGGCGAGACAGGTGTAGTCTCTGCCGGTTCGCATCTACTGGCGTCATAGCACGAGGCCCGCGGATGGAAGGAAAAGATTGCTTTTTTTCGTGTTATCTCGCGTCTCTGGCCGTTGCTTCTGCGCTTTAAAATTTAATCGCCGGGCGGCGGAGGCGGCGAGGGCGGTGGGCCGGGCGGCATGAATCCGTGCCTATGCAGTAGCAGACGATGGCGTTTTTCCATTTCCTCCAATTTGATGCGCTGTTCCGGGGTGAGGAGCGGCTGCATCTCGTGATGCGTTTGGCTAAAGATCTCGTGGACGCTTCGCATCGTTTGATCGCGTGCCGTCTTCAGTTGAGAAGCGGCGCGATCGATTATGGGTGAGATTTTCTGCATCTGGTCGGGCGTGAGTCCTAGTTCCACGCGCATACGTTCCTTCATGTGTTGCGCCATGGAATCCGGAGCCATGTGGGCGAAAAAGGCCTGGTGCATGTGGACGGCGCCGAAAAACCCGCAGGCGGCGCCCGCGAGAAAGATCAGCACGAAGGCGACAATCAGTTTCCAGCGCAAAGATTTGTTCATTCGCCGAGGTTGTTTTGGATAGCGGTGTCCGCCATTGCGTACTCTGTTGGAAGATCGTTGTTGGAAATCGACGTGCGGTAAAGGCCCGCTGTCGCCAGTGCTATAATTGCCAGCGCGATCATGGCAGCACGTTGCGCGAACAGCGCAATGATTGCCGATCCGTTCGGAGACGATTCACGGGCCAATGCGAGAACCCGGGTGTCGAAGCCAAACGGCATTTCGGAGGTTGGTGTCGGGCCGGCAGCGGCACGAAACAAGCGATCCAGGATACGGTCGGATTTTTTCACAACAATCCTCCGATTTGTTTGCGCAATTTCTGGCGCGCGCGAAAGGCTCGGACTTTAATGGCGGCCGCGCTCCAGCCGGTTAGCTTTTGCACTTCCGCGACGCTGCGTGCTTGCAGATAGAGCATATCGATCACGAGCCGTTCCGCTGGTTTCAACATCGCGAGTAACTTGTCCACCAAATCGCGCGCGGCCAATGAGCGGTCGGGCGCAAGCGTTTCGTCCGCCGCGGCCAGATTTTCCAGCATTGCAGTTTGTTCTTCGCTCAGATCGGCATGGCGCAATTCCGGACGTGCTTTCTCTGACGCCAGCTGGTTGCGACAGGTGTTTACCGCGATCCGCGAAACCCAATGCGAGATCGGCGCCTTGCCTGAATATTGCCCAAGGTTTTGAAAAACTTTTACGAAAATCATTTGTGACAAGTCCTCTTCGGCAACGCGGCGTGGCCGATAGCCACGCACAATTTTAGCCACCACCGGATATAACTGGCGGATGAGCTCGCGGGCAGCGTCTTCGTCACCGTGGCGCGCGCGATCGACCAGTGTGCGAACGTGCTCATCGTCGTCCATGCGTAGAGAAAGGTATCCACACCAGAGGAAAAGACCGGATGCAAGCCGTTCCAGTTACAATTTTTTCTTGGGGATAACGATTTTTTTGTAACCAAAGCCTAAACATGCCGGTCATCGATTAGCAAAGGCGCAATCACACGCCGCAAATTCAAAAATATGAAACAAACACTGACAATAATTGCAGCAATCGCGCTGGGAGGATTTAGCTTCCTGCAGGCGCAACCTCCGGGCGGCCCGCATGCCGGCTGGCATTTGAATCCTCTGGAGGAAATGAGTTCGACGCTCAACCTGACAGACGCGCAAAAGGCGAAAGTACAGCCAATCCTGGATCAGGCGAAACCACAGCTTCGGACGATCCATGAAGAGGCGATGACTAAGGCCAAGGCAGTAATAGATGCGTCGCTGACGCAAATCCGGCCACTGCTGACGGCGGAACAGCAGACCAAACTTGATGCCATGGTGAAGGCGCATGAAGACATGCACAATGCCATGAAAGAGTTGCACGACGCCAAGGCAAAATAACGGGCCTTCGTCGCAGCGGGGAGAAGGGCGGCGTTCGGAGAGGGGCGCCGTCCTTTTTTGTAGTGGCCGCTGTCCTCAGCGGCAGATCTTTCGCATTTGCCGCCGGAGACGGCGGCCGGAATACCAATTACTCGAAGCGCAGGGCCTTTACCGGGTCCAGACGCGCGGCAAAATACGCTGGGATGAGTGCGGCGATGGAGCAGATCAAAAATGCGCTCACACAAATGAGCGTCACGTCACGCGGGATTACTTCCGCCGGAATCGACGAGAATTGGTAAACTTCGCGCGGGAAGATTTCGATGTGCAAGGTGTTGGCGAGCCATTGACTAAACTCGTTGCGATAACGAATCAGTGTCATTCCGAGTCCAAGTCCCGTTAAGGTTCCAAAAAATCCGACCACCATTCCCTGTCCCAAGAAAACCCAGACAATTTGCCCGATATTTGCACCGAGCGCTTTCATGATTCCGATTTCGCGACGTTTCTGCACGGTCACGGTGATCAGCGTGCTCATAATTCCGAAGGCGGCGACGACCACAATGAAAAAGAGCAGAAAGAACATTACGTTTCGCTCCAGCCGGATTGCCTCGAAGATCTGATGATTCATATCGATCCAGGTCCGCGCGACTTGCGATACATCGAGGAATTTTTCGATTTCCGCTTTGACCTGGTCGACATCGTACGGGTCCTGCGTTTTTACCGTGATCCCGTGAAGCGCATCGCCCAATCCGTAGAGCTCCTGCCCGATGAAAAGGGGAACTAAAAGGTACTGTGAATCGTGCACGTAATGTCCAGTCTCGAAAATTCCGGTCACAGTCAGATCTTTGGGTAAAACGACTTCACGCAATTCTGCGATCGCTTTCTTTTCTTCCTCGCCCGTTGCGTTCTCGAGTTTTTTGATCCGATCAAGAACAGTTGAGAGATTGCCCGGCGAGTAGACGGTTACCGTGTCTCCAACATTCACGTTCAACTGCCGCGCCAACTCGATCCCGAGCACGGTGGTATCGCCGCTGAGATCGAGTTTTCCCGCTTTCATAAATTTTTGCAGCGCAACGACCTTCTCTTCCTGTTCTGGATCAATGCCACGAATGAGCGGGGCAAGACGCTGCTCATTGTGCTCGACAATGACCGGTCCCTGGACGTAAGGCGCGGTTGCGACAACGTGAGGCGTCGCGCGGATTTTTTCTGTCAAATCACGCCAATTTGTCAGCACCTCTTCGCCTGTAACCAAAATGTGGGCGTCGAAGTCGATCACCTTTTGTCGCAGTTCGCGGTCGAATCCCGTCATTACCGAAATCACGAGAATCAGGACAGTGACACCGAGCGTGACGCCCAGCACCGAAATCAGGGTGATGATGGAAAGAAATGTGCGCTTCGGCTTTAAATAACGAAGCGCGAGAAAAAGGCTGAACGGTAGTTTCAAATCGCGCTAACGGTGGCGATGAACAGGACTATTTCAATGCGTGTGCCTGCAATTCTTCCAGGGTAACGAATTCGAGAGCGTAGCTGTGGGTTGCCTCGAGATCAACGGGCGCGGCACGGTTGTGGTCGAGCGCGGCTTTCCAGCGCGTGACGCACACACACCACTTGTCACCCGGTTTCAAACCGGGAAATCCCCATTCCGGGCGTGGCGTGACCAAGTCGTTTCCGTCGAGGACAGAGAAGTCAAGAAATTCCTCCGTCATCCGCACGCAGACGGTGTGTTGCCCGAGATCCTCCGGGCCGGTTCGACAATAGCCGTCGCGATAAAACCCGGTTACCGGGTTGCGACAACAACATCGCAGTTCTGTGCCGAGGACGTTTGTGGGCATGGCGAAGGAGAATAGTAGAACGGTGGTGATTTGTCATTTCGACCGTAGTCGAGGAATTTCTAGCCGTTCCGACGATCAGAGATGCCTCGACTCCCGCTCGACATGACAAAAAAGCCCCGGGCAATTGCTTACTGGTTGCTCCCGGAAATGGCTGCGCGCGAAGTGTTCGCGGCAAAAATTCGTGAGCTTGCCGGGCGATTTGAGGCGCCGGTGTTTGCACCGCATGTCAGCGTTTTTATCGCGCCGGAAAATTCGCGCCATCCGGTCGAAATTTTGCGTGAACTTGGAGCGGTCACGATCGAGCTAACGATTCATAGTATTCGATTCAGCGAACAATTTACGAAAACCCTATTTGTGCAGTTTGAACGAAGTGTTCCGCTACAAGAGATGGGAGACAGAATTTGGAAAGCAAGCGGGGCCCCGGAGCGATATGACATCGATCCGCATTTGAGTTTGCTCTATGCCAGCCTGGCTGCGGAGAAGAAGAGAGCTTTAATCGATGAAATAAAGTTTCCATTTCGGGAAGTTAGTTTCAGCTCGATCTGTGCGATGCGCTGCGCGCGGCCGACGTTGACCGTAGCTGAAGTCGAGCAATGGCGATTACTCGCACCATAGAAGGCAACGCCTGGCTCAGGCATCGCGGCGCAGCGAAATTAGATCGCCCTCGGGATTTCGGCGCGTAATTCGAGCTATCGAAACCGGATTGCTCGGCTTTCGCCCCGGATGACGAGTTTCTTACACGCCCGGATGTATTTCTGCGGCAAAGCTAAGACACCACCGGCCTAGACGGCGACGCGTTGGGTGACGGTTGCGGCGTCGTAGAGGGCGAGGGGACCAGCGGATGTTTCTGTACCGCTTCTTCCAAAAGTTTTTTCTCTTCGGGGAAAACAAAACCGGAGTTCGCCTCATCAATGAAATTACGCGCTGCCTCGGGCTTTCCGTCATTGAGAAGAAGCACGGCGAGATAGAGAGCCAGGCGAGGATCGTGCAATTTTTCGGCCGGAAGCTTTTGCAGAATGGCTATTCCATCGGCGGCGCGGCCTTCTAAATTCAGGAAAAGTGCCTGAGCAACGGCACAAGGCGGTTCGGTTGGCGCTTGATCAAAAGCTTGTTTTGCGACGCGGCGGCCCTCATCCCGGTTTCGATCGAGCAAAAGGGAAAGCCGCGCATATTCCGCCGCGATCAGTGGTTCATCGGGCGACGTCTCATGCAGACGCATGGCGGTGAGATAGAGATTGGGGAGATCGTTGTTAGTGCGATAAATCGCAAACAAGCTATCGAGCGCCTCGCGGCGGCTGAGCGGATCATGTGCGACTCGCAACCAAAGCTGTTCAGCTTGAGCCGGCAAATTCCATTTCGACGCGAGACGTGCCAGGCGGATTTCACGTTCCGGGTTCTCCTCGCAGGCGCGCTCGGCATCGTGCCAGAGAGATTCAGCCTCAGTCCCCTCCTGTCGAGATCGTTGTCTGGCATAAGCCTGGTAGGCGAGGCGTAAATATTCAGATTCGCCCCAGTCGTCGCCTTTGGTCCAGCGGCGGAGGTGCGCCCAATTCTTTTGCGCACTGAAAGCATCTGCCACTTCAATCGCCGCCGGAGGATTAGCGGTTTTTTCTGGCGGCAGTTTCTCCATCCACCGCAGTACGTCGGCGCTCATTCCATTGGCATTCATCCATCCCATGAGCGCAGCAAGATCATCGGGTTCGCGTGCCGCCAGCGGTTTTACCTTTTCGAGTAATGTCGCCAGCTTTTTTTGATCGAGTTTTTTGTAGAAATCCAAACAAAGCAGGTCGTCGGAAAACGTGACCTGGGGGCTCAGTTGCAATTCTTGGGCAAAACGATCGGCGGCCTCGAGGTTGCTCCGCTGGATCGCGTCATTCAAGAGCGCGCGAAGCGAACCCGCGCGGAAGGGTGCGCTTTTGGCGAGACGTTCGAGAGTTACGCGAGCCTGGGCTTGTTTTTGGGGATCGGGCAATTTGATCCGAACGGCGGCAAGGTTGTACTGATAGGTTTCGTTGTCTGGTTCCTTTTCCAGGGCAGCAGCGAAATGGCGTTCCTGGCTGGCTTCATCGCCCTGCGCGCGGGCCAACCATCCGGCAACTACATGATAGGAAGCGCTTTCGCGATTTTCCTTCGGCACACTCTCGAGCGCTTTGCGAGCAGTGTCGAGCTGACCAAAACGCAACGCAGCAGAGGCCAGATTCAGCTGGCTTGCGGTGTCGCGGGGACGTAAGCGCGCGATCTGCGCGCGCCAGCCTACGGTCTCGGCGCGATTTTGCTTCTCGGTGGCTTCAGCCAGAATTTCACAGGCGGATAGAGAATCATGATTAATCTGCAGGGCTTGTTTTGCGGCGTCGTCTGCGGCATTAAAATTTCCTTGCTTCAGGGCCGTCTCGCCCTGCCTGAGCCAGCGCGACTCCTTCCATTTGCTAACGAGTTTTGGACCGACGCTAAGCACGAGTAATCCGAGAGCGAATCCTGCGATCACCGCCAAAACAATCAGGCTGAGCCGAAAAGAGGGAGATCGGGCGTGACCGACCCAGGCGACCCTGTTTTGTTGTCGTCGCCGGGGCTGATGTGTCACTGGATAGGTCATCGCGTTTTATCGAAGGGCTCGCCACCCATTCCAACGAGAGCAGCAGAATCAGGCGCCGACGCCTTCAGCCTCGGCTTCTTCCACGACCGGAACCTCCTCGATTGCCTCCATCGTTTCTTTGCGCAGACGCTCGCCCCACACATACCTTGCCAACAACACTTTGATCGTGGCTGTCAGCGGCACTGCTAAAATGGGACCGAGCAATCCACCGATGAGTAGCCCCCAGACAAAAATCGAAACAATCACCGTCATCGGATGTAGCCCTACCGAATTACCAACGATACGCGGCGCGTAGAACAAGCCCTCGAGATTTTGGACAACAATAAAGATCAAAGTCACGAGCAACGGATGAGTGAGGTCGCCCCACTGTGCCACGGCGATGAGGACCGCTGGAATCCAGCAAATGATAATGCCGATGTACGGAATCATGGTGAGGATGGCCACAAGGCAGCCAATGAGGACGGCGAAGTTCAGGCCAGGAGGCGGAAGGAATGAGAGAGTGGCGCCAATAAGAAGACCGTCAACGAGGCAGACGAGTAGTTGTCCGCGAAAATAAGCGATGATGTAGCTGTTAATTTGCAGGAGAACCTCGGCTACTTCGTCTTTGAGGCGCGATTGACGTAGCGGCAGATAGTCCTTCCACCGGCGCTGAATGGCCGGCCGCTGTTTGAGAAGGAAGAACAAATAGATCGGCACCATGATCAGACTCAAAAGAAAACCGGTGACGCCAAGAAATCCGCCGATGCTCTTCTTAATGATGCCCCAAATTTTCTCGGTGAGGTTGGGTAGCTGTCGCTCGACGTTGGGCAATTGTTTTTCCACCAAATCCTGAAGCCGATAACGCTCAGGTTCGCCTAATTTGGAAGGAGCGGGTGCAATTTCTTCCAAAGGCGGCGTGGCAGACGGGGAAGGAACGGGAGCGGCTCCTTCCGGCGGCGTAGTCTGTTTCGGGTTGGACTTTGGTGTCGGCGCGGGAGTCGAGCCGAGCAACCAATTGACAATTCCGCTGGTGGCCTTCGCTCGCCCCTTACTGCTGGTGCCGAAAGTTTGTTCGTAGCCATAGATCCACTCGACAATCTGGTCGCGCGCTTTGACGGTGTATTGCGGCAACTCTTTAACGAGATTATTGCTTTGCATCCCAATCGCCGGCACTAGCCAGGTGCCCATGGCCGCCAGCGCGAGCCCGGCAATGGCAAAAAGCAGGATGATGGATTTGGTGCGGCCGAGACCACCATCAGCCATTCGGGTGACGACGGGATCGAGCAGGTAGGCGAGGATGGCCGCGATCGCAACTGGGATCAGGATCGGTTGCAGAAAACTGATGACATTCGCCATGATCCAAACGACGGCGATGAACACGAAAATAAGGAAGCTGATGGCCAGCGCGCTAATCGCCGCCCAAATCGCTTTCTGCTGCCATTCCGCCGGATAACGCGTGCCGCCCGACTCCCTCATGGTTTTGCTCCGGCCGCGTTGGTTTTGCTGACACGCGTTTTCTGGGCGTCGATCTTGGCAGCCAAATTCTTGTTTGAAGGATCAAGGGTTTTCGCCTTCTGCCATGCTTCGAGTGCCTGCGACACGCGGTTCAATTTCAAGTACCACGTCGCCAAGGTGTTCGAAAACGACAGCATCTTCGCGCGGCAAATTCTCAAGTGCGCGCTTTAGATGCCCCAGCGCCTGATCGTATTTTCCCTGACGATACTCGACCCAGGCGATGCTATCGAGGTAGGCACCGTTATCCGGGTCGAGCTGAAGCGCACGTTTGACGGAGTCCTCCGCCTCGTCGAGGTGAATATTTTGTTCGGCCCACATGTAGCCGAGATAATTGTAGGGTTCGGCGGCGTTGGCCGGGTCCATCGCAATGGCCTTGCGAAAGAGATCGGCGGCTTTGTCGTATAGACCTGCTTCTTGGGCCGCTGCGCCGTATTCAAGATAAAAACGAGGCTTCAAGAATTCAGCCTGCGCGTTCTGCGCTTCGTTGAGCGCTTCCTCGAACATCACCACCGCGTCCTTTGCCTGCTTCGATTCCCGCAATGCGATCGCGAGATAGTAAGCAAATTCCGGAGCATCAGGGTAGCGCCGGCGCGCTTCGGTCAAAACGGATACGGCGTGCTCGCCTTCTTTCAGCGGGACAAGCAGCAACTCCGCAAGACGCAGATAGGTCGTGGCATGATTCGGATTAATTAGAAGGCTTTGTTCGTAGTTTTGCACTGCTCTCTTGAATTCCGCAGTTGCCTGCTCGGTCTGATTAGCGCGAACGAGGTCCCGCGCCTCGTCATCATGCAATTGGCCTAACAATTCGTAGGGTTGGTATTTTTCGGGATGCTCTTGGATGATCTCCTTGAGCGTTTCCATCGCGCGTGTCCGTTGATTGGTTAAGACAAATCCTGTGGCTAATTTTTCGCGGATATTGGCGTCGTCCGGCTGCAGCTCGAGGACCCGCAAATAAAACGGAAGCGCCTCCTTAATCTGTTGGCTGGAGGCAAAGTAATCCCCCACTTCCTTCAAAACAGCTGCGTTATTTGGACCATTTGCCGCTGCCTTCTGAAATACATCGTTCAGCCGGGCAGTTTCCTCGGGAGTTGGTTTGATATCCGGCTTCAAAATGAGCGAGCCGTAAAGCCGGCCGAGTCTGGCCCAATACATCGGATCGTCGCTGCGGACTTTGGCCGCGCGATCGAGCGCTTCCATTGCCTTCTTTTCATCATTAGCGTTGAGATGGATCTCAAATAATCGTTGGTAACCATCAATTCTTTGTGGATCCAAAGCGATGGCCTTGTTGGCGAACTCGATCGCCTGATCGAGCTTGTTTAGATACTTGGCATAGATGAATGCCAGTTCCAGGTAAGGCTCCGGCGCTTTAGCATGGACCTTAACCGCATCTTTCAAGACATCGATTGCACCCGGATAATCATCATCGCGGGTCAACAATGCCGCGACGCGAACAGCCAGGTCAATTTGACCAGGATCAACATTCAAAACCTGACGGTAAGCTTCGAGCGCTTTTTCCATTTCGCCGTTTTCCTCCAAATCAATTCCCTCGGCGAAATGGGCAAGAGCCTCGGCCTTGTGCGCGCCTTCAAGGGCCAGATTCAAATCGCGCGCGGGCTGTAACGCTAACGAGTCATCGATTGCGTTGCGCTTCGGCGCCGAGTGCGCGGCGGTTGCTTTCTGCGATCGACGAGTTGGCGCCGGCGCAGCCCAGGTATAGTTGTAAACGCAAAAAAGCAGAAAGAACGCAAGATAAGCTGTCGGCTTGCGCGCGATCGTCATGCTTCCGAAATGTATCGTGCGGGCGTGGCGAGGCAACCTGCCCGACGGTTTCGCCCTACGACTTGTAGCGCAAACGTTTCTTGTGACGGTTCTCTTTCATTCGCTTGCGGCGTTTGTGTTTGGAGATTTTCGCTTTGCGTCTTTTCTTTAGAGAACCCATATCGGGGAAAATTATCTTGCCGTAGGAGTGAGCCGGAACGGAAGCATTGGTTTAGTAGAATGGCAAACGGTTTCGCTAAGGAAGCGCGTCATGTTTCTCAAGAATGTGCATCGCAATTCTGCAGGCCGGAATATTACCGTGAAACCGGTAAACGAGCGGGCGTAAAGCCGGTGCCGTTCATGCCTTGACCTATGACATGTAATCGGGCTGGTGGGATTTGAACCCACGGCCTCCTCGTCCCGAACGAGGCGCTCTACCAAGCTGAGCCACAGCCCGCATTAGCCGCCAAAGAGTGGCATGCCGGACTACTTCGCTTATTAAGTTGGCAATAGCAAGAACATCGATTTTCGTTCCACGCGCCCAAACTCAAGGGGCACCGATTGTGTAATCGGTTTTCGAGGCAAATTATTCGCCGCGAAGAGCTGGCCTTTCTCGCCGTGGACGCGCGTGCGCGCGTCAAAAGTCAGAGACGGGCGATGTGCGGTTGATGGTCTAAGACTGGGACTAACGGGTATCTTCTACGTAACTGGCAATGCGAAAATCAAGGAGCTCTCCCTCGGAATTGAGTGCTCTATCATAATGCCAGCTGATGTTTCCGTTCGCGTAGAAAGTCTTGCAGACTACTGTCCCGATGAAGTCGGGATTTCCATTCTCGTTGACGTCGGCGCTGGGCGCATAAAACGTGGCCGCGAGAGTCCCGGGATTACCCGAGTTCAGGTTGATCGTTTGCGTTCTGACGGGGTTTCCATTTGCATCGCGCGGCGGACTAATCCCGTAGAACTGCAAATTACTAGCTAACGGGTTCGTCGAGGTCGGGTTGTTATTCGCGAGATCGCTATTTTTCGTGTTAATATTGTAATCAAAGTAAATTCTCGCGTGAACCCCTGGATTCACTGTAATTCCCCCCGTTATATCACCAGCGTTGACGCGGATGGCAACATAAGTCTCCTGTCCGGCGACCTGGTTCACGGTCAACTTACCGCTAAATGTCGAAACAACATAGTAATTAGGAGCAGCAGAGGTTCCGGCCGCCGTGGGCGTAAGAGTTTGATTACCAGTCACGGCGCTTGGCAACTTGCCGGCCCCACCACCGGGAGCTTGGTACGACCATCCTGACGTATCCGGCATGTGATAGTCCTCCAGGGTAAATGGGACATTGTTATCCACAGTCCCGGTAACATACTGTGAGTTAATAACGGTTCCTCCATTGGTCGCCACATCCCCATAAATCGTGCCCTTGATTGTTGCCGTCCCAGCGTTGATCTCGACCGAGCCGTGGCGGGAATCCTTGTAGTAGGGACTGGAAGGATTGGTCTTCACGGTGGGATCATACGGGCCGTTGCGCGAATCGTAGCTGTCAATATAAGCGGCGGAGCCAAGTCCGTAGAAGATGCCATTAGCCTTAATCGCTGCGTCGAAGAATGGGGTGACTGGCGTGACAACCTGCTCGATCCGCCGCGAAATCGAGGGTGCAGCAAGGGGAGCGACAAGCGCTTTGTTAAGGCCGTCGCCATTCGGTCCGTAGGTTGAGACGAAGTGATCGTATTGAAAATCGATTTTGCGCAAGAGACTATCACCTTTGCTACGAGCGACGATGTCTTTCATTTGGGTGGAACCGAACGCAGCGAAATGTGTTTGTCCGTCTTGCATTAGCGCGTCGTCCATTCCCGTTCGTTTAAGGTTTGGCAGCGGCGCCGTTCCTTTGCTCCTAACCCGGTACCAGTTGTTTTGGGCTGGATCTGGATTTGCTCCGGCGTGAAAACCCCCGGATGCGTCGAAATAGAATGTCTCCACCGTGGTTTGTGTAATCAGATTACTAGCGCCGAAGGTAGTTTGTGGGCTAGTGTACTTGGTTCCGGAAGTGGTCCACCCTGACCATTGACTCGCGCGAACTGTTGCATCCGTAGAGATCTGCTTCCTTAACTCGGCAAATGCCATTTCGCCGCCCCCTTCCGCGGCTTCCAGCGATTCCTTCCACGCGCGGACGTGATTGGACGACACGTTCAAGCGTGTCGTAGAGTTACTTAAGACGTTCGCGCCGATGAGCGACACGATTAGAATCGCGATTAGTGCACAAATTAAGGCGTTGCCCGATTCTCGGAAGGTTTTCCTGGTTTGCATATTCTTTTAGTCCTATGGCGTAGGGCTGGGGGTTGGGATCGCGCGCCGCCGATTTCTCAGGTAAGCGGTCGAATAAACAACCGTACCATTTCGATCCGCGACGGATAGCGGCTGAAAAGTAATCGCCGTGGTGGTGTACTCAGTATTCGCTAATTCGACATCTACCGTTTCTGGAAGCAGGTTGTCAGTGCTCGAGGCAATCGTGGTAATAACGTTATCTTCTGTGCGCACGATTGAAGAGCCGCTAATCGAATACACAACAACGCTCGTGGATGACGTGGACGTCGGAAGGTAGTTTATATTATAATCTCTATTAACGACTGCGAGTGAGGGTGCGCGCGGAGTTCCAATGTTTGATCCGGTTGCGTCAGCATCCCCGGCCTGAATGATATATCTGGGAAGGTTCACGGTAACGGTGTGCTTGTCGGCAGACGAAACAACGCTCAAGCCTCGTCTGACATCTCGAGCTAGGTAATCCACGATACGGATTTGCTGTATGTGCGTTCCAAAATAGTTATCAATTGAATAAAAGCTTTTCTGCAACGCGACTGACGTGGTCAGCGTGGCGGCAATGATGGCCACACCAATCCCCATCGCGATTAGCATCTCTACAAGCGTAAACGCTCGAGCCGTGAGTGAGGATCCAAGTCTCATTTCTTTGTTCCGTTTGAAACAATGCTGCTTGTCTGTTCGGTTCGGACACGACCGCCCAGCGTCATCGTCCAGGAAATAGCGACGTCGACTTTCACTAATTGCGTGCCTAGATCGGTTGCTACCGAGTCGTTGACGACGATACCGCCGGGAGAGCGGGTAAACTGGGTCACTCCGTTGGGCGTCGGGTATTTGCTGATTTTGACTACCTCGGTCGCCTTTTGCGAAAACGGTGCAGGATTGGCCGCAGGCGCCATCAGGTTTTGAACAATTGCAGTATTGGTCAAATCAGAGAAGGAAAGATTGCGCAGGGTCTCACTTCGATCTTGAACGCTTTGCAGAGCAGCGAGGGATTCTTTGCTGGCGTCGATGAATCGAAGGCACATGGCGTTGAGCTCGAAGATGGATGCAAAAAATACCGCGACGAGAACGGCAGCCACCATCACCTCTACCAAGGTGGTGGCCTGTTCCGTGCCCTTCGTCGGCGAGTGAGTGAGTTTTGTAGTCATTCGAGTTGCTATGGAAATTATAGCACCAATGATGCCGTCCACCGTAGCGGTGAACCTCTTCTCATCAGGTACTTAGCGCTGTCGGGAACCACCTGTAGGCCACTTGACAATCTGGTGGTATGCCGTTGCGATGGTGTGGCCACCTCCGTCCACTTTTTTGTGCCCTGGTGTCAGCGCTCTTAGAGAGCCTAAATACGCTGGGTAATATCGTTGATTTCTGCGTCGTCAGTTACGTCGAGGATGTCCGCTAGAGCGTTGCCACCGCTCCCGGGCGTTGCAGAAATCGTTTGACAACAGCCGCCTGCTTTCCAGATTGCCCGTTTCGTTACCGTCGCGATGCTCGGCTCTCGTCTTTTTCCCAATCCTATCTCGTCCAGCTTGCCGACGATTCTACAATTCCCGGCGAACCCGAGCGGTGCCGTCCACACCTTGCGTATTATGACGACTCAACTCTTGCAGGAAGCCAGCCAGATCATTCCCAATCCGCAACTGCTCATCAACGTGGTTTCCAAGCGCGTCCGTCAGCTTGGACTCGGCCACCGGCCAATGGTCGAGGTCGGCCCGCGCGCTTCTCTCACCGATATCGCTCTCAAGGAAATCATCGCCGGCAAACTTAGTTTCGAAGAACAGAGCGCCTCTACCGACGGCGCCTGATTTCTTGCTGACATCGCTCGGTCATGACTGCCGAGACGATTCTGAACCGTAAAGCGCTGCGTGACTTTCACATTCTCGAGCGCTACGAAGCAGGCATCGAGCTCAAAGGCAGCGAGGTCAAATCGATCCGTGCCGGCAAAGCCAACATCAGCGATGCCTTCGCCCGAATTGAGAACGGTGAAGCTTTCCTCTACAACGCCGACATCCAGCCGTACGAACGCGCTAGTCATGAAGTTCCCGCCGCCAAACGAGTTCGCAAACTTCTGCTGCATCGCGCTGAGATCGATAAACTTTACGGCGAAACCCAGGTCGGCGGACGCGCTCTTGTCCTTCTCAATTTGCACTGGAAAAATGGCAAGCTGAAAGCCGAGCTCGGTGTCGCCCAGGGAAAAGTCGCGCACGATAAACGCGCCGACTTGAAAAAGCGCGCCATCGACCGCGAAACCGCCCGCGAAGTGGCGCGCTTCAATCGCAAGCACGCGTAAGCACTCTCGCTTTTGCCCAAGTTTGATCGGCACCGTTGCAGTGTTCACTTGGCCATGGATGAAACACGGATTCAGACATCCAGATTAGGGCCTTTCGGATTCCTTGTTATTCAGCATCTGCTTATCCGTATTCCACTCGTGTCAATCCGTGGCTATCTGAAATCGGTTCGATGACGATTTAGCATCATGAGCGCTCAACGACTCTTCGTCGCCATCGATTTGCCCGACCAAATCGCAGAGTCTCTCGCCGCACTCGATCCCCATTATCGCGGCCTGATTTTCTCTCCGCCGCAGCAAATTCATCTCACTCTCGCCTTTTTCGCCGCGGTCGAACCGCCAACCGCTGATTTGCTGAAGGAGAAACTCGCAGCGATATCCTTGAGGCCATTTTTTCTGCCCGTCACCGGGTTCGGCACATTTTCAAAAAAAGGCGTGCCTCACATCCTTTGGATTGGAGTCGGCCACGCCCATCCGCACCTCTTTCAATTACACAAACGTGTGATCGAAGCCGCTCTTGCCTGTAATCTTCCAATCGAAGAGCGCCCCTGGACACCTCATTTCACCATCGCGCGCGCGCGGGGGATCTCGCCCGCACTAATGAAATCTTTCGTCAAGAAATATCGCGATTACGACGTTGGCATGATCCACGTCGAGGAATTCCGATTGTATTCGAGCAAACTCACCGGCGCTGGTCCGATCCATACCCTCGAGCTTAGCGTGCCTTGTCGTGAATAAGTCGACGTCAGAGGCGGCTCGATAGCGGCGCGGCAACGTGCTCGAGCGACTTTCGCTCGGCCGGCACGCCGATCAGTACCTCGGTTAACGCGCCAACTATCATCAGGCCGGCGCCTACCAAATAACCGGCAAATAATACCACCCTCGATCCGGTCCCGATCAACCACCCGAACAAAATCGGCGCTCCTACTCCACCGGCAAGCGTTCCGATTGCATAGAAGATAGCGATGGCCAAGGCGCGGATCTCCAATGGGAATATTTCGCTGACGGTGAGATAGGCTGAACTGGCTGCGGCGGAGGCGATGAAGAAAATGATCGACCATGCCAGCGTTTGCGTCTGGGCGGTGAGCAAGCCCGCGTAAAAGAGCCATCCCGCTAGCGCCAACAAAAGTCCGGCCAGCGCATAAGTGATGGCAATCATCTTTTTGCGGCCAACGGTGTCGAAGAGGTGCCCGAGCACAATCGGACCGAGCACGTTGCCAATCGCGAACGGCAGCAGGTAGCCGCCAACATTCTGCTCCGGAACGTTGTAAAACTTCATCAGCACCAGCGCGTAGGTGAAAAAGATCGCGTTGTAAAAGAATGCCTGAGTAAGCATGAGAACGAAGCCGAGCACTGAACGCCGCCGATGTTCGTGAACGATCGCATTCCAAATTTCGTGCCACGGTGTGTGCGTTCGCGTCCGAATCCGCGTCGGTAACATTTCGCTTCGCTCGCCGGGCGACGCGCCTCCCGCCAATTGTTCGACATCGGCGACGATCTGTTCTGCTTCGTGATTGCGACCGTGGATCATCAACCAGCGCGGGCTCTCCGGGATCCATTGCCGGAAGAAGATCACCGCCAGTCCCAGGATGGCGCCAATCCCGAAGGCGCACCGCCAGCCTAACCAGACCGGTAGCCGTTGCGGATCAAGCACTATCAGAGTTCCGATTGCCCCCAGCGCGGCGCCAACCCAGTACGAACCGTTGATCATGAGGTCGACGCGCCCACGGACCCGCGCCGGGATGAGCTCATCAATGGCCGAGTTAATGGCCGCGTACTCACCGCCAATGCCCGCGCCGGTCAGAGCACGAAAAATGGCGTAACTTGCAAAATTCCAGGAGAAGGCGCTTAACGCTGTTCCGAAAAGGTAAACCGCTACCGTGATGAAGAAGAACTTCTTTCGACCGAACCGGTCCGCCCCATATCCAAAAAGGAGCGCTCCGATCACCGCGCCAGTCAGGTAATACGTGGCGCTGGCGCCGACCTCGACCGGGGTCAGGCCCAAAGTATCGGGACGGGTAAGGATGCCGCCCAGCGCACCGGCCAGCGTCACTTCGAGACCATCGAGAATCCAGGTTGCGCCGAGGGCGACGACAATCAGCCAATGCCATCGGCTCCACGGTAACGCATCCAATCGTGAAGGAACGTACGATTCAATTGTTTCTCCGGACGCCATCATTCGCTACCGGGGAACATAGACTTCTAGTCTGTGTGATCAGCGGGTTTGCAACCCGCTGAGAGCCAAACAGCAGACAACATGTGCGCTGGGCGCACAGGGCACAGTCCTATGTTCCGCCCTGTTGCATGCCGGTCAGTTATGTTTTTGAACAATCTGCTAGGACTCCGATATTCGAGTCGGCACCATGATGCCGTCACGCATTCCGTGAATTAGTTTTTTGTCAGCCGGCACAATTGTCGTTAGCGCGCCGCGCATTTTTACGCGGTCCTCTTCGACAAAATAGTAAGGACACAAGCGAACCCGCCCTTTCAATGCTCGCACCTCAGCATTTGCACCGTCGTAATGCGGATGCTCGAACAAACTGCCCTTGTGGAACTGCTGCAAAATCGTTGGCTGCTGAGCAAAGTTGTTCAGTGCGTTTTCGATTCGCTTCTCCCATTCGTGGTGTGGCAAATCGGCGCCGAGCGCGACCCCGCGGCTACCCCAACCGAGGGGCGAGAACCCGCTCACTTTCAAAAGTAAATCGCGCTCTTTCTGGCTGAACCTGGCCGCCTCGCGCCAATCGTGAATCTCCAGTCGCGGAATGACTGCGTGTTGTGGCAATGGTGTCGGGTCCAGCAGCCATGTGTAGGGGATGACCTCCCGCAATTTCAGAAAATATTTTTCGCCCAGCTCGCGTCTCCAGAATTCGCGCAGCGGCTTGAGCCAGAAAAGTGCGAACCACATCTTTTCCTCTAGATAAGGTTTGATCGGCGGCGTAATCCGGAGACGACCTTCGGCACTGGCGCGCAGGAGATTGTCGATATTAGGAATGTTCGGAAGGTCGAACAGTTCGAAGAAGCGATAAACGTCGCGCCCACCTTGCGGCTCGTAATTTTCCGCCGGCACCACGCGCCATTCGCAATCGCAATGTCGATTCCGCAACTGTACTGTCATCCATTCCATTTCGGGCCGGTAGGTTGCGGCTTCCTGCGAAATCACAATGTCGCCGCAACGTGGTAACACGCTGTGGAATCCATCGATCATTCCATCGGCGCCTCCAATGATCTCCGGGCCGAAGCCCGAATACGTCTGGTTCAACCAACCCGTTAGGCCAATTCCGCCCGGCACCGAGTCGATTTCCGCGATGGTGTAACCGTCGTCGGTCAGAATCAAATCCGGACGAATGATGCGCGGTAGATCGTCGCGAATTTCTTTGCGCCGCGAAAATTCAACCAGCTCTTTCGGTTTACCGGCATCGAGATATTTCGCGATCCACTCTGGCTGCTTTCCCGCGGGCGCTCAGTTGATAAAGCTGATTACACGCGCGCTGAAAAACGAACAGGCGATGTCCGAGATGCTCAAGCTCGTCGGCAAATTTCTGCTGAAATCGGAAATGCCTCGGGCGAAATGAGCCAGTCCTTATCCGCGAAGAGGCCCTCTTTGGGTAAGGCATCCCGAATTGTAGTGAGCCTGTCGTTTTGGACTACCATTTCGGAACCAAACGTCGAACGCCGAACGCCGAACGTCCAACGCCGAATGCAAATTCCGAGTTCGATGTTCGGTGTTCGACGTTCGGTGTTTTGCGGCTCGTTACCTTCCGGCGGCCATTCGCTTCAATGCCATCTTCAGCAATTCTTCCGCCGATTTCCCTCGGCCTTCGCGTTCCTGTAGATCGCGCACCGACTTGTGGGCATCGACCTGCTTGTAGCCGAGCGCGATCAACGCCAGGACTGCTTCGTTCGCCTGTTCCTGTTCCGGTGAGGGCGCATGCGCCGCACTCGCTGCTTCCCAAGCCGCGGCCACGCCGACCCTGTCCTTTAGCTCGAGCACCATTCGCTCCGCTGTTTTTTTCCCAACGCCGCTGATCTTCGAAAGCGACAGCCACATCGTTATTGACCACAGCGGCCTTGAAATTGTTAACGTTCATCCCGCTCAACACCGCCAGCGCGAGCTTCGGTCCAATGCCGCTGACATGATTGACGAGTAAACGAAAAAGATCGCGCTCCGGCGCCGTCATGAATCCATAAAGAATCTGCGCATCCTCACGCACGTGCAGATGGGTGAGAATTTCAATCGGCTGACCGAACTGCCGGAAGTTTGTCGTAGCTCGAGAGCGGAATGAAAACCTCGTAGCCGACCCCGCCGACATCGACCGTCGCCTGCGTCGGCAATGCATACACGAGCCGGCCATGGAGAAAAGTGATCACGTCCGCAATCCCTACCGACGAGGGGAGTATCTGCAAAGCATTTCATTACTGGTCATCCCGAGCGAAGCCGAGGGATCCCGATGCGTTACCTTTAAGGTTTCATCTCGGGATCGCTCGACTCACGCTCGGGATGACTACTGGGATTTGAGCACCATCGTCAGATCAACCTGCTGACCTTTGGCAACGTTCACTCCCTTCGCGTGAGTACTCTGCCACGTGCTATCTGAAATTCGGAAAAATTTCGTGGACCACCTTCGCCGGCAGCACCACAAACCGTGCGCCGGGCTGACTCATGAATTCCGCTGCCTCTTTGCGTTTCAATGGCGTCATGAATCCGTGGATGCGGTGACGAAAGTACCAGACCAGACTCGGCTCGGTGAATTCGACCGCTCCAAATTCCATTTCGGGCTTGAGGTCGGGCCGACTGTCACGGGCGAGCGTATAGCTCGGAAACAGTTTGGCCAGGAATGGTGTGACAAGAAGAGCGACTGCCACATAGATCGCGCTCATCGCAAGCGGGATTGATTTCCCAAGTCGCAGAGAGTCAAAGCGTCGCGCGACCAGCAGCGCCAGCAATGGAACCGCCGGTAGAGTGTAATGCGGCAGCTTGGTTTGCACGAAGGTGAAAATTCCAAAAACAATGACCGCACCGGTTAACAAGAATTGGTCCGTTCCATCACGATTGGTTCGCAGGTTTTTCCAAAGCGCAGGTAGTTTGATCGACCACGGAAAGAAACTCGCGAAAACTGTGATGAAATAAAAAGGAAGAAGCGCCAGATACATCCAAATGGATGACGCGCCATGCCCTTCCATGGTCGCGATCGAACGCTCGATTACGTGTCTCCCAATCCCGACCCGGAAAAATTCACCGCGGGTCTGGACGAGCGCCGGAATTCCCCAAAGGCAAACCAGCGCCAACATCAACAAAACGCCGCGGACGAATTTGAAACGCGTCGCAAAGCCTTCCTGACGAACAAATCTTTGGACAATCGCAACCGTTAACAACGGCGTCCACCCAATCGGCCCCTTGGCCAGAAACGCCAACGCCAGCGAAACGTAGAAGACGAGCCACCACGAAGCTATTCGATGTTCGGCGTTGGATGTTCGGCGTTCGGTGTTTATTCCCAGCTCCCATCCCGCCCGGTGCGCTAGTGTGACGAACAACACCAGCCACATATCCGCCACCGCCGCTTTCCCGTGAATGAACGTTTGCAGCGAAAGGGTGAAAATGATCGCCGCCCACCAGCCCGCGCGCGCATCGCGCACTCGTTTGCCCCATGCGAAGAGAACCAGCGCGACCAGCGCCGCCGCGACAGCTGTCGGAAACCGTGCCGCGAAATCGTTCTCGCCAAAGATTCGATAGCTCGCGATTTGAAACCAATAAGTCAACGGAGGTTTGTCGAATCGGAATTGGTTGTTGAAGTACGGAACGATGTAGTCTCCGCGTTCGCGCATTTCCCGCGCCGCTTCGGCGAAACGCGGTTCGTCCCGATCGATCAGCGGCAGACTCCACGTGCCCGCGAGATGAAACAGCAGGCACCCCAGGAAGAGAACTATGTAATTGCGCATTGCCGGTAGAACGATTGAACCGGAGACTAGCAGCCGTTCCAATGAAAACGGAAACGGAAATCACGTCCTCCCGATTTCCAAGAATATGGATTGCGCTGGTGGCAGTGGCGCTGTTTGCATTAATCGTCGCTTTTTTCCTGGATCACGCCGCGGCTGCCTGGATCGGCGCGCATTCCTCACCGGAATTAAAAAAAGTAATGCAGACGGTAAGCAGGGTGGGGGATTGGCCTGCTCACGTCATCGCCGGTCTGATTGGTATCGCCATCGCCTTTGTGGTGAAGAGCAAAATGTGGATGCGAATTTTTCTCGCGATGCTCATTGCACTCGCGCTCGCCGGTGTAACCGGACGTGCAGTTAAATTCGCGACCGGCCGAGCGCGTCCATCAATCAAAACCGAAGTCCATTGGAACGGTCCGCGATTCAGCTCCAAATATCATGCCTTCCCGTCCGGCCATGTGGCCGCTTCCACCGCCTTTTTTGTCACATTGTTTATTGCGCGAAAGAGAATTGGCGCTCCGCTGCTGTTGATTCCAGTTCTAATCGGGCTTTCGCGTATGGTCGTCGGCGCCCATTATCTGTCCGACGTGACTTTCGCCGCAATTCTCGGCGTCATTTCCGCGCTGCTCGCTGCACATTGGTTTTCAATCCGCCATCCGCCATCCGCGATCAGCAATTGAAAGAGCGGAGGGGGTGGGATTCGAACCCACGAGGGCTTGCGCCCTGCCGGTTTTCAAGACCGGAGCCATCAACCACTCGACCACCCCTCCGGGTTTTTGGTTGGGAGAATTGTGCCATCGAGAATTCGTTCAGCAAGACGCGAAGAGCGACGTTGTGACCGCGATTGCTGGCCGCGGCAAAATGACGGGCAAAGTCCGAAATCTTGAACGCCGCCGCCGCCGACCGTGGCTAGAACTCCGTTATTAGTCCTGAATCCCGTCTAGTTTCTCGCTGGACAGGGGTGAATGTTCAGGTGAACATATCTTAATGAGAAGGCCATCGGATGCGAAAAAGCTCTGGCAGAACGTTCGGGAAATTCCAACCTCCGCGCGAACTGTCCACCCGCGGGAATTCCACGCGAGAGGCGCTTCGATCAACCCTGCGAATCGCTTCGAGGCACTCCACTTCGAAGAGGATCCACACGACGAAATCGATGAGGATTCCCGGCCGCGGAAAACGATTTATTATCGCGATGGGACAAAGTCGATCATCGCTCGCAACAACAGTCCCGACGTTGGATTTGAGACCAGCGTGAACCCGTATCGAGGCTGCGAGCACGGTTGCGTTTATTGTTACGCCAGGCCGACCCATGAATATCTCGGCTTTTCGGCGGGCACCGATTTCGAGTCGCGAATCATGGTCAAGATGGACGCGCCGAAACTGCTGGAAGAGGAATTGTCTTCGCGGAAATGGCGCCCACAGGTGATCGCGATCAGCGGCGTGACGGACCCGTATCAACCGATCGAACGGAAACTGGAGATCACCCGCGGGTGTCTGCGCGTGCTCGCAAAATTCAGAAACCCGGTCGGAATCATCACGAAGAACAGGCTGGTTACGCGCGATAGTGATTTGCTGAGCGTGCTAGCGGAATTTTCCTGCGCAGCGGTGAATATCTCGGTTACTTCGTTGGATGAAAAGTTGCAGCGAGTGTTGGAGCCGCGAACATCGCCGCCGCAAGCAAGATTGGATGCTGTCCGGCAACTGCGTGACGCCGGTATTCCGGTTGGGGTGATGGTCGCGCCAATAATCCCGGGTCTGACCGATCACGATATGCCTAAAATTCTCACCGCATGTGCCGAAGCAGGCGCGCAATGGGCCGGTTACACCATCATGCGATTGCCCTTCGCCGTCGCACCGTTGTTCGAGCGCTGGCTAGACGAACATTTCCCGGAGAAGAAATCGAAAGTTCTGTCTCGAATCCGGTCGATTCGAGGCGGCGACAGGTTGAGCGACCCACGTTGGGGCACACGGATCAAAGGAGAAGGAATTTTCGCTGAACAAATCGCGACGCTATTTCAAATGAGTTGTCGCAAAGTGGGAATCGGTCCACGCCCCGAGTTATCGACGGAGCATTTTCGCAGACCGCGCGAGCAATTGACGCTGCTCTGATTGTTATGCTTTAGCCGGGCTTCGTTGTTCTGCGATGAACTTTCGCGTCGCGGCCGGCAGCTCATGCCAGATTTTGGCGGAGATCACGCCACCGGCAAGGGCAAAGGGCATGAGAAAAATCGGCCACCACTGCCAGCTAAGTCCGACCAGATAGCCGACGCTGACGGATTGAACGCTGCTGCCAAGATAAACGCAGCCGTCAACGACGCCGGAACAGGTCGCCGTTGCTTTGCGGCCGCCGAAATCCGCCGCTGCGGTGCCGGACATTAGCGAGTGCACACCAGTGACCGCAGCGACGATAAGCAACGCGGCGACGCCGACAATGAACGGTCGGGAAAACAGTGTCATCGCCATCACAGCCGCGAGCATGAGCATAGATGCGCAGAAAATTGCGGTTGGCGGACCACGTCGCGATTGAAAAATTTTGTCCGAAATGAGACCACCGGCGAAGCCACCGGTGATGCCGAACAAACAGAGCAGAAGGCCCCATTGTTGAATGATGCCTTCGGCGCCGGGCTGCGGCACTTGGTACGCGAAGATGGTGTACCATTGCATGATGCCGTTTCGCAAAACTCCGGCTGTCAATTCCACGCCACCGAGCATGAGCATCAGGGGATTCAGAAAAACTTTCTTCAGCAAATCAAGCGTCGTGTAGGTTTCGTGCATCAGGCCATGTGATGCGTCGTGCGTTTCGAGATAAGGAAAACCGGCATGCTCCGGCGTTTCGCGAATCAACCAAAGATCGACAATCGCCCACGCGATCAGGATCACCGCCGGTGTGAAGAAAACCGCCCAGGTCGCGTCGATGGTCTGCCCCGGCCGAACGAACACCTCGTGCAACGTGTGCGCGAACCAGCCGGCGTTCGCCGACGGGTGAACCCTTGTCATGTCAACGACCGCCGGTCCCCATTCGAAAGCAAAGTAAACGCCGAAGGAAATGAGTGTGCCGAAAATTGCGCCGAAGACGCCGCGTTCGCGCACATGAAACCAGTTCGCTTTCACCTTGATGATCGAGACCGCGCCGTAGCTTTGGAAATACATGTTGACCGCGTAAAAGACGACAAACGGCCAGAACAGCGCCACGCTCGTACGTTTCGTTAGCACGAGCCAGGTGATGACGCCGAGGATGATGTTGGCCGTGGCCGCGCCAATGGCAGCGATCAGAATGCCGGCTTTCCCGCCGATGCGATCAACGAGCGGGCCGTTGATCAAAAACGAAAATGCGTAGAGACCAGTGCCGGCGGCAAAAATTAGCCCGAAGGCGTCGTTCGACATCAAATCGCCAAACGCGTTTTTTGCGATGGTGAGGTTGTAGCGTCCCATATAAAGAAACGCGTAGGTCATCCCGAGCGGGAACCAATTGATGAATCGCCGGCTCAAAAAACGCGATCCGTGGCGCATCGGATTGTTGTAGAAATAAATCCAGGTGACGATCGCGAGACAGATCGCGACTATGCTGAGCGACGACATTTCCGGTTCAACATGCCCGGAGAGCGTCAAGATCGACAACCAAAAACGAGCGCAGTTTTACCGACGGTCGATCGAGTGGCCTGATTCGGTGTGACCTAAGGAAAGCACTAACTGGAAGCGGCGCCTTCGCAGTCGCCCTCCCAGTCCGGGTATGCCGTTGCCGCGCGTCTTTGCACTCACGAAATCCAAATCGTTTTGATATTTGTGAATTCGCGAATGCCCTCAGCACCGAGTTCCCGGCCGTAGCCCGATCGTTTCACCCCTCCGAACGGCAGACGCGGATCCGAGGCGACCATCGCATTCACGAAAACCATTCCGCTTTCCAGTTCGCCCGAGAAAAATTCCTGTTCGGCCGGGTCATTCGTCCAGACGCTTGCGCCAAGTCCGAAACTGGAGTCATTAGCAATGGCAACAGCTTCCTCGCGATCTCGCACGCGAAAAAACAGCGCCACCGGTCCGAAAACTTCCTCCCGATATGCGGGCGCATTCTTCGGAATTTCCGTGAGCACCGTCGGTTCGTAAAAATAACCCGTATCCGCAGCCCGTTTCCCGCCACATAAGATCTTTGCACCGGCCGCGACTGATTTTTGCACCTGCTCGTCGACCCCGCGCAAAATATTTTCCGATGAAAGCGGCGCCACTTCGGTCGTTTCCGCCATGGGATCGCCTGATTTCAGCGATTTCATCTTGTCGACGAACCGCGCGACGTACTTTTTCGTAAATTGCGTCGGCAATAATGAAACGTTTTGCCGCGATGCAGGATTGACCGGAATTCACCATGCGCGATTTCACCCCAGCCGAGACCGCGTCCTCGAGTGTTGCACTCGGCATTACGATAAACGGATCGCTGCCGCCGAGCTCGAGCACGCTCTTTTTCAGTTCGCGACCAGCGGCGCTCGCTACCGCACTACCAGCGCGATCGCTTCCGGTAAGGGTGACTGCTTTCACTCGCGGATCGCGAATGACTTTTTCGACGGCCTCATTCTCGATCAGTAGGGTTTGAAAAACTCCGTCTTCAAATCCGGCATCACGAAAAATATTTTCAATAGCGAGGGCGCACTGCGGAACGTTGGACGCGTGTTTGAGCAGGCCGACATTGCCCGCCATTAAAGCCGGAGCGGCAAATCGGAAGACCTGCCAGAGAGGGAAATTCCACGGCATGATTGCGAGAATAATTCCGAGTGGCTCATAGCGGATGAGGCTTCGCGCAGCATCAGAAGACACGCTCTGTTCGGTCAGAAATTTCTCGCCGTGCTCGGCATAATAGCGACAACCACGCGCGCATTTCTCAATTTCCTCAATTGATCCGCGAAAAAGTTTTCCCATTTCGCTGGTGATAATGCGCGCGAACTGCTCACGATCTTTTTCCAGAATCTCAGCGGTGCGCTGCAACTTCGCGGCACGCGAGGCGAACGAGGTCCGCCGGGTTTTTCGAATGCAGAAGCCGCGCGATCCAGTGCGCTCTCGATTTCTGTGTCACTGTGCGCCTCAAAACGTTTGCTGAGTTCGCCGGTTGCGGGGTTGATCGATGCGATGGCCATGAAACTAAATAAACGCGCACGCCTTGTGTGTCATCCTGAGCGAAGTCGAAGGATCCAGAATACAGTTACCTTTAAGGTTTCATCGCGGGATCCCTCGACTGGCGCTCGGGATGACTCCGATTTGTCTCTACAACCGCAGCCCGCGCGGAATCAGAACGCGATCGAGCAAATCGAAAAGGAATTGCACCAGCAACGCCAGTAGCGCCGCCGGAATTGCGCCCTCCAGAATCGTGACGTGATGGATTC
>CAVPWK010000015.1:0-186231 GCA_963709435.1 uncultured Verrucomicrobiae bacterium
AAAAACCACGCCGCGGTCGCAATCAGCAAAAGCGCAGCGGCGATAAGCCACCCGACCGGGATTGACCGGCGCTGCCTAACGTCGCGCTTTTGCGGTTCCGACGGTAGCCGCGTTTCTCTTTCCCATGGCAGGATAATGCGAAACAAATCCATCGGCACCGAAATGTTCTTTAGGTCGGTGGGCGCGAGCTTCTCAAACCGCGCCTCCAGCGCATTACGAATTTGGCGCTCCACATCCATCGACACACAAATTCCGCCCGCACCAGCCAGCGGCTCAATGCGCGAGGCGATGTTGACTCCATCGCCATAGACATCGCCCGCGCGATGCACCACATCACCGATATGAACGCCAATCTTCAGTTCAATTCGGCGCTCGGCTGAAACATCGTGATTGCGGTGTGCAATCGCGCGCTGAATTTCGATGGCACATTGGGCCGCTTCCAACGCGCTGTGGAACTCGACCAGGAACGCGTCGCCAATCGTTTTTATTTCAGTGCCGTTAAACCGCGGAAAGATTTCCCGAAGCAACCGGCGATGTTCCTCCAACAATTCCTGGGCAAGCTTTTCGTCGCGCTGGCTCAGCGCGCTGTAGCCCACCATGTCGGTGAACATGATGGCGGCGAGTTTGCGTTGCTCGTCGGCGCTCATTTTCGAGTCAGAGCTTTTCCAAATTCCCGCCTGCGGCGGGACACAATGCTGGCACAATTGAGAGTCAGTTGTCCCGATGATAGAGGAAGCAACTCGACAGGCAATCGCAATCTACTCAGCTGTTTTTGCACCTGCCGCGTGCCGGGGAAGCGCCGTCTACCGCTAACAGCGGCTGATCACTTCTGGACCTTGAAATCCACTGAGTATTGGGTGGTTTCCCAAGTCACCTTTATCCTGCCGCCGCCGCTCGGATTACTATCGATAGCGATCGCGAGTTGATCGGCTGGTGAACTCGCCGGCTCGCCTTTCATATCTACGCGGGCGAAATCCTGTTTCTCATCGTACTTCGTACCCCATTGGCCGACCTGTTTGTTCACGATCAGCGTTGCCGACTTCTCGTTGTGGGGAAGCATGAACAAAGTATAGCTACCGGCCGGAATCGATTTGCCGCCCAGATCCAATGGTTCCTTCGTCGTTAACAGCGTGGCTTCATCTGCCCCAAGGCGCCAAACCTTCTCGAACGGAACGAGTCCTCCCCAAATCTTGCGCTTTTCTCCGGTTTTCGGATCCTTGGTATAGGGCCGCCCATAAACGATCTCAATTTCGTCTCCGTCGATCGTTGCTTTCGTTGTGTCATGCGGACTAATCCGTGCGCGTTTTTGTGCATCTAAAGGCGAAAACTGCGACAGGACCAAAAAAATGGCAGCAATCGATACTGAAAGTTTACTCATGGTAGCGAAGGTTCTTCCGATGTTTTTGGGACGTCCAGTAAAAACGGCCGAAAACGTCGTCTAAAGGCGCTGGCGTTCTGCTTGTACTTCAACTACTTGTTTTTCACTTCAACCGAACATACCCATGAAACTAAATTTCTCTTTAACCAGCGTTTTGGTTCTTACGCTCTGCGCAGTCGCGCGCGTTCAATCTCAGTCGGTTCTCGATCTGCCGTATGCCAGCCAGGCTGCGCAGGTGAAACAACAGGTCGGCGTCACCGACATTACAATCACGTATCACCGCCCGGTCGTTAACGGCCGCAAAATCTGGGGCGGATTGGTGCCGACGGGTCAGGTATGGCGGGCCGGAGCCAACGAGAATACTACGATCGAATTTAGCACGCCGGTTTCAATCGAAGGCAAAGCGCTTCCGGCTGGTACTTACGGCTTGCACATGATACCGAACACCGACACCTGGACCGTCATCTTTTCCAAAATGGCGGTGGCGTGGGGAAGTTACACCTACAACCAGAGTGAAGACGCGTTGCGGGTCGACGTGAAGCCGCACCCCATCGAAATGGAAGAAGCGCTCGAGTACGAATTCGAAGATCTCAAACCGGATTCAGTCGCGGTGACAATGAAATGGGAGAAGGTTGCAGTGCCTTTCCGCGTTTCGGTTAACCTCAACGACACAGTCATAGCATCGATTCGAAACCAGCTGCGCGGCCGTGCCCAATATTCGTGGGAGCCATTGAATGAAGCGGCCAACTTTTGCCTGACCCATAAGACCAACCTCGAGGACGGACTCAAGTGGGCGGAATTATCAATCCAGAACGAAGAACGATTCGAAAACCTGAGTACGAAAGCAGATTTATTGCAGGCAATGAATCGCACCGATGAAGCGAAGAAGGTGCGCGACCAGGCCATGGGAGTGGCTTCACCGCTCCAGCTCTACAGCTACGCTCGGGGGCTGCAGGCGCAGAAACGCAGCGACGAGGCCATGGCGATATTCAAAACGGTTGCTGCGAAGGCTCCGGAAACCGTCTTCGGTCATCTGGCTTCGGCACGTCTGAAATCAGCGGCAGGCGATTTCGATGGTGCGCTGGCTGAAGCCAAAGCGGCGGAGGCGGCTACGACAATTGACGCGCAAAAGCAAAGCATCAAGGTCTTGATCGGCCGGCTACAATCAAAGCAGGACATTAACAAGTAAGGCGCAGTCCTACTCGTCAGATGAGGGATTGCTGCGGGTTTTTTCAACGAGAGCTCGCCTAATCGCTCGCACTGATGCATTCGCTCTTTACCGTCCGCTGATGCGTTGGGTTCGAGGCCAGGGGAGGGCAATTGCATTGTTGGGATTTGTCATGTCGCAATCGCTCCTCACGGAAGCTGCTCCGCCCAAGCTGCCGAAGCCAATGAACGCAGCTGAAATTCAGCTTGGACTGCAAAAGCTGAATGTGCTCGGGCGCGTCCTCTACGTCGCCGCGCACCCGGATGACGAGAACACAAACCTGATGGCGCTGTGGTCTAACGGTTCCCTTTATGATACCGCGTATTTGTCAGTAACTCGGGGCGATGGCGGCCAGAATCTTCTCGGACCGGAACTGCGCGAGCGCCTGGGGGTAATCCGTACGCGCGAGCTGCTTGCAGCCCGTCAAATTGACCATGCCCGGCAGTTTTTCACCCGTGCCGTTGACTTCGGATTTTCGAAAAGCGCCGACGAAGCGCTGCGACTCTGGGATCGGGACAAAATTCTATCAGACGTGGTCTGGGTGATTCGAAAATTTCGGCCGGATGTAATCGTTACCCGGTTTAGTCCCGAAGATAATCTGACGCACGGGCATCACACCGCGTCAGCGATTCTAGTCCAGGAGGCGTTTAAGGCCGCAGGGGACCCGAAACGGTTTCCTGAGCAGCTGGCGTGGGTGAAACCGTGGCAGGCGACCCGATTGGTTTGGAACACGTCGCCATTTTTCTTCCAAAATCGGAACCAACCTTTCGATCCAACTGGCCTGACCATTTTGGAAGCAGGCGGATTCGCGCCGCTGCTTGGCAAAGCATTTACCGAGATTGCTGCGGCAAGCTTGAGCATGCACAAGAGCCAGGGCGTAGGCAGTCCGCCACGCCGCGGCGAACGTAAGGAGTATTTTAAATTGCTGGCGGGGCCGCCGATGACAAACGGATTGTTCGATGGCGTCGATACGACGTGGAAACGAGTTCCGAATGAAACCGACATCGGCAACCAAGTTCAGCAGCTGATCGCAAACTTTTCGCCAGTCAATCCGGCTGCGTCGGTTCCGAAGCTTCTCGAATTGCGGAAGGTGCTCGCTGCCGTCAACAACGATTGGGCGGTATCGAAACGCGCTGAAGTTGACGGGCTGATTGCGAGCTGTGCCGCGCTGTACATGGAAAGTTCAACTGCGTTGGCCGCGGTCTCGCCGGGTCAGCTGCTCCCGATTAAATTCGATGCGATCAATCGATCATCCGTCCCGATCAAACTGATCAGTGTCCATGCTCCGGTTTCCGGTGAAACCCTGCGCATCGACGCGCCACTCGCTCGCGATCAATTTTTTACCAAGGATCTCGGACCGACGCTGCCAGCGAACATGGTTTACTCACAACCCTATTGGCTGCGTAAAACGCCGACGGTCGGGACGTTCGTTGTAGACGATCAGCAGTTGATCGGGCTTGCTGAAAATCCGCCGGCTTTTCCGATTGAAGCGACACTCGACATTGCGGGTCAGGAAATACGCTATCTGATCGATACGTTCTTCCGTCTGGTGGACCCGATTGCGGGGGACGTTCATGAGTTGCTAGCTGTGACTCCGCCGGTGTTCGCAAATCTACCGAGCAGTGCATTCGTTTTTCCCGATGAAAAGGCTCGGCCCATCGCCGTCGAGATAACTTCATCAACTGCGGCGGTGCAGGGCAGCGCCCGTCTCGATGCTCCGGCCGGATGGCAGGTTACGCCAAAATCTGTTCCCGTTGATTTGAAGGCGCCCAACGAAAAGATGTTTGCCGAATTTTCCGTAACACCTCCGGCAAGAGCAGGGAATGGAACTCTTCGTGCGGTTGTATCTAACGGCGGCAAGGAATTCTCATTCAGTCGCGAGCAAATCGCTTATCCGCACATCGGCGTCCATATATTGATGCCGGCGGCCGAAGCCAGGGTGGTTCGGGCCGAGATTCGGAAAACGGGGCAACAGATTGGCTATCTCCCCGGTGCGGGAGATGAGATTCCCCAGTGTCTTCGGCAGATCGGCTACAACGTCAAAGTGTTCGAGCCCGAAGATGTGACGCCGGAAAATCTTGCCCGATTCGATGCCGTTGTGCTCGGTATTCGCGCTTACAACACGCAAAATCGAATTGCCGATCTGCAGCGCAAGTTGCTGGACTATGTCCAGGCTGGTGGTGTGGTCGTTGCGCAATACAACACTACGGCCGATCTCAAGACCAAGGATATCGGCCCATATCCGCTCGAAATCTCGCGCGATCGCGTCACGGATGAAACTGCCGAGGTTCGAATTCTCGCGCCGGACCATCCTGTCCTGAACACGCCTAACAAGATCACTGCTGAAGATTTCAAAGGATGGGTTCAGGAGCGCGGCCTGTATTTTCCCAACAAGTGGGACTCGCGGTGGACCGCCATTTTGTCATCCAATGATCCCGGAGAAAAACCGATGGACGGCGGGTTGCTGGTCGCGAAAGCCGGTAAAGGTTACTTCGTTTACACTGGCTACTCGTGGTTTCGGCAATTGCCGGCCGGAGTCCCTGGTGCCTATCGGCTGTTTGCCAATCTTGTTTCGCTGCGCAGTGCGGAATGAAAGGAACCGATCTTCAAAGCGAGTCTGACGGCGACTCTGCTCCTTTGTTTGGCAGCTGGCCCAAAGCTTACTGCGTCACGCTCGGAATATTCGCATTCGAGATCGTGTTGTTCTACGTCTTTACGGTCGTATTTTCGTGAACCGGCTGGATTACGTCGTCCTGATCGCGACGATTTTAGCAATCCCGTTGTACGGGCTGTGGCGCACGCGCGGTCGCAAGACCCTTGGCTACTATATTAAGGGAGACGAAAGCATCCGATGGGCTACCATTGGACTTTCAGTGCTCGCCACCCAGGCCGGGCCGATCACATTCCTTTCCATGCCGGGTCAGGCTTACGAAAGCGGAATCGGCTTTGTTCAGAATTACTTCGGCCAGCCGTTCGCACTGATCACTGTTTGCGCCGTCTTCGTGCCTATTTTCCAGCGGCTTAAAGTTTACACCGCCTACGAATATCTGGGTCAACGATTCGATCAAAAAACAAGATTGTTAGGCGCTTTTCTATTTCTGATTCAGCGCGGTCTGGCCGCCGGAATCACCATTTATGCCCCGGCCATTATTCTCTCGGCACTGCTCGGCTGGCGATTGAATCTAACGATCTGGCTCGCCGGCGGGCTAGTCGTCGCCTACACCGCGTTTGGTGGGACGAAGATCGTTAGCATCACTCAGCGGTATCAGATTCTGATCATCTTTGTCGGGATGGCTCTTGCCTTCATCATCGCAGTGCATCGACTGCCGGCCGGATTATCGTTCGGCCGTGCCCTAAGCGTCGCCGGTGGCATGGGAAAACTACAGGCGGTCGATTTCTCGTTAGACCCGGATCGGCGCTACACGTTTTGGTCGGGAATCTTTGGCGGATTTTTTCTCGCACTCTCGTATTTCGGCGCCGACCAGTCTCAGGTTCAACGGTATCTCGCCGGCGGGTCGTTAACCGCGAGCCGATTCGGTCTCCTTTTTAATGCGGTTGTGAAAGTGCCGATGCAATTTCTCATTTTGCTGCTGGGGGCAATGGTTTTCCTGTTCTACCAGTTCGAAGAGCCGCCGATTTATTTCAATCGCCCAGCCTATGACAGAGCAATCGCACTTGGGCATGGTGCCGAGTTGAATGAGTTACAGGCAGAGTTCGATGACGTATTCGCGCGCAAACGTGACTTGCTGAATTCTTCAGGCGTAAACTCCGCCTCTCGCCAGGAGATTCTGCAGCTCGACGCCAAGGCCCGCGAACTGCGCGACGGCGCAAAAGCGATTCTTGAACGCGCCGGCGCCAGCCCGAAAAGCAAGGATTCCGACTACGTCTTTATCACTTTCGTCCTTCAGCATCTGCCGCATGGCGTTGTTGGACTGCTAATTGCGGTGATCCTGTGCGCCACGATGTCGGCTACTGCGGCGACGCTGAATGCGCTGGGTTCAACCACCGCGGTGGATTTTTATCGACCGCTGATCCGGCCGAACGCGCCTGATCACCATTACGTGGTTGCGACCGAGTTATTGACGATCGCGTGGGGCCTGGTGGCGATTGGTGTGGCCTCATACGCGAGCCTGGTCGAGAACCTGATCGAAACCGGCAACATTCTCGGGTCAATCTTCTACGGCAGTATTCTCGGGTTGTTCCTGGTGGCGTTCTTCTTGCGCAGTGTTCGCGGTTCCGCGGTGTTTTTCGCCGCGCTTCTTGCTCAGTGCCTGGTGCTGATCCTTTTTTGGACCTTAAGCATCAGTTATCTCTGGTACAACCTGATCGGTTGTGTGGCGGTGCTGGTGTTTAGTCTAGCGCTGCAGCGAACTATTTTCGCGAAGTCATCTCCAGCTTAGACAACCATGGCCGCGCCGATTATCTGTTTCGGGCAACAACCGTGCGGCTTTTTTCCAAAACGATTTCTCTATGCCAAGATTGTCACCGCCAGACAACTTCAACAGGAAATTGGTGGCGAAATCGTGTTTTTCTTTCACGACAGCGATCATGATCCGCGCGAGACGATAACGATCTTGCGAGAACGACATTCTGGTCGTGAGCATCGCGTCAATTTCCGATTCCTGAACTCGATTCAGAAGGAGTTCTCGCCTCTCTATGCCAAGCGCATTCTTCCGGACTGGCATTCGAAAATGGTACGGCAGCTGCCAAACTACGTTGACCGCGAACTGGTCGACAAGTTCCAGGAAATTGACTGCCACAACCCGGCTGATTTTTGCCTGAAGATGTATGGCAAGATGGGGCTGCTGGACGGCATCCGAGTGGAAAGATCAAGCTCACCCGAGTTCAGAAAGCGCGCAGTCTCGGTGGAGGACTTATTTTGTTGATGTCCAGTGGGAAGGCGAAACGGTTCGGGCCCGCTGCCGGGACGGAAAATTGCTGCTGCACAAAGGCGCCGACCGGTTCATCGAACTCCCTTCCCAGGATTTCGACGCCACTCAGATCAGTCCTACACGTGATACTCGTCTGCGGTGGATGCAATCGGTCATTCAATGCACGCACTACGTCACTGGTGCCGGCGAACAGGAGTACTTGAACGAAGCTGATGCGCCGGGCATCACGTTCGTACTCCGAATGGACATTTCCGAATCAGACAAGGCTTATACTGAAAATTGATGGAGCAGAGACCGTTGAGAATTGGCATTACCTGTTTCCCACTGATCGGCGGAAGCGGCATTCTCGCGACATCGTTGGGAATGGAGCTCGCGGCGCGTAATCACGAGGTTTATTTTTTCAGTTATGCCAAACCGGTGCGTCTCGACCTAACGGCGCCACGAATTCACTTCCATGAGGTTGCCGTGGGCGAGCACAGCGTGTTTCCGTGTCCCGATTATACCTTGCCCCTGGCTGTGAAGATGGCGGATGTAGGCCGAGCGGAGCGCCTTGATCTATTCCATGTGCACTACGCAGTGCCCCACGCGACGGCGGCGTTTTTAGCGGCCGAGATGATCGGCAACTCGGCCCCGAAAATCGTGACGACGCTTCACGGGACCGATACGACCATGCTTGGCCCGAATCCGCAATATCGCGGCGCGATCGCGCACGCTCTGACCCACTCCGATGCGGTCACGGCCGTCTCCGAAAGCTTGCGACAACAGACTATCGAAACATTTGCCCTCACCCGAACAGTTGACGTAATTCCAAACTTTTTTACTCCAACTGCGCCCACTCGAAGCCGCGAGGAAGTCCGTCGCGATCTCGGCTTAACCGGCGAATTTCTGGTGCTGCACATGTCGAATCTTCGTCCATCGAAGCGGATTGATCTTCTGTTGAGAATCATCGCAAAGATGAAACAGCGAAATCGAGTCCGGCTGCTGATTCTCGCCGGCAGTTCCTTCGCTTCTTGCGAACCTCTCCTCGACGAACTGGGCATTCGGCAAAACGTGATCGTGCGGACCGCGGCCGAACCGGTTGAAAATTATCTCCAGGCGGCCGACGCCGGGCTTTACACGTCTGAGATTGAGAGCTTCGGTTTGAGCATTTTAGAAACAATGTTCTTCGCGAAGCCGATCATCGCTTTTAGAGTGGGCGGAATCCCTGAAGTGGTAGGCGACACTGGCTCGCTTCACAAGTTTGGCGATGTCGATGCCATGGCGAAAACGGTCGACGAATTGATCGAATCGCCGGAGCAAGCTCGTGAAATAGGTGAGGCCGGTCGAAAGCGAGCTTCAGCGGAATTCACAGCGCAAAAGGCAGTACCGCGTTACGAAGCAGTCTATCGCCGAGTGTTATCGGCTCAGCGTTAGCGGCAGCGGATTTCCTTGCCGCTATCTGATCCAAGCATAGTAAACTCGAGATAGTCGTGAGGATAGTGAATCCGTGCGACTTCGCCGGTGTCAGCGCGCTGAAAGCGGATCTCGACTACGTCTTAATGGAACTTGGCATGTAATTGTAGTGCCGCGTCCCCGCTGAGTTTCTATCGATAGCTTACCATCCACAACATCGGCGCGATAAGTCATCAAATGAATCCCAAGGCCGCGCCTTTTCTTCGAGGGCTGAAAACCAGCACCATCGTCGCGGATGTAAAGCACAAGCGCGTTACCGCGTCGCCGTAAGCCAATGACGACGTGATTTGCCTGTGCGTGTTTAAGGCTGTTGGTCACCGCCTCCTGCGCGATGCGGTAGAGATTGACCGAAATATTTCGATCCCGCACGTGGATGCCTTGCGAGCAGTCCCAGCGGCAGGGAACCCTCTTATTCGTCCTCGCGGCCAGCTCGCGCAGCGCGGAAATTAGGCCGCCCGGCAGGAAATCAAATGGACGAAGGTTGCGAGCCAAGTCACGGGCCAGTCCCACGTTTCGATTCACAGTCTGCGCAGCCTCTTCTAACGATTCCGCGCATTTCGGATTATCAGCACCAATATTTTTCGCGCGAGACTTCAAAAGAATAGCCGTCGCAGTCAATTCCTGACAAAGCACATCATGCAAATCCTGACTTATGCGGCCGCGCTCTCGGTCGGTCACGCCGAGGATTTCGCGCTCGAGTGCCTTTCGCCGTTCGATCTCGCGTTTAAGGGCCGTGTTTATCTGGGCCAATTCCATTGTTCGGTCGGCTACCCTCTGTTCGAGCTCGGCATGAGCGCGTCGCAAAGCTTCTGATGCTTCATGGTGTTCCGACGCATCGCGGCAGATTTTGGCAAAACCGCGCGTTTCTCTGGTATCAGGATCCTTGAGCGCCAAGAGCAACCCGTCCACATAAATGCGTGAACCGTCCTTACGCAGGTGCCAGCGACGATCCACGGCACAGCCTTCCCGTCGGGCCGTGCCAAATTCCTTTTCCACCCCACCGGCCTTCCGATCCTGGGGGGTGAAAATGATATCGCCTTTCTTTCCTTCTGCCTGCTCGCTGCTCCAGCCGAACAGCTTTTTCGCGCCTCTACTCCAGAATGTAATTAAATTGTCTTCGTCGAGGAGCAGCATTGCGTACTGCTCTGCCCCTTCGACAAGCAGCCGGAATTGCTCTTCTTGCGAGATGTTTTTGCCGCTCCGGTCCGGATAACGCTTTTTTCCTCGAGGCGCTTTACGTTTTCTCATCTTGACCGGAGAATTATCGGCGTTCGCCGGCAACGGGCCCTAAGAAACGCTGGTTATCTTTGAA
Organism: uncultured Verrucomicrobiae bacterium; assembly: GCA_963709435.1. Lineage (GTDB taxonomy): Bacteria > Verrucomicrobiota > Verrucomicrobiia > Chthoniobacterales > UBA10450 > AV69. Next base: position 10,242 of record CAVPWK010000015.1, read on the forward strand.
CGGTGCTTTCTATGGAGCGTCTCTTTTGTTTGACCACGCTAAACCAGCAGCTTGGCTTTCTTCGTTCACCTAGTTCTGCCTAGTGCCTATAGATGAGAGCCAGCACGAAACCGACGCCCAGCGCAGTGAGAACTGCTTTCGTCGGATTTTTGCGCACATAGTCTTCGCCGTCCTCTCGAAGCGTGCGCACACGCTCCTTGGCTTCGTCGAATACCGTGCTGGCTTTTTCAGCATAATCTTGCGCTACCGCCGGCGTCGCTGATTTCGACTCTTCGGCCGTATGCCATGCCTCCTCGTCGCCGTGTGTCCGTTCAGTCTGGGGACTGCTGCCCCCGACACTGCTTCCAATCATATCTTCGTTAGTCATTGTTCTCCCTCAGTTACGGTTTCCAGAACCTTCCCGCGGCACAGGCCGCGCAAATATCTTCTTCAGATAAACGCAGCTGAGGCGATCCATGCGCTTGAAATCAACGATTCCGGGTAACGCGACGGGAGCACGGAGTCCAGTTTCCACCGAAGCGAATCGCACCGCGTCCTGGAAAACTCTGTGGCCGAGCGATCTGGATACCGCGTTTCAATACCTGAGTTCACAGGCAGGCGTGAATCGAGAGGCGATTGGCGCGGGCGGCGCCGGCAACCTGGGCGTCGCAGAGTGCCATCTGCGAAGTGTCGCGGTATTGCTTTCCGAAACCGGCTCGAATTCGCTGGCATCGCAATTGCCGGGAGTAGACGCAGGAGTATCCACGGGCCCAGGAGGAATGAAGCTGCTCTATATCACCGCCTCGAGCCCCATCAAGAAACTGGTGCATTATTCGCAGGCCGAAGACGCGCCGGCGGGTACGACCGTGATAGCCAAGCCACCAAGGGCGGACACGGAACCGACATGTTCAAGCCGCATCCGGAGCTGCCGGGGATCGATCGTCGACGGTTAAGGCACGCTGCTCAGGACGTCGGCGCCGCGCTTGGCGGATACACTGGCTTCGGCGCAGGTGCTCAATCAGCTCAACTTCGGCGGCATCGCGGGCATCGCAGAAGTGAAGCAGCAACTGCTCGAAGCGCGGAAACAGTCAGGCGCAGTTGTTCCCCGAGGTTACGGCCGAGAGTATCGGCGAAGATTTCCAGCGCGATGGTGATGCGAAGACCGCGCTCAAAGTCTTCAGGCTGGTGGAGATCGCGTATCCGCAATCGGCGGACGTGCAAAGCGATCTGGCGGACGCACACCTGGCGAATGGCGAAAAAGACATGGCGCGCGAGCATGCGCACGCGAGCTTTGTCGCTGCTCGATTCGCATGCTGCGCCCGCATCTTCATGGTCCGATACCGAAGAGAGGCGCGGTGAAATCCGCAAGGCAGCGGAGGAGACGCTGAAAAAAGCGAGCGGGGGGCAATAGACTACAATCACGTGCAGAAGATGTAGGGATTAGATCTAAAGACTCCGAGGCCGAAATACGTCGAAGCGGAGGGCTGAACAGGGGGCTAATGGATCAAGAGCGGATGAGACTCCGAAGGCAGAGAACTTTCTGAATCCAAACCGCGTCCGCGCTGCATCATCACGGTGCAGAGACCTCGCGCGCTTATGGAAAAACTTCTGCAGGATATCCGCTTCGGCTTTCGCCAACTCATCAAGCAACCCAGCTTCGCCGCACTCGCCATCGTTTCGATGGCGCTCGGCATCGGAGCTAACACTTCAATCTTTAGTTTAGTCGATACCGCTTTGCTGCGGCCGCTCGCGGTGAAAGAGCCTTCGCAGTTGGTCGAGCTTTACAGCACGACGAACAAGGGCGCCGATTGGGGCCTGCAGTCGTATCTCAACTACAAAGATTACCGCGATCGCAATACCGTGTTCTCGGGTCTATTCGTTTATCGCGTTGTCGTCAGCAGTCTCACCGTCAACAACTCCAGTCAGCGGGTCTGGGGTTATCTTGTCTCGGGGAATTACTTCGATGTTCTTGGCGTGAAGCCCATGCTGGGCCGCGCGTTTTTGCCTGAAGAAGATCAAACACCTGATTCACATCCCGTGGCCGTGATCAGTTACAACTGCTGGCAACACCGCTTCGGTGGCGATCGAGCGATCGTCGGCAAGACGGTGGAGTTCAACAGCCGCCCATTCGCTGTTATCGGCGTCGCCCCGAAAGGATTTATTGGCACCGAAGTCGCCTACGATCCGGAGATGTTCATCCCGGTAATGATGGCGAAGACGATTGAGCCCGGAAGCACCTGGCTCGAGAAGCGCGACTCGAATAATCTCTTCGCGGTCGGGCGATTGAAAACGGGTGTGTCGTTTGCTCAAGCGAAGAGTGCGCTTGAGACGTTGACTGCACAACAGGCAAAGGATTATCCGCAAAACGTCGGCCGCGGCATTCGGTTCGCGAAACCCGGTTTGTTCATTCCCGACATCGCGAATTCTGTCTTTGCCTTCGCCGGAGTACTCGCCGCCGTGGGTGCGCTCGTGATTTTGCTCGCGTGTGTGAATCTGGCCAGCCTGCTGCTGGCGCGTGCGACGGAACGGCGGCGGGAAATTGCGGTACGGCTCGCGATTGGTGCGAGTCGGCGACGACTCGTCAGGCAGTTGCTCACTGAGAGCCTTCTCATTTCACTCAGCGGCGGCGCCGCCGGCGTCTTCCTCGCTGCGGCGATCAATCGGGCGGTGCGAGGCATTCGCCTGCCGAGCGACGTCACTTTGTTGTTCGACCTGCGTACGGATTGGCGCGTGCTTACCTTCGCGCTGCTGCTCTCGATTGCGACGGGGATTTTGTTCAGTCTCATTCCGGCGCTGCAATCGTCGAAGCCCCAACTCGTGCCGGCGTTGAAAAGCGAATCATCGATGGCGGGCTTCCGTCGCTCGCGTTTGCGCAACTTCCTCGTTGTCGTGCAAGTCAGCCTATCCTTAATCCTTCTCATTAGCGCCGGCCTTATTGTGCGCAGTCTGCAAGCCGCGCAAAAGATGCGGCCGGGGTTCAATCCAGAAAACGCGGTCGCGGTTTCCTTCGATGTCAGCTTGCAAGGCTATGACGAGGAACGCGGCCGCGCCTTTCAGAGGCAAGTGCTCGAGCGTGCGAAGGCTTTGCCGCAAATCGAACACGCCGCGCTGACTGATTACCTCCCGCTCGGATTGAACTACAACGACAGCACGATTTATATCGAAGGCACCGAGTTTAAAGGCGCGAGCAATTTGCCGATCGCGATCCCGATCGAGAGCAGCCCGGGTTACTTCGAGGTCATGGGCATTCCACTGCGTGGTCGTGATTTTCGCGACGACGAAAACAAGAAGGAAAGTCGCGTCGCGATCGTGAACGAGACGTTCGCGAAAAAATTCTTCAACGGACAGGACCCGATCGGCCGACGCTTCAACTGGCATGGGCCACAGGATCCGTTCTTCGAGATTGTCGGCGAAGTGCCGGACGGAAAATACAATTCGTTAGGCGAAGATCCCAAGCCCGCGCTCTATACGCCGCTGTATCGCGATTACAGCGGCACAGTCACAGTGGTGGCGCGCACGCGCAGCGATTCGCGGCAGGTGTTGAGCGCCTTGCGCGGCGAAGTACAAAAACTCGATCCGTCGATTTCCGTTTACGCCGCCAAAACCCTGAAGGAACACCTGGGCACATCACTTTTTCCTGCGCGCATGGCCGCAATCGCGCTCGGCAGTTTCGGTGTTCTGGCGCTGGTGCTTGCTGCGGTTGGAATTTACGGTGTCATGTCACACGTCGTCGCGGGACGCACGCGTGAGATTGGATTGCGCATGGCCCTCGGCGCGCAGCTTTCCGACGTGCAGAAGCTCATCTTGAAACAAGGCATGTTTCTCGCCGCAATTGGCTCGTTAGCTGGATTACTCATTGCCTTCGGCGGGGCGCGCCTGATGAAAAGCCTGCTCTACGGCGTGAGCGCTTCTGATCCGATCACTTTCATGTGTGTCGCCTTACTTTTGTTAGGAATCGCGCTTCTTGCCTGCTGGGTCCCGGCGCGCAGGGCTAGTCGCGTCGAGCCGATGATTGCGTTGCGCGCGGAGTGAGTGCTATTTGGGTGCAAGTGAGGCAACGATCTTTTCGAAGCGCGGGTCGCCGCGGAGCGGGTCCCAGGCCGGGAACAGTTTTAGGGTGCCGTAGCTCAGCATCAATGATGCGGCGGGAGCGCGCAGTCCAGCTTCCAGTTGCTGCAAGGCAAGCTCCTTCTCGCCCGCCCACGCTGCCGTAATGGCGAAATATTGAAGGACGAGGCTGCCGTTGTTGACATCTTTTTCCAGCGGCGTGAGCGCGATCGCCCGACGGCCTTCTTCCAAGGCCAGGTCTTTGCGCCCAAGAGCAGCGTCGATTAAGCCGAGGACGCAGAGCGCCGGGCCGTAGTCCGGCTGCGCCTGCACGATCTTTTCCTGCTGGGCGCGAGCCGCTTCAAACGCAGTGCGCGCTCTTGCCTCATCTTTGGTCATGCGCGCCAGCAGACCTTCACCAAAGCTGTGGCTCAGAAGAATCCCGGATTCGCCCCAGCATTGATTGTCGCCCAGCGCGACGAGCGCTCGTTCGGCCGCAGCCGGATCGCGTTCGGCCAGAGCGCAAAAGAACCAGGTGTCGGCGGCGCTGGCGATGGCGCCCGGCCCATGCGCGAGGATTGCATCAATCGTCTGGTGGAGCGGCCGGGTGTCCGCTTTCCAGCAGAGATAATATAGTTCACGATTGGCTTGCGTTTCGACGTTGTCGGGCACGATCGCTAACGCGCGATCCATCGCCGCGATCGCCTCGGCATAGCGCCCCAATGCTTCGTAACTAAGCGCGATCTGTTGCAGAGTATAAAAGTTGCGCGGATCCAGCTCCACCGCGCGCTCCAGATTGCGCAGACCTTCCTCCTGCTGGCCGCGCCGCCGCAGAATGTAGCCGGTGAGTTCGAAGAGACGTGGATCATTGGGTAACGCTCGCCGCGCGATTTCCAATTCGGCGAGCGCGCCGGCATAGTTGCGCAGCCCGTAGTAGAGGTATTGTGCGCGCCCTAAATGCGTTTCGGCAGCATCCGGCCGCAGCCGGGTCGCGGCTTGCAGAGCAGCTTCAGCCAGGGCAAGCCGGGCGGGCGTGTGATCAACCCCCGATACTGCATAAAGGTATTCGTGGGTACGGGCGAGCTGGCAGTAAGCGTCGAAAAATGAGGGATCGCGCTTCACCGCTTCATCCAGAAGTTCAATTGCCTTTCGCACGTCTGGCTCGTTCGTCACGCTGAAACCTGCCGTGAGGAGAAGTGACTTCGCCCGGCTGTAAAGGTCGAAAGCGGCCAGATCAGCGGTGGGTGGCTGCTCGATGGCTTTCTTCTCGTTAGGCGAAAGCTTCGCCTGCAACTGATCGGCAATGGCCTTGGCGATTTCGCTTTGGATGGCGAAGACATCGGCCAGATCGCGATCGTAGGTTTGTGCCCACAGATGCGCGTCGTTGCGGGCGTCGATCAATTGCGCGTTCACCCGAATCTTGTTGGCCGCACGTTGCACGCTGCCTTCGACCACATGCGCCACGCCAAGCTGCTGCCCGATTTCTGCGCAGATTACGCGCGACTCCGCTCTTGTATTGCATCACGCTGGTGCGGCTGATGACTTTCAGGTCCGCGATCTTGGCCAGGTCGGTCAGGATTTCGTCCTGCACGCCGTCCGCGAAAAAGGCGTTCGCTTTCTCTTCGCTCAGATTTTCAAAGGGAAGAACCGCGATGCTTTTTTCCGGAACGGCGGGAACCGCGGGCGAAGATAGCGGTGCTGCTGGTGGTGAGACGGGCTGGGCTACGGTGGAGGAAGTCGGCGAAGCGCGATGCCGACCAGAAGAAGGCGCCAGCGGCAACGAGTCCGGCCAGAAGCAACAGTGCAAGCACGAGTTCGTGCCACGGTATTCCCCGTTTCGGATGTCGCTCCGGAGCAGCCAAGTCCGATTCGGACTGGCGATCGGCCACCGCTACAGTTTTAAATTTTGACGGCGGCGCGGGATTGCCGACGTCACCGTTGTAAAGATTAACGATGTGCAGGCGGACGCCATGTTTCACTTCGCATTCCCCCAGCGGGTGGAGGAGGGGCCGCCATTGGCCATATTGTTCGAGGTCATCGGCCACGTGCTGCGATAAAAGAATGTGACCGGCGTCGCCGCAATCCATCACTCGCTGCGCCATGTTAATGCCAGCGCCGGTGACGTTCGCGCGATCATTCACGTCGGTGATTTCGTTGATCGGGCCGGAGTGAATACCCATGCGCAATTGCAATTTGGGGTTCTTCTTATCGGCGCGGCTTAACTCCAAAGCGCATTGCACCGGCGCTTCCGGACTATTGCGAAAAACCAGCGCCATTCCGTCGCCGGTGGCGAGCCGGATCAGCTTTCCCTCCGAATCGGCTGTCTGCGCTTCCGGCGACTTGCGTACCATTTCCTTGAGCTGCTCGAGCAGTTCGCTTTGCTCGCTGATCAGAAGCTTGGAATAACCGACGATGTCGATGAAGAGGACATGGGCGATTTCCAGGCGCAGCTTACCTTTTTGCTCCTCCGGCATCCGACGTTTTTAAATGTGAAACACGAAAATCCCAAGCTCAATTCAGTGCGGCGAGCACGAAGCAAGGGTGACGGTTGAGGGGTGACGGCGGAAGACTGAAAAGCTGAAACACCGAACACCGACCGCCCAACGTCCAACGCTTAACTCCGAACGTCCAACACCCAATGAAGAAGATTGTTGATGAAGCAACCTGGCAACTGACTTCTGGCACGAAATTGCCGCAGTGAAAGGCGGCAACGTGATTATTCCGTTCGGAGAGCCACCATCGGATTAATGCGTGTTGCGCGGCGCGCGGGCAGCCAGGTCGCAAGCAGGGTGGCGGCCGCGAGAACGGTGAAAGCGCTGGCGAAGGCCGGCGGATCGAACGCGCCAACTTCGAACAAGATTCCGCTAAGTATCTTTCCGGTTGCGGCTGCAAGCAGAAGACCGAGAGCGAGCCCGCATAAAAGCATAACAGAGCCCTCGCGCATAATTAATCGCAAGACCATCCCGCGTTGTGCGCCGAGCGCCATGCGAATCCCAATCTCGCGCGTGCGCCGCGCGACCGAATAAGCTTTGACTCCATAGAGACCAACTACAGCGAGGCCGAGCGCCAGTCCTCCAAAGACGGAGAACATGGCCGCGCCGGCGCGCACAAGCCAAAGGTCCAGGTTCGAATCGAGATAGTGGGTAAATGTTTGTAACGAAATGATCGGAAGCGACGGATCGACTTCGCGCACCACACGACGCAACAAGTCGGCCGTGGCGGCTTCGGTTCCGGGGGCGAGCGAACGGAACCGAACAAAGAAGGAAACGTTGCTTTGGAATCCGCGCGCAAACGGCAGGTAGATCGAGCCGTCCGGCTCTTCGCTTGCAAAGAGGTCGTGTCGGGTTAGGGGCACGATTCCCACTATTTCGATCGTCTGGTTCTGCTGCTCTTTTTCACCCGCATACTGAACGCGTTGCCCAATGGCGTCGCCGTCCGGCCAAAGCTTTTTGGCCAAAGGCTCGTCAATGATCGCTACACTCGGACCAGGTTGCGTTGCTTCCGAGTCGGTAAACGCGCGACCACGCAACACTGGCAACCCAACGGTTGAGAAATAATTCGCGCTCACGCTGTTCCAGGCCGCCTTGAAAGCAAGGCCCTCAGCAGCGGTCGCTGGCTTGGCGTCTGCACCTGGATTTACACCCGCGCGTTGAACATTCTTGTCGGACGAAATCATCCCGAACGGAACGGTTGCCGAAATGCTTGCGTCTTCTACGCCCGGCAGCGCTGCCAGCCGAGCGTTCAAGTTCTGATAAAGTTCCCGCGCGCGGTCCGGTTCGTACCCGGCCAGGCTCGCGTCGACTTCGAGGAGATAGCTTGCGCCCGGTTTTAGCCCGCTATCGACAGCCGCGGCTTTGCCGGCGCCGCGCACGAACAGAGCGGCTGCGGTCAGCAGGGCGAGCGAGAATGCGATTTGCACCACAACGAGCGGATTGCGCGGTAAGAATTTCCACCGACGCTGCATCACATCTTCCCCGGCATTTTCCTTCAGATCGGTGATCACGGCGTTGCGCGAGATGTTTAAGGCCGGCCCAAGCGCAAACATCAGTGTGCCGAGCATGCAAAATCCAAACGTTGCCGCCAAAATTGCGGGATTCGCTCCCGTTGACCACACAATCTCGAAGGGCATGAACTTGCGCATTGAGCCAATGAGCAGATCCGACGACCACAATCCAAGAATGAGTCCGCCCACGCCGCCGAGCAGCGCCAGCACAAAACCTTCGCTGAGAAGCTGGCGCACAATCCGCCAGCGGCTGCCGCCAAGCGCGAGGCGGATCGCAATTTCCTTCCGGCGCGCAGTGCCGCGCGCGAGCAACATGTTTGCGAGATTAAGGCAGGCTACGAGGAGGACGACCACGGCCATCCCGAGCAATAACGGCGCGATCGATTTCACTCCCTTCCCAGCCGCCGGATTTGTGCTTACTGAAATGCGCGACACCGGTGCAGTTATGAACGTCTGGTTTTTTTGCTCGACGGGATATGCTTTTTCCCAATTGGTCGCCAACCCTTCGAGCGCAGGCTTGGCTACGGCCGCAGTCATTCCCGGTTTTAGCCGCGCGATGATGCGCAACTGCGTGCCGTTGCGATCTTCCATCGTGGCCTTGTCCTTTGCGCCAAAATCGTTCGCGACCTGATCGTAAACACTCAGCGGCAACCAAACTTCCGGTGACAATATCTGGAGCGTACCGGTAAAACCTTTCGGTGCGATTCCGACGATGGTGAACGCTCTGCCATTGATCAAAACCTGCGAACCGAGCACGGTTGGATCGAGGTTATGCTTTTGCCAGTAACTGTAGCTCGCGATCGCGACCGGCGCGTTGCGTGTTTCCTCTTCCGCTAAAAATGCGCGGCCTCGCGCCAACGGAACACCGAGCACCGAGAAATAGTTCGAGCTGACGACCGCGGCGAAGGCGCGGCGGGTATCTCCTTTCTGGCCGAGACCGATCAACGCGAGATTGAAAGCCATGGCGTCGCTGAAGACGGTGTTTTGCTCGCGGATGTCGCGATACGTTGGATAAGAAAAACCGCGGAATTTCTTCGGATCCGTCCTGTCCTGGGAGAAGACCTGCACCATTTCGTGCGGCTTGGCATAAGCTGGCGGAGCGAAGAAAAGTGTGTTTACCAAGCTGAACACGGCGGTGTTGGCGCCAATCCCAAGCGCCAGCACGAGCACGGCCGCGAAGGTGAAGCCTGGGGCCTTGATCAGTTGACGGAACGCGAACCGAAAATCGTGGATCATGCGCTGCTTCTGGTAGGATACATGAAACCCGACAAACGGATTCAAAATTAAATCTTGGCGCCTTTTTCTGCCACGCGGTAAGGCGCGAGCGGCTTTCACCGGGTCAGAAGGCGATTTTCAAGCAAGCGTCCAACACCCAACACTCAACGGCTGGCCGTCAGAGGTCAGTGGTTAGTGGCCCGAAGTCAGCTCAATGGTCCTAAGTGGTCAGCCCGTGCTCGACGATGGGGCGCACGACGTGCACAATCACGTCGATAAAGAAATGGGAGAGAATTGCAGCCTCAAGGCCGCGGCGGATGTAGATCCAGCCGAACGCGAGGCCCACCGGCAAGACGATTAGCACGGTTCTCAGCGCCACGATGGAGGGCACGGGATTGACGAACAGTTCTTCGTTGCTGATGTGATACCAGCCGAAGAAAAGTGCCGTGGCAAAATTGGCGATCCAGAGCGCGATCCAGCGTCCACGTCCCTCTCCTGAGACGCGAAAAAGTTTCATTCCCAGCCAGGCAAGAAGTGAAAGCAAGAACAGACGATCGAAGATCTCTTCCGCCCATGGCGCCCAAAGGCTCGCGAGCCCGCTGCGCCACCATGCGACGTCGATGCGGGCATGAATCTCCGGTGCGGGCGTAGTGATTCCGAGCGCGTAGTGGAAAAAGGCGTCGATGCCGAAGGCGATAATCGCGGTGACCGTGGCCCAGAAAAGCGCCGGCCAAACGATTGACGATAGCGGTTGGGCCGGCCGGGGCGCGCCGTCGAGCCAGCTCTCTAAGTAAGGTGCGCCGAGACCGATTTTGCGTGCCACCCAAAGACCGATTCCGGCACCGGGAGCGAGGAACATGAGGTTTTGATAGAGCCCCGAAAGAATAAGGGAGCGAAGCGATTCCGGCGGCTGTGGCCCGGGAGCGATCGCAAGTAATCCTAAAAGATAGGGGATAACAAGCGGTCCGGTGAGCGTGCCGGCAGCTACGAGGAAAATAAACGTTCGCCAGGGGTATCGAAGCGATCGGGAAGCCATGCCTCTATATAATATAGGAGAGAGCTAAGTGCTGTCGGGACAGTTGATAGTTGAGGGTTGAGAGCGAAGCGCAAAAAAAACTGCGCAACGAAAATTCTTGATGAATGTCCTGAAGCAGTCGTTTCGTTCGTTATAGGAAGGAAAACACAAGAGAAATTATGAAAACAGAGAACATCAACACCGTCCGACTTCATCGAGTGCTCCAGGCCACGCCGGAGAGAATTTATCGAGCGTTCCTTGATCCGGACGCGATGGCGAAGTGGCTTCCACCGAACGGATTCACGGGCAAGGTCCATCAACTGGACGCTAAAGTCGGCGGCACTTACAAGATGTCGTTCACTAACTTTACTACCGGCACGAGCCACTCCTTCGGCGGAACTTATCTCGAACTGACGCCCAACGAGCGCCTCCGTTACACCGACAAGTTCGACGATCCGAACCTGCCCGGCGAAATGCAAACGACGATTACCTTGAAGCAGGTGTTCTGCGGAACCGAGTTGAACATTACTCAGGAAGGGATACCCGCAGCGATTCCGGTCGAGGCTTGCTATCTCGGCTGGCAGGAATCGCTGACGCTGCTGGCGAAACTCGTCGAAGCCGAAATTCCCGATCAGCCCAACGAACAGAAATGAGCGTGGTGGGCCGCGCCATGCGAAATGGCGCCGGGAGGGAAATGATTTTTTGAATAAAAAAGCGCGTCAACTATTCCAAACATAGGAAGAGTTATGAAAAACCGTTTCGCTATCACAGCACTCAATTTCGTGCGCGCGTGTGCAGTACCGATAGCGATGCTCGTAGCTGTGTCGTTAGTTGCGCAGACTGCACCCTACGATTCCGCGAAGCCGCTCCCGCACGCGACGCTATTTGTGCCCGGCATTATCTCCACGGGCGACTACGAATCGCACGCGACGCTTACGCCTGATGGCCGCGAAATTTATTTTCTCAAGATGGCGCCGAATTTCTCGCGTTGGACCATCTTTGTTTCGCGCTACAAGAACGGTGGATGGTCGCAGCCGGAGGTTGCGCTGTTCTCCGGTCAATATCAGGACGCCGATCCCTACATCTCCGCTGATGGAAAACATTTCTACTTTATCTCCGATCGTCCAGTCGAGAAGGATGGCGAGCGCCAGTCGCATCACGACATTTGGGTCATGGACAAGACCGAGTCGGGTTGGAGCGCGCCGCGGCATTTGCCCGCGTCGGTCAACAGCGATGCCGACGAGTTTTACCCGATGGCTTTGAAGAACGGGACCCTTTACTTCGGTTCGCAGCGGAAGGATCCCAACGGGCCGGGAGACATTTATCGCGCAGTGCCGCAGCCAGACGGCAGCTACGCGGTGCAAGATCTTGGGCGGCCGGTGAATAGTGAAGGAGGCGAGTACGAAGCTTTCGTTACCGAAGATGAGCGCATGTTGTTGTTAGCCGCCAGCAGGCGACCCGACTCTCTCGGCGACTTCGATCTTTATGTCTCGCATAAGCAGGCCGACGGTAAATGGGGCGAGCCGGTCAACCTCGGGCCAGGGATCAACTCCCCAGCGCGCGAACTGTCGCCCAAGCTGACGCCAGATGGCAAATACCTGATGTGGATGAGTTGCCGCTTACCACCGCTTTCTCCTAAGCCACAGGACCGGACGACAGCCCAGGTAATCCAGGAGCTGCATGCACCCGGCAATGGACTTGGCGACATCTATCAGATTGACGTCTCGGCCGTGCCAGCTTTAAAGCGGCAATAGTTAGGGAGCGGCGTAAAAGGCATAGCCTCACGCGGTGAATTGAAATGGGCGGCAGGGTTGAAAGTTGAAAGTTGAAAGCGCAAAAGCTCAATTACAGTCAGGCACGATGGCGTTAAAGTGATCTACCAATATGTCGGGCGATAGGACCGAATCCGTGCCGGAAAAAGGGCCGACGCGCCGCGTCAGTCGCTATGAGACAGTCATCGCAACGCTTGTCGGACTCTGTGCTTTGTGTGTTTCCGCTTATACCGCCTACGTGCAGCGCCAGCAAGTGCGTGCCGCGGTGTGGCCCATCCTCGAATTCGACAGCGGCAATGGGCCCATTCACTTTGTCCTCGCCAACAAAGGGGTCGGACCGGCGATTATCCGGCATGTCATTGTGCGGGTGGATGGTGAGCCGGTGAGGAATTGGAAGGAAGCACTCGGGAGAATACTGGGCCCTGGGGAGCATCTTGGTTCGGAGAGCGATATGAGTGGTCATGTGTTCGCCGCGGGTGAATCGATTACCGTCTTCACTCCGGGCGATTCCGAAAATAATCCGCTCAATTTCGACAAATCGAACCCCCTTTGGGTGAAGCTGAATAAGGGCCGTTTACGCGTGACTGCCGAGATCTGCTACTGCTCGACGCTCGACGAATGTTGGACCTTGCACGCCGGGGGATTGACACCCAGCACCACCACCGAGACGCGCCGTTGTCCGACTCCGTCCGCAATTAGCTTCCAACAGTAGTCAGAGCGGCCCAGAGCAATCGGAGCTAGCTATCGGAATGCGATTTCGTACTTCTAATGAATCAGCTTTGCGTTAGCAACAGCGAAGCATTGGGAAGGAATTCCATGAAAGCAATTCAAGGTTACCAACTCATCAAGCCGGGAAGAGCTCGTATGGCGACCTTCCAATCTGATGAAAATTCCGAACGCTGATTATCTGGAACGCACGGGGAGTGAGAATCTCGGCGCGCGGCTCTGGCGGTTGCCGCCCAAGAGCGCGAACACACTACACAAGCATATTCGCGCGGAGGAATTTTACTTCGTGCTCGAAGGCGTAGGGCGGATGCGTGTGGGCAACGAAACGTTGACCGTCCCGAAACACGGTGGCGTGCTTGTCGGACCTAACGAGTTGCGCCAGGTGTTCAACGATACCGACGCCGAAGTTCTCTGGCTCATCATCGGCGCGCCGGAGGAGTTGGAATTCCTCCAAGGCTCGAAATCCAAAATGGATCTTTCGTTGATCTACCCGCTCGATCCGAAACAGCTTCCCAAAGAGCTGGCTGGCGCGGAATGGCCGCCGAGTCCGAGGAACGAGGTCTGAGCCGGAGCGGCATTGCACGGGCAGTGACTGGCATTAGTGAAAAGAGTCGTGCGACGAGTGACCAGCAAGACAGTTGAGTGTTGAGGGTTGATAGTTGACAGAAAGAACATGGAGATAAAGAGATCTGGTTCACAAAATTCCAGCAAGGGATCAGCTGAGTATTTTACCGGAACAGTACGCATTGATCCGCTTTTCGAGGCGCCCGAGCCGGCACGAGTTCGTGGCGCAATGGTCACGTTCGATCCGGGTGCCCGCACCGCCTGGCATACGCATCCGCTCGGTCAGACGTTGATAGTCACCTCGGGTCTGGGGTGGGCCCAAAGATGGGACGGCCCAATCGAAGAAATCCGGCCCGGAGACGTGGTGTGGTTTTCACCCGATGAGAAGCATTGGCACGGTGCTACACCAACGACGTCGATCACGCATGTCGCGATTCAAGAAGCGCTAAATGGCAAGCCGGTCGACTGGATGGAACAGGTCACCGACGAACAGTATCGGAGAAGTTGATGCTTGGTGGTCGAAAGGTCGAGAGCTGACGGCGGAAGGCTGAAACAAACAAAAGAAGAAGGAGTGATCTTACCTTTTCGCTACGTCGGTTCTACCTCGTAAGAGAGATTCACAGCTCCATTATAAGTGTGAGGAGAAAATCCCACCACAATTTGATGGCCGACCAAACTCTGTCGAATATCGTTACGCAACACGAAGCTTTCTAGTGGAAGGAGAAAATCATATGAACTACAACTGCCGTCGCATGCTTGTCCTAACGATGACGTGCCTTTTATGTATCGCCGGACATGCCGGAGCGAGTACCCGAGCCGCCTCCGGCGCTCCCTCGAACGGAGGGACTGCTCGTTTAATCGTCTATCGGCTCCCAACCACGGGCAAGTTCGTCATCGTCCAGATATATGTCGATAACGTCATGGTTGGCGCGATCAGCTATGGTGGTACGTATGAAGGGTTCCTGACACCCGGACACCATGTCTTATCAGCGCTGGCGACTCCGCGTCCGAAATGGAAGGAACGCCCGCCGACAACCGTCGATGTACGAAGCGGCCAAACCTACAAGTTCACCGCAATGGGAAATGGTGAAGGAAATTTGATCCTTCGCCCTACGGATTGAGGCTCCAACTGACGATACCGGTGCGGGGGGGCTAGTAGTAAAGCTCTGGCTCAGCGCTCCGGCCTGATGTGCTGGTCGCTGCGTTACCAGTTATCGGCAATTTTCAAGCCAGGGGAGGACTTGGAGGTCCTTTCTCCTTTCTGCCCATTGCTCTCTGCCGTCTCTTCTGGTCTTCCAAACGCGCCGCTCGCTGGCGCAGAATTTCGGAGTAGCCTCGCTCGAGGGCAACAATGTCCCCCTTGGTTATTTTGTGAAGGCCGTTCTGCGATTTCTTGACATCGTTGGGCAGATATATGTTATTACAACATATGGCAATGCCACTGCCGGATCGAGAACTGAAGAAAGGCAGCGCGGAGCCGTTGATCCTGTCGTTGCTGGAGGATCGGCCGCGCCATGGCTACGAAATTGGACGATTAATCCAATTACGTTCGCGCGGCGCGCTACGATTCAACGTGGCCTCGCTCTATCCACTCCTTTACCGATTAGAAAAGCGTGGCTGGATTCGCGGCCGGTGGGTTGAAAAACCGGGGAAATGCCGTCGCCGTTGCTGTCGGCTGACGCGCGTCGGTAGAAGGATTCTCGCAGCCCAATGGCATGGCTGGCGCGAGTTTGTCGAAGCGATCGGGCGGATCACGGGAATAGAATATGCCTGATTTCAAATCCGAAATCCGAACATCGTTAGCGGCATTGAATCTTTCGCCGACACGTGAGGAGGAAATCGTCGAAGAGCTGTCGCAAGATTTGCAGGAGCGGTTCGAAGAGGCGCTGAGTCACGGCGCGTCGGAGGAAGAGGCGAAGCAAATGGTTTTAAATGAACTGACGTTTCCGGAGTCGATCGATAATGAGCTGAAACGTGTGGAGCAACCGGTTCGGAGTCCCGAATTAGCAATCGGAGCAGGACAGACGCGCGACCGGTTTGCCGGTTTTTGGGACGACATCCGGTTTGGCCTGCGGATCCTGCGGAAGCAACCAGGCTTTGCTTTTGTGGTCATCCTGACTCTCGGCATCGGCATTGGTGCAACAACTGCAATGTTGAGTGTGGTGCAGGATGTCTTGATCCGGCCGCTGCCTTATGCACACTCCGATCGGCTCTATGCCATCTGGGCCAGCTCCGAATCGATTGGCCAAACGCAAATCGCGGCATCCGGGCCGGACTTTGTCGATTATCTTGAGCAGAATCGATCCTTCGTTCATATCGCGGAATATCTGCCGCGTTTTACCTTCACCTGGACTGGCGACGGCGAACCGAAACTGGTCAATTGCACAGCGCCATCGGAGCAATTTTTTAACATGCTCGGAATCCGGCCGTATCTGGGCCGGCTGTATGAGCCGCGTGAGTATACTTATTTAGAGAACGATACGCTGATCGTGTCGTATCGGTTTTGGAAGAACGCGCTGGGTGGAGATCCGCATGTCCTCGGACGCGTCGTTCATTTCGAGGGACAAAACCAGACGATCGTCGGGGTGTTGCCACCAATGTCGGATTTGTTTCCTGATACCGATGTGTGGCCCAAGCTCACCATTCGCCCGAGCTGGCCGTACATGCAGTGGCGCGGGAATAAATTTTTGCGCGTGGTGGGCGAACTGAAGCCGGGAATTACTCCGGCAATGGCGGAGGAGGACCTCACTGCAATTTTGCGACGCGTCCCGGAAGAACCGGGCGATGTGCGCGTTCACGTATTACCTCTCAAGCAGGAGTTGGTGGGCAACGTCCGTCTGCCGTTGTTGGCCACGTTTGGCGCCGCGGCGCTTATCCTGGTGGTTGCCTGCATTAATGTGGCTGCGCTTTTGCTGGCGCGTGCAGTAAAACGGCAGACTGAAATGGCGGTGCGCTTAAGTTTGGGCGCGGGACTACGGCGAATCATGCAACAACTTGTGACCGAAGGGATGTTGCTGAGCGCGGCCGGCTGCATGGTGGGTTTGTTGATAGCCTGGAGCGTGCTTCGTCTGCTGGCGCGAATTCCGAATCTGCCGTTGCCGCGTATCGATGAGATTCACTTAAACGGGCCCGCTCTGCTTGCCACCGTCGCCGTAGTAATTGCGACTACGCTGCTTTTTGGATGGATACCCTCAGTCAGTTTTTCGAAGCTGAGTTTATCTTCTGCGTTGCGGCAGCGTGGGCTCGAAACGAGCGGACGTCGCGGGTCCTCGCTTTCTTTGCTGGTTGTCAGTGAGATTGCATGCTCGGTCGTGCTCACGGTGAGTGTGGGTTTGCTTGTGCACAGTTTCTGGCGGGTGATCCATGTCGATCCCGGTTTTCAACCGCGCTCCCTACTCCGAGTTTATTTACGGACGAATTACTACAGCGAAAAGGGTCGCAGTTTTTGGAAGGGCGTGCTCACCGAAACGGCATCATTGCCGGGTGTGCGCCACGCTACCTTGTCGGATTGGCGGCCCGGCCGAGAGGCTGCGATAGCAACGTTCGTTTTCGAAGACCGAGCGAACGACCCAACTCACCTGCCTTCGGGCGAAGGTTCATGGGTCAGTGCCGATTTTTTCCGGACGGTTGAGACTCCATTGATGGCGGGCAGATTTTTTACTGAACATGACGACGAGAACGCGCCGCCGGTCGTAATCATCAATACGGAAGCTGCGCATCAGTTTTGGCCGGGGCAGGATCCAATCGGCAAACGTATCGGGGTTAACTACACCGGCCCTGGAAGAAGAACCGGCGTAACACCACGGCTCCGCGAAATTGTTGGTGTCGTTGGGAACATTCGGCACGACGCGCTGGATGCGCCGGCCGCGCCGGCGGTTTACCTCCCGTATTTGCAGGAC
This sequence comes from uncultured Verrucomicrobiae bacterium, assembly GCA_963709435.1. Classification (GTDB taxonomy): domain Bacteria; phylum Verrucomicrobiota; class Verrucomicrobiia; order Chthoniobacterales; family UBA10450; genus AV69. The sequence continues at coordinate 27,462 of CAVPWK010000015.1, forward strand.
GAAACCAACCACAACATGGCGACGATGAGCCTTTTTCTACGGACCGACGGAAACGTGATGGCATTGGCCGATAGCGTGCGCAATCGAATTCACGCCGTTGAGCCAAAGCAGCCGGTCCAGAATATTCAGGATGTGGCCGACCTGGTCTCGCAGTCGGTAGCAACCCGGCGTTATACCCTAATTCTTGTTAGCGCCTTCACCGCAGTGGGGCTGCTGCTCGCGGCAGTCGGAGTTTACGGGGTTATTTCCTACGCGACGTCGCAAAGGGCGCGGGAATTCGGGATCCGGATCGCGCTCGGTGCGACGCGCGGACGCGTCATATCGTATGTCTTGCGTGGCAGCGTGGTTCTTACGACTCTTGGCTCGTTGATCGGCGTCTTCGGAGCCTTGTTTTTGTCCCGTTTATTTTCCAGTTTGTTATTCGAAATAAGTCCTCTCGACATATTGAGCTTTTCAGCCGGAGTCGCGCTCCTCGCACTCGTATCGATTGGTGCATCCCTTCTTCCGGCCTGGCGCGCCTCGCGGGTCGATCCAATAATCGCGATGCAAAGCGAATGACGATCGAATTTGCCAGGGTAACCACAGACTTTGGACTGCTATTCTTCGATTGCGCCGCCGATGGCTCGAAGATGCTGACGCAAAGTGTAGTTTGGATCGGCGGAGCGCCGGGCTAGAAATTCATCAAACCGAAGTTGTTCACGAAGCTTGCGACCCCGTTGTATCTCCCGCGCTTGTTGACGTTCGCGCTGGAAAATGCTCCTGGCGGTTGAGATAACCCTCTCGGTTTTCTCCCCGGGCACGAACAGGACGCCGTCGGCATCAGCAAAAACGACATCTTCTTTGGTTACGATGGCATCACCGAAATGCGCGCTGGTAAACGCATCTTGATCGCGCTGATCCATTCGTAGCGGGCCGGCCAGACAGATTCCGTAACTAAAGATTGGGAACCCAATCTCGATGAGTTCCGCGGTATCCCGGTGGCAGCCCCAAATGATTATACCGGTGAGTCCGCACGCTCGCGTTTCCAGCGCGGTCAAATCACCGACACAACCCTCATCAGTTCGTCCGCCGTTGTCGACAACAAGAACGTCGCCTGGTTGCCCAGCTTCCAGTGCTTCCAAAAAAATATCGACGCTCCCATAATGTCGAACCGGCAAAACTCGTCCGGCGAGACGAATCTTTGTTTTTACCGGCCGAATTCCTGGCGGGGCGATCCGAAGAGGGACCTTTAAGCGCACACAGGCATCGGCCAGCAGGGGAGTTGAAAGTTCTGCGAAAGCACTGCTCAACTCCTGATTTGTTGTTGGATGAAGCGACGCTTTCATGCGCTCGGAAACACTTTAGCGTAGTCTGGCATGTTTACCGATGTCTGCTTTCTGCTCTCGCTGGCCGCCGCGGTTAGTCTTCCTTAAGAATCTGCACGACTTTTTTGATCGTATTCCAATTGCGCGTGGTAGCGGGCACGCCCAATTGTTTCTCAACCTTCCCAAGGTAGCTGATCGCTTTCATCTGGCGACGATACACACCGAGGACGAATCTGTTTTCAATCGCGATAATCTTGAGCAGCCAGTCGTCGTGCGCCGGCAGGCTGAGAGGAAGAGAAGGCGGCGCGCGAAGGGGCCTGGCTAACACATTCACGAACCGGGTGATGTCCGGGCCCGCGGGTTGTCGCGCGAATGGATCCCTTTTCGCTGCGAGGTTGAGGATGTCGCGTGCCGGACAAATCATGATTTCGGATTTAAACGGCAACTTCTTTGCGATCGCCGCGCGGAGAGTCGATTCACTCACATCTTTGCGCACCACAAATGTACCAACGGCGCCAATGTTAACGACACCAAACCTGTCCAACTGTTTCGCGATTAGCGCGGGCTGGCATCGATTCACCCCACCGACGTTCACTGCTCGAAGAAAGACGACTGAAGGCACAAGCAGAAGGTAGAAAGTAGAATGCAGAAAGGCCAGATTAGAACGTGACACGGATCGTCTCTTTGTTGCCCGCCGCGACTGAGATCGCCGCGGTATTGGGCTTAATGGATGACGTTGTCGGCGTCTCGCACGAATGCGATTTTCCGGAAGAAGCGAATACGAGACCACGGGTGACCCGTTGTCCGGTTCACAAGGCCGGGTTAAGCAGCCGTGAAGTTGATGATTGGGTGCGCCGCGCGCTGCGCGAAAACGGGACGATCTATACGATCGACGAGACGCTGCTACGCGAGCTGCGCCCGGACGTGATCCTCACGCAAAAGTTGTGCGACGTGTGCGCGGTCGGTTACGGGACAGTCGCGCGACTCGCGGGGACGTTGCCTGGACCGCCGCAGGTCGTGAATCTCGAGCCGTCAAGTTTGTCCGATATTTTTGATGACATCCGTCGCGTCGCGAAAGCGTGCAGCGTGACGGATCGCGCGCATAAAGTTGTCGCGGAATTATCGACGCGTGTGGAGGCCGTGCGTGAACGCGCAGCAAAAATCCCGGAGCGTCCACGCTGTTTTCGGATGGAATGGGTTGACCCGCCGTTTTGCTCCGGTCATTGGGGTCCGGAACTGGTCGAGATCGCGGGCGGACACGATCCGCTAGGCCGAAAGCATCAACCGTCAGTCGAGATCCAGTGGGAAGTGGTCTTGGATTCGCGGCCGGAGGTTATCGTCTTGGCCCTTTGCGGATATGATGTCGATCGGGCCCGCCGCGATTACGAATTGCTGAGGAAGTTCCAGGGATTCGATTCGCTCCCAGCGGCACAAAACAACCGAATTCACATCGCTGATGCGAGCGCATATTTTGCACGACCCGGTCCACGCGTTGTCGACAGTCTGGAGATTCTCGCCGGCATTTTGCATCCTGAAGAATTTCCGGAGTTCAGTCCGAGTCGGACTGATTACTTCTTAAATCCGCCGAGTGGTGCGTGTCGCGAACACGAAACCAGATGATCGTTCACCATTCCGGTAGCCTGCATCAGCGCATAACAAATGGTCGACCCGACAAATTTGAATCCGCGCCGTGAGAGGTCGCGGCTCATTGCATCGGATTCAGGTGTGCGCGCGGGCACCTGAGCCATCCTACGCCAGCGATTTTGCTTCGGCTTGCCGCCGACAAAACTCCAAAGATAAGTGTCAAAACTCCCAAACTCCTTTCGAACCGAGAGAAATGCTTTCGCATTTTGGATAGCCGCAGCAATCTTGAGCCGGTTTCGCACGATCCCGGAGTCGGCGAGAAGGCGTTTCACATCGCGCGGACCGTAGCGTGCGATTTTCTCCGCGCGAAATCCATCAAACGCCTTTCGATAGTTCTTTCGTTTGTTAAGAATCGTGGTCCAGCTCAGGCCAGCCTGCGCCCCTTCCAAGATTAGAAACTCGAAGAGCTTTCGATCGTCGTGCACAGGGACGCCCCATTCTTCATCGTGATAGCTGATGTTGGGTTCAGTGGTCGCCCAGGTGCAACGCGGCATGCGCATGAATCTAACCACAGAGAACTCGGAAGCCAGAAGTTGGAATTCGGAATTCGGAAGTCAGAAGTCGGAAGTCAGAAGTCAGAAGTCAGAAAGCAGAAGGCATAAAGGACCGGCGGCACATATGCCTACAGGTTTCTCGTTAACGGCACTGATTGGGCGTTTGATCCCGATAACTCCGCGAAGAAAACGGTGGATGGAACCGAAAATTCGTCCGTGGAGATAAAGTAGCGGAAGAGCAGAGAGTGATCGGGCGATTGGTGATCAGAGAGGAATCGTCCCAACAGGGCCGACACTCTGTGGTTAATTTGGCAAAGGGCTACTCTTCACCAACGCCGGAAAGCGCGAGCGGTAAATGAAGCGCTCCGTCAAGCGGGCTCTGCGTAAACGGGAATCGTTAGGCCAGAGGCAGAGCCAGTTCTTATCGCGCGTGACGGCCATGATGCGGCCGTCCTTGAGTACTTCCGTCACCCGAAGATAGTTCAGGATGCTGTAATAATAGAATTCGCCTCGCGTGGCCGGATGGATATCGAATGCCTCCGGGTTGAGACGAGTAGAAACCTCTTGCTTACGGTAAACAATGGGAACGCCGACGCAAAAAGTGCGTCGCCCAAAGGCGCGCTGCAAGAGCGACGTTTCGGAAACTAAGGCGACAATGGCTGGTAGAACGACGAGAAGAGCAAGAAGAACAGGGACGGTCATGAAGAGCGTATGAGCATACGGTGTGCCGATTGCGACGCGGCGCTTTTTTAGATCATGCGCCCGAACGCCGAGCGAATTGTTGGGCGACTGTGCCAGTCGCAGTCTTAGACCAGCAAGTGGCAGCTTAGCGCGCGCTCACGCTTTGCTGATCTTTGAGCCAGTCGATGATCAACTTGGCGCCGTTCTGATTTAGTCCGCTGCTCTTACCGGCGAAAGCGTTGGCCCAGTTAGTATAGCTCTGGAGAGTGTGACCCATCTCGGGGACTTCACCGAAGCGTGCGGCTCCCGGACTGTTTGCGTTTACATATTGTGCAATCAGCTCGTGGTCGTCGTGGCTCATAATCCAGTCGTATTGACCATGAAGAACCAACGTCGGGACTTTTACCTTCGACCACGCGCCAGCGAGGTTCAGATTCTGAAGTTGCTCGTAAAACGCGAGGGGCCGGCCGTAAAGGTGATCGCGATCTTTCCCTTCGGGCCACAGATCAGTGAGTGTCGCGTTTTCAGACAACACATCAGCGACCTTGCGTTTTTTGATCAGCCATTCGTGATAAAGCGTGGTCGCACCTTTCATTCGTTCGGTCACTTCCGCAGGCGTTTTGCCCATTAAGCCGAAACGTCGGCGCTCGATCTCCAACATGTGTTCGAACCATGTCTTTACCCAGCCACCGACAACGATGAATCCGCGCACTTGTCTCTGCTCAGCAGACGTCTCCGGAACAACTGGCGCGAAGCCTCCGCCGTTGCTGATGCCGAGGAGGTAGATGCGATCGGTATCGATAAACTCGTAGTTTTTAAGGGCGCGAAAGGCCGCGCGATAGCCGTCAACCTCGGAATCAAAATCATTTTCCGCACAATTTCCTTCGCTGTCGCCGACGCCTTGTTTATCGACGCGGAAAAGGCAGAAGCCGGGCAACTGTGCGAGCTGTCGAAAGAGCATGCCGGTTTCGTCTCTGGTGGTTTCCGGCGCTTCAACGCTGTCGCAGCTCAACCAGCCAGCGACGAAAATGACCGGCAGCTTGCCTTTCAGTTCCTGGGGCTTGGTGATGATGGCGCGCAGACGCTCTCCATGCGGTGTTGTAACTGAATCGTAGATCACATCTACGTTTGGATAGCTCTCGCGTGGCGTTTGAATTTTCCGCGGCAGGTCAACCGCGAATGTGTACGAGAATGCAATCGTCAAAGCGAATAATACGAGGAGCACGGACTTCATGGGATATGATGGCGGCGTGAACAGGAGCCGCAAGCATGAGCGAGCAGAGAACAAAAGACAATTTGTGAAACACGTGAAGAGATGACGCCAACCGATTCAAGAAAGGGAATGGAATGGCCCGAGAAGAAACCAGAACTCGTGTATTTGCGCCCACATCAAGCCGATGGAACCACTGGCCGACTTTCTCAGCTGAGAGTTGTAGGATATGCCAGTCGCCTATTTGAGAATGAGGCGTCTCACAGTGACGCCCTGCAAATTTTCCTTGTAGCCCGATCGGTGTTCCCAGCCACCGGTATCAACGATGCCGGCTACCCAATCGTAGGTCACGCACCGTCGTAGACCAGTTTCGTAAAGACATCGCCATTAATAAAGGAGCCGGCCCATTTGCTGTCGTAGGCGGCCGTTGGTTTGGCAGCGATGATTTCGTCTAGCGATTTGCCTTCTTTCTTCAGCGCGGCAATGCGGTCGTGAATAATTACCAGCATATCGCGATATTCAGTCAGCTCGGCTTTCCCGGCGATTTTGCCGTGTCCCGGAATAACAATGGTTTTGTCAGTTACTCTGCCCAGGTTTGCCTCGGCCGCTTTGATCATGCCTTTGACGTGTCCGCCGGTGGAATAATCGATAAAGGGGTAATGGCCGTTCCACCAGGTGTCGCCGCAGTGAAGAACATCTGCTTCGGCGAAGTAGGCCGAGACGTCGCCATCAGTATGGCTCGGGCCGTAATATTTGAGCGCGATCGTGGTGCCATTGACGTGCAGTGTTTTTTCATCGGCAAAAACCTCACCTGGAATCGCGCCTGCGGGGGAGGGCGGAAAAGTGAAATCCCACGCTTCCACTCGCGTCGTGGTAGCGAGATGTTTCTTCGTGTTTTCGTGGGCGAGGATGGTTGCGCCATCCGAATGCATCCATTCGTTGCCGTCGCAGTGATCGAAATGCCAGTGAGTATTAACGAGATGTTTGATGGGATCGGGACTTAGCTTCGCCAGAGCGTCGGTGATCCTCGCCCGCGAGGTAGCGTAACCTGAATCGAGGACCAGTTTGCCATCCGATCCGGTTAAGACGGCAATATTTCCTCCTGAGCCGATCAAGGCGCTAACTGTTCCGCGCAAGGGTTGAACGATGATGTCGGTTGCCTCTGCGCGTTTGCGTGCAGTAATTACAATATTTTCGGTGTCTGCGAAAAGTTGATCCGGAGCTAGCCATGCTGCTGCCGTCAAAATGCCGGCGGAAGCGAGAAAACGTCGGCGCGAGAAATTTTCAACATCTGTGGTCATGGTTCGTCGCTATACTAACTTAACTGAATCGCCTTTCCGGATCATCCCCTCTGCGAGGACGGCGCCGTAAACTCCGGCAAAACCGCCATGAGCTTGCGCGACTTTTTTCAAGATGGCGGGCGTTTTCTCGGCGGTATCGGGATCGAGCGTAATCATCATGCAACGGGGATCGCGCTCAAGAACCGCAACGACAACTTTCGAGCCGATCCGCAGCGATTTGCCGACCAATTCGTTCTCAGCGAACGCAACTGACGATTTCAGATCTAGATAGACGTTTGCCCGGAAACGGCGTTTATCGACCATCACCCCGGTTTCTTCCCCAAGCTTTTTCGCTGATTGAACGGCGAAGATCGACAACGGACGACAATCGGTCAGCGCTTTGTCGGACCGAATTAATCTCAGTTTGTGGTTCCCGTCGACGTTGGCGCGTAAATTGTCGATCAAAGCCGGATCGTCGATCGGAAAAGTTTTCCTGTCGGGCGTTTCGACATCGATCATCAAGTCGGATGGGTCCGCTGTAATCGGGTTGGCGTTCGCTTTCTCGGCTTCGCTCAGGTTGCGCGGGCGCGACGACTTTTCTGGATTTCGGAACTGCGCCCTGTACCGAATCATCTGGCGCTGGTCGCGCCCCGTGAAAAAGGGAAACCCCTTACGGTTGGCAGAACTTTCGAAGGCAAAAAGTCGGTCACCGTAGACTCCGGCAAAGCCAGCGAAAATTTCGTCCAGCTCTTCGCCCCTCATGCTCTTGACGGGATACCGCCACAGGCTCTCAATCGTGCCGACGACACTCATGCACTAACAGTATATGGAGCAACTGCCTTTAACGAAAGCGCACGAAAGGGAATTGTAGGGGGACTGTGTCATAGAATACTGGCGTCTCGCAGAGATGGCCTACAAATACATATCGCGTCGCGATCATTCCAAATCCGTTTGAATGAAATTTGGACTCGCATGAATGTCGATTTGCCGAAGGATGCCGGCGCCAGAGTCAACCAATCGATGCGGTGTATTCGCGGGAATTACGGCGATGCCACCGGCCTGAACTTCACGTTCTTCATCGCCGACCGTGATCCTGGCAGAGCCTTCGATGACAAACGCAACCTCGACGTACGGATGTTTATGCAACGGCGGACCTTGCCCGGGTTTGGCCGTGACGATATAAGCGGAGAAAGGCGCACCTTGCGTTTCGCCGATGAACTCATGCGACATTCCAACGAAAGGCAATTGCTCGAGATTCAGAAAACTCATGCTTTCGGAATTCATATATTCGTTGGAGGTTTCCAGCAGTTAAAGCGCGATTTAGGCTCGACACAGAGATTCGAGCTCAACTGAACGAGATCTACGAGGCGGCCATGGGCGCGGGACATGCGCGCGCACAAGGATGGGTGTATGAGTGACACATGTCAGATCCCAGAAACGTGGCGCACGCCAAGAAAGTCGTTCAAGAAAAACATCACCAAGAAACAAAGTCCAGGAAACCGAAGAAGGGCAAGAAATCTAGCGGAGTTGGAGCTGTTAACGGTCAGCTTACTACGATTGCCACAACACAGCCACCCCCTCCCGAACCAAAGAAAGAACAGATTCCCGGCGCACACGAAAAATCGGTGGCAGTTCTTTCCAAGCTCAAGGACATGGAATTTCATTCCAAGGCGAACATAGAAACGTTGGCGCAACTGACGCTGACGATTGAAGACGAGCTGAAGCACAAGGAGTTTTCAAATGGACTTGGAGAGGTCTATTCGGCACAGGATAGTTTTCACACGAAACTGGGCACGCTGATTCAGAGCTACGAAGCGAAATGCGAGAGTTTAAAGCCCTCGACTTGAGAAAACCAGACAGCGTATTTTTTGTTTAGGCAATTCTCCACGGCGGCTGCAGCGTGGCGAGTTCCACCAGCCGTAGTCGGCGCTCTAGCTTCACCCTCTCAGATTTCTTCAAATTCGCCCCGCTCGCGGTTTTTCCGGACGCGATCCCACGGGAATGATTGGCCATTCATCGCAATGTAAACGCCGGGAGGCAATATCTGGGCGAACGACAACGCGCTGCCGAGATTGAAGAGACCGTTGGAGCTGCCAAAGGGATAGGGGATCATCGCGCCGGTGAGGACAATCGTTTTTCCAGAGACAGAACGCGCGAGTTCGGCCGCAGTGTCCGTCATCGTGTCGGTCCCGTGAGTGATAACGATTCGATCTTCCGGTGATCGCCAGCAATTCTGGACGATGAGCGCGCGATCGACGTCGGTCATTTCCAAGCTGTCGATCATCATGATGGTCCGAATAGTTACCTCCACGCGCGAACGTCCGAGGCGAAGCATCTCCGCAACGTGAGTCTCTTTGAAATAGAGGCTCCCAGTAAGTTCGTCATATTCCTTATCAAAGGTGCCGCCGGTAACGAGGATTCTAATGGCCATGGAATAAATTTGCGCGGACCCGACGCGTTTGGGCAAGTGCAGAGTTGGGGAGTAACGTTTTAGGAACTTATTGGAGGGGCAACCGCCGTGTCGTCCCTAACTTGATTGAATGCAAGGTGACGATGACAGTGACGAGTAAAAAACTCGGATGAACGAGCGAACTTTCTGTTTCTGGTTAACGATTGGCTGTGCGTTTCTCGGTTGGGCCGGGAAGCCAATCTGACGCAGCTGATGACGCCAATGCCGCTGCTCGGGCGACGCTTGAGCGGATTGAGGCTTTGCGCAAGGAACGGCCCAACGATGGCGTGCTCGTGTATTACGAAGCTGCGTTCCAAAGCCAGGTCGGTGAGCGCGGTCTGGCTCTAGAGCTGCTCCGCAGTCTGAAGGGACGCAAGCTCGGCCTCATTCCTACCCGCGATCTAGGGTTTGATGCGATTTGGGATGACAAAGAATTTCAAACAATTCGCAAGGAACTCGATGACGAAGACGTTAAAACGCCTGATGCGCCGGTGGCTTTTCGGCTGAAGGATCCGAAACTTATTCCCGAAGGAATTGCTTACGACCCAACCGGCAAACGGTTCTTTCTCGGGAGTATCGCGCAGCACAAAATTATTGTGGCTGATGGGAAAGGCGAGACGCGCGATTTTTCTGCTCCGGGAGATAAACTCGACGCTGTTCTTGGGCTCGCGGTCGATCCGGCGCGTGGACATCTATATGCCGTTAGCACGAATGCATTCGAAGACAGCGGGAAAACCGAGCGTCGCAACGCGGTCATGCGTTATAATCTGAAGGATGGGCGTCTAATCGATCGCTTTCCTGCGGCGGAGGCAATGCAACTCAACGATGTCGCGATTGCGCCGGATGTACGATCTACACCACGGATTCGGCGAGCGGCACCGTTTTTCGAAACAAGCCAGACGAAAAAGCCTTCACGCGGTTAGGCGAGACGGGCGGAGTTCGCGGTGCCAACGGAATCGCTTTTAGTAGCGACGGAACCTTGTTCGTCACATTGTCGACCGGAATCACTCGAGTCGATACTACTACTGGCAAAGCGACACGATTGCCGCAACCGGACACGGTGGTTACGGGTGGGATCGATGGACTTTACTGGCACGATGGCGACCTGTTAGGCATTCAGAACAGCACAAATCCCGGACGTGTTGTTCGCATCGCGTTGGCTGATAACGGGAGCAGAGTTGCTGGTTTAACCGTGTTGCAGTCATATCATCATCCGGACTTTGATGAGCCGACTACGGGCGTGATCGCCAACGGTGCGCTGAATGTGATCGGCAATTCTTACGTGGGGCATTATCAGCCGGATGGGAGCATTAAGGATGCGGCGGAGTTGAAGGGGACGGCGATTGTTGCCGTGCCATTGCGGCGTTGATTCGCCGGGGCGCCGAGCAGGTCCGAGCCGGACTGGCGGATCGTGTGCATCTCCGCCATTCTCTAGCCGCGGCCGCTGACCGCGACCGCGGCCCGTGTCACACCGACGCACGCAGGAAGCAAAAGGCGATGTAACGGTGTAACGCTTCAAAGGGATCAAGCGAAGCGCCGGTCACTTCACTCGTTTGCCGTGTTTGATGATCAGATCCACACGCTGCAAAAGATCGATATGCCGAAGGACGTCGCCTTTCAGTGCGATGATATCGGCAAACTTTCCTGCGCTAATTGAGCCATAATCCTTGTCCACTTTCATCATAACGGCGGGCCAGTAGGTGGCCGCGCGGATGGCGTCCATCGGAGCGACTCCGAGCTGGTTTACCCACGCATCCAGCTCATGCCAGGTGGAGCTGTTGTGAAACTTCATCGGAATTCCGCTATCGGTGCCAATCAATAAAACCACACCGGATTCCTGGAGCTGCTTGAACTTGTTTCGGACCGTTTTTGCCCGCAACGGCGTGATTTGGTAATAGGCAAGCTGGTTTGGATGCGCAATGGAGCGCTTGATGTCGTCAGCGATATCGGCCGGGATGTACTCTCGCCACGCCGGATCATCCAGCGGTTCGGGATTGTCGACTAACGATTCGTAGTTAAGAAAGCCTTCAATTGTTGGGCACCAAAAGAGTGGACCGAGACTCATCTTGGCCGTGCGCTCATGCAGCGCCTTTAATACGTCATCGGGATAGCCTGGTGCGGCGGCTAGTCCCGTGTGCTCGAAGCAATCCACGCCCAACGGCGAGACCGCGACGGATCTCCTCGGGACGATGCGCGTGCGCCACCACCGGCAGTTTGTGCGCGTGCGCTTCATCCACCACCGCCTTCACTTCTTCCATCGTCATCTGATCCTGATCGATCAGCTTGATAATGTTGACTCCGGCGTCGGCGAGCTGTTTGACCTTGGCCTTGCCGTCGGCTGGGCCCTTGACGCCCCAGCGGAAAAGCTCGGTGCCGGGATAGGGTTCGTGCTGAATGAATGGGCCGGCGACATAAAGCGTCGGGCCTGGAATTTCGCCACGATTGATCCGATCACGGACATCAATGCTCTCCTTCAGCGGGCCGCCGAGATCGCGCGCGCTCGTAATGCCGGCCATGAGTAATTGCCTTGCCGCCGCCGGCATAATCTCGCCGCCGTAGCGGGGAGGATAGGTTTTGTCCCAATGCTCATAGTCACTGTGACCGAGCAACATGGTGTGGACATGGCAATCCCACAGCCCCGGTAGCACATCCATGCCCTCGGTGGAGATGACTTCCGCGTCTGCCGGTGGCTGAAGCGTGCCGACCGTTCCAATGGCGGTGATGCGCTCGTTTTCGATGATGATCACGCTGTTAGCCAGTGGATGGCCACCGAAGCCGTCAATGAGGCGACCGCCAACTAACGCAAGCGGGCGTGCCTGGGCAGATGCGAGGATGAAACAGAAGGCAAACGTTCGGACGAGGTGCGTGTTCATGAGATAAAGCGGATGCTGCATAGCGTCTTACCAACCAAATTGCGATGAAATTAATGTTCAAGTCAAAAGTCGCGGCACTGAGCGAGTTCGATTGCAAAGTCACATCCAATCGAAAATCACAAGTCAAGCATCGGGCAACTTAAACCATCACCCCCACAGTTGTCGGGACGGTAAACCTACTTTTCCATTCTCATACGCCAACCCATGTTCGCGGTCCCGGCTGAGGAGTAGGGCTCCGTCAAGATCAATCCAATCGGCAGCGCCAGCGAGTAGGCGAGCGGGAGCAATTCCTAACGAGGTGCAGACCATGCAACCAATCAATAATTTGAAGCCGGCCTTGCGCGCGCCGTTGGCTAAAAGCAGCGCTTCCGTTAGTCCGCCGGTTTTGTCGAGCTTTATATTGATGGCTTCATAACGGTTTTTGAGTCTTGGAAGATCGGCAGTGGTATGGCAACTCTCGTCGGCGCAAATTGGGATTGGATGATTGAGAGTCTCGAGGATGTCATCGGCGTCTGCGGGGAATGGTTGTTCGATCAATTCGACACCGAATTCGGCCAGCGATGGCACAACACGTCGATAATGGTCCGGCGTCCAGGATTCGTTAGCATCGACCAGCAGGCGCGCCTTGGGCGCTGTTTCGCGAACGGCTTTGACTCGCGTCACGTCCGCGTGGTCACCTCCGAGTTTAAGCTTCAAGATCGGCAGGTTTGCCACTGCTTTTGCCGCCGCCGCCATTCCTTCGGGCGTATCGAGACTAATCGTAAACGTGGTTTCCACTTTTGGAGCGACCGAGATGTTGGCCAGCTCCCAGGCGCGTTTGCCGGAAATCTTAGTTTCCAGGTCCCACAGGGCACAATCGACGGCATTCCGTGCCGCGCCGGGCGGCAGCAGGTTTTGAAGTTGGTCTCGATTTAAATTTAGCGCGCTCTTGATAGATTCGATTTCTGCGAGGACAGAGGCAGGAGTTTGGTTGTAGCGTTTGATCGGAACACCTTCGCCGCGCCCGGTGCACTGCCCATCTGTTACGGTTACGACAACGACCGGCGCTTCCGTGCGAGTGCCGCGGGAAATACGAAACGGTTTATCTAGAGGCCAGGTTTCCCCGCGGGCGTCGATCTGGAGTTTATCGGCATTCAAATGCTTTCGCGTAATAAATCGGATCCTGACTAAATCGCCACTGGTTGATGGAGTTTCAGGTGGATAAACGAAGGCGTGACTTTGGCGTGATATCGCCATTAAATGTAGTCAATCTTGCATTTTGCCCGGGGAAGAAAGGTATGTCATGAAGCGTAAAAGTTTGGAAAAAAGAATTCAGCGGTTGGAAAAACGTTTGCGGGAAGGTCCTAAGAAACTGGCAAAGCTGAAACGCAAACTGCAGGCGAAGATTGCGGCAGAGGCGAAGGAAGCCAGGAGAAAGTCGCGCACTCGTCGCAGGCTAAAGAGAAAACTGAACCTGTCACCGGAACGTCGCGCACAGCTGGCAGAGGCGATGAAAGCACGCTGGGCCGCCAAGCGAGCCGCTCAAGCAAATCAATCAGGCTCCCCAGCCATTCAAGATTCGATTTCAGAGCAAGTCTCAGGGCCGGAAACGACCAATCAGAACGCCGCCGCATTTTAATAAGCAGGCTGGCCCTGCCGGCGTAATCGCCGCGGTCCGTGAATGGGTCTTAGCTCCGATCGATCGGACTCTTGACAGGAATCGATGTGGTTGCTAACAGCACCGCGATCATTCATGGGTGCGCGCAAAGTCGAACAGTATCTGACGCGGCAATTTGAGGAGCACGTCGCACGCAACAGCATCGAGCGCGAACAGAAGTACCGCATCGCCAACGTTGAGGCGATTCGCAAACGTCTCCTTAAGCTGGGAGCGCAGGTCCACGCTAGCGGTTTTGAGCGCAATGAGCTTTTCGACTGCGATGACCAGTTGCGGCGGCAAAGCCTTAAGCTTCGTCTTCGCTGCCATGGCGGAAAAATCGCGATGCTCACCCTCAAGGGGCCGCGACGCGCTGAGCGCAAAAAACACGGATGGAAGTGGAGACACCGGTCGAATACGAACCGGCCAAGGTGGATCATATTTCCAATGCCGGATGGTTCGTCGAAATCAAGGGTGGCCCAAAGAAAATCGGTCAGTTGGCGCGTCGGCTTGGGCTGCGACTGGCGGCACGCGAGCATCGTTCCTACCGCAAGCTGATCAGGGAAGCGACGGCCCGCCCCATTGCCCGCGGCAGGACTGAAGCCGTGCGCTCATGAAACTGTTGATCGTAGATGATGAAGTGGAGCTGTGCAGTTTGCTGCGGGAACACTTCGAGGACCATTTCGACGGCGAGGTCTTGACGGCGACGACGCCAGGCGAAGCCTTGCGATTGCTGGAGGAACTGCAGCCGGAAGGGATGCTCTTGGATATTAATCTCCGTTCCCGGCTGAGTGGATTCGATGTGCTGGCTCGGGCGAGCTACCTTAGTCCAGTGACCAAGGTAATCATGGTGACTGGTGCGAATGATTTCGAGAGCATCGAAAAAGCGATGATGCTCGGCGCAGTAGATTACATTACCAAGCCATTCACGGTGGAGTACTTGGAAGAAACGGTGGATAGCAAAATTGCTACGCATCTGATCTACGCCTGAGGCTCCGGGTAGGCCGCGATTCGCAATCAAGGCCGCGATCGCGCCACTCTTGTTCTGGAAGGATTTGCGTTGTCAGCCGAGCCACGATCTAAAAGACTGAGCGCATGAAATCGAATAGAAGCATCGGCATGATTCTGCTCGCGGTTTATTTGATCATTGATGGTCTGTTGGGGTTTGGCTTGAATTTTGGGCCGTCCGTATTCCTGCTCTACCTTGTCGCGCTGGCAGCGGGCGTCTTTATTTTGATCGGCAAATAAAAGTTCCTACGGCCGGTGATCCGCGGGCCACAAGGTGAGATCTACAATTCGTCAAAGCGCGCTTCTTCATCCAGGACGCATTTAGCTTTGTCGAAGGTCGATTGCGCTTCCTCGGGCGAGTTCCCGACAGCGGTTAAACCCAAACGTCCACGGCTGCCGAGACCGCTCAGCATGTGAAAGACAACCCCGGTCTGGCGGACTTGTCCGAAGTGCAGCCCACGCCGAACGACCAAATCAAAAAGATCATCCGGGGTGAATCCTTTATACTTTGGCGATTCCAGGTGATCGGTGGCCACGAGAAATTTTTTGTGTCCATTCGGCGCGATAAACGTCGCGCTTTCTGGATCGTAAATGCCGCCAGTAAGAAATTGCAGGGTCAGGAAAGGATGGGTAGTTCCGCCTTTCCGGAGATTGATCTCGATGGCGTAGGTTTCCCAAGGCGCGGCCTCATGCGCACGGGTAACGACAAAGTCGATCGCGAAACGGCCGATGACGCCCGCGTCTCGCAAAAGGTCGCCGACCTTCGCAGCGTCGTGAGTGATGCTGACGGCGTAAGCAGAATCGGCTGGAAAGATGCAGCCGAGGTAGGTCTGTCCGGTTGGACCGCCTAGCATCTGGTCATGAGTCGAAAGTAATTCCACTTTGCCGAGCGGCGTAATGCGCAACTGCACACTCGGACTACGCACTTCTTTGGCTCCAACGCCGACACGTTCTTCGACTATTCCGCCCCGAGCACGAAACTTTGTCGCGTAATCATCGAAGTTAACTTTGCCGTGTTCGAAACGCATCCCTCGCACGCGCTCAGCGATAGCGGCATTTGTAGGCTCAGATAGATTGGATAGATCAACCGTGGCATTGCCTTCTCCAGACACGCCCTCATTCAGCTTTACAATCGCCTGTTTCATCGATGGACGCGTGGCTTGCATTTGAACCAGTGCCGAGACGACGTCATCGATGCTGTTCAGGTTGTCGAAGCCGAGCGGACGGTTAATTCCGGCGCGCGCAAATAATTGACGGCATCCACTCTTGGTTCCGAAAGATAGATGAAGTGGATCTGCGCCATAGAGCGGGATGTCCAGACGCAAGGCGAGGTTACGTTCAAGGAAAGTGGTGTTGTAGCAGATCAGATGGGCGCGGTCCTTGTTGTGGATGCCAGCTTCGATTCGTTCGAGAAGACGTGGACGTTCGAGTAGCTTGAGGCTGAGAGGTCGATTGGAATCATCGTAGGGGGAAAGCAAGGTCAGCCGGCGCAACGCGTGACTTGGAATCACTCCGGAAAGGAGGTCGAGGTAATACTCGATGACACTGGGGTGGATTGCTTGAGACGTAACATAAATCATTTTGGCGCGCGGTTGTGCCAGGAGTAAAAGCAGGAAGAGAAAACGTTCTTCGTAGCCCAGGGCCTCGGAACCTGTCGCTGTCATGTCGACCGACATCGACGGCACGACGACGATAGTTTGTTCCTCCTGATTGAAGGACTCGATCAATTTCCAGAGTGGAATCAGTTTTCGTTGCAGCTGATCGAACCGTGCCGCGGCTTGCGCAGCGGAAACGCCGGCCGGAAGACCGATTAACGCGGGATCGCGGGTCATGGTCGAGGTTAAAATGGTTAAAAGGTTATAAAGTTAAACACAGTGTAACATTGAGTTGTGATGTGGAGGGACGCGCTTCTGCGCGCCCTGGACATGCGGAAGCATGTCCCATCGGGGCCGTCGCGCGGCGTTCGGCTTCATCTGTTACGCTGCACTATCATCTGCCCTGGTTGCACTCGTAAGGAATAATGTCATCCCATTCGTTGGCGGATGAGCGCGCAACGAAGGCGACTACCGGTTCGATGTCGCTCATGTTGAAGACCTCGTGAGGGACGCCGGGTTTGATATAAATGAAATCGCCGGCTTCGTTCTCTACCACTTGCTTGAGACCGGATCCGAATTCGTGGCGGACTTTTCCTTCGATGATATAAAGGATGAGTTCGAAGCCGACGTGAATATGAGCAGCCGCAATCCCACTTGGCGGGATGGTTGCAATATTGGCTGACAACTTTGTCGTGCCGACATTTTTGGCAGACATGCCTTGCTTGTAATGAATGCCGTTCCAATCTCGTCGCGCTCCGCCGCCGCGAATGGTCAAGATTCCGCCGTGATCTTCGACCGCGCTGAGTTGAACATTGTCTTTGTCGTCTTTCATCAGGCGGCAACGTATCCGCAATTCGTTCGCTCTGCGAATCAGGGAAAAGACTGCAAATCCTCTGTGAAATGGCGATTCAGGCCTGGGGAGCGTAGAGACCTCGCGTGCTCATTGCGGTGCCTCGAGCGTACTATCGTTGGCTTCGAACTTTCGTCATGACCAGATGGCGAGGCAGCTGCCAAGAGAAAGAGAGAACACCATTCCTTAGCGTTACTTTAGATACTTGTCGAACCATTCCACCGTCCGATCCAATCGATCAACCTGGTTCTCGGGCTTGAGATACATGTGGCCTTCTCCGGGATGAATGACGAGCTGTGTGGGTATGCCGAGCGTTTTCAGCGCATGCCAGAATTCGTATGATTGCGGAACGGGACATTCCGCATCGCGCTCGGCAGAGACAACCAAGGTCGGTGTCTTCACCTGCTTGATGAAACGAATGGGCGAACTCTTTTCGTAAACACCGACATCGTCGTAAACCGAAGCGCCGAAGAACGGGATCATCCATTGATCGATCTGATTCTGGCCATAGTAACTTTGCCAATTGGCGATACCGGCGCCGGCGACAGCCGCATGGAAACGATTGGTTTGGGTGACGGTCCACATCGTCATGTAGCCGCCGTAACTCCATCCAGTCACCCCCAGTCGCGCGGAATCGATCGGATATTTTGCAATGGCGGCGTCAACGCCGGCGAGGATGTCGCGAAGATCGCCACCACCAAAATCTTTCACGTTGGCGCGGGTAAAGTCTTCGCCCTGACCGTAGCTTCCCCGCGGATTCGGCAGCAGCACATAGTAACCTTGCGATGACAGCGCAGCGACAATCGCGCGCGACATGCCGGATGACGCCGGCCATTCCGGCGTTGATGCGCTCGATGGGCCACCGTGAATCAGCACAACCATCGGATATTTCTTGCCTGACTCGACTTTCTCCGGTGGGATCAGCCATCCCTGAATACGGAAGCCTTCGTTGGTCCACTCCAGATTTTCCGCTTTGCCCCACCATGGAGTTAAACCTTGATTGTTTTTCGTTAGCTGGCGCCAATCGCCCAAAGGTCCGGACCATACCTCGGGCGGAGTGTCATAGTTGTTGCGCACCGCGGCTGCAAACTTTCCGTCTTTGGAAAGAGTAAAGTTAGGGAAGTTGCCAAAAGCATGAACATGTTCTGGAGCCTGCCAGATTGTTCGGACTGAATTATCGGCGAGGCTCAATTCCGAGATCGCGCTGCCGCCGCCAACGATTTCCGTGACAATGATTCGGTCCGGTGTCTGCCAAAAGAGCGAACTGATCGAGGTCTTGCGATCTTTGGTGTGATTCGAAATTTTTTGACCATCGGCAGTGATGGTAAACAAATCGCCCCCATGGAATCCTTCGTCGCTCATCAAACCTTCGATAAAGGCGACGGCTTTCCCGTCGGGCGACCAGCGCGGAACTGCTACTTGCAGCGCGGGCTTATAAATGGAGGTCGCATCGCCTTTGGCGACGTCGATGGTGTAAATCTTCGCGATCCACCAATTGTTGTCGCCTGGCCCCGGCGCGGCAGTGGCGACAAATGTTTTGTCATCGGGCGACCAATCGTAGTCATAGACGTGCAGGTTGGGGGGTGAAACCTGGCGTAGTTGACCAGTGGCGAGGTCGAGAACGGCGATCCGTTGGTCGTGGATGGCGGTATCGATAATACCAGTGGTGGGGGGTGCGGCCATGAGGGGACCGCCGCCTCCGGCATCCTCTATATATAGTACGGCGATCCGCCCGCCGTCATGCGACCAGCGCGGGCGAGCGGCGTACCCCTTTAAACGGGTAAGCTTTTTCGGATTCGAGCCATCGGCGTGGAGTGTCCAGAGTTGTAGCTGGTCCTTTTCGCCTGCATCGGAAAACAGCGCGAGCGTCTTGGAATCGGGCGACCACGCCGGATCGGCGTCGATCCTCGCGCCCGAGGATTTGAGATCGATCGGAATTGCCGGAGCGTCGCCGGATGTGGACCGAACATAAGTTTGTTTCGGAGTGGTCGCGGCAGTGGATTGGACCCAGGCGACGCGTGAGCCGTCGGGGGACAATGCGACGTCACCGTAAAGGACAGTCTTCCCCAATTGTTCGGTTAGCTGTTGGGTTTGGGCTAGCGACAACGTTGGAATTATCAACGCAGTGAGAAAAGTGCCCAGCAGAAATTGTTTCATATGGTCATGCTGGCAAGGCGATCGTGATTCGCAAGGGATTGGGTGGGTTTGTGAAGAGTGAGAGGTGAGAAGTGATTGGAATGGAAAAACGCCGAACCGTCTCGTCCCGCAGTCGCTGGTCTACGGTGCGGCACACGCATCCAACTCTTAATCAAGTGTAGAGCGACCGTGCGCTTTCTTTTATCTCAGCTTTATTCGGAAGTGGAAAAGGGCATCGAATGGCTCCGGGCAAAATGAAAGAAACGGAAAAACAGGCGAATGGCTCCCAACGACTTTGATTTCCTGATTGGAAGCTGGCGCGTGTATCACCGGCGCCTGAAGGAGCGTCTCGCGGGTAATCACGACTGGATCGAGTTCGAAGGGACGTGCGTGATGCAAAAGATTCTGGGCGCCGCCGGGAACATGGATGAAAACTTCCTCGATCTTCCGGGCGGAGCCTATCACGCGGTGACGTTACGCACCTATGATGCGGCGAGGAAACAATGGTCGATCTGGTGGTTCGACGGCCGCAACCCAAGCCATCTCGATCCGCCTGTGGTCGGCGGATTCAAAGATGGCATCGGAACGTTTTACGCGGACGATAGTTTTAATGGCAAACCGATTCGCATCCGCTTTTTGTGGACGAATTTCACTACCAAGCCGCATTGGGAGCAGGCCTTCTCCGAAGACGGAGGCAAAACGTGGGAGACGAACTGGATCATGGAATTCGTGAAAACCCCCGCGAGCGCGCGAGCCTGCTGTCCGGTCGTGGAACTTCGTCAATATACGCTTGTGCCGAATGGACGCGAAACGCTGATTGCACTCTTCGAGCGAGAATTCATCGAGACCCAGGAGGCTACTGGGATGACCGTGATTGGTCAGTTTCGCGATCTGAACAATCCGGATCGATTCGTTTGGCTGCGGGGTTTTAGCGATATGGACAGGCGTGCCGCGCAGCTGCAGGAGTTTTATGGAGGGCCGGTCTGGAAAGCCCATCGCGACGCGGCCAATGCCACCATGATCGACTCGGACAATGTTCTCTTGTTGCGTCCAGCATCGCCGACTTCCGGATTTCAACTGGAGGATGCCATCCGCGCGCCGCTGGGATCGACAACTAACCGCGAAGGTCTTTTGGTGGCTACGATCTGTCACCTCGGCAAAACGAAGGGCGCGGATTACGCGGCATTCTTCGAACGCGAACTTCGACCGCAGCTGGCGCAGGCGGGAATTTCAGTGCTGGCTTCGTTTATTAGTGAAACTCGTCCGAACACCTTCCCGCGCTTGCCAGTGCGAGAGGACGCGAACGTGTTCGTTTGGTTTTCGCATTTTTCAGATCGTGAAGCTTACGAGAAAGCAGCAGCTGTTGCTCAATTGATGCGGCAATCGGGCGCCGGAATCAAACTAGCCGAACTTACGAAGGAACAACCCGAAGTGCTGCTGCTTTCGCCGACCCCTCGATCGCGCATTTGAATACCGGCCGGCGGAAAATTAGTTGAACGTTTTTTGTTGCTCAGGAAACTAATTATACTAAAATAGTTTCCATAGTGAGGTGCGCCTATGAATTCATTTTTTCCTCCAATCGGGAAGCCGAAGGGGCTAATTATGAAGCTGGCCTATTACTTCATGCGCAAAGGTTTCGGCAAGGTGCCCACTCCGATAAAAGTCCATAGCGCACGGTTGCCAGCCGCGTTCGGCCTCTTTTATGGCAAAATCGGCCAGCTCGACAAGAAACTGACGCTGCCTCGAGAACTTGTCTTCCTCATCCGTGAACGCGTTGCCCAGATTAACGTTTGCACGTTCTGCATGGACATCGCCCGCGCCTTCGTGATCAGGGCGTCTATGAACGAATCAAAATTCGACGCACTCGATCAATACCGCACGAGCTCGCTTTTCAGCGGTGCAGAACGAGTCGCGCTCGATTACGTCACCGAGTTGACGATGACCAAGAAAGTCCACCCGGAGACATTTGCGCGCCTGGCACAACATTATTCGGAACGCGAGATTTGCGAGATCGTCTGGCTCGTCGTCAGCGAGCACGTCTATAACATGACCAATCTCGGTTTGAACATTCACTCCGACATGCTTTGCGACATCAGCCGGAAAAGGAAAGCAGCGTGAAATCGCGCGAACTTCACGAGGAATTACGGCAGCGCATTCTGGGTTTCCCCGGTGTGACGGAGCGCCAAAATACCGGAATCCACGAAGACGCCTTCTTTGTTGGACGCACCATGTTTATGCACATCCATGGTCACGGTCATTGCGACATTCGATTAGCGATGGACGAACAGGCGCGGGTTCTTGCCGAAGGCAAAGCTCGCCCACACCGCTGGGCCCCTGAAAAAGGATATGTGACGTTCGTGGCACGTGATGAAGACGATTTGGGGGCGGCAATGGAGCTAATTCAAATGTCATACGACCATTTCGCCGCCGACGGGCAACACTGATGAAAAAATGGTACTCTTCTCTCCATTATCTGTGCATCCGGCCTGACACTAGTCAGCATTTACAACACGGTCATCGATGCGCAGAGCTGGGCCTCCGACATTCCCGCGTCGATCCAAACCGCGAGGGACTACTTTCAACATGTCGATCCAAGACGGTTTTATGCTGTCGCCGGACCGATTAACGAAATTCTGATTCTGCTGACGATTGTCCTGTTCTGGAAGGACGGCGTGTCGCTCCGCGTTTACTTCGCCATCTCGCTGTTGATGTACACGGCGATCGTCGTGCTGACGTTCGCATACTTCGTCCCGCGCGATCTCATCCTCTTTACCTGGTCGATTCCAGACCACCTCGACCTGATCAGAACTGCCGCGGCCGAATGGAGCCATATGAATTGGCTCCGAACGCTGCTTGGATTGATCGGTGCCTTCTCTTCCTTCAAAGGACTGGACACCTACTACGACAGCGCCGGGGAGAAAACGTGAACCGCTCAAACAAATCGCGGTTACGCGATCGAAGAAACGATTCGATTCGCCAACTGATCGTGGATGCGGCGCGAGCGCATTTTTTTAGCCACGGATTCCGCAGTGTGACCATGGACGATCTCGCGGAGGAGCTGGGGATTAGCAAGAAAACGCTTTACGCCCATTTCCCAGGCAAGATCGATCTGCTCCACGCGGTGCTGGCCGATAAATTCGCCGGCGTCGAAGCCAAACTGAAGGAAGTGACGCGGGCACATCCGCGCGATTTCCCGGCGACCCTCCACGAATTGCTGGCTGGGACGCAGCGCGAACTGGATGAAATCAAACCACCGTTCGTGCGCGATATGCGGCAAAAAGCGCCGCAGGTGTTCAAAGTTGTCGAACGCCGCCGGGCCGCGTTGATCGAGCGCTATTTCGGCAAACTTTTCATCGAGGGACAGCGCGCTGGGATGGTGAGAAAAGATGTTCCGGCCAAGCTGATCATCGAGATTTTGCTGGCTATTGTCCAAGCGATCATGAATCCGCCAAAGATGGAGGAGTTAGGGATGATGCCGAAAGAAGGGTTCAGCGGAATTCTCAAGATCGTTCTCGAAGGCGCGCTCACCAAGAAAGGACGCGAAGCGTGAATGCCTCAAAATATCAGCTGATACGGTCAATTGCGGTCTCGTTAGGTATCACGGCTTTCTTGAGTAGCTGTGGTGACCCTTCGACGGATTGGTTTCAGGGATATGTCGAGGGCGAGTTTGTTTACGTGGCCTCGCCCCTGGCCGGACAGCTGGATACCTTGTCCGTGCAGCGTGGCCAACAGATCACGAGCGGGCAGCCCCTTTTTTCGCTAGATGAAACGGCCGAAAAAGCAGCGCGCGATATGGCAGAGGCCGCGCTCGTGTTATCCGAAGCAGAATTCAAACGTCAGGCGGAACTTCTTCGCAGAGGGCCGGCTTCAGCGCAGGAATATGATCGTGCGCGCTCTACGCGGGACCAGGATCGACAACGTTTGACTCAGGCGCAGTGGAACTTTGATCAAAAAAAACAGGCGGCACCGCAAGCGGGTCTCGTCTACGACACACTTTTTCGTGAGGGCGAATGGGTGGCTGCTGGAAAACCGGTGGTGGTAATATTGCCTCCGCCAAACATCAAAGTACGGGCATTTGTTCCGGAAACACGAGTTGGCTCAATCCACTACGGTGATCCCGTTCAGGTGAGGGTGGACGGCGTGGAAAAGCCTTTCGTCGGAAAGGTAAGCTATATCTCGCCGCGCGCGGAATACACTCCTCCAGTTATCTACAGTCGCGAAAGCCGGGAAAAACTCGTCTTCATGGTTGAGTCGGTATTCGATCCGGAGGTTTCGGCGAATTTACATCCCGGTCAGCCGGTGGACGTCGAATTCAAGGCCAAATGAAAAACGGCGAATCAGTCATTGAAGTGCGTGGTATGACAAAGCGCTTTGGTGACATCAATGCGGTCGATCACGTCAATCTAACAGTGCGTGCTGGGGAAATTTACGGGTTTCTCGGCCCGAACGGTAGCGGTAAGACCACCTTTCTCCGCATGCTGTGCGGATTGCTTCGCGCCGATGACGGCAATGGACAGGTTCTGGGCCACGACGTGATTGGGGAGAGTGAAGCAATCAAACGCGACGTCGGTTACATGACGCAGCGATTCAGTTTCTGGGAGGATTTAAGTATCGAGGAGAATCTTGATTTCGTCGCCCGCATGTACGGCGTGAATAACCGGCGAGAGGCGGTGCGGGAAAGTCTTGACGAACTCGGGCTGACGGGACGCAAGACGCAACTCGCCGGACAATTGTCGGGCGGATGGAAACAGCGTCTCGCACTCGCAGCCTGTCTCATTCATCGCCCAAAATTGTTGTTGTTGGATGAACCGACCGCCGGGGTTGATCCCAAAGCGCGCCGTGATTTCTGGGAAGAAATTCATCAGCTCGCATCTGAGGGACTGACGTTTCTCATCACCACGCATTACATGGATGAAGCGGAACGTTGCCAGCGACTGGCTTACATCTCCAAGGGCAAATTGCTCGCGGATGGTACTGTCGAAGAAGTGATCTCGCGTGTGGGACTGACGACATGGTCTGTGCGCGGACCCGACCTGCCGCACTTGGCTGAGCAACTGCGCGAGACTCGCGGGGTGCAACAAGCAGTCGCATTCGGAAATTCACTGCATGTAAGCAGTAACAATGCATCCGAGCTGGAACACGCGATTGCGCCCTTTCGTCACGCCCCCTACCAGTGGCAGCAAATTCCATCCGGGTTGGAAGACGCTTTTATCAGTTTGATGGACGACGGCAAATCATGAAAGGGCATCCCAAATTTTCGTTTCAGCGCCTGGCCGGCATCGTTTCAAAGGAATTTCTGCAGATGCGGCGGGACCGACTCACCTTCGCCATGATGCTTGGAATCCCACTGATCCAATTAACACTCTTCGGCTTCGCCATTAATTCCGATCCACGACATCTGCCCGCCGCAGTGCTCCTGGCGGATCAGGGCGCACAAGGGCGGACGCTGCTGTATGCAATGAAGAACAGCACCTACTTCGATTTTGTCCAGGAAGTGAAAACCGAATCTGAAGGACACAATTTGCTTGCTCGGGGGCAGGTGCAGTTTGTCATCAACATTCCGCAAAATTTCAGCCGCGATCTTTTGCGCGGCGATCGTCCCGCATTGCTAGTGGAGGCGGACGCTACGGATCCGGCTGCGACCGGAATAGCTCTGGGCTCATTGCCACCGCTTCTTGATGCAGCGTTGCATGACGATTTGAAAGGACCGCTTGAACCGCTGAGGGCGACGAGCGGGCCCATCGATCTACGCGTCCATGCGCTCTACAATCCAGAAGTCGTTACCCAGTACAATATCGTGCCGGGTCTTATGGGTGTGATTTTAACCATGACCATGGTCATGATTACCGGCCTTGCGATTACGCGCGAGCGCGAGCGCGGCACGATGGAAAATCTTCTTTCGATGCCGACGCGGCCCAGCGAAGTCCTGGTTGGCAAAATCGTGCCTTACATTCTTGTTGGCTACATTCAGGTCTCGGTCATTCTGATCGCGGCGCACTTTCTCTTTCACGTGCCGATGCAGGGCAGCATTCTTCTGCTTTTGGTGGTGGCATTTGTCTTTATTGTCGCGAACCTGGCAATGGGGATCACTTTTTCAACCATCGCCAAGAACCAGTTACAAGCGGTGCAGATGGCGTTTTTTGTCTTTCTTCCGTCGATTTTACTTTCCGGGTTCATGTTTCCTTTTCGCGGGATGCCGCACTGGGCGCAGGTAGTTGGGGAAGCGTTCCCTCTCACTCATTTTCTGCGCATTGTTCGGGGCATTTTGTTGAAGGGGAATGGCCTGATCGATGTCAGCCTCCAGCTTTGGCAGATAGCGCTTTTCGCTCTCATCGTCTTGGCCATTGCAGTCAAGCGTTACCGGCAGACGCTGGATTAGAAGATTTTGGGGAAGCGGTAAAATTTTATTTGCGGATTGAATCCTCGCGTGCTAGATATTTAACCAGATGGTTAAATATCCTTCTGCTACCCTGAATCGGACGTTCGCCGCCCTGGCTGATCCGACCCGGCGGCGAATCCTCGCCCATCTTTCCCGGGGCGATCGATGTGTGACCGATTTGGCTCGGCCTCACGCCATGTCGTTGCCGGCAATTTCCAAGCATCTGCGGGTTTTGGAAAAGGCGGGTTTGCTGCGCCGGCGGCGTTATGGGCGGATTCATGAAATACAACTCGAGGCCAAGCCGCTAAAACAGGCCGCGCAATGGGTCGAAGAGTATCGTAAATTCTGGGAGGGATCGCTTGATCGTCTGGCTGAGTATTTAGAAAAAGCAGACAAACGGTCGCGTAAGAAAGGAGCGGCATAGTAAATGTGTCCGGCGTGTGTAGCCAGTGCAGGACTGATCGCCGCAAGCGCGACGTCAAGCGGAGGCGTCGCGGCATTTGTCATCAGGAAATTTTTCAGAACAACAACCCAACAAACGAAAGGAACGGAAAATGAAACTGGCAGAGAAACCAACCGAAGTAGTGTCGGAAGCTGAATGGCTGGTGGCACGGAAAGATCTATTGAATCGCGAAAAGGAATTCTCCCGGCAACGCGACGCGCTGAGCGCGGCGCGCCGTAAACTCCCGATGGTCAAGGTTGAAAAGGAGTACGTTTTGGAGGGACCGGACGGGAAAGAGACGCTGGCTGATTTGTTCGAGGATCGGAGCCAACTAATTATCTATCATTTCATGCTCGGGCCGGGATCGGAGGAAGGTTGCAAGAGCTGCTCGTATCTGGCCGACCATTTTGACGGCGCGAACTGGCACTTACCACATCGTGACACAATGTTGGCGGTGGTCTCGCGTGCGCCGCTATCTGAGATTCAAGCGTATAAGAAGCGCATGGGCTGGCGTTTCAAATGGGTATCATCGTACGGCAGTGACTTTAACTTCGACTACCATATCTCGTTTACTGAGGAGGAAGAGAAGAAGAACAAGGTTTACTACAACTACGAAGCGACAGAGTTCATGAGCGACGAACTTCCAGGCCTGAGCGTGTTCTACAAAGATGAAGATGGGAACGTCTTCCACACCTATTCGACGTATGCGCGTGGCCTCGACCAACTGGTGGGCACCTATAATTTCCTCGATTTGACGCCAAAAGGGCGTGACGAAGATCCTGACTCAACAATGTCGTGGGTGCGGCGGCATGATCAGTACGATATTTAAATGGAGGAGTGCGAATTATGAGTACAAACGTAGCGGAAGCAGTCGTGATTGAGCGGACGTTCAACGCCCCGGTCGCGAAAGTTTGGCAGGCACTCACCGATGTCGATCAAATGCGGCAATGGTATTTCGACCTCAAGGAATTCAGGCCCGCGGTGGGTTTCGAATTCGAGTTTGTGGTCGAGCACGAGGGAAATAGCTACCATCATCTTTGCAAGGTCACTGAAGTGATCCCGCAAAAAAAGATCGCCTACACCTGGCGATACAAAGGTGAGCCAGGCGATTCGCTGGTCACAATCGCGCTTTTCGCTGAAGGCGATAAGACGCGCCTGAAATTGACGCACGAGGGAATTGAAACCTTCCCGAAGACTCCCGCCTACGCTCGAAAGAACTTCGAAGCCGGTTGGACTGCGATTATTGGTTCCGAGCTGAAGCAGTTTGTTGAAAGGGGAAGGCAGCAAAGCTCATGACCGCGAAGGCTGCAGATAAAGAGTCACTCCAGGTCAAACGTGTCATCAACGCTCCGCGCGATCGGGTTTACGCAGCGTGGACCGATCCGGCGCAACTGCGACAGTGGCTCGGTCCGGAGAACGTTCGGACCCGTGATCTTGTCGCCGACGCGCGCGTGGGCGGAAAATTTCAATGGGACCTTACCAATCCCGAGGGAGAGGAGATGACGGTTGCCGGTGAATACCGTGAGTTGCAACCAGGTAGAAAAGTTGTCTTCACCTGGCAATGGCAGGATGATGAGGATTGGGAGCGGCACGAAAGCATTGTCACGGTTGAATTTTCCGACTGCGACGGTGGTACCGAGGTCAGGTTGACCCACGAACGGTTGCCAAGTAAGGAGTCACGTGATCGTCATAGCGAGGGCTGGACGAGTGTTCTGAAGAAGCTGGACGAATTCGTTGGCGACTAATGACCGAGCTAAAATAAGGAGAAAAAATGAATACCCAGGAATTAGCGAACAAAGTCGTGGAATTAACGCGCAAACAGGCGTGGCATGAAGCAGTCGACGCGCTCTACGATAAAGACATCGTGAGTGTGGAAGCATCGGGAATGGGCGGCGAGTCTCCGGAAAAGCGTGGCATCAATGCCGTTCGTGGCAAGGCCGACTGGTGGATTGAAAACATGGATGTGCACAGCTTCAAGGTAAGCGGCCCGTTCGTAGCCCACGATCGTTTTGTCGTGCAATACGATGTCGATGTTACTGACAAGAATTCGAAGAACAGGTTTCAGATGTCAGAAGTGGGCGTTTACACAGTGAAGAACGGCAAAATTGTGCGCGAGGAATTTCTGCCGCTTACCGGAAAAGGCTAACGCTCCAGCGAAGGTTAAAAAGTTACAGAGTTAAAAAGGTTGAAGGATTGAGCGCCGAAGACGCGCATTCATCTTAGCGTGGGGCAACGCCCAGGGATGGTGTGATACCAACGTCAGGGCTGAAGGCGCAATTCATTCCGCCGGGCGGTTCTGATCAGCGTCATTGTGACGATGCCGCTTGCGCCTGCCAAAGCCGCGCCGATCGCCATAACCGACCTGAAACCGGCCACAAAGGACTCGTCGATGGCTCGGCGAATGAGCTGTTTCGTCGCGACGTCCAGGTTCTCTGGAATAGGGATGGCCGCTAACTTCGTGGATTGAGTTTCCACTGACTGAATAACGGACGTCGGCAGTTTCGATTCCACCAGCCGCCGATCGAGGGCGTGCTTGAAGACCTGAAGCATCACGATTCCAAAAACGGCGATCGCGAGAAGTCCAGCGGTCCGGGCTACCGCGTTGTTCACGCCTGAGGCAACTCCGGTACGATTTTGTGGAACTGAACTCATCACTGTCGTGGTGAGCGGAGCCACGGTGAAGGCCATTCCCAGCCCGAGAACAACGACCGGCGGAAAGAAGGTTGTCCAGTAGCTGCCGCCGGCGCTCGGCAATGTGAAAAGCGCGTAACCCGCGGCAACAATCATTGGTCCGATCATGAGCGGAAGTCTTGGGCCGTAAACTGCGATGAGTCCTCCGGACCAGCGCGAAAGAAGCGACATAATTAATATGAACGGCAAGAGTGCCGCGCCAGCCGCAGTCGGAGCGTAGTGCTGAATTTGAATCAGATTTAGCGGCAGAAAAAAGAGCGTTCCTCCGAGGGCGGCATAAAGCAGAAATGTTAAGAGGTTGGTTCCGGTGAATGTTCGTGAGCGAAAGAGAGCGAGCGGCAACATCGGCTGCGAAAGACGTGCTTCAAAAAAGAGGAAGACAACCAAAATCAAAGTCGCCGCGACCAGCACAGCGATCACGGATCGATCGCCAAGACCGAGCCGCGACGATTCGATCAGTCCATAAACGAGTGCACCTAAACCAACCGTTCCCATGATTGCGCCCAGCCAATCCAGTCCCGCGCTCTCCTTGTCAGAGCTTTCCGGAACGAACTTTACTGAGATGAGGATCACGAGAAGGGCGATTGGAATGTTGATGAAGAATACGGCGCGCCACGAAACGTGTTCAATCAGCCAGCCGCCGACCAACGGCCCGATAGCAGTGGTTATGGCACTGAAACCTGACCAAGTCCCAATCGCGCGTCCGCGTTCGCTCTCTGAAAACGAACTGCTAATGATGGCAAGACTGCCGGGAACCAGAAGGGCCGCGCCGAATCCCTGCACTGCGCGCGCGACGATCAGTTGTCTTATGTCGAATGCGAATCCGCACGACGCAGAAGCCAGGGCGAAAACCGCGACGCCCAGTAGGAAAATCCGTCGCCGTCCATAGTGATCTCCAAGCGATCCGCCGACCAGGAGAAGGGCCGCTAACAAGAGCGAGTAAGCCTCGATGACCCACTGCACGTCCACGATGGTAGCGTTCAGGTTTGCTTGCAGCGCCGGTAACGCCACGTTCACGACGGTGCCGTCGATAAACGCCATGCTGGAGGCAAGAGTGGTGGCGACAAGCACCCAGCGCCCCGCGCGTTTCGAACAAGGTGCAGCGGCCGGGGCCGAGCGAATTACGCTCTCGTCGCACGGTTCCGCGATGAATGCCAACATCAGAACGGCTCGCCTGATGCCGACGGGAATTCAAGCCTGCGAACCGCGGATCTCTCCTGCATGATGTCAGAAATGATCGTGTATCTCAGGAAACTTCGGCTTCCGCAGGGACCTCGGTTGGCGATTTGTCATCGCCAGGCGCGAGAAGGTGTCCGAAAATTCGGCCGGCGAGAAAAAAGGTAATTCCAGCAATGCCGGCAAGGGCGGCATGTAGCAGCCAAAACTGGGTGGCCGCCATTTTTTCGAGCAAACCGCCGATCCAGCCGACCAGATTGTTCGCGGCGAAAAAAGCGAGATAATAGATGCCGATGATCGTAGCAGATAAGGCAGCCGGGGCCACGCGTGCGTATAGCGCGAGCGAAACGGGAAAGACATTGGCAAAGCCGGCACTGTTCAAAACGTGAAAACCGATTAGCCAGCCGATCGCAACCTTTCGGCCAGAAGAAGCCGCGATCGCGGCGCCCATCGCGAGCGAAAGCATACCGGTGACCGCAATGAAACTGCCGATACTGATCTTCGTGATCTCGGCTGGCTCGCGAAATTTTTTTGACCAAAGCCGCCAGAAAATTACTGCGATAACGAGAAAACTAACCGAGACGATTGAGTCGAGCGTGATTAGCCATGTCGTCGGCATTTTTTTTCCGAAGAAAATGAGATCAGCATGGTCCTGCGCCCAAACCAAGTAGGCATTGAAGATTTGCTGATTGGGAATGACGGCGATGGTGAGGAAAGGCAAGAGGACAAGCAATGCAACGATCGCGAGTTTGTCGCGACGCGTCAGTTTCGGCTTGGCCGATTTGTCGACCTTCCCGATTACCGGCGAATCAGGCGGCAGATATTTCCGGCCTGATAAATAAATCGTTAGTCCGATCAACATGCCGACACCAGCCGCGCCAAAGCCCCAGTGCCAGCCGTAAACTTCGCCGAGTGTCCCGGCAATGAGCGGCGCGGCGATGACTCCGCCGTTGATGAAGATGTAGTAGATCTGGAAGGCGTCGGCGCGGCGATTATCCCCGGCCGCGTAGAGCCCGCCGACCTGACTGGCCAGGTTGCCCTTGAAACAACCGACGCCGCAAAGCAGACAGGTAAGCGCGAGTAGAAACGTGACGTCGAACGCCATCAAGAAATGTCCGGCCGACATCAGCAACGCCCCAATGGTGATGGTGCGAGTGCGTCCGAGCCAACGATCCGCAATCAATCCGCCGGCGATGGGCGTGAGATAAACCAGACCTGTGTAAAGACCGAAGATGGTTGAGGCAAGGGGCTGGATGTCGAGCGGGCCACGAAGAGATTCAATCACATGGCGAAAGGGGATGAATCCCGCGATGTTCTCGACATGACCCGGATGCAGGAGCCGATTGACCATGTAGAGCACGAGCAGCGCCTGCATCCCGTAGTAGGAGAAACGCTCCCACGCTTCCGCGAACGCGATATAACCCAGGCCGCGCGGGTGCCCGAGGAAACTGCGGTCGTTAGGATCGTGCATGGCGGAAAATTAGAAAGGAAAATTAGAAATTAGAAAGAAAGAAATGGGAGCCGGAGATGAGAAGTCAGTCGCCTTTGCGCGAGGCTATGGCGCGCCAGGGAGAGCAGACGTGAAAGGAAAACGTCGAACCCGCCTTTATCCCGCAGTCGCGGGCCTGCTGCGCGGCAGGCACCGGCCATTCATCTAAATGTTGGCGTCTCACAGAGGCGCTCTACAAATTCCAAAACCCATTGCAACGTGATGGGGCGAAGCGGAGCGCATTGAAGTTGACGCCGTATGTTATAATGCCAATTGAATGAGACCATGTTTCGTTGTCGCCGCTCTGCTGCTGGGTTGTTTTGCATCCCAGGTTGTTCCTGCGCAGGAACAACCACCTTTGCAAGCAGATGTGCGGGTACGCGTGAACTATAATGATCGAGGTCTAGTTACATTCCGCGCCGTCCTCGAAGGGGGCGAGGCTACGCTTCGGGGAACCGTGCAAAACTTCCCTGGTGGGGAAACAAGTTTCATTCAGCTCCACTTCGATTACCGCACTGATGCCAACATCGCCCTGGACGAGCTGATCAGCCAGATTGTCATTTGGACGAGCGACCGAAGCGGCAATGAGTTTTCCAAGGTTACCATCGATCCGAACTTCGTTCCTTTAAATCCGAACCGCGTGCCACTTCATTACGCCGGCACTGTTTATAGGCCGTCTCGAGGTAATCGGACCGCTTACGTCGTCCGTATTCAGGTGTTCGGAAATTACGAATAACAATCGCACCGTGATTGTCGTCGTTTGTGGTGTAGGTGGGGTGGGCAAAACCACTGTCGCCCGATTGCTGGCGCAGGAACTCGGCTGGGAATTCTATGACGCCGATAATTTTCACCCGGCAGCTAACATCGAGAAAATGGAAGCTGGAATCCCGTTAACGGATGAAGATCGGTGGCCGTGGCTCGATAGGCTACGGCAGCTGATTGAACGTTGTCTCGCCGCACAAGAAAATGCTATTGTCGCGTGCTCCGCCCTGAAGAGAGCATATCGCGATCGTCTTCGTGTGAGCGAAGAAGTGCGGTTTGTTTTTCTGCGCGCGAGTCGAGCACAGGTCGCCGAGCAAGTTCAGCGGCGACGCGGTCATTTTATGCCGGCGACGCTTCTGGACAGTCAGTTTACTGACTTGGAGGAACCACAGGCGGACGAGCATGCGCTGATGGTCGACATCAAAGGTCTCCCGCGCGATGTAACAAGTTTGATCAAGACGAAACTTTCACTGCAAAGTTAGATCGTCGGATTTCGGCTTTGTTTGCAATCGTGCTACGTTTTTCTTGATGAGTAGCAATGACATTTCGGAAATCACCGGACAAAAACGGTTTGAATCACCGGTTGTGACGCCACAGGCGCTGGCGTGGGACGGCAAACAACTCTGGCTGAGCTCACGCGATCTCGGAACTCTTTATAAAATCGACATCGACACGTGGAAGATTGTCGAAGAAATCGATCCGCCGGGAATCGTCTGGGCCGGGGTCTCGCTGGGCGACAGTGAGATGCGTTTCACTATCGGCAAAGGATTAAATGACGATCGTTATGTTTATCGCTATGCACCAGATAAGGGCTTCACCAAACTCTTTGCCTGCCCGGACTTCACGGGCTCGTACGTGAGCTTCGACGGCGAGCATCTTTATTTTAGTCAATGGTATAAGGGAGATGTGCATCAGGTTGAAGATTCCGGAGAAATTAAGCGTACGATCAATGTGAGCGCGGAAATTTGCGGGCACACTTTTGTGGATCGCAGGCTGTACGTCATTCGCGGCCGCGAGAATAAAGATGTACCGGGCAAATCGGAGGAGTGGCGCCTCTCACGTCTCGATCCACGCGACGGTGCGCGCATAGAGGATGTCGCGACAATACCGTTTGCATCGCGCTCGCTCACCTTCGACGGCGAGCATTTCTGGTCGAATCATCGCGCCGCCAACGAAACGATCTCGTTTTCGCTTCCAGCCTGACGATGCGTCCGGTGCCGGTGGAGGTGTACGATAAAATGCAGAAGGGCTACGTCTATTTTCGGACGAAGCGGATGGGGCGCGATTTTAGCTCGGGATTCAAGCCTGATTTGACGCCGAAACAGATGCTCGCGCTCGGAGTATTTGGCGGAAAGTATATGACGGATTGCCGACGAGAGTTTCCAGCTAGCTGGTTCACGAAAGCGAAACTTTCTCCCGATCGACATCGTGCTTCGCGAAATTATTTTGGCGTGAATGCATCGCAGCCGCTGGAGATCTGGCGCAAGAAAGGCTGGATCTATCCGGAAGATCCGCGCGGATGGTTTCAATGGTACTGTCGTTATTATTCGGGACGACGCTGCCAGGATGACTTACGCCAGATTAGCAGGTGGCGCGCGGTTCGGCGTCACCTGGCGCAACTAAAGAAACACTGCGCGCGCCGCGACCTGTCCTGTCGAAGGCGGCAACGCCAGGCGCTATTGCACTGGGCTTACGATTCCCGGAAAATATAGTTGCGACTCAGTCTTCAATCGGCTCAAAACCGGCAAACATTTCCTGCGCCTCCGCAAGCGTGTTTAGGGGAACACAGTCACAGACAGCAAAAAATTTGTTCCACATCGCGAGGACATTGGGATTTTTGTGCGCGGCGTCGATCGCCTCACGCGATTTCCATTCCGAAACCTCGATGATGGTGCCGTCACGCGAGCGCATGATCACGGGCTGGCGATCCGTTACGAGGCCTTGTTTGCGCAGGTTCGGAACACGACTGCGCACTAATGCGAGCACTTCATCTCCCTTACCGGGCTTGGGGCGGTAGGCGACGATGACGCAAACACCAGGCATGAGAGCAAAATAGAATTCAGAAACCCAGAATGGAAGGAGAGAAAGAAAGAACCAAGACTAGCGATGAGATAATCGTCCGCAGCTTGATGGCTCGACAGAGTCTCGCCCTACCAATCTCGCTTGCACTATCCTGTGTTGGTAGGGCGACGCTCCGCGGAGCCGGAAGAGACAAGGATCTGCACCACATAAACAGATGCGACGTACCGCTGTTACAACCTGAGGCGATCGGAGACTCTCTCCTGCCAATTGTGAATTTCAGCGGTGCCACGCTTCACGATCGCTTTGTAGTCCGCGAGGTAGTAAAGGTTGTATTGTTCAGCGGGATCTTTGTGCAGATGATAAAGCTCGTTTGTATCTTTGTCTCTCAAGCAAAGTTTCCATCCATCGTGGAGAACTACTGCCCGAGTCGATTCGTTGATCGCGCGCTTTACTGCAGACCGCTTTGCCAGCCGCGTCCCTTTCAAGACTTTCATACGATTAGGCGACCATTGCATAAAAACATTCTCTGGTGTCATCGTCTCGCCACGCAACAGCGCGACCTTGCTTTGGCCCTGGCATTGCGTTGGCGGCGGTCGATTCAGTAGATCGAACAAGGTAGGCAGGAAATCGATGTGACTGACTGGTTGAGTAATTCTCAGTTGGCGCCGTTGGCCTGGCTGGCGGATGAGGTAGGGAACACGTGTAGCCTGTTCAAACATCACTTCTTTGCCAAAAAGATGATGATCTCCCAGCATATCGCCGTGGTCGCTGGTAAGAACGATAATTGTCTGGTCGATCAATCCGGTGCGCTCAAGGCAGGCCAGCACAGCGCCTATACTTCGATCGACCATTGTGATCAGTCCGAAATATCGTTGCCTGATTTCACGATATTCTTCCGGAGTGATTCCAAAGAAATAGGGCAACGGCAGCCGATCGCGATCCAACATTGCCTCGTTCCGTTGCCATTCTTGCGTTAACTTATAACGCAGCGGCAGGTCGGAGCTCGACGGAGCAATCGTCTCGGGTCCAATCTCCGCGAGTGAATGCTCATCATTCAGTGGTCCGTTGTAAGGCGAATGAGGTTCACACATAAGAAACAACTAGAAGAAATGGGTCGCGCTGGTGTTCCTCGATAAATCGACATGCTTGTTGTTCCAGAAAAACCGGTTTGGAAACTTCGAATGGCAAGTTACTGACGGCATTCTTGGAGAAGCCTCCATTCGCCTTATCTGGGACATGGTCGCGTTCCATCAGAAACCGGCAGTAGTCACTGACACCTTCAGTCGAGACCCATTCCTGAAATCCACGCTGCCTTTGGGTTTCATCACCCAGCTGCCACTTACCCATGTAAGCGGAGTAGTAATCTTCGTCTCCCAACAATTCACTGAGCGTTCGACAAGATCGAGCAAGAGGGATGTAGTTACGTATGCAACCGTTGGTATGCGGCCACGTCCCGGTGAACAGCGACGCCCGCGAAGGCGTGCAGAGCGGTTGGGTTACATAAGCGCGTTCAAAGACTGCTGATTCCGCCGC
Source organism: uncultured Verrucomicrobiae bacterium (assembly GCA_963709435.1). Classification (GTDB taxonomy): domain Bacteria; phylum Verrucomicrobiota; class Verrucomicrobiia; order Chthoniobacterales; family UBA10450; genus AV69. The sequence continues at coordinate 63,113 of CAVPWK010000015.1, forward strand.
CAGCTTGTTCAAATTTGGCGCGTGGACACGATGGTTACCATAGCAAGCCATGGTGTCGGCTCGTTGTTGATCGGTCAGAAAAAAAATCAGGTTAGGTTTACGCATCGAGTCGAATCGAGCGCTTACGTTAGAAACGAAAAGGAAGAAAAACAAACCCCCTTCGTAACACGTCAGGAAAATATGGCATGAGAGTTTGCTCACGACGGGGAGAAAGAAGCAAAACGCCAGCACACGGGATTGCTCGATGGCGAACAGATGTCTATGCTCGCCGCATGTCAGAGAAACAGAAGACCGGGGTGCGAAAGGCGGGCGGCTGGGTCACGGTCATTCGCGCAGAGTTGGCTCTGATTTTTGGAATTGCAACTGCCGCGATTTTTCTTTGGGCCGGCAGCGCCCTGATTGAAATCATCGGGCATCCGGTCGCGCTGATCGTTGTCTTTCTCTGGCTCTTTGCTGCTATTCTTTGGTCTGCAGTCTCCGTCGTCCGGCATGCCGATTGTCTTGCTGTCAAGTGGGGCGAACCTTACGGAACCTTAGTTCTAACGCTATCCGCGATTGCCATTGAAGTGGTTATGATTTCTGCAGCGATGCTGCATGGCCAAAATAATCCCACACTTGGAAGGGACGCGATCTTTGCTGTGGTCATGATTGCTCTCAATGGGTTCGTTGGCCTGGTCCTGTTACTCGGCGGGTTACGTCACGGCGAACAGTATTACAATCTGGAGGGCGTCAATTCCTATCTCAATGTCATCATGACATTGGCCGTGCTGGGCTTGGTTCTGCCAAATTTTACTACCACAACGGGGGGTCCGACATTTTCCACCGAACAACAGATTTTTCTCGTCGTGGTGTCACTGTTTCTTTACGCGATTTTTCTCCTGATTCAGACCATGCGGCACCGTGGCTATTTCATGGAATCAGAGCGCGCAATCGTGGCGCCAGATTCAGTTGATCACCCACTGCACGTGCAATCAACAGCCTTTCATGCGCCGATGCTGGTTCTTTATTTGATCGTCGTGATTTTGCTGGCGGAAAAGTTCGCCGTTCCTTTGGATAACAGCATTGAGAAATTTGGCATGCGTCAGGAGTTTGGCGGCGCAATAATCGCTGCCCTTGTGCTTGCACCGGAGGGAATTGGTGCGATCCGAGCTGATTTACGCAATCAGTTGCAGCGCGCGATAAACATCCTCTTCGGATCCGTGCTTGCAACTATCGGACTCACAATACCCGCGATATTGACCATCAGCCTGGTCACGAAACGACCGGTGACACTCGGGGTGCAAGGCGGTAACCTTCCCCTGCTGCTGTTAACGCTGGCGGTGAGTGTGGTCACGTTCACGAGCAGAAAGACAAATATCTTACAGGGTTGCGTTCACTTGTTGCTCTTTGCAGTGTTTCTCCTGCTGATCTTTCGCCCGTGAGAAACGAAACGACATGCTCCGTGCGCTCCTGACCTGCGGTAGCTCTTCCCTCGGTTCGCGGCAGAAACAACATTCCCAGGTTATTCGTTACCGAAACTTGTCGGCGTGATCGCGGACGAACTCCCTGAAGTCGATCGGAGGTTTGCCTGTTACTTCTTGTACGTCTGACGTGATTGTGCTCCAGCGACTCTGTTTGTTGATTGCATGAAGTTCCATCAACAGGTTTATCTGCCATTCCGCCATGCCAGCATTAAGCATGGCGTCGCGGGCGGCCGATTCCGGTACATCAACGTATTTAATTTCGCGGCCAGCCGCATGAGAGAGAGTGCGAGCGACTTCATCAATACTCAGTGCAGCTGGGCCTGTGAGCGTGTAGATCTTGTTCTTGTGAGCTTCATTAGTCAGAGCTCGGGCAGCAACGGTGGCGATGTCGCGTGCATCAACAAAACTCGCCTTCCCGTTTCCCCACGGTAAATAAATCACGCCATCACGTGGCTGGAAGTAGTTAATGAAATTCTGCATAAACGAATTCGGGCGCAAAAAAGTGAAAGCGAGACTGGAGTTCCGAATATGACGTTCATTGGCCGCGTGCCATTCTCCGACAGTAAACGTTTCGGTCTCGACACCGATCGCCGAGAGTTTTACAATGTGCTGCACGCCAGCGCTCTGAGCCGCATCGACGAAAGCATTCGTTACCTCAACCTGATTTGGCATGAGCGGAGGAAGAAGGAAAACCTTTTCCACGTCCTCAAGCGCATCAGCAAAAAGTCTTTTATCTTCAAAGGCGAAAGCTACGAGCTCAATTTCGTCGCCGAATTGTTTCCGCGCCTTCGTTCGATCACGTACAGCTCGCACGCGTTGACGTTCCTTGTGCGGCGAGATGTTTCGTGACCTCGCGGCCAATCGTGCCCGTGGCACCTGTCACTAAGATTTTCTTCGTCATAATTCTGTTATCGCGCGACTCATTTACCGCGGCAAGAGGGTCGGACGCCATGATTCAATCCAGCGGTGGGAAACAGGCCTCTTGGACAGCGCAAAGTAACAAGACTGTTACCAAACATGCCTTGCCTAGTTGTAATTATGCCGCTTGCTGTCAGCCGGAGGATGGCCCCATCCGACACAACAACAAGAAGGCGAGAGACAACCATGCTACTAAATAAAAATCCCATCGTAACGAAATTCTTTCCTGGACAATCACCGATTGTTCCGACTATCGGCACGCGCTCAGCCGAGGGTAGCCCGGCGCTCATTGTACCTGCCATCTCTCCTGTTCTCGTGACGTTTTCTCTCCTATTCCTCGCGTCGCTGCCGAGCGTCAGGGCCGCAACGGTACAAGTCCAGGTTGGCGAAAACGGCAGGCTGAGATTCATTCCCGCGTCTGTCAGTATCCAGATTGGTGACACAGTCCAATGGATTTGGTCAGCCGGTCGGCACAGCACGACGTCCGGCACTCCCGGAGCACCGAATGGGACCTGGGATTCCGGGATTCATAACCACGTCGGTTTCACGTTTTCTCACACCTTTTCCACCGCTGGCTCGTTTTCCTATTTCTGCACTCCCCATGGCGCCTGCTGCGGCATGATTGGCAATGTAATGTGGGTGCGCCGACACCTACACCCACCCCGCCGTTGCCGCTCATTAAGAAAGGGGCGATCAAGTTGACGCTCTCAACCGTGGCTAGCGGCTTAACGGCTCCGCTCGAAGTTACGTCGCCGGCGGACGGCAGCGGCCGTCTCTTTATCGTGCAACAGACTGGGCAAATTCGGATCTTGAAAAACGGCAACCTTCTCCCAACTGCATTTATCAACGTTGCGAGCCGGATGGTTCACCTGATGCCGGATTACGATGAGCGGGGCCTCTTGGGATTCGCCTTTCACCCGGACTTCAACAACTCGTCTGCTCCAGGATTCCACAAGATTTATACCTACACCTGCGAACCAGCCACGGGTCAGGCTGACTTTACCGTTCCTAATCCCAGCCCGTTCGATAGCCAGAGCGTAATAGCTGAGTGGAAGGTTTCGGCGACGAATCCGGACAGGATCGATCCGACCACGCGGCGCGAGATCATGCGGATCAATGAACCACAGTTCAATCATAAGGGTGGCCAGCTTGCCTTCCGGCCTTCTGATCATTATCTCTACCTCTCGTTAGGTGACGGAGGTAATGCCAATGATGTGGGAGATGGACACAATCCGACAAAAGGTAACGCCCAGACCAAGAGCACCGTCCTTGGCAAGGTCCTGCGGATCGATCCACTTGATCCGGCATTAACGACCGGAAGCTCCGATCCAATTAGCGCCAACGGGAAATACCGGATCCCGCGCACCAACCCGTTTGTCTTTCAAGCGAATTCGGTCGGTGAGATTTTTGTCTGGGGCTTGAGAAATCCCTTCCGCTTCGGCTTTGATGCCAGCTCGGATCGACTGATCATCGGGGATGTCGGACAAAACAATATCGAGGAGATCGACATCGGAGTTTCGGGAAAAAACTATGGTTGGAACAGGAAGGAAGGGACCTTCCTCTTTAATCACACCGACGGTACAATCAGGATCGACCCCAACCCGAATCCCAACTTCACCAATCCGGTTGCGGAGTACAGTCATTTCGACGGAATCGCTGTAATTGGTCGGTACATCTATCGTGGCACTAAGTTGCCATTGTTGGCTGGAAAGTACGTTTTCGGTGACCTTTTTGGCCCGGGGCCCGGCAGTGGACGGTTGTTCTTTGCTAACCTCCAGACTGGCCTTATCCGGGAATTCCAGTATCAGCAAGATCCGTTCGCCGGATCATTCCTCAAAGGGATCGGCCGGGATGGTGCTGGTGAAATCTATCTGTTGATCGATTCGAACATCGGACCTTCGGGCACTGGTGGCAAAGTCTTGAAGATCGTTGGAGCTACCCAACCGTAGCGGCGTTTAATTTCGCACGGTATTGCCAGCGCCTTCGCGCGGAGGAGATCGCGAAGGCGCGCGCTCCCGCAAATAGAAATTTGTTTCGGCATGTTCGGTTTGTTCAAGGTCGCAGAATTTTGGTAAGGCGCAGTCCGCTGACCACCATTCTCAATGAGCGAAGCTTTATGGCTTGAGCAGCGGGGCAAATGCTTCACGGTAGCGCCAGACCAGAAATAGCTCGAGAGCGGTAAAAACCAGTGCAGGCGGGAAGCCTTCCGGTGCCATCAGCGCGTGAAAGACCAGGATGTTGAAGATGATGGCTGCGAGAATTGTTAACGCAAGAGGAACGAAGCGCCCGATCAGGAGAAGCAAACCACCGATCAACTGGAGCGCCCCAATGACACTAGCGTAACCGCTGTTTATGAACACGCGGGTAAAGTCTCCCGCTATTGTCTGCGGGATCGGCGGCATGGGAATGAAATGTAGGAAGGCGTTGGAACCGAAGACGACGAAGCCGAGCCCAAGTAGCAACCGAGCGATAATGGTGACGATTTTCATGAGTGGCGAATTCTTTATTAAACGACGTGGCTATGACAACTGCTTTTTAAAGCGTGAATTGTGGATCCGTGATTCGTAAACGGTAGATATGAAGAAAATTGCCGTTCTCCCGTCACTTGTCACTCCTCACTTTTCCTCGACGGAATGAGTCTGTTTACAATCGCATTGGTTGATTTCTCCAGACAAATTCCCCAAGCACTGAGCACTGCCAGGGTTACGACGAAGACCAGCAGAAATAATAACGCCGATATTGGTCGGATACGAAGTCCCAGCCAGATGACATAAGGCTGATGAATAAGATACAGGCCGTAGGAGAACGCGCCAACTAAGCCGAATACTTTGGCTACACTGCCAAATCGCCAGATGATTCCAGCGACGCCGACGATTTCGAGCAGACAACAAGCGCCAGTAGCAAAATCGACAAAAACGTAAGTAATTCCATTGTGATACAGCCACAGTGCGCCTGGATACAAGAGGAGTCCTGCAAGTAGTCCCGCGCCGCGAAGAAGAAACCATTCAACCCGACCAGGCGATTGTTTATGCCACATTCCCAAAGCCATCCCCAGGGCGAACTCAGGCAGCCGGCAAACGGCAAAACCACCAAGCACCCAGAACCCATGCTGCGGATAGACAACCAGCAGCAAATAGCGCACGAAAAATCCGAGCGCACATGCCATTAGTAAAAAAGCAAACGGTCCGAAACGCCGTGCCGCCCAGAACAGCAGCGGAAACATCACATAAAACTGGATGAGCATGGAAAAGTACCACCAGGCGGCGTTGAGGTACATGAAGTTCATCGTGATATCGATGAAACGCAGACCAAGCAGGCTCAGTATGATCCGGCTATCTACCGGCTCGAGTCGGGCGACGAATGGCGAGACAAGGTAAACCAGATGCGCCATCCAATACATCGGATAAAGCCGGAGAAAACGCGCGCCAAACCAGCTTCCCCATTTTAATGAAGAGGAGTCCGCCCGTCGCGCAGTCGATTCCATCAGCGCCCAGCCGCTGAGAATAATGAAAACACCGACCGCGTGAAAACCGATGCCGGAAATTTTCAACCACACTATCCGGATCACGGTAACCGTGCCTGCGGCGAGACTGCTCCAGTTGTCGGCCGGGAATTGCGTATGCTGGAAGACAGTGTTGAAGAAATGAAAATATACGACCCAGGAAATGGCAATTGCTTTTGCGATATCCAGCCAGAGCAGTCGTCTCATTCCCGTCGGCTTTAACAGGTCCGAGCCGGACTGGCATTGCGGATTAGCCGATCCGCCTTACAGCATCGCAACGTACTCATTTGACGATGTACCAGCGAGTGCGCGTCACATCTTGAGTGCCGCGCGAAGATGGGGAACAAGGCGTTTACTGAATTCTACGGAATCGCCGGCGGACAGGTGCGACCATTCCGGACAGGAGAAGCTGGCCAGTTCTGGATAATCTTCGAAGTAAATACCGGGAGCACCCGTGCCTTGCAGCAACGGGTCCCAGGTTTGATTGCGCGGTGTCGTTTGATCTTCCAGCGTTTTGAGTCCGCCACTAACAGGAAGTCTGACGAAGACAACCTTGCCGCCGCGGCCACGTATCTTCTGTACCGCCGCAATGGTATCGCGAAAGCGCGTTTCGATCGCCTCCTTCATCTTCGCCATGAACACGTCCTTCGGAATATAACTCGGAGGCGGAGGGGCAGTGAAGAGTGGGATCCAGATTTGTTGGATCGTGCTGGCCAATTTTCCACCGCGCGCACACTCCTCGATCATGCGCGCGCGACGTTCTCGATCGATGGTTCCGAAATAAGGTGGAAGACGTGGCGGTACCAAAGCGCCAGGGCGATTCGGGATAGACAAACGTTTCAGCAGATCGTCGAGGGTAAGCTCTTCCTGCTTCAGGAACGCGACATGTTCTTCCAGCGGGAAGGCGAGATATTGGCCGGCACGTTGTGCCGGCGTTTGCGTATGAAACCGGCGCACGGCTTTTTCCCCGCGTTCCCATGGAGGCGTGCCGGGCGGCGCAAAAAACAAGCGGGGCACGAAGCTGCAAATAATGGTGCCGTGAAAAGTTTTGTCGTCAGCGAGATCAGCCAGGACCGGGTAACCACAACCTCCACCCATCGCCAGTTGCAGCGGGCGTTTGCCTAATCCTTTTTGAAGTTCGTCGAGGTCGAGATCGTACCAGCCGCGAGAATCACCGATGATCACGACCGATTCCGGTTGCACTCGCCGGCGAATCATTGTCCAGAAGTCCTCGCCATCATTCAGGGTCGGTCCGTAACCAATCGAGCGACAATAAATTTCCCATGCGGTTGTCGCGGCGATGATAGTAATTGCGACGATGACCGTGATGCCGCGCCACGGTATCGGCGGGATTGGGCGCTCGAATTCCAAGGGCGGTCCGCCGTGCACGCTTTCGGCTTCGGTTGGTTGCCGGAAAAATAAACGCGGCAGGCGCAGTCTGTTCTTAAAACTGGAAGTAGATGAAGGCATTACTGTTTCCTTGAGTAAGAATAATGGCGCAGGCCATCAAAGCCCACGTCGTCGTGACGACCCAACGCGGGAGCCGAGTCACCGCGGTTTCGATGTTGCTGTCACGTAGCGTCCAATGCACCGCAATCACGCAAATGGTGACGGTGGCCACTTGCAGGATTTCGCGGGTTGAAAGAATGGCGTCACCGTGGGCGTGACGGCCGAACATCCCGCCTAGCATTCGGCTGGCGACGGTGAAGTCGGATGCGCGGAAAAAGACCCAGGCGATGCAAACCGCGCCGTAAGTGGCGAGCCACGTCAGAGCGCGCGTCGCGAAATTATTGGCCCAGGGCTTTTTTTCGAACAAAACGCGAACCACACGTTCGATCACGAGATAAGAACCATGAAGTAATCCCCAAACCACAAAGGTCCACGCTGCGCCATGCCAGAGACCGCCGAGGAACATCACGATCACCAGGTTGATTGCCGCTCGTAATGGCCGGACCTGATTGCCTCCGAGGGGAATGTAAAGATAATCGCGCAGGAAAGTAGAAAGAGAGATGTGCCAGCGTCGCCAGAAGTCGGAGAAGCCGATGGCCGCGTAAGGAAAACGAAAATTATCCTTCAAGTGGAAACCCAGACACAAAGCCGCGCCGATCGCGCAGGTGGAATAGCCCGCGAAATCAAAAAATATCTGCCCCGCAAATGCGAGCACGCCAATCCACGAATCGAGCGCGATGAGCGGGCCACCGTAACCAAAAATGCGATCGGCGGATCCGGAAAGTAGCGTGTCGGCGACGACAATCTTTTCGAACAAACCGAGCGTCATCAAGAGGAGGCCCCAGAGGAATTGTCCGAGGCGCAAGCGTGGTGGTCTGACTAATTGCGGGAGAAAATCGCCGGCACGCACAATTGGTCCGGCGACCAGTTGAGGGAAAAAGGAGACTGCGAGAACGAAATCACGCAACGATCGCGTCGGCTGGAGAACGCCGCGATAAATATCGAGGGTATAGGAGAGCGAATGAAACGTGTAAAAAGAGATGCCAACCGGCAGAAGAATGTCGAGGTGGGGCGGATGATAAATGATACCGATGCGTGCGAGCAGCCACTGGAAATTTTCCAGCAGAAAGTTTCCGTATTTAAAGAAGCCAAGCATGCTCAGGTTCATGCACACGCTGGCCACGAGCCAGCCTCGTTTTGATCGCGGAGTTGCAGCTTTCGCCATTCGCGCCCCGAGCCAGAAATCCATGCTGGTGGTTGAAAAAAGAAGGGCGGCGAAAGGCGGATTCCACGCTCCGTAAAAAAGGTAACTCGCGACCACGAGCAGGTTTTTGCGCGCATTCCATGATCCGATGCTCCAGAAGAGCGCCAAGACGACGACAAAGAAAACGACGAAGGTGAGCGAATTGAAAAGCATGAACCGACGCGTTTGCTTATATAAGAGAGCCGCGCAATGACCAGTAGTTTTTGCAAATCAACCCCCCTCTGGAATGTGGGAGGGGCCTCAGTGCCCGAGGTCTTCGTAAATTTGGAGAGCGCCGCCGTCGCGTCTGCGGCCGACACGGCCGTCTCTACATTAACTCGATTCGGAAATGCTCTTCTAGGGCGCGCCGGCCTAATGAAAATGCGTAATTGAGGGCTCGTCATGATCTCGATGCGCAAACCGCTCAATTTTTTTACGGAATCCAAAATATTGTCCTGAGTCCGCGTGCTCGTTCGTCGTCCCTGTGAACAGCGGAACACAATGAGGAGCTGGAAATGAGCACACAAACAATAACATTGCGAAACCCGGATGTTTTGTCGGGCGACGACATTAATTCGCCAAAGGAGTGGCTAACTGCGCGTCAGCGTCTGTATAATCGTGCGCAGGAACTGAAGCGGGTTCGTGATCAACTGACCGTGGAATGTTGCGCCTTAAAATGGGCGAAGCTCGACGAGAACTCTGTGTTTGACTCGCCAGGGGATGCGGTAACGCAGGCTGAACTGTTGAATGAGCGTGGCCTATCGTTTCTCAAATGCTCCGGGTATCATCTGTTGGGTCTTGTTGGTGTTCCGCTAATTGTGGCGGTGTGTTTGCTTGTCCAACTCCACAACCTGCCGAATTCGTCGCTGAGCTATTCGCTACTGAACGCGATCGTTTCGGTCCTCTTTAACTTCAGTTCATCGGCACTTTTGAAGGCGTTTTCCTGTTTGGTTAGCCTGCTCGGGTTGTCGAGGTGGTTCACCTCCAGCGCGCGATAATTATTTTCTAATTCGATTGGTCCATTTGCAAACGCGAGGCGCGCACGGGCTGCTCCCGTTCGCGCAGGCCAAGACGGCGAAGGGCGGTTTGGAATTGCGGAAACTCAGGACGATCCCGTCTTCGTCGTTGATTCGGCTTCGGGTTTCGTCATTCGTCATCCTGGAATCAGCTATGTTCGCAGTCATGACCTCGTATTGTCTCATTCACGGAAGCGGGCAGGGGCCAAAAGGTTGGAAGCTGCTGGTCCACGAACTGGAACAGCGGGGTCACAGCGTCCTCACTCCTGCGTTTGAAGTGAGCCGGACCGACCAAGGCTTGATCTGGCATGCCGAGACCATCGTGAACGCTCTCGACCGCTCCGGTATGAACCCGGCCGATGTCATCTGTGTCGCACACTCCGCCAGTGGCATGTACCTGCCATTGATTGCCGAGCGCTGGTCTCCGCGGCGCATGGTATTCCTGGCGGCAGTAGTACCGCGTCCGGGTATGAGTGTCATTGAACAACACAGGAACGATCCGTCGATGTTCAACCCGGCCTGGGTTAGACAAAATCCGCGGGACGAGAAGGTCGCGTTGGAATTCGTCTACCACGATTGCCCGCCCGATCGTCTCGACTGGGCGCTGTCGACACGAGTGATGTTTTACGCCAGGCGCGCTCTGGAAGAACCATGTCCACTGGGCGCGTGGCCCCCGGTCCCGTCCAGCTACATCATGGGTAGGGATGATCGGACGATTACGCCCGACTGGCAGCGCAAAGCCGCTCGCGGATTGCTCGGAGTAGAACCAATTGAGCTGCCCGGTGGACATTGTCCACACGTTAGCCGTCCCGACGCACTCGCGGACATCCTGGAACGCGTCGACAGGAGATGATGCCGCGATGGGTCCCGTAACGACGAATGACTAAGCCCGACTCCTGAATCAATGACCAGCCGCTTCCTCGGTAATCTGCTCGATCCGTACCCATATATATGGGTATTTAGAGGTCCGGTGGTTAGGGGTGCTGCGGGTTGGGTTGGGGCGGCGTCGGCGGTTTACTCGCGGGCAGCTTAGCAGGTGGTTCGTTTGAAGACGGCCGACCAGCGAAGAGCCGCTCGATCACGTAAAAGGTGACGGGAATAAGAAAGATAGCGATGGCCGACGCGGCGATCATTCCACCGATCACGGTTGAGCCGAGCACGCGGCGCGCGACGGCACCGGACCCGCTCGCAAACCAAAGCGGCATAAGGCCGAAGATGAAGGCGAAGGACGTCATGAGGATAGGTCGCAAACGCAGGCGGGCGCCTTCGAGCGCAGCATCGAGGAGGGGTTTGCCCTTCTCGTATTCGTCCTTGGCGAATTCAACGATCAGGATGGCGTTTTTGGCTGCGAGTCCGATAAGCATGATCAGACCAATTTGGGCGTAAATATTGTTTTGAATTCCGCGCAACCAGAGCGTTGCAAACGCGCCGAACACTGCGACCGGTGTTCCGAGCAGCACACTGAATGGCAACGACCAGCTTTCGTAAAGGGCGGCGAGGATCAGGAACACGAAAATGAGCGACATTCCGAACACGAGAGTCGGGGATACGCCCTGCTGTGCTTTCTTTTCCTGAAACGACAGGCCAAGATAGTCGTAGCCCATCTCCTTAGGCATTGTTTGGCGAAAAGTTTCCTCGAGTGCGTTCATAGCCTGGTACGAGCTATAACCAGCCGCCGCGGAACCGTTGATTTGGGCCGCGCGGTATTCGTTGTAACGCAAGGTGAATTCCGGCCCCGAGATATTTTGGATAGTGGAAATCGCATCCAACGGAACTGACGTACCGTTCGAGTTGCGCACGAAGAATTGCCCGACATTTTTCGCGTCGGTGCGATAATCGCCTTCGGCCTCTATATATACCTGCCATGTTCGCCCGAAACGATTGAAGTAGTTCACAAAAAAACCGCCCATGAACGTCTGGAGGGTCTGATAGACCTGGCCGAGATCGATCCCCTGCTTGATGACCTTGTCGCGATCGACGTTGACGAAAACCTGCGGGACGTTCGGCAGAAACGTCGGAATAAGGGTGGCTAGCTCCGGCCGTTTACGCGCCGCGTCGAGAAACGTCTTCACATTTTGAGCGAGAAAGGCGACGTCTTTGCCGGCGCGATCTTCCAAAATGAATTGGAATCCGCCGGAAGTGCCCACGCCCGGAATCGCCGGCGGCGGAAACGCGAAGGCGATACCTTCGGGAAGCCCGGCGAGCTGTTTGTTAATGTTCGCCTTGATCGCGGTGTATTGTTCTTCCGGCTTGGTCCGTTCGCTCCAGGGCTTGAACGTGACGAAAAAGAAGGCGCTATAAGTATTTTGCACGAGACTGAGCAAACTGAATCCGACAACGCTGGTCGTGTACTGGACGCCCGGAATTTTGCTGAGAATCTCTTCGATTTTGCGAGACGCGGCAGCGGTTCGCTCTAGTGATGCCGCATCCGGTAATTGCAACGCGAGAAATACGTAGCCCTGGTCTTCTTCCGGCAAAAAACCGCTCGGCAATCGCGATCCAAACGCTCCCGCGCCGACAGCGAGCACTGCGAGCAGCGCGAAGCTTAGCACCGTTTTTCGAATGGCGATGCGTGACCAGTTCACGTAGCCGTGGGTCGCCGCGCCGAAGACACGATTGAATCGATCGAAAAACCAGCCAACCGGACCCCACGCCTTTTTCTTCGGGCGAAGCAGTAAGGCAGACAACGCCGGGCTTAACGAAAGCGCGTTGAACGCGGAGAAAATGACGGAGATAGCAATCGTGAGCGCGAACTGTTGATATAACCTGCCGGTGATACCAGGAAGAAATGCGGTAGGAATAAACACGGCCGAAAGTACGAGTGCAACGCCGATTACCACTCCTGAGACTTCGCGCATCGCCTGAAGTGTCGCGTCACGCGGCGACATTCCTTCTTCAATGTGACGCTCAACTGCTTCGACAACAACAATCGCGTCGTCAACCACAAGCCCGATGGCGAGCACAAGTCCGAAAAGCGAAAGCGTGTTGATCGAGAATCCGAACAACGGGAATACTACAAACGTGCCGAGCAACGACACCGGCACCGCGCACAATGGAATGAGCGTGGCGCGCCAGCCTTGCAAAAAAATGAATACGACGATGACGACCAACACCAGCGCCTCGAACAACGTTTTAACGATGTCGTTCAATCCTTCAGTAACCGAGAGGGTTTGATCCAGCGAGACGACGAAATCCATGTCCGCCGGAAAACGTTGCTTCGCTTCCGCCATTAATTTGCGCACGCCTTGCGCGGCTTTAACGGCGTTGGTTCCGGGCAACTGATACACAGCGAGAATCGCCGAGGGTTGTCCGTTGAGCCTGCCTCTCAAGTTGTAAGTTTGCGCGCCGAGATCAATGCGCGCGATGTCTTTCACCCGCACAAACGAACCGTCCGGATTCGCCCTAACGACAATCTCCCCAAATTCCTCCGGTGTTTGCAATCGTCCCTGGGCGCGCACGGTATAGGTGAATTTCTGTCCGCTTGGAATTGGTTCGCCGCCGACCTGGCCGGCAGGATTCACCGTGTTCTGCTTTTGCACTGCGGTGATGATGTCCGGCACAGTGATGCCGAGCTTCGCGAGTTGGTCCGGCTTGACCCACAGGCGCATGGCGTATTGGCCAGCGCCAAAAATCTGCACATTGCCAATTCCCGGCACGCGCGTCAGTGGATCGAAGATATTAATGTAGCCGTAATTGGCGAGAAAGGTTCCGTCGTAGCTGCCTTTGGGCGAATATAGCGCGATCAGCATCAGTGGCGCCGTTGTCGATTTTTTAACGGTGATGCCGTAGTTATTAACATCGGCGGGCAACTGCGATTGCGCTTGCGCCACCCGGAGCTGCGTCAGGACTTGATCGATGTTCGGGTCGGTTGCGACGTCGAAATTGACGATCAATCGGATGTCGCCGCTGTTGGAGTTGATCGAGTACATGTAGTTCATGTTGTCCACGCCACTCATCTGCTGCTCGATCGGCGCCGCGACCGATTGCTCGATCGTGAGCGCGTCCGCGCCGGTGTAGTGCGTTTGCACTTGAATCTCCGGCGGGGCGATTTGCGGATACTGCGCGATCGGCAACGCCAGAATGCACACGCCGCCGATGAGCGTCATCAGAATCGCGATAACGATCGCGACAATGGGGCGCCGGACGAAAAACTCAGACACTTCTTAGGGCTTCTTTTGCTGGTCCGCTTTTGAAACCAACGCATCGGGCGGCGGCGTCCAGTCTTTGACTGTCACTGCCGATCCTTCGCGCGCTTTTTGGAGTCCTTGCACAACAACTTTTTCACCCGGCTTGAGACCTTCCGTGACTTCCCACATCGCGCCGATGCGTTCGCCCATTTTTACCGGACGAATGCTGACCTTGTTGTTTTCATCGACAACTGCGACTTGATAGTTGCCCTGCAACTCGTTCACCGCTTCCTGCGGAATTACCATCGCCCCCTTTTTCATGTCGGCGACGAAGCGCACGTTTCCAAACTGTCCGGGCCGCAAAATGTTCCCCGGATTCGGAAACGTTACATAGTAGCGGATCGATCCAGTCTTCGGATCCAGGCTGCGATCGAGTGCATAAAACTTGCCTTTATGCGGATACACCTCGCCATTGCCGAGGATTAAGTCGAAGTCGAGGCTTTTGATATAGGCGTTGCGCTCCGTCGCATCGGGATGGCGCGAAACGAAATCGGTGAACGGGCCTTCGCCGGCGGTCACGACAGCTTTGATCGGATCGATTTGCGACATGGTTGTGAGTGGGCCCGTACTTGGTCCGACCAGATCGCCGACCTGATTGTTGGCAAATCCAACGACACCGTCAATCGGGGCGGTGATCTTGGCGTATCCAAGATTGAGCTCCGCCTGTTTCACGGCCGCTTCGTCGGCTTCGATGTTTGCCCTGCCCGCCTGGGCAGCGGCGATGGCTGTATCGCGCTCCTGGTCGCTAGTCACTTTTTTGTTGAACAAGTCCATCGCGCGTTTTTCGTCCGCGTCTGATTTTACCTGGTTAGCTTTGTCTTTTGCCAGAGTGCCCTTGGCCTGCGCTAATGCGGCTTCGAACGGCCGGGGATCGATGTGAAAAAGGAGATCGCCCTTCTTTACCACGCTGCCCTCCTGGTAATCGCGCGAAACGATGTAGCCCTGCACCTGCGCGTTGATGTTGGCGTTGATGAATCCATCGAGTGTTGCGACGCGTTCAAGCACGCGCGGCACGTCACGCGGCTGGACGGCTGTGACCAGGACTTCCGGCGCGTTCGGCGCGACTTGAGCCGGCTTTCGCGAACAACCAGCCGTTACTGCCACACTGATGAGCAGTCCGACGACAAGCGTAACCGGTTTCATGTTATGGAGATTGCGGCGTTACGCTCTGGCGACGTAATTGATAAGCCCTGTTTTGCGGGAGCGCGAGTTCGATTCACGGCGCAGCCATGTGGGGTCCGCGCCGGATTCTCGCGAAATGGTACCGAACTCAAGTCGTATGATCAGCTCTAGTTGCGTCGCCTGGTGCTCTCGAAGAGGAACCAGCCACGACGTTCCGCCTCGTCGATCCAAATCTCGATCAGGCTGGTTGTAGCAACGTCGCGATGTTCGTCGCAGACGTCGTGCGCCTCGCGCAATCGGGCCGCCAGGGTGCGATTGTCCTCAGCAAGTTCGGCCAGCATGTCCAGCGGTTCGACGTATTCTGCGTCGTTATCGAGCACGCGCTGTGTCCGCGAAACGTGGCCAATCGATTTCAGGGTCGGGCCGCCGATTTTGCGGACTCGTTCCGCGATCGGATCGGTCATCGCGAAAAGTTGATCGGCGTGCTCGTCGAGGAGCAGGTGATAGTCGCGAAAATGTGGCCCGCTCATGTGCCAGTGGAAATTTTTTGTTTTCAAATAGAGCGCGAACACGTCCGCGAGGATCCCGTTCATCGCGGCGGCGATGTCTTTTGTCGCGGCCGCGGAAAGATCGGTTCGAGTTGCCAGGGGGGCATTGCGCCGGTGAAGAAGATCTACAGTCTTGAGTGAATTTGGTTTTTTCATGATTTAATTAGGACCTTTTAGCTGGTCTTGCAAAAAATTGCTGTGGATTACCCAAGCTCGCGACTTGGGAACAAGACTTGGGGTTCTTCATTGAGATTTGGGCTAGAACTGAGACAGGCAGGGTTGTCCGCTTCGGCGGTAACGTATGGCAACATAGTTTCCTTCCTCGTTAATGAGTCACGCCTGTGTCATTCCAAGGTTCTTCATGAATATTGTCACGCGCCGTTTTCGTAAATTTTAAGCGGACTAAATATACGGCTCCAACCGTCGTCGACGTTGAAGATCGCCATGTTGAAGACAAGCAAGGGATCGTTCATTCGGCGACGGCGGAAGATTTTGCTCCATTTGGCTGCTGTTCTGGCAGGCTGTTTCAGCCTCTGAAGTAATTCGGTCTCTCTTATCGTGTTCATCGGTAGAACAGGACGAGCGCGAGGAACCCGGTCAGGATTCCGACCAACGGGCTGAAAACCGCGAACCAGAACGAAACATCGGTTGTGGGATATTTAATCATAGGTTGGTTCCTCGTTAGTAGATGCTACCTGTCGCAACCCCAACGCCTCGACCGTGTCTCGAGTTAGAACGCCGGTTACACGAAGACCTTGATTACTTTGGAAACGCGCGATGGCACGGCTTGTTTCGGGTCCAAGGATGCCGTCGATTCCACCGCGGTAATAGCCGTTGTTGCGCGAGTTTCTCCTGCGCGTTGGCGACAATCAAATCGGCAGATTGAACAGTTACATCGTCTCTGTTTGCACCGTAGTATTCTTCGTCCTGGTAACCGTAGGAATCGTAGTAACCGGGATCGTAGTTGTACAAATAGGGGTTGTAACCGTACCCATAGTAGTTGCCGTACGGATACGAGAACGTGTCCCAGGGATAAAATCCGAGGTCGAAGATGATCCAGGAACCGTTGACGAAATGGCAACGGTGACCGTGCCACAAATGGTCACTCCGGCGATCCCAGTTACGTTGCCAGTTGGCCGAGCGTTGTGCGAATACGTGGTTACGCCAATCACCACGTAAGGTGGCGTTTCCGTTTTTCACTTGGGCCGCCGCATTTCGTGCGCGGCTCACGTGGGAGATCGTGCGATTTCCGTTCGACGGATCGCGCGATGCTATTGCTCCGACTGATATTTTCGCGCGCGCTCTGGTGCGATCGGATCGACGCACGCGCATTCGGATTAGCGTAATACGGACGGAACGCTGTTGGTGACGGCGAGTGCAGATTCGCGGACGAGAAGCGCTGTCCCGAATAAATCATTCGGCCACCGCCCAAGGTATGCATTGGCATGGATCGGAAGGATGAAACCGCACCGCTCCGTCCCGAATTGGACGGACCCGAGACAGCGACGCTTCCACCAGAATCGCCGCCACCTCCTCCGCCGTGATGACCGCCCGCGTTTGCTTGAGCGATCATGGCTGCGCTGGCGAGCAGTGCCACCCAATAGAATTTAGTTTTCATATTTAATTTCCTGTCGTGTTTTGTTTTATATTTTGATAAATTCTTATCGAAGACCTCCTGCGATCAGCAGGGTCTTCCCCGGTGATCCATTTCGAATCGTCCGAGGCAAAAAATACCGCCGCGGGCGCGATATCGTCCGGTTGACCGATCCGGCCGAGCGGCGTTTGGGATTCAAAAGTTTGGCGGAAATCGCCGCTGTCGAATCCAGCCGAAACAACGCCTTCGGTTATGACCATTCCGGGGTTGATGGAGTTCACCCGAATCTTTCGCGGACCGAGCTCTTTCGCTAACGTGCGCGTGATCGCGTCGACTGCTCCTTTGGTGGCGTTGTAAACAACCCCGGTCGGCGGCGTAAGCGAGCTGGCGAGCGAACTGATGTTTACAATGCTCCCGCCGTTTTGATTGAAATGCTTGAGCGCCTCCTGGGTGGCGAGGATCATTCCGAGAACGTTTGTATCAAACATTCTGTGGAATTGAGGCTCGGTGACTTCTTCGACCGGCATGAACTCGTAAACGCCGGCGTTGTTGACCAGAATGTCAATTTTGCCGAACGCCTTTTCCGTTTCCGCAAACAATCGCTCCACTTCTGACTTCTTCGCCACGTTTGCCTGTACTGCGACGGCCTGGCCGCCGCCCTTCGCGATGTGATCGACAATTTTGTCGGCGTCTGACTTGGCCGATGAATAATTAACAACGACCGACGCGCCTTGCGCCGCCAATTCCTTTGCGATCCCTGCGCCGATCCCCTTCGACGCACCCGTTACTACTGCGACTTTTCCATCCAGTTTTCCGTTCTTCATTTCTGTTCCTCTGATTTTTGTTTCATTTAATTGATTCATCCGGCGATGAAGCCTCCATCGACGACCAATGATGCGCCCGTCGTGAATTTCGCGGCATCCGAAGCAAGATAGAGAACTGCTGCGGCAATCTCTTCGCCCGCGCCGACCCGCCCAACTGGAACGATCGATACGATCTGGTCTCGCAATTCGTCTCCGGCGAAGCGATCGAACATTTCGGTGGCGATGACGCCCGGAGCGACCGCATTGATGCGAATGTTCTGTTTGGCGAACTCGAGCGCGACCGATTTGGTCAGGCCTTCGACAGCGTGCTTGGAAGCGATGTAAACGCTGACCTGCGCGAGCCCAACGTGTCCGGCCACGCTGGAAGTATTGACGATGGCGCCGCCGCCATTTTTGAGCATGACTGGAATTTCGTGACGCATGGAATTGAGAACGCCCCAAACGTTGATGTCGAAAACGCGGCGATATTCCGCTTCAGTCGCCTGATCGAGCGGTCCCTTCCATTCAACGCCGGCATTGTTAAAGGCGACGTCGAGGCGGCCGAATTTGCCGACCGTGAAATCGACCATCGCTTTCACGTCTGCATCTTTGGCAACGTCCGCGCGGACGAATGCCGCGTCGCCGCCAAGTTTCTTAATTTCGGCCACGACTTGTGCTCCTTCTTTTTCCCGGCGGCCGCTCAAAACGACCTTAGCGCCGGCACGGGCGAATGCGATCGCCGTCGCTTTGCCGATGCCGGAAGTTCCTCCGGTCACCAGCGCAACTTTACCTTCAAATGTTTTGTTGTTGTTCATTTGTGTCTCCTTTGACTTCGTGAGTTGAAATTCATTGCATGGTTAGAACGACCCGGAAACGCACCTTGCCGCTGTTCATTTGTTCGTAAGCGTCGGCCACGCGATTGAGTGGATATTTCTCGATCATGGGATGGACGCCGTTGAAGGCGCTGAATTCCAAGGTGTCCTGCGAATCTCGCGCAGTGCCGGAATAACACCCGGAGACGGATCGTCTCCCCATAATCAACGGCAGCACATTGACGCTCAGTGGTTCCATCGGCGCAGCCGGCACGAGCAAATTGCCGTTCACTCCTAATCCGTCTACAACCGCGGAAATCGCTTTTGCGCTCGGCGCTGTGGCCAGAATCACACGGGCCCCGCCCAGCTTTTGCAATTCCGCCACGGTATCGGCGACATTTGAATCGATGTATTGATGTGCGCCCAGTTTTTCCGCTAATGGTCCTTTGTCCTTCCCGCGGCCGAGGGCCACGGTCTTGAATCCCATTTGTCTCGCGTACTGCACACCGAGATGTCCCAGCCCGCCGATGCCTTGTACTGCCACGACATCGCCGGGGCGCGCTCCAGAATTGCGTAGCGCATTGTAAACAGTAACGCCGGCGCACATGAACGGACCGGCTTCTTCGGCCGGCAATTCATCGGGAATCGCGGCCAGCGCGGCCGCTGGTGCGATCATGTACTCGGCATAGCCGCCATCGAAATCGATGCCGGTGACTTTGCGACTGATGCACATAGCAAAATCACCGCGCCGGCATTGTTCACAGACAAAATCATGTCCGCCGTGCCAACCGACACCGACGCGCTGGCCGTTCCTCCAGTTGGCAACGTCAGCGCCGATCGCGTCTACACGTCCCGCGATTTCGTGGCCAGGCACCCGCGGGTATTGCAAACCGGGCCAGAGGCCCTCCTTCACTAACGCGTCGCTGTGACAAATACCACACGCTTCAACTTTCACTCGAACGTGCCCGGCATCTGGCTCTGGAATATCGCGTTCGACTAATTCAAAATCTCCACCGGCTTTGCTGATCTGTGCTGCTTTCATTTTCGAGCTCATAAGTTATTTTCTGCGTGATTTCTTCATCGTTCATCTGGCACTGAATGCGTCGCAAACAAGTAACGCCCTCATTCAGGATCCGCATAACGCCAGAGCCGGCTCGATTTCGGCGAAGTCGTGCTCGATGAAATCGTCGGGGGTTGTCGGCGCGGGGTGGAGATGGAGTTTGGCGACGTGTGCTTCGACGAGATCAGGAAGAAGCAAATGCGGGAATGATAATTCCCACGCCCTTGCTTCTTCTTCGTCGAGAACAATTCGAACAAGATCCCCCAACTCGGGATAAGCCTGTTCGTAAGTGCGTTGCAGCCGGTTTTTCAATTTTGTAACGGCTGTAGCCAGCGTCTGGGGGAACGGGTCAATCTCATTGATTTTCATTTAGTTTACTCCTTTCGATTTTGTTAGTTTCATACTTGACCGGTCGTCTATAAAATTGGCAAAAAAACAATTATGATGAAGACATGGCCGAAGCCGGTTTTGCTCCCAAAACCTCCATCGCCACCTCCTTGAATCCGCGAAGCAACTCGATGTCGTTCTGAATCCGAGCCTGCGCCATCATCCCTTGATAGCAGGAAAACAACGCTCTGGCTTTCGCTACCGGATCGGGTGCCTCAATTAGGCCCTCGGCCGCGGCATCGCGCACCGCCGAAACGAAATAATTCAGCTTGCGATCCATGATCCGATCGATCGTCTCGCGCACGATTTGGTCCTGAGTGCTCACTTCGCTGCCGACGCTTATGAATGGACATCCCAGGATTGAGCCACATTTTTTTTGCACCTCGGCCAGGCGGTCATGCACAAAGTCAAAATAGCGATCGAATCGCTCCATTGGCGGCACCGTTGGCGAAAAAATGGAATCCATTTCTGCTTTCTTCTTATTCCAGCAATCCTCCAAAGCAGCCGCCGCCAGCTCCGATTTGGACTTAAAGAAGTAATAAAAGCTGCCTTTTTTTGCCCCGGCGCGCTCGCAAATCGCGTCGACCGAGGTGGCGCCGTAACTGTTTTCCCAGATCAAGTCCATCGCGGCGTCCATCAGGCGCTTTTTCATATCGCTCACTCTTGGCATATGCCCCTTTTAAACTGGGTAGACTGACCAGTCAACTATTTTGTTCAAAAATCTTTTCGGTCAATTGACCGACAAATATTTCCAAGCTTGCCCCGATTCAGCTTGCCCCGGCCAATCTCAGTTGGATGCCGGCGATGGCCATGCCGCCTTCGCCGACGGCGGCGGCGCAACGTTTGACTGATCCGGAGCGGACGTCGCCCGCAGCGAAAATTCCCGGGAGGCTGGTTTCGAGCGGGCCGGGTTGATGTTTGCTCGCCTGCCAAGCTGGCGCGCCGGCCGCGCTGATCCCGGTTTTGATGAATCCTTTGGCATCGCGCTCGATTTCCGGTGGCAACCAGTCGGTGCACGGTTTGGCGCCGATCATGGAAAAAACGGCCAGCGTTCGAACGACCCGGCGTTCGCCGGTCTTCGTGTTTTCCACTTCGATTTCTTCCAGCTTTTTCCCGCCGGACATTTTGCGGATTTCAGTGTTGAAAAGAGTTTCGATGTTTTCGCTGGCTTGCACCCGACGCGAAAGGTAGTTCGACATTTTGTTGGCGATACTGTTTCCCCTAACGACGAGTAGTACCTTGGCCGCGCCGTCGGAAAGGAACATCGCCGCCTGCCCGGCCGAGTTACCGCTTCCCGCTACCACAACCGTTTCATTGCGACAAAGCTGACCTTCCAGCGCGGTCGCAGCGTAATAAACGCCCACACCTTCGAATTGTTCCCGGCCCTCGGCTTCGAGCCGGCGATAATCGGCGCCAGTCGCAATCAGGACCGCTTTTGCTCGAAGCACCGCGGAGCAACCTTCCGTTTCGAGGCAGGCGCGGTACTCGCTCTCCGGGTGGTATTGCAGGGAGAGGGCCGAGGCTGGTGTGGAAAATTTCGCGCCGAATCGGTAAGCCTGCAGCTGAGCGAGCCAGGTCAATTCCCCGCCACCAATACCGGTTGGGAATCCGAAGAAGTTTTCAATGAGTGAGGAGGAACCGGCTTGTCCGCCGGGAGCATAACTTTCCAGGACGACCGTTTTCAATCCCTCGGACGCGGCATACACAGCTGCCGCCAGGCCGGCCGGTCCAGCGCCAACGATCGTCAGGTCGGAAAGAATTTCGGTTTCCTCTTCTTCGGCAAGCGAACGCAACAAGCCGGCTTCTCTCGCGACCTCGCGTAACGACGGCCGGCGCAGGCGCGCACCCGCCGGAGTGATCAGGACCGGCAAATCACGACTCGTTAGGTGAAAACGTTCGCTCAGCGCCTTGCCCTGTTCGCTTTCAAATTCGACCAGCCGATGCGGGATGCGATTCTTGTCCAGAAAATCATCGAGCTGATGTCCGTCGCGCGCATCGCGGTTTGCCAAAACACGCATGCCTGCGAATTCGCGATCGCGGCGAAGCCGACGTCGTCGCATGATCAATGCCTCGACGATTGTCTTGCTTACGGCCGGAATTTCCGCGAGTGCTCGCCGAAGTTCTGCGGCCGGAATGTGGAGTATCTCGGCCTCGTCCGATGTGACTCTGGACGAACCGAGAATCGATGTGCCCTGGAGCATCGATACGTCGCCGATGAAATCGCGCTCGTGGGCGATAGCGAGGTTGTATTCTGTGCCATCGCGTGTCTCGAAGGCCTCGAATTCACCGCGTAAAACAATTGCTAATCCGAGATCGCGTTGTCCGGCCTTGAACAGCATGTCGCCGCGTTTCATCGCGCGTCGTTCGCCCAAGGGCTCAAGGAGCGAAAGCTGGTGATCGTTCAGCTTCGGAAACGCGATGCTTTCGGTGTCGCGATAAAACTGTTCGTCCTGTTGTTCGTCGGTCATTTGCAAGCGGGATCGCAAACGCTAAGGCTAACCGTGAAATATACAAAGCGAGTCCGAGCCGGATTGGCAGTTAACCCCCAAGGGTAAACATCTAACGCCCAACGCCGAAATCAGAGAGAGTTTGATCCGCAGATATCCCGGTCCCGATTGATACAGATTCGGAAAAATTCGCGAAAATTCCTGGCGAGCCGTAACGTGATAAAGGCCGCTGCGTAATCTGTAGATCTAATTTGGAAACCATGAAGAAAATTGTGCGTTCCGGTTCGGTCAAGCGCGTTGCCTCTGCTGTCGGCGAAGGCGCGATGGCGGTCCAGTTTGTTCACGAGTATTTAAAGAAGATGTAATTCCATGACTAGCGAAAGCTGTACACATCTTTCCGCCATCGCCGAGGTGAAACGCCCGTCACGTCTTGAATGTAGTGAGTGCATAAAGATCGGCGCACGCTGGGTGCATTTGCGAACGTGCCAGGAATGCGGAGTGACCTTGTGCTGCGACAGCTCACCGAATCAACACGCCAGCAAACATGCACGCGCGACCGGACACCCCGTGATTGCGTCCGCCCAGCCGGGTGAACGGTGGCTGTATTGCTATCCCGATGAGGCCTTGGTTGAGTACTGAAATTCAGCGGGACGGGCGAATCGACTACATACATGCGCATCAGCGAGATGAATTGGATGATGGTGGAGCAGTACCTCAAGCGCGATGATCGCTGTGTGTTGCCGCTCGGGAGTACCGAGCAGCACGCGTATTTAAGTTTAAGCGTTGACAGCATTCTAGCTGAACGAATCGCCGTGGAAGCGGCGGAGCCATTGGGCGTGCCAGTCTTTCCGGTTTTGGCTTACGGGATCACGCCATACTTTCGCGCATTTCCCGGCTCGATTACGCTACGCGTTGATACACATCTAGCAGTAGTTCGCGATATTCTCGATGCATTGGCGGAGCAGGGGTTCAAGCGAATCCTGATCCTTAACGGCCACGGCGGAAATTCTCCCGCACAGTCACTGGTAGGCGAATGGATGGCGGACCGTACGAATGTGCGAGTGAAGTTTCACAACTGGTGGAGTGCGCCAAAAACCTGGGCGCAAGTCATCGCGATCGATCCGATCGCATCGCACGCATCTTGGATGGAGAATTTTCCATGGACGCGCCTGGCCAACGTGTCCATGCCCAGCGAACGAAAGCCGATGAGTGATCTCGAGTATTTGCGGCAATTAAATCCGCGGTCGTTACGCGACTACCTGAAGGATGGTAACTATGGCGGCCATTACCAGCATGCAGATGAAGAGATGATGAAAGTTTGGCATGCGGGGGTAGTTGAGACGCGCGAGCTGCTGGAAAATTGGTAAAACGCTAAAGAGTTAACGTGTTGAAGCGATGTAGTCGCTCCGCTCAGCTGTGGCGTCCGTTGTAGCACAGGCGTCTCGCCTGTGGGACCAATGGGCATCTTGCCGGTTGTCGGCGGTGTCGTTATGGTAGACCAGTCGAGAAATAGCAAGAGATCCTTCCGCGTCGCTCAGGATGATAGGGCAGGGGAACCCTGAAGCCCCAGCCGTTCGGCATCCGACTTTAACGCGGCGATGACCTGTGCGATCACATCATCCAACGGCATACCCAATTCTTCCGCCCCACGCACGATGTCTTCGCGATTCACCGCGCGAGCGAAGGCTTTATCTTTCATTTTCTTTTTGACGGCCGTGACCTCGACCTCATGAATGCTTTTCGATGGACGCACGCGCGCGACCGCAATAACGAATCCGCTCAGCTCGTCGACAGTGTAAAGCGTTTTTTCCAGCGGCGTTTCACGAGACACGCCTGAATAATCAGCGTGCGAAAGAATCGCGCGGCAGATCTCTTCGCTCCAGCCGTGCTCGCGCAACCACGCCACACCGATAAAGGGATGACCTTCGGTGGAACTACGTTCGAGGTTCGGATGACGCTCGTAATCCATGTCATGCAATAATCCGACGGCTTCCCAAGTATCCGGATCTTCACCTCGCAATTGCGCGAAATGCTTCATCGAATCCGCCACGGCGTAACAATGTTTTCGCAGGCTTTCCGATTGGACCCATTCGTGGAGAGTGGTCAGAGCTTGAAGTGATTTTGTCATCGGAGGTCTGCGGTCACAGCTCAGAAAATGCAATTCTTCTATAAGAACAACGAATGTCTAACGGGTTTATCGCCATAATCTACAACCAGCTTTCGACGAAGCGATGAGCCGTTGTAGCCGAGTTTCCTGGGTTTGCGGGCGCTTCGCGCTAACCACCCACCAAATCGCGGTTTGTCGATAGGATTGGGGTTGTCGTTGAAAGAATGTCCATGCGGCGTTCTCGGCGCGGAACAGGTTCGTTGCTGCGCTACCCAATATCGCGGCTTTGCGATTTTCATAACTGTAAACGCGTGATTTCGCGGGTGTGCCTTTCTGAAAGGCCGTCATCCCCGCGGTGCGAACTCGCCCTTCACGAATAAGTTCTTTCATCCGCGCAATATTGATCGCGCTCCAAATGCTGTTGGGGCGCCGCGGCGTGAAACGAATTTTGTAGCTCTCCGCGTCGATCGTTTTTCGCAACCCGTCGATCCAACCAAAGCACAGAGCTTCGTCGACGGCTTCAGGCCAGGTAATGCTCGCGCGTCCGGAAGATTTTCGATGAAAGCCAACCCATTGCTCGGTGGTGGTCTGGTGATGTTTCTCGAGCCACCTTCGAAAATCATCGGATTTTGCGAAAAAAACCGGAGAGTTCGCTCTTGGTTTCATGTCACTTCATGGATCGCGTGTAGTAAAGGCCCTAACGCCAATCCGGCTCGAACCTGTGGGCAAATAGGCATTTTGCCGGTTGAAGTATGTCTCCCACGTACGGAATTGCATGATGCCTTTGCCAAATTTTTCAGAAAAAGAGCCAAGCCCGTTGTATTGAACGAAACATAATTGGTGGGGAACGCCCTGTCCTGCGTCGATATCAGCCAATATCCTAATGATTGCGGTGCGACGTTGATGGGCAGCGCATTCGTAGAAGACAAACAAATTCGCTAGAAAGGATGTAAATATGCAGCGCGTGATACATTTCGAAATTTACACGGACGACCCGGAAGCGGTCCAACCGTTCTACGAGGAGGTCTTTGGCTGGACGTTCCAGAAGTTCGAGGGCGGACCGTTCGAATATTGGGTTGTCAGGACCGGTAACGACAAGACTCCGGGAATCAATGGCGGTCTGACTCGTCCTCGAGAGGGTCAGCATCCTGGAACGATCAATACGGTTGCGGTGCCGTCGCTCGATCGGTCGATCAAAAAAATTGAAGAGAGCGGCGGGAAGATTTGTGTGCCGAAGATGCAAATCCCGAATGTTGGTTGGTTAGCCTACGCTAAAGATCCGGCCGGTAACGTCTTTGGAGTGATCGAGCCAGCGCCTCAGTTAAAAAAATCGAACGGAAAGGTGCGCCGCGAGGTCGCAGCTTCAGTTAGATGAAAGGATAAGACATCAACAAGGGAGGAAAAATGAGTACGGAGGACGTAGCAATGAGATTGGTAGAGCTTTGCAAGGGAACCGAATGGAAGAAAGCGGTCGATGAGCTTTACGCGAAAGACATCGTTAGCGTGGAACCGCACGCAGTCGCTAACATCCCGGCCGAGGTGCAAGGGATCGATCGAGTGCGCGGCAAGAACGATTGGTGGGAAAAGAACATGGAGGTGCACGACTCAAAGGTGAGCGGGCCATTTGTCGCAGGCGATACCTTTGTGGTGCGCTTTGACATCGATGCGACGGATAAGAACTCGAAACAGCGGATGCAAATGTCCGAGGTCGGCATTTACACGGTCAAAGACGAAAAGGTAGTGCGCGAAAGATTCCTGCCGCTCGCGGAGTAGGGAACAGAGGGAGAGAGAAGAAGGGAAAAGGCAGAAGGGTCCGAGCCGGACGGGTATTGCCGCTCCGAGTCGAAGCAATGTTGGGCGCCGACTCGCCGGCGTAGCGTTACGGCGTAGCTGGGGAGTGGACGCTCCCCCAATTTTAATCTTCGTCCTCTACTTCTGGCTTGGGAAGCGGAGACGAGATTTTTACGCGCGTAATTTTTTCCTCAGGAGCGCGAGTGGCTTCAAGGACGACCTTCTCTTGTGGTTCGCCGCGTGTATATAGATAGATAAAGACAGTCTTGGTATCGTTGATACTGTTGTTACTGCGGCTGCTATTCAGTTTGTCGCCTTTCGCTGCCTCCCAGCTATCTCCAAGTTCGGCTGGTGTGAGTGATGATGTTCCAGTCTGGACAATGTCAACTTCGTCATCCACGATTTTCTTTACCGCTGGACCGTCAGCCTTGAATTGCGGTACTTTGGGTGTCCACTCGGGGAGCTTCACTGGTCCCGGTGCTTCGAGCTGTTTCTGTAAAGCGGCTTTTTCCTTCGCTTCTTCCTTGTCTACCTCCTCCAGTTGCTTCTTAACATCAGGCATTTTCACGCCCATTTTTTGGGCCGCATTGGCTGCTTCGTTGATGGCATCGTCTACGTCCTTGTCGGGATCTTCCGCGTGGAGTGACGGTGTGATTGAAAGTATCGCGGCAAAGAGAAAAGCAAAAAATGGAACCTTTATCACATGGAGCTTACCGATATGATTGTGCGCTGCAATTTTCCTAAACGACGACCTCTGCGGAATCAAAGCTGTTCGATGTGATAGCCGCGAGCGCGCAAGAGGGCGACTACGCTGTTGGGTCCACCCATATGTGCCGCGCCGGCAACGACGAAGTAGGTCTTGCCGCTTTGCAGGTATCCCTCGATTTTCGGAATCCATTTGCGGTTGCGATCAGTCAGGAATCGTTCCGCGAGCGAAGGGAAATTGCGGAACTCATCCATCATGATCCGAGTATCCGTATCCGCATCTCCGCGCTTCCACGCCCTTGCCATCTCATCGCCTGAGCTACCCTTGCTGCGTTGCGTCGGGAGAAACATCATCAGCAACATTGCCTCACCTTGCCGATCAGTTAAGCCGAGGAAGACGTCGGCGTGTTCGCGTGCCGATTCCAAGCCCGACACCGGTTTAGAATTGGCACGTGCACGTCGGATCAGGAATTCTTCTACACCCAATGTCTCGGACATTCCGTGCAATGCGGGTGCCTGAAGCACAAGGGAAAGAAACCAGGGCCGATAACGTGCAAATTGGGTTTCCGGGACCTTTAACAGCCTAAAAACGCGTCGCAAGTAGTCGTAAGTTCGCGGATCGACATGATTTTTTAGACTGTCGCCCTTCGGATATTCGCCGGCCTTGACTATTCCTCTGCTCGATTCCAGTAACGCTTTCGGATCTACCTCGAAAACAAGCCGATCGGAAGCGTCAAAGGCACGATTGTAGGCAGCCGGCAAAGGATAGTCGCTGCTTTTCAACGCATGGATGGAGCCTCCGAGGTATAGGACATTAGTGCCGCTCGTCACCTTCCAGACGCAAGCAGCGCCCGCCTGGTTGACGATTAGGATCAGCGATGCGGCAATAATAATTCTCAAGTAAACAAGGAGCATTCGCCGGCTCTTCTGACAGTGGCCTTTCGAGAGAATGAGTTTCAAAAGTGGAACTGGCACAATAATTTGGTAGAAACCAAGATGACTTTTTCTTTTTCGGTCGTTCCTAGCATGGCGATTTTGTTGGGGCTCGTCCTTGCTTCCGACGCCTTCGCTCAGGATGCGTCCATTGACAAGCTCCTGAACAAGCTTCCGCCGCCAGAGAAGCTGCTTAAGCCGCAGGTTCAACGCACAGGGGAACAGCAAGATCCCGCACTTCGCGACCCTCTGGGGCAGCAGACCGTCTCCGCGATCAGCGAGCGAGATTTTCGGCGGGCCATGAATCTTAGTCGCAAATTGACCGAACGTTACCCGCACAGCGCCCCGGCATATTGTCTCCGTGGATCTTTAGCCTGTAGTTTGCGTCAATATCGGGAAGCGACTTCTGCTTTCCATACTGCTGCTGGCATTCAACCCCGCTCGGCCGACGCGCATTTTGGCTTGGGATTGGTTGAAGGTGCACAGGGCCATTTTGCCGCGGCGCTGCCGCACCTTCAACGTTCCGCGGAACTCGAACCGGATACCTTTATTCCGTACTTTTTTCTGAGCGATTACGCCCAAAACCTGGGTCGCAAAGAGGAAAGCCGGCGATACGCTAAGAAGGCGACCGAACTCGCGCCCTCTTTGGTGTTTACCTGGTTGCTATTGGCGCGCGCCGAGAAAGAGCTGGGGCACACTGAAGCTACTTTGGACGCTGTCTCAAAGGCAGCTGAAGTAGCACCGGACAGTGCTGCCATGCTGGCGTTGGAAGGATATAGCTATATTAGTGCAAACCGCCTGGCGCAGGCCATTCCACCGTTGCAGCGTGCCGCGCGTTTGGCGCCGCGAGATTACGTTGTGCAATCACAACTGGGATACTGTTTGGCGACAACGGGACAGGTGGACGCAGGAATATCCTGTCTTCGAAAAGGTGCAAGTTTGGCGCCGAGCTACGGACCAGTTTGGGAAAACCTCGGATTGGCTTATCAAAAGAAAGGCAATCACCGCGATGCCGTGAAGGCGTTTGAAAGAGCGACGCGGCTTTTGCCGAACCACCGGTTACCATGGCAACATCTGTCCGAGGAGTATCGCGCGGTGGGGCGCATGCAAGATGCACAGCGTGCCGCTGCTCGCGCGCAATCACTCCCGGCGGGCAATTCAAAATCCGGAAGTAAGAAAGCGTAATCGCGACATCATTGTTGCCTGCCTCCAGGTGTAAGTTGCCGCCACTCGGATGGCTTGATTGTTGCTGCTCCCGAATCGGGCGGCGGCGTTGACAAGAGGCATTGTCCTATTTAAGCTGCGCGACCCGCGAAAATTATGCGTCCTATTTGGAAAGGCAGCATCAGCTTCGGGCTGGTTTATATTCCGATTGCCGTTTATCCCGCCACGCGCGAGGAGAAGTTGAGTTTTCGGCAACTGCGCGCGAGTGATCTAAGCCCGATTAAATACAGGAAGGTAGCCGAGGCCGACATGAAAGAAGTCGCGGCCGATCAAATCGTCAAAGGTTTCGAATACGAGCGTGGCCGTTACATTGTACTAAAGGACGAAGACTTTGAGAAGGTTCGGATCGAATCGACTCATTCGATCGACATCACCGATTTCGTGGAGCTGGAACATGTTGACCCCAAGTTCTTTTATAAACCGTACTTTTCTTGAGCCGCAAAAAGGTGGCGAGAAAGCTTACGCATTGTTACACAAGGCGTTGAGCGGGACCGGGAAGATCGGCGTGGCCAAAGTCGTTATCAGCAATCGCGAATATCTCGCTGCGGTCAAACCCGATGGGTTGTTCCTTATTTTGGAGCTGATGCATTTTGCCAGCGAAGTTCTGACACCGGACGAACTGAATCGGCCCAAGACCGAGCTAAACGAAAAAGAGCTGAAGATGGCGCACGCGCTCATTGAAAGCATGTCGAGCACGTGGGAACCGAAGAAGTATCGTGACGAATATCGCGGTGCGGTAATGGAACTGATCGAACAAAAAGCTAACAAGAAAGAGATTGGTCCCAAGATTGAGGTAAAACCGCGCGCTACCAACGTAGTTGATCTGGTCAAAGTTTTGCAGGAAAGCCTAAACCGCAATCAATCCCTGAAGGTAAAGCGTGCTTCCGGTCGAAACGGTCCCAAGTCATCGAGTACACTGGTTAAGCAGAAACGCCGCGCGGTAGCGTAAGCACCACCGAGCGGCCGTTTCTAACTGTTGGCCTTTTAATGGGCGTCGGCTTCCGGCCGCTGACTTGACATAGACCGGCATTATTCATCCCGTTCCCAAATTCTGGTTGGGAACGGCCCGCCTTGAAACTCTGTTTCATTCTCCTGGCAGCGATGAGAATGTTGGGAACCAGAGAATTGGGAAGTCGTTTCGATTACGTTGCGCCAAGCAGCTGCATCATTTGTTTCGCGAGCTTCGGTCCAATCCCTGCCTCTTCGTGCTTGAAATAAACAAAAACCTCCGACCATCTATCGCGTTGTGCCCTGACTACGTCGGCCCATCGATTCACGTCATCTGGTTGATAATCTTCGCGTCGTAAACGCAGGTAGCCCCAATCAGCGGTCGCGATCTGTGGCGTTTGTAGTTTGTCCGTGTCAGCAATGCACAAGCAGACATTTCGTCTGCGCAGTAGCCCAAATACTTCCTCATCCAACCAGGATTCGTGACGAAACTCAAAGGCCGCTCGCATACTCGCCGGCAACGATTCTGTGAAATGCTCCAGCAGAGCAGCATCTTTCTTCAAATTGGGTGGAAGCTGAAATAAAACCGGGCCAAGACGTGTCCCTAATCCGGTGGCTACCTCGTAAAAGTAGTCCACCGTATCCCCACAATTCCGCAATCTTGCAAAGTGGGTAACTTTTTGAGGCGCTTTCAACGTGAATCGAAACGTCTCGGGCGTCAGCTTGCACCAGTTCTCGATCGTTTTCGGAGCTGGAATTCGATGAAAGGTGTAGTTAATTTCTGTGGTATTAAGTCGCTCGGCGTAAAACGGCAGCATCTTGGCTGCGGGTAAATCCTCCGGGTAAAAGTTCCCCTTCCATTCCGCATATTGGAAACCCGACGTGCCAATCCAGTAGTTCACTTGCCACGTAATCCTTTGGTCACTCGCACAAACTCGGCCGCGACTTGTCCAATTCGTTTGGCGATCTTTGTGTCGATGATTTTGTCGCCGCTGAAGGAAGCGCCGGTAGCATAAACGAATCGCGGGATAATAAGACAGCGGAAGTCGAGCATCAGGCTATTGGCAAAGCTCATCACCGACATGTAACTACTCATGCCGCCGGCAGCGCACAGAAAGGCAACTATCTTATCTTCCCAGGCGCTGCCAGTTAGCTCGACCATGTTTTTGGCGGCCGCGCTAACATCGTAATTGTAGACCGGAGTGGCAATCATGATTCCATCTGCTTTCTCGATCGCTGTGGTGAGATTCTTTGCTGAGGGGGCGTTGTAACAGGTATCAGCGTCACACAAAGGGAGATCAAGGCGGCTGATATCGAGCCATTCGCAGGTAACCTTTGCTTTCTTGAGCCAGTCGAAAGCAGCTTGCCCCATTCGCCGGCTGTTGCTGTCTGGGTTTCCGCTCGTACTGACCACGAGATAGTTCGGCATATCGACTAACAGCTTAACTGAAAACAGTCACACGCAAACCAGGAGAGTTTGCTATTTGCCGCGCGCTACCGCACAGATTCCTGATGAACGTGCCGTCGTCACCGACGCGCCATCTGGCGCGTCTCATTTTTGTGGCTTTTCTGCGCACCTTCATTGCTTCGCGAGCGCTAGTCATTCTTATCATGATACGCCGCGTACCGGATCTGTTTCTGCACCTGGGCGGGAACGCATGTCCATCACTTGAACTACGGAATCTTTCTACTCTCGACCGTCGCGGCACTTCTTCTTTTCGCAAAAATGAATGAAACGCAACGGGCTGTCTGTGCCGTGATCTATGGAATTGGGATGCGCTGACCTTTGATGAATTCGGCATGTGGCTGCACCCGGGGGGCAGTTACTGGCAACGCGCCAGTTTCGATGCCGTGATTGTGTACTGAGTATTTTCGGATTGATCGCATTTATGCCGAGATGGCAGCACTTTCGGGCCCACCATTTCGCCATTACGGCTGCCCTCTTCCTCGCGGTGATTTCATTTTACGCGCTGCTTTTCAAATCGCTCGACCATGCTGACGACAAGCTCATGCCGCAGTTGCGTGAGATCGAGCACAGCGGGCCGCACTGAGTTAGCAGGTATTGGGGGTTGCCTACGGTAGTCGCTCCGCTCTCTCGGGAGTGTCCACACGGCGGCATCACGCCGTGACTGCACTATCTTAGAGTTGTGCGTCGGCGTGAGCCGATTTGTTGTATTCTTCCAATGCCTTTGGCATTTCCGCCTGCAGTTGCTGAATTCGGGTGCCGTGCGACGGATGATCGGAGAGAAACTCGGGCGGTTGAGCGCGGCCAGCATCTTCCATTCGCTGCCAAAAACGAACACTTTCACGCGGATCGTAACCGGCCCGCGCCATATAGAGCAGACCAATTTCATCCGCTTCCGATTCATGCTTGCGACTAAATGGCATGAGCACGCCGAACTGAGCACCAGCCCCGAGCGCGCCCATCACCGCGCGTTGCTTGTCATAGTCCATATCTGAGAGCGAAATTGCGACACCGGTCATTGCAGTTTGGGCGAGATTCTGCTCGAGGACGCGTTGCGAGCCGTGACGCGAAGTAGCGTGCGCCATCTCGTGACCAAGAACAGTCGCGAGCGCAGCTTCATTTTGCGTGATCGGTAGGATTCCGGTGTAGACCACGATCTTGCCGCCCGGCAAACAGAATGCGTTTATCTGCGACAAAC
Organism: uncultured Verrucomicrobiae bacterium; assembly: GCA_963709435.1. Taxonomy (GTDB): domain Bacteria; phylum Verrucomicrobiota; class Verrucomicrobiia; order Chthoniobacterales; family UBA10450; genus AV69. The sequence continues at coordinate 96,035 of CAVPWK010000015.1, forward strand.
GAATCAACGACACTTGCCAGTCGAAATCAGCCCCTGCCTTGCCTGTGGCGGTCGCAAGTCGAGACGCCACCCGTTTGACCATATCCAGCTCCGGCCCCGAATCGACACGTTCAGATTGCGCCAGGACTTGCTGATAAGTTTGGAGTCCAAGTGACGCCTCTTCCTGAGTGGACATGCCGACGTGACTTTTCCGGCCCGTCTCTGGATTGACGAATTTCTCAGAGGAAAAATATTGATAGGCGAAAAACAAACCCGCCAGTAACAGCGGAACCCATTTGATATGTCGTCGCTCCATTCAGAATTACTCTAGTTGGGGCGGCGCGACGCGCGACATAATTTTGTCGCACCAGCTTCGCGCGCCTTAGGAAGCGAAGGGCGGAGCTCTGCGACGCCAATGAAGAGCGCGGGCTCAACCCCTCTGAATAAGGTTGATATCCTTTGCATGTAATCTCCAGCTTGAATCAGCCAAGGCTGGTGTGCGGGAAGTTGAAGAATCCGTGTTCATCTGTCTCGATCGAGTAAACGATCTCAGATTCCGGCGGATCATGCCGCAGCACGACTTTCGCGGTAGGCTGTTTGTCGACGTAGGCAACGTTTTCGAAAGCGACCCAACCGTGTAAGCTGGCGCTACCGGATTGCGCCTGACTCGCACTCAACGTCGCGAGCAGAATTACCGCGGACAAACTCAGGCTGATCTTTTGGATGTCTCGATAGTTCATCTGATTAGGTCTTTTTCGTCTGAACATATCCGTCGTTCTTCCGCAACGAACATGGCTATCCAGTATCCAGCCTCGAGCTGCGAATAGGGAAAACGCAAAATAGTTAGCGATCCTTCGACTCCGCGGGGCTCCGCTCAGGATGACAGGACAGGAAACAAGCGCGGTGCGCTTAGACCTGATCAGCGCGGTTACCGGGCGCGACGGCTTGGTTCGGATCGGGCTGAGTTCCGGTCGTGCCAGACTCGATTCGCGGAACACTGGCCTGCGCGGGGCGGACGGTTTTTTCTTCCGGCTTACCGGCCTTGTTCAGCTCGTCGCTGAATTCGTCCTTGGCTTTTTGAAATTCGCGCACTGCCTGTCCCATTCCCCGCGCCAATTCCGGCAATTTTTTTGCCCCAAAGAGGACGAGGATGATCAACAGGATAACGATCAAATCTGGTCCAGCCAGATTCATGAAGCTCGCGAGCAAGCTCATAATAGGTGGCTAAACATCAGGCTACCTGAGGAAGTTGCAAGGAAATTCGCTGGCGCCGCGAGAGGGGATACACAACGGCAAGATGCCCGTTGGCCCCACTGGCGAGACGCTTGTGCTACGGCGAAGGAGCGGCGCCAAATAGCCAATCGTAGGCATGATGAATTTCAGTCACGACCGGGCCTTCGATTGGAGAATTGTGATATGCGCCGGGCAGTGGGATTACCTGTTTCTCGCCGGCAAAGGAATCGACAACGAGGCGCTGAGATCGCGGTGGAACGATCTCGTCGTTTTGCGCGAGCAGAAAAATAGCAGGTACATGAATGCGTTTTGCATTGGCAACACTATCGAGGTCGCGCGGAATTTGCAGGGCAACAGGCCCGGCGAGGAGCCACAAGTTCCACCACCCGTAGTTGCGTAAAATAATTTGGCGTAGCGGTGGCGGATTGTGGAGGACCAGACCACGGACGTCGCAGTTGGCCGCGACATGCAGAGCGACCGCGCTTCCGATACTGGCGCCGAAAACATAGATCGGTTTACCGTCGGCTTTTGTTTTTAGCGCGTCGAAGGCCGCAACACCGGCCTCACCCATTCGTTTTAGTCTTGCTGGACCGGTGCTGCCGCCGAAGCCTGGATAGTTTACTCCCCAAACGTCGATGGCCCGTTCCCCAAACGCATCGGCTTCGAGCGCGACCCAGCGATCTGCGCGATCGGCATTGCCATAGAAACGCAGGATGTAGGCATCGACACGGTCGTGTTGTTTCGCGAGATGCGAACGCGCAGTCCAGATTTCCAGCTCACCGTTATGGAAAGGAATGGTTTCGCGCGCGGCGCCGTGCGCGTCGATGTGTTGCGTGCTGGGAAAGAGAATCAACTGATCGGGAACTGTCGTACAAAACATCATCAGGAGAAAGGCTGCGAGTACGGCCAGGACAAAATATGGTGGCCGGCGTTTGACCGGCGCAAAAATGTTTTCGTTGCGGACTGGTGTGCTCATTACTGTGGTGATCGCGGACCAGGCGCAAAATGTTTTGTCATCCCGAGCGCAAGCGAGGGATCTCACCCATGGTCGTGGAGCACACAAGTCGGCTCGGTTCCAATTCCAGTCTTCGTGAGATCCCTCGTCGTCTCCGCGACTCGGGATGACAGCAATGAGAACGAAACGTCTAACTCGGACCTCACTCGGACAATTGTCCGCGAGGCGGTGGGAGGTTGGAATGACGAATCACACGTCGTAATACATCGAGAATTCGTACGGGTGGGGGCGCAGTCGTAGCGCGTCGTATTCCTTTTGTTTCATCTCCAGCCAGTTCGCGATGAAATCGGAATTGAAGACATCGCCTTTGAGGAGGAAATCGTGGTCCTTCTCCAAAGCTTCCATGGCACCTCGGAGGGAATCGGGCACACTCGGGACGTTGGCGAGTTCCTCGGGCGGCAGATCGTACAGGTTTTTGTCGAGCGGATCACCGGGATCAATACGGCTTTGAATTCCATCCACGCCTGCGAGAAGGAGTGCGCTAAAGGCGAGATATGGATTGGCCGCGGGGTCGGGCGTGCGGAACTCGATACGTTTCGATTTCGGATTGGCGGAGTAAGTGGGAATGCGAATCGCGGCGGAACGATTACGCGCGGAATAGGCGAGATTAACCGGTGCCTCGAATCCGGGGACGAGCCGTTTGTAGCTGTTCGTCGTAGGATTTGTGATGCAGGTGAGTGCAGGTGCGTGTTTCAGAATCCCGCCGATGAAGAATAACGCCGTATCGGAAAGCCCGGCATAGCCGTTCCCGGCAAAGAGCGGTTTATCGCCTTTCCAAAGCGAGATGTGGGTATGCATGCCGCTGCCGTTATCGGCGAAGAGCGGCTTGGGCATGAAAGTAACGGTTTTGTTGTGCCGCTTGGCCACATTGCGGACGATGTATTTGTAGTCCTGCATGTGGTCAGCCATTTCTTTCAGTGGCGCGAAACGAATGTCGATCTCCGCTTGACCGGCGGTGGCGACTTCGTGATGCTGCCGCTCAATCGGCACGCCCGCTTTTTCCAGCTCGAGACACATTTCATTGCGAATGTCCTGTAACGTGTCAGCCGGCGGCACCGGGAAATAGCCCTCCTTCGCGCGAATTTTGTAACCGAGATTCGGAAATTCCTCCCGAGCGCTGTTCCAATGCGCTTCCATACTTTCGATCTGGTAAAAGGCGGAATTCGCCCCAGCGGAAAAGCGCACATCATCGAAAATGAAAAATTCCGCTTCTGGCCCGAAGAACGCGGTGTCAGCGATGCCGGTGCTCTTGAGGTAGGCCTCGGCCTTTTCGGCGATCCCACGGGGGTCGCGATCGTACGGCTCGCGCGTGATTGGATCAACGATAGTGCAAATGAGCGACAACGTCGGTTCGGCATTAAAAATATCGATCCAGGCCGTGCTCGGATCGGGAATGACGAGCATGTCGGAGGCGTTGATCACCTTCCAACCGCGGATACTCGAGCCATCGAAGCCGAGGCCGTCGGTGAAGATGTCTTCGTTGTACTCTGTGAGGGTGGTGGTGAAATGCTGCCACGTGCCTGGCAGATCAGTGAATTTAAAGTCCACGAGTTTCACCTCGCGGTCCTTGATCATTTTGGAAACGCCGGATGGAGTCGTTTTATCTTTAGCCATGGTCAGAAGGTTGATGGTTGATGGTTCATGGAAAATGATTGGTCATCCCGAGCGAAAACGCCCGTTCGGCTCGGACCAAGGGATCCTGCGAAGTTGCCTTAAAGTTCTCGCCAAAAGACTCCTCGACTCCGCTCGGAATGACGGCGGAGAAGGGACGCGCTTTCCTCACACTGCTTTTTCGCCGATCTCTTCCGTTCGGATGCGAACGGCATGTTCGACTGGAAGGACAAAAACTTTGCCGTCGCCGATCTTGCCGGTTTTGGCCGCGCCCACCACCACCGTGACGGCTTTCTCGACCATGTCGTCTGCGAGCACGACTTCGACTTTCACCTTGGGCAGAAAATCAACGGTGTATTCGCTGCCACGATAAATTTCGGTGTGTCCTTTCTGGCGGCCAAAGCCTTTCACTTCCGTCACGGTCATTCCTTCGATGCCGAGCTCGGCCAGAGCCTCTTTCACTTCCTCAAGTTTGAAAGGCTTGATGATCGCTTCGAGTTTTTTCATTGCGGGTAAACTTGCGTGTGCCTGTTCCTTTGCAAACCAAAATGGATGGCAGCAAGGGCTCTCTTAGCAACGCGATTGCAGTGACGCAAGCATCGTTTTTTTGTGAATAACTTTGGCCTTTGGAACTGGAAGAAAAATTAACGAAGCCCCGCAGCTGAAGGTGGATCGGCCGCCCCGTCATCTGCCTTGTGGGGCTCGCAATAAAACAAATGCCCGGCTGCGCCGCCTAACCAACACGCGGGTCCGAGCCGCACTGGCGTTATTTTGCGCTCGGGATGGCAGAAAAAGCGGCATGCGCGTGAAATCCGCGGTGCGATGCTGGGTAAATTTGCCAGACGAAATTTTTGCCGCTTAAATCACATCACAGAATGCCTCGCGATTCTTTCGTTCACCTCCATCTCCACACCGAATACTCGCTTCTCGACGGTGCCGTGCGGATGCGGGAGCTAATGAATGAGGCGGTGAAAATGAAGATGCCGGCGGTGGCGATTACCGACCACGGCAATCTTTTCGGGGCGATCGATTTTTATCAATGCGCCAAGGCTGCGGGAATCAAACCGATCATCGGGTGCGAGGCCTATATCACCAGCGGCTCGCACAAGGAAAAACCGTCACGCGAAACCACCTATCATCTCACTTTGCTGGCGCAAAATGAATCGGGTTACCGCAATCTGGTGAAGCTGATTTCTGCAGCGCATCTCGACGGTTTTTATTATCGGCCGCGGATCGACAAGGCATTGCTGGCGGCGCATGCCGATGGCTTGATCGGTCTGAGCGGATGTCTCGCCAGCGAAATCAACAGCGCGCTTCAGTCCGACAACGTTGAGAAAGCAAAAAATCTTACCGCCGAGTATCGCGACATTTTTGGACCAAAGAACTTTTTCATGGAACTGCACGATCACGGCATCGCGGACCAGAAGAAATGCAATGTGCATCTGCCGAAATTTGCGCGGGAGCTCGGGCTCGGTCTGGTCGCAGCCAACGATGTTCATTTTTTGCGGCGAAGCGATCACAAGGCCCACGACGTTTTGCTGTGCATCAACACCGCGGCGAAAATTGAAGACGAACAGCGGATGCGGTATGAGCCCGAGCTGTATTTCAAATCACCGGACGAGATGCGGGAGATCTTTCGCGATTTTCCGGAAGCCATCACGAACACGCTCGAGATTGCCGAGCGTTGCAATCTCGAAATTGAATTCGGGAAATCGAAGTATCCGGAGTATCCCGTGCCGGAGGGGAAAACGCGCGACGGCTATTTGTGCGAGCTTTGTTACAAAGGATTAAGCGAGCGTTACGGCGAACGGGCAGCGCAGGAAAGGGAATTAATCAAGCGGCTGGACTACGAAATCGATGTTCTGAAAAGAACGGGTTTTATTAGTTATATCCTTATTGTCTGGGACTTTATTCATTTCGCCAAGGAGCGCGGAATTCCCGTCGGACCCGGTCGCGGCTCTGCTGCCGGTTCCATTGTCGCTTATGTCCTCGGCATTACTGATATCGATCCCTCTGCAATACGGATTGATTTTCGAGCGGTTCCTTAATCCCGATCGTATTTCACCGCCCGATATCGATGTGGACTTCTGCGAAGCGCGCCGTGGCGAGGTTCTCGAATACGTCCGGCAAAAATACGGCGAGCGTCGCGTCGCGCAGATCATCACGTTTGGCCGATTGAAGGCGCGGAGCGTGGTGCGCGATGTAGCGCGTGTGATGGGGTTGAGCGTGCGAGATGGCGACCGTATCGCTAAAATGATCCCGAATGAGTTGAATATTACGTTGAGTTCCGCTGCCGAGAGAAATCCTGAGCTGAAAAGAGCAGTTGCAACTGAGCCGCAGACAAAACAGCTGATGCAGCACGCGATGGCGTTGGAAGGGCTGTCGCGCAGTGCCGGTGTGCACGCTGCAGGCGTCGTTATCAGCGATCGCGATCTATCCGAGTACGTGCCGCTCTGCCGCGACACCAAAGGAAACGACATCGTCAGCCAGTACTCGATGAATCCGCTGAACGATCTCGGGCTGCTGAAAATGGATTTCTTGGGATTGAAGACGCTGACCGTGATCGAGGACACGGTGAATTTGATCCGAAAGGCCCAGTCGAAATTTGAGATCAAGGACATTCCGCTCAACGACCAGAAAGCATTCGATCTCTACAATCGGGGCGAAACGATTGGCTTGTTCCAAATGGAATCGGGTGGGATCACCTCGGTCTCGAAGCAGTTCGATGTGCGGAAGTTGGACGACATTATCGCGTTGATCGCGCTGTATCGGCCAGGACCGATGGAGCTGATCGGCGATTACATCAAACGCAAGAAGGGGCTAACGAAAATTAGATACGAACATCCGCTGCTGGAGGAAATCTGCGCCGACACCTATGGAGTGATGATTTATCAGGAGCAGGTGATGGCCGCGGCGAGCAAACTGGGCGGCTATTCGATGGGCCAGGCCGATTTGCTCCGGCGCGCGATGGGCAAGAAGGACAAGGAAAAGATGGCGAAAGAGCGGGCTAACTTCATTGCTGGTTGCGCGCGCACGAACAACATCGGGGAGAGAAAGGCGAATGCGATTTTCGATTTGCTGGAGAAATTCGCCGGCTACGGGTTCAACAAGAGCCACAGCGCCGCCTATGCGCTCATCAGTTATGAGACGGCGTATTTGAAAGCGAATTATCCGGTGGAATTCATGGCCGGCCTTCTCTCGAACGAAATCAATAACACGGAAAAAATTTCGGTGCTGGTATCAGAATGCAAACGCATGGGCATTACCATTCTGCCACCGGATGTGAATCGGAGCGGGTTAAAATTTGTGCCGGAAACTGTAGCTGTAGCGGCGGTCTATGACCGCCGAGAGGAAGCAAGCGGAGGAGAGGTCGGCGGTCATAGACCGCCGCTACAGGGAAAGACTATTCGTTTTGGACTGGCTGCGATCAAGAATGTCGGGCAAGGGGCGATGGAGCTTGCCATTCGCGACCGCGAAAGGGGTGGCGACTTCAAATCGCTGGAAGATTTTTGCAGTCGGCTCGATTCCCGTGTCGCGAATCGGAAAATGCTCGAGTCACTCGTGAAATGCGGTGCGTTTCATTTCCTGCAGCGTGAACGCGCGGAATTATTCGCCGGCATTGACGATGCGCTTGCTGCGTCGGCTGTGGCACTTCGTGATCGAATGGCCGGGCAGGTCTCACTTTTCGGCGACGAACACGAACATGTTGCCCCGCCACGGAAGCGAAGCGTCTCACCCTGGAGCGATCGCGAGAAGATGAGTTACGAAAAAGAGTTGCTCGGCTTTTACGTGACTGGACATCCCCTCGACGCGTATGCGGAAGTGATTGCGAACGGAAAATATCAAACGATTGCGTCGCTCACAGAGCTTTCCGATCGCGCCACTTTTCGGGTCGCCGGGGCAATCACGCAGGTGGACAAAAAATTCACTCGAAAAGAAGGGAAACCGTTTGCCGTGGTTTGGCTGGAAGATTTAACCGGCACACTTGAACTCGTAATTTGGAATGAGCTCTATCTGGAGTGCGCCGAGAAACTGGTGCCGGGAAACGTCGTCGGGGTTCGTGGCAAACTCGATCTGCGCGACGAGTCATTGCGTGCGACGGCCGAGAAATTGCGCCTGCTTTCCTCAGAGGTTTCGCGGAATTCGAACGCAAACGGGAGCGAGATGCCTCCACTGTGCCTGCGTTTTTCCGCGAATGCTGGCAGCGATGAACTGCGCGAAGTGCAAGCGCTACTGGCGGCTTCGCCGGGTCAACAACCGGTGCGCTTATTTTTTGAAACCGCGGAAGGCGAAACCGTGCGCGTTGATGCCGGCGCCAATTTTCACGTATCGGTCACAGCCGAACTCGAGCAGCGATTGCAGCGCTGGCTCATTGCCGAGGTGGAGAAGCGGGCGAGGGAGTCGGAGCAGGGGACGGCGGCGGAGCCGGTGGCGGTGGCGCGCGCGGTGGAATATTGATTTGCAACGGCTGACCTGATTCCGCTTCATCGCAAAGGGTGATCGACTGTGTTGCGGCGAGCGGAGGAGATTGGCGCAGGATGAGATCACGTCCATCGAGCGTAACTTCGGAAAAAGGCGCTCCGACGCCGCCCTCGTGCAATTCAAAACCATGTGCGCAAGCCTGATTGGCAAATGGTCCGTTGCAGTGCAGCTCGTCCGCTGAAGAAAGATTGGCGCGAAGATGTTTGCGGTCGGTCAGGTCGATTGTCCCTTTGAGTTCGGCCTCGGCATTCGCACTAACTTTAAGCTTGAGTGAATTCACGGCGATGGCATCGCTGCGCCAGTTGGTTTGTGCAGAAAAGGAGAATTGATCGGCCTGCCCGGAAACGGTGCTGCTGAAACTATTCGCGTCGCCAGCGCCGGTAAGCTTGGCCGAAAGCGTACCGGACAATTTTCCGATCACGGGAAATTCCAGAGCGTAGTCGCGCAATTCGTGGCACCAGCCTTCGGCCGAGAGCGTAAGTGATTTTTTCTGCGCCAGATCAATCTTTCCCTGCGCGCGCAAAAAATCTTCGCCACGCTTTAATTCCAACTGATCGACCTGCGCTCGACCCGATTCCAGACCGATGCGAGCTGTTAGAGAATCGACCGGAAGCTGAAAGATTTTCAGGGCGTCGCCAGTGACAGCGAGTTCGCCGTCAACCGTTCGCTCATGCGTATGCATGCGGCCGCGCGCGGCCACTTTACCAGCGAACGCTTCCGGTCGGGCGCCAAAGAGTTCCGCGAATTGACCCAAATCGTTAATCGATGCGGCGATGTCGCCGCGAAAGTCTGGATTTAGCCATTCGGTGTTGATTGCGCTTTCGCCGCTAAGGGTCAATTCATTGCGCCGTTGTTTAATAAAGAGTTGCTGCAGTTGGATGGTGTGTTGGTAAAAGTTTGCGCCGAGCATAATGACGTCGGCTTTGCGCTCGCGCCAACTAAAGCCGGTTAACTCGGTCCAGATCGAAGCGGTGGCGTTCAAGAAATCGCGTGGATCGCCGCGAAACGTAAATTTCGACCCATGCACCATCCCCTGCACCGGAACGGTCAGCCCGAGGGCATTGGCGAGTTGCGGCAGCGAAATTCCGGAAGCGGTGCCGGCGGCTTCCCAGATTCGCGTCTTGCCGGGACATTCCGTAGCAATGTTAGCGCGCATTTTACCACCCAAAAGGGAAACGCCGAAATCGGTGCCGACTCGTCCCGTTCGCAGAGCCGTGAGATCGATCACCAATGAGTCGATGGCGAAACCCTCCAGCAGGTTGAGCGAACCAATGGAAAGGCGGTCATCCTGCCAGCGCGTAACACCGCGAACGCGGGGAAAGCGTTTTTCCAAAAATGGCGCGCGGATTTCCACTGTGCCGATGGATAGCAGCCCGCTGTTGCCTTTACTCCCGGAAATTTTTGCGTCTTGAAAAGCTAGGAAAGAAAGCGGTTGTTCGAGACGGAGTTGGTCGGCAAAGATCTCGAAACGTTCCGGCAAAAGTCTGTCCAGAGCGATCCAATCGATCGGACCGGTGGAGAGGGGTGCACGGCCGCGAACGAAGAGCTTTGCGTGCTCAATGCGAAGCGAAGAGAGCAGGTGCGACTTTTCCGATCGCCCAAAAATTCCCGCCAACCTGAGTCCGGCTTCAATGCGTGTGGCGTCAAACTCAAGATGATCGGCGTCGAGGCCGGCACCGATAATTTTCAGGTCGGTGATTGTAACCGGGCGAAAAAGCGGGGCATGAATTTCGGAGAAAGTGAGCACGAGCCCGGACCGTCGGGCTTCGTAGCGAAGCCAGGCTGCGATGCTGCGTTCCAAAACTGTTGGCGCAAAGAAACGTAGAAGGACAAGCACAAAGAGGACGAAACCAAGCGTGAGCAATGGTTTCTTCCGTGGCGACATACGAGTGTTCTAGCCTGCAATCATGCCGGCGAAAAGCTGCATCACTCTACCTTCGCGGCGTCGTAAAAGACTACATGCAGAGGCCGAGAATTTCCCACGCGGAATTTCAATTGTGTTCGGAACGACTCTTCGGCTTGCCCCGCCAGATTTTGTTCGGCGGCGCGCTCGCGCGCGAGTTTGCCAAGCGTGCCCAGCTCCGACTGAACGTCCTCGCCGGAGATTGGATTCCAAAAGCCATTTTCGTAGGCCAGCAGTTCGACCGCGTTTTGTTCCAAGCCGAGGAGTTGTGCGTGCGGCAGCCGAACCATTGTCGCCTCTGGCGAGATCGTGACACTGAATTCCTGGCGCAGATCGAATCCCGCCTTCGCCGTATAGGTTCCATGCAAACGCAGCCGTTTCGTGCTTCCGGCCCAAGTGTGAAGAAATTCGTGCTCGACTTCGAGTTTTCGAGAAATCAGGGCCAGCTCAGCAATCGGTGACGTTTGTTCAAAGTAGACGCGATTATTGATCGTGACCCGCGGCTGCAATTGCGTGATCTGAATAATTGCGTCACGCAAGTCGCGCCCGACACGCTCCATTTGATCGACGGTTTCCCGCGTCGCCCGTCCCGGCAATGCGGCGCAGCGGTTAAAAACGAAAACCCCGGCTGCGATGGCGCCTAGGCCGAGAACCGTAAAAGCCAGTGGCCAGTTGAAACGTCGGGAGAGGGATGGCGGCGCCGTCATCAGAAGGAGGTACGCCCCCCACGTCCGAAAGGACGCGAAGGGCGGCTGTTCCCCCCAGAACAATCGTGAAAACTGGGAGTCCAGTAGATGAACTTGGCGCGGGCGGCAAGAGAATTTTAGCCTAAATGCATTGTTTTTGTCCAGATGCCATAATTTGGCCTTTGACGAAGATAGTGTAACGACCTGATCGGTAGGGCGGGACTCCGTCGAGCCCGAATGGGAATGTGGCTCCGCAGGTGTGGCCCTACCAAAAGAATCGGAAGGCGATTCGCGTTCGTTAATCTTTCTTTTTGCTCTGATTCTCCCAACGGCTGACAATCACCGGAAGCCCAGGTGAAAATCGGGATTCGATACGAAACAGTTTACCGCTACAATCGGGCGGTCAGGTTTTCCCCGCATGACGTGCGGCTTTTTCCCCGTAGCGACCGCTTTGTCCAAATCGCGCGCCTCGACTTCCGAACCAAGCCGGAAACGACGGTGCGGTTCGGACGCGATGTTTTCGATAACATTGTCGCCTCCTGTTTTTTTGAAGAGGCCGGCGGAGGCGCTGGAACTGCGCCTCGCGATCGATGTGGAGGTAGCGAAGAAGAATCCCTTCGATTTTGTTCTGGCGCGTCGCGCGGCCCAAATGCCCTTTGCCTACGAGGAAGATATCGCCTCGATTATTTGCGCCTATTGCCAACGGCAAACCCGCGACGCCCTTTCGTTGCCGGACTGGACGCCACCAATGCAGGAATTGCCGCGCGAAACAGTGGCGACGCTGGTCGAATTAACGAAGCTCTTGCATCGGACGATTTCCTACCAGCGGCGCGAGGAAGGGGCCGCCCAAGCGCCGGCTGAAACATTGCGTCTGCGACGTGGGGCTTGTCGTGACACGGCGGTGTTGTTCGCGGAAATCCTGCGGGACGCTGGCCTGGCGGCGCGAATTGTTTCCGGATATTTGCGTGAGGCGGGCGAAGAAATTCGCCGCGCGGAGGGTTCGTTGCATGCGTGGGCGGAAGTCTTTTTGCCCGGCGCCGGCTGGGTCGGACTGGACCCGACAAACGGCATCCTTTGCAATGATAATTTCATTGCTGCGGCTGTTGGATTGCGGCCAGCGGATATCACGCCGATTAGCGGAAGTTTTTATCATCGCGATCGTGTGCCTGCAGAAATGAAAAGCCGCCTTGGAACTGATTACCTTGTAGCACAGGCTTCCAGCCGTGGGGCAAACGGGCATCTTGCCCGTTTTGGCGAAGCGGCTGGAATCAGCGGGCAAGATGCCCACTGGCCCCACAGCCAGGATGGCTGTGCTACCATACCGGCCCGGCCGAGTTAGACTCCGCTGCCGTGGAGAAGCGCACAGAATGTCCGCTTGGCGCACAGGCTAAAAGCCTATGTTCCGACGCTCCATTGCTATTGTTCCACATTCCTAAATGCTAACGAGTTTAAGGTTGCACAATTTTCGCTGTTTCGAGGACGTGTCGGTCGATATTGGCCCGGGTTTCAATTTGTTTCTCGGCGGAAACGGGGAGGGGAAAACGACCATCTTGGAAGGCGCTTGTGTGCTGCTGCGATTGCAGTCGCAGCGTTCCGCATCGCTCGCGCCAGTCATCCAAATTGGAAAGAAGTCGTTCGGCGTGCGCGGTAGATTCGACGAGCACGAGCTGGAATTTCGGCATCGCGCGCTCCGGCGCCAAGTAAGATTCGACAGCGTCGAGCAGCGAACGCTCGGTGAATACCTGCGTCTTGGGCGAGTAGTGTCACTTGCGAATGTCGACATTGAACTGGTCCGGGGTGGGTCGGAGGCGCGGCGTCGCTATCTGGATTTTCTCGGACTGCAAACCGATAACACTTATCGCCCGGCTTTGCGTGCTTATGAGCGTGCCTTGCGTGCACGTAACGCGCTGTTGAAATCGCCGACGGCGCGTCCACGAGAGGTGGCAGCGTATGACGCGCCGCTAATTCAACACGGCAAGGTTTTGCTGCGTTTACGCGCGGGATTAAGCGAATTGCTGGCCCCGCTCGCGGCCCAAGCCTATCAGCGCATCAGCGCAGCCCGCGAAAAATTCACGCTCCGATTTATCCCCGGTGCCAGCGCCGATTTCGAAGGCGATCTCGAACGGTCGCGTCGCGAGTCCATTCGCTTGCGGCAAACGATTGTTGGTCCTCATCGCGACGATCTCGAGTTACGCGTCGACGAGTTCCCGGCGGCGCAGTTTGCGTCGGAAGGACAGCAGCGCAGCATCGCGCTGGCGATGAAAATTGCGCAGGCGGAGGTGCTGAAGGAATCGGGCGACAAGAAGGCGCCATTACTTTTGATCGATGATATTTTTGGTGAGCTGGATCCTGAACGCCGCAACGCTTTGCTGGATAGTTTGCCACCTGATTCGCAACGGCTGGTCACGGCCACTGCGATGCCGTGGCGCGATGAAATTATTGCCGATATCATTTATGAACTGTGTGATCGACGGTTGCGAAGGCTGTGAGCTCCTTGTCGTCCCGAGCGAATCCGCCATCCCGTCGAAGACTCGCCGTGGAGAGCTCGGGCTTGCGCTTGCGGATAGCAATTGGTGCTTTTAGGTAAAAACGTGCGCGAGTTACCTCAGAATAAAGGAGAAAGTTACGCGGGTTCGTTGCTGGTGGCACATCCGAACATGCTCGACCCGAATTTTCGGCGCGCGGTTTTGTTCATTTCCGCGCACACCTCGGATGATGGCGCGCTCGGGGTAATTTTGAATCGACCGCTGGAGAAACAGGTAAGTGAGGTTGTTTCAGAAGCACCGTTGAATGCCTTGGACAAGGTGCCGGTGTTTTTCGGCGGACCAGTCGGGCGCGATCGTTTGATATTTGCTTCGCTGGAGTGGAAGACCGGAGAAGGACTCAAGTTAAATCACAATGTGGATGTGGACGAGGCCAACAACCAGATTGGGAAGAATCCGGGTTCGATTCGCGCGTTCATTGGCTACGCCGGCTGGGGCGCGGGCCAGTTGGAAGCGGAGATGAGGCAAAACGCCTGGGTAATTCGCAAGCCGGATCGGGCCGCCACGAAGCTCGATCGGTTACCGAGGCTTTGGTTCGACATCATGAGCGGGCTTGGGCCCTGGTTTAAATTGCTCGCGGCGGCGCCGGATGATCCATCGTTGAACTAATCTAGCGAGCAAGATTTGCTGCAATAGCCTACTTTCAAAAGCGGTAACCGTGCAGTTCAATTTCACGGGCAAATATTCGCTGCACCAATTGGCGTTGTTCAGGAGTAAATACCGACTGGTACGGTGTCCGATCGGCCCGGTATTCTCCCTTTGCCCGGATGCCCAGAGTTCCTTCGAAGGGAATGTTCAAGCGCGCGAAAATCTCGGCCAGCTCATCGATTAGATTTTCATAACGAACAACGCGATCGACGATGATCCGCGACCCAAACGAATCCGTGTAACGCGGGTAATTGATTGGCAGCTTTCCTCGGAGGAGGTACTGATCCAGCGACAGTTGGCCGCCCTGGCGGTGAGCGGTCATGTGGTAATGGGAGAGAACCTTATCCCAGGGGTTGCGATCGACGCAGAATTTGAAATAACTATTCCAGATATTGGGTGGAACCCGGACGCGGACAAGCCATGCGGGCATGTGTCGATAGAAGCGCTGGCGTTGTGAGAGAATGTGTCGCCAGGCGGAAACGGGCCCGAATGGGAGACGCAGGATTTCAGAAATCGGATGAACTGATCCTTCGTAGTTGCGCGGTTGGTGTCCTTCAATTGCTGGGAAGATGGGGGTAAGCACGTCGTCCGGGCCGCAGTGCTGTGAGAGAAATCCTTCAATACTGGTGCCGGCCGTCTTGACCGTCTTCACAAAAATGAACTTATGCTTGTGAGAAATTATCATCGGCGACAGACGGGCGTACTAAGATGAGTGTTAATTCACCGTCGGCGAACGAATGTGCTCGGGTCGCGGCCCAATGCCAATGAAACGCGCAGGAAGCGAACGCAACGCCGGAAACCATTGAAAAAGCCTGAGGAAAATTGGAAGTGAATCTCCACTCTTGGACTCGCGTCCGGTTACCACCCGGCGATGAATGAACGTCTGCATCGCCTGAATCAAGCGTGTCGGCCATTCGCGACGGTTCTGCACCAGCTCCAAGTCGGCCACCGATACCGGTCCTGTTCTTAATTTTGCCGCTAGTAAATTCGCGGTCGCGACGGCGTCCTGCAATGCGAGGTTGATGCCGACGCCGCCTGCGGGCGACATAGCGTGCGCGCTGTCGCCGATGCAGAGCAATCCTTCCCGACACCATTTTCGCAGACGATTAATTTGAACCGTGAGCAACTTGATCTTGTTCCAATCATCGAGCTCGGTGATCCGGTCTTCCAGGAAAGGTCCGAGCGCGACAATGTCCTGATGCAGGGTAGTTAGTCCGTGTTGCTTCAACCCCTCGAGACTGCCTTTGGGAATGACAAACCCGACTTGGAAATAGTTGCCGCGATCGAGAAGTACCAACAGCTTCCCGTGCCGGAAAAAGCCGAGTGACTGCGGTGGGTCGTTTTCTCGTTTGGAAATGCGCATCCAGAGCACGTCGATTGGCACACCGAACTCGTGTAACTCAAACCCGGCTTTTGTATGGGTGATGGCGTGACGACCATCTGCGCCAATGACGAGGTCGGCCCTGAAACGACGCTCGCCTTCCGGTGTCTTTGCTCGCACACCCGCCACGTGATCGTTTTCGAAAAGCAAATCGATGACCTCGTGTTGCATCTGCAAAGCGAAACTCGGGAACTTCCTGGCGTGACGGGAGAGGAAATCGAGGAAATCCCATTGCGGCATGAACGCGATTACCTTGCAGGGTGTCGGCAACCGTGAGAAATCCGCGATCGGGACCGGATGACCATTAAATATTCCGCGGATTTCGCGGACTTCCTGATGCGGCAGCCGAAGAAATTCCTCGAGCAATCCCAGCTCATGCAACAGCTCAAGGGTGGAAGGATGAATCGTATCGCCGCGGAAATCGCGATTGAAATCCGCGTGCTTCTCCAGAACGACGACGTCGACTCCGGCGCGAGCGAGGAGAAAGCCCGTCATCATTCCCGCCGGTCCGCCGCCGACGACAAGGCAGCGACTGCGGGTTTCAGGGACGGCATTCATGGATTGCCACTGCAACGCTTGTCTAACTTAAGGTGTGGAAAATAGTGAAACTAAGGATGGCTGTCTGGAAGAGAAAAAGATGGCATAGAATTGGTGGTAGCATTCGTTGCGCGTGATCGGGGCGGCCGAGTTCAAAAAAATGCGGGATTCCCTTAAGCAGCGAATCAGCAAAATCGACCGGAGTGAAACAGGAAAAGAGAATGAAGAAAGCGCGATGGTTAGCGTAATAGTGAGCCTTGTAATCGACGAATTCATCCAGAGCGGATTCAGGCGGAAAAAGAACGATCGATGCCAGATACAAAATGGGCGGCCCGAACGAACTAGCTTCGATGGCCGCTTGCTGCGTATCTTTCCAGTTATCGTTTAGCAAAGATCAGATCGCCGTGGCCGTCTTTGCCGGACAACCTTAGTCTCAGAACTTCTTGGTTACGCTCGCGTAAATGAATCGTCCGGTCGAGTCGTAAAGGAAGTCCGCGTAGTTCGAACCCGTGAACGCATCGGGAGGATCATGGCCGAACACATTATTGCAACCGAGCGTGACAGTGGTGCCGTTCAAAAGCCGTTTCCAGCAAGGCAATCCGAAATTCGCTGTTTGCGCCGCGGCGCTTTCGGTCGATTTGCCATCGCCGGACGAAGCTGCGTCTTTGGAGTAACCGGGCACGGGTGCCGTTTCGACCGCCGGAACAAAAACAAAATTGTAAGAAGCCTGAACGTCAAAGAACCAGGTTTGCTTGACGTAATGCTCGAATATGCCTTGGTTAAAAGGAATGCCAAAATTGAAGTTAATGCTTTCATGAAAGCCATCGAGATAATGGACCGTTGTTGCCAGATCGAACCCGTGCCAGGCCCAATCGAGGCGGGAATTGGCTCTCCACTTCAAATGTGCCTCGTCGGAGAGAAATCCCGGGAGTTGACCGCTGCGCAATTCGACCTCGGTATCGCCGGGAACTTCCGCGAATTGGAATGAATCGAGATAAGTCGCCTGCGTAAGCGAGGTGAAAACGCCGAACTGCGTCTGTATTTGGTATTGGATACCAAAATCAACACCGCGCGCTTTTTGTGATCCGGCATTCTGATAAGCTAATTCGATCGACGTGATTTCCCCACTGGCGTCGCGATTCACCCTCTCAAGAGGCAAAGATTGGCCGGCAACAGATCGGTCAATCACACTCTGTTCAGAAGGGATGATGACTCGGCCTTTACTTTCGATGTCGAAAAGGTCGACTGTGACGGTCAAACCTTGCACGAATTTCGGGGTGTAAACGAAGCCGGCGGTAAAGGAGCGCGAATCTTCCGGCTGCAGATTGGGATTGCTTCGGGTAATAAAAGCGGTGTCTGGGCTTACGGGGCCGGGGGGGGTTCCGGTGTCAGGGTCCACGGTCGCCGGGTCATTGAACCCAGGTCCAAGCAAACCTTGCTGAGGGCTCCCGAAGAATTCGATGAGAGACGGCTCATGGAACCCTTCGCCCCAGGTAGAGCGGAGGGTCAATGATTCGTCGAGCGGCTGCCAGCGGACCCCGACTTTTGGAACGAGAACATTGGTATTGTTGTTACGGAATTCTTCGAAGCGCGCGGCGGCGGTGAACTCCAGGGCATGGAAACCTGGCAAGGAATATTTAGAACCAAAAACTGGCAGCCTCGCTTCGGCGTAAAACGCGTAGGTTTTCCTGCCCGCTTTCGTAAAATTACCCGGCGCAGTGCTGACAATATCCCCGGTAAGAGCCGCCTCATCGGGGCCTTGCTCCAGATTTTCTCGTCTGAATTGTCCACCAAACGCGAGACCTACTCCGCCGGCCGGCAGATTGAAAAGTGATGTTGTGTAAATATTAAGATCAAGAGTGGTAAGCTTGGAGAGATCAACTGATTTGGGATGGATCAGGGCAAAATCGATTGGCAATGCATTGGTCGCGATGGGCCGGCGAAAATCACCGAATGGGTTGTAGGGAATAGTCGTGCCGATGAACTCCGTTGAAGTGGGATCGAAGATTGGATCGGTGGCGTTTAGGATTCGGTTGAAGCGAGACGCCGAAACCTGGGTGTCGCTGGAAGTGTTCTTTGTCTCGCTATAGCGAAACCCGGCATCGTATCCCCAGTTTCCGTCGAAAAGCTTATCCCCCTTGAGGCCGAGCGTGGAAAAGTACGCTTTGGTCTCGTTGTCGACGATGCGGTTGCCGAACTCGATGAGACGCGCCAGCGTACGCTCGGAGATGATCTGTTGAAACGGATTGAAGGGATTGAATGCGCCCATCGGAACGCCGGTGTCGTGATATGTCGGGCCGCCCAGGGTTGGCCCGGGAGTGTGCGGCGGAATGGCGAGGATAACGTGGCCGGGAGTTTGGAAGGGGCCCGTCGCGGTGGGCGCCAGTTCATAACTGGTCTGCACGTTTTGGTAGAACATGTCAGCATAGAGAACTAATTGGTCGCCGCAGATCTTGTGGGTGGCATTCCAAAAACCGCCGTAGCGCTCTGAATCCGGCAGCGCTTCCGCATAGGCGTTGAAGTTGAAACCAACGGCTGGAAATGGGGTGTAGGTGTAAGCCGAAGCCAGGGCTACACCATTGGTGAAAAAGGGCGCATGACCGAAAAAGTTCGCAAGCGGTAAGCCAGTGCTCGGGTCGTGTGGAAGAGAAGCATCTGGAACACCTGCTGCAATCACCGCAGTGCGCGAGAGCCGAAGATTAATCGGGCTCGCATTGACTGATGGGGCGTTCGTATTCGAAGAATACCCCCGATCTCGATTGAAGATGGAGTTGCGATGATAAAAATTCAAAACCCCGGACACGCTGGTGTTATCGTCGCCCACGCCAAAAATCAGTGAGGTCGCGAATTCGCCTGAATCTTTATCAAGAGTGTTGCCGTATTCGATGTCTGTTTCTGCGCCGCGATAATCATGCCGGAACTTGATGTTGACCACTCCGGCGACGGCATCTGCGCCGTAAGTGGTCGATGCGCCGTCCTTCAAGATTTCAATACTGTCGATCGCTGCCCGCGGGATGGAATTGAGATCGACAAAAGTTTGGGCGCCATTTCCGGTTCCGAGCGGATACGGGGCGACACGCCGCCCATCGATTAATGTTAGCGTGCTGCTGGCATCGAAACCGCGCAGGGAAATGGATGAGGCCCCGGCCGTAGTACCGGTGCCGTTGTTCGAGCTGGGCACTCCGTTAGGCCCCGCGACCGTGGTATTTCGAATTAATTCCTCCGCCGTGCGCTCACCCGATTTTTCAATTGAATCGCGATTGATTGTCAAAACCGGATTCGGGCCGACTTCGTCGGCGGTCGGAATATTTGAGCCGGTGACGATGACACGTTCGACCTCGGTTACAGGCGGAGGCGCCGTTATTACTTCCTGCCCAAAGCCAATAGACGCTGGAACCAACAGGACCGCTCCGGTGGCCAGCCAGGTGCGACAGATAAATGATTGCTTGAGCAGATGCTCGTCTTCCTAACTCTCCGTGTTGTAGGACAAAACCTTAGTCCTAACAAGGCTTTTTATATTAGCGGGATTAGTCGTCGTTTCGTGTCTCCTCGGAAAATCCGGCGTGGCATTGCAGAAAAATCGCACTGGGGGCTGCAACGATGTTCCCGGGAGCGCACGCGCCCTCGCGTGCTAGTTTCGGCGCCTCGCCGAAATGCGCTCTTTGCTTAAGAAAATGGATAAGGCGCTGATTTCGTTCGCCAAGTCGTGCAAAGGAAAGTTCGCGATGTCGAGGGTGCCATCGCCAGCACGCGAGGCGCGTGCGCTCCCCGGAGAAAATCAATACACCGTCGTCGGTTCCGGTCTGAGGCGATGATTTTGTGGAAACGCGGATTGCTTCGCAGTCGCTCTCATTTCCAGCTACGCAATTCGGTGAGCGTGATTCCCTTCCCGGCTGGCGAAGTGAGTAGCTGTTCCATAACAGTAACCGTTCCTTCGGCTCGCCGGTCGGCGCACACGGCGTTGGTGTGCCTTCAACTACAATCGCGGAAACGGCTGTTGCGATTGCTTCAGGATTTCGTCGAAGCGTGGGTCCTTGCGGAGCTCGTCGAAGACTGGCTCGTACTTGAGTGGTCCATAAAATTCCCCAAATGGAATCTGCACGAGTTTGGCGAAGCTCTGCAACGCCCGCTCGTGGTCGCCCGCGTAGATATAGGCGTAGGCCAGCCACTTCATTCGGTCTGCGTTCACCAGAGCATCTTCGGAAAGCGGGTGCTTTTCAACCGACTGCTCGCACAAACGCAGCGCCTCCTGTTTCTTGCCGAGGATAAACTTTACGCACGACAACGTGTCAGTGAGCTCTCCCTGGTCGTCACGACTGCTGGGATGCCGCAGGCGTTCCTCTAATTGCTTCTCTGCCTCGAGCGCAGCTTCCTTAGGACCTGGAGTTTTTGTGACAAATGCAAGCTTCAATTCCTTTTCCCAGCGATCGCGCTCAAGTTCTGGGTTTTTCGCTGCCTCCGCGAGCAGTCTTCGGCATTCCTGGTAGTCGCGCTTCCAAAAGCTGCGATAGAAAAGCGGGACGAACTCTTCTGATCGCTCATTTAGGTTGAGCTCTTCCAATATTTTATTGCCGGCGTCCACTTCACCGCTCCAGCGCAGCTGAACAGCCTGTTCTATTCGTGCTCCCCGCGTCATTCGCGGAAAATGCTTTATCAAGCGTGCACGGACGCGATCAGCTTCATCCCACCAGCGAAGTTCGCGGGCAATGTCGGCAGCGCTGTAGTAGCCGGTAGGATCTTGGGGATTCAGTTCCGTTGCTCGTTCGAACTGGGCATAGGCTTCCTGCCACCGGCCGAAGCGGCGATAGAGAAAGGCGCGGGTCAGTGTGACTTCGGCGCTGTTCGGCAGCAACTTCGCGGCGCGCTCGAGTGTCGTCAGCGCTCGGGGGAAATCGCGATAACCATAATAGATTACTCGTGCTTCCGCGTGTAACGTTTCACCAGCTTCCGGCGCGAGCCGGTGCGCCTCTTTCAAAGCCGCTTCCGCGCGTGCCCGATACTCAGGGTTCGTCGGTTCGCTATGCCGGAACAGCTGGATGTTCGCTTCGGTAAGAGCCCAGTAGGCGGCGGCAAACTTAGGATCTCGCGCGATTGCCTGCTCGATGAACTGTACCGCCCGCGTGTAATCATCTCGGGCCTTGTCGTCGTCGCGGTCCGCGTCGGATATTTCCATCAAGGCGCTGGCCCGTATGTAGCTCTCGAACGCGGCGATATCGTGAGTCGGCCGGCTGGCCAGCTCGGTACTTTCGCGTGGAGAAAGCTTCGCGCCCAGCTGATTGGTGATTCGCTGTGCGATCTCGCTCTGAAACGCGAGCACGTCGGCTACATTGCCATCGTAACTTTCAGCCCAGGCATGCGTGTCTGTCCTGGCGTCGATTAGTTCGACGCTCACGCGCACGTGTCCCGCCTCACGTTGCACACTGCCTTCCACGATGTAAGAGACACTCAACTCATCCGCGATCTGTTTTAGATTCCGGTCGGTTCCCGGCTTGTAGCGCATGACACTGCTGCGGCTGATCACCTTCAGGTCTGCTATCTTCGCTAGATTCAAAAGAACTTCGCGGTGCACACCTTCGGCAAAGACGGCGTTCTGTTCTTCAGTGCTCAGGTTTTCGAATGGAAGGACAGCGACACTCTTCTCACGGTTCGCGGCAGCTTCCGCAGCGGCTTGCTCCCGCAACTTCGCCTGCCGCTGCCATGCCCAAGTTCCGAGCGTTAGAACGATGACGAGAATCGCGGCTACTGTTGAGACGACAAGAAAACGCCGGCGTCTAACGAGGCGTTGACGGCGAAGCGTCTGCGGAAGCGCGGCATTTCCAACGCCGTCATGGTAGAGGCTGAAGACGCGCACCTTAGCGCCGTGTTTCACCTCCGCTTCACCGATTTCGTGCAACTGCGCCTTCCACTCCGCGTGTTGGGCGAGATCATCGGCCGCACGAGCCGAGAGCAAAATGTGCCCGGCATCTCCGCAATTCATTACCCGCTGTGCGATGTTCACGCCCGCGCCGGCAAGGTTCGGCTTGTCGTTGACGTCCTCGACCAGATCGACCGGTCCGCTATGGATTCCCATCCGCAAAGGCAGATGCGTCGTGCCGCGCAGTGCGTCGGCTGATCGCTACCGCACAACGCACCGGAGCATCGGGGCTGGTGAAAAAGGCGAGCACCATGCCGTCGCCCGTCGGAATTCGCACCAGTTTGTCCTCCGCTTCAGCTGCGCGGAACTGCTCCGTCTCGCGGACGATGCGATTCAACTCCTGCTGCCGTTCGCGTTGCTCGTTGGTCAACAGCTTGGAGTAACCGACGATGTCGATGAAGAGGACATGCGCGATCTCCAGGTGAGAATCGCGACCGCCGTCTTCAGTCATACGCGAGCGCTAGTACACCGTCTTCGGCTCAGGCCCGGCGAGAATTTTCTGGAAACGCGGATTGCTTCGCAGTGCATCCCATCTCCAACTCCGCAAGTTCGTCAGGGTCATTGCCTCCACTCCTTGGACTTCCGTAGCTGGCTTTGTGAGCAGTTGTTCAATTAGAGTAACAGCCTTCTCTGATTCGCCCGTCAACGCATACACCAGCGCAAGATTAGCTGAATATGCAGGCCGTTCGATCGCGTCGTTCTCGGGGACGAGATCAACGGCTCGGCGGCTCTCGCGCAGTGCCTCTTCCTTTCGGCCGAGGTAGGCATAAAGCACACCGAGGTTAGTCATAATTGCCGGATCATTCGGATGATCCCGAGCGCGAGGTTCCCAGTCCCTTCGCACCTTCTCAAATCGCTCGCGAGCCCTGTTCTGATCACCTTTTGCCCACGCGGTGCAGCCGACAAAAAGATTTTTTAACCCAGGAATTGGCCCAGGAAACTCTTCGAGAGGAAAATCGGCGAGAAGTCTTTCGGCGCCGGCGTAGTCCCGCTCCAGCATAAGAAGCCGCCAGCGAACGGCAAGGTCATCCCAGATAGGCTGGCCGCCGGCGTCATATCTGGGATAGGGTATTGTCTCAACGATGGCCCTAGCCGCGGCAAAATCGCCTTCACCGTTCATCAAGGCTACCGCAAACTGTGTCTTCAATCCGATGTCATCGGGGGCAAGCTCCAACAGACGGCCATATAGAACTCTGACACTCTTCCAGTCGCGCAATGACACCGCGGTTAACGCCTCGTCGTCGTGGGGAATCCGCGGATCGAGCTCCTGCACGCGATGGAAATTTGCCCTCGCCTCGCGCCAGCGCCCCTGCCGCCGGTAGAGATAACCCAAACGCTCAAGAATTTCAGGATCATTTGGCATTGCCTGCGCCGCGGTTGAAAACTCCTTTTGCGCTGCATCGGAATTTCTTTCCGCTAGCCGGAACCACTCGCCCAGGGCCATGTGCGCTTCGGGCAAATCAGGGGCTACGCGCAATGCTTGCATGGCCAAAGCCTGCGCCTTGTTTTTTCGTTCCTGACTTCGGGACTCCATGTACATGCCGCTATTCCACAATGACTGACGCGCCATGGCGGAAGCGAATTGGGGATCAAGCGAAACGGCGCGGCCATAGATGGCGTCCACCGCAACCCTATCCTCGTAGGACAGAGCGGTTCGTTCCTTTTCGCGTGCTTGAAGATACAGGACGTAAGCTTCGGGATTATTCGTGGGCTTGCTGGCCAGACGCCCTTTTTCTTTGGGGTTAAGTCTGGCCCGCAGCGACTGCGCAATCTCGGTGGCCAATTCGCCTTGCAGACCAACGGAATCTGGTTAGAGTGCGATCGTAACGCTCAGACCACAGGTGCCGATCATGGATCGCATCGATCAATTGCACGTTGACCAGCACGCGATTGCCGACCCGGCGCACGCTGCCTTCGAGAATGTTCCCCACGCCTAACGCGTGGCCGATGTCGCGCAAGTTTCGTTTGGCGCCGCGATACTGCATTACCGAGGTGCGACTAATCACCTTCAGATCGCTGATCTTTGACAGGCTGGTTAAGACATCGTCCTGAATCCCGTCGGCGAAAAATGCATCCGCCTTATCCTCACTCAGGTTCTCCAGCGGAAGCACCGCGATGCTCTTCTGCAGTTCAGCGCCGGGCACGGTAGCAAACTCGCCGCGGCGAGACTGAATCCAGAACGCAGCTGCCACCGCGGCCACCACAGCGATTGCGCCTAACGACCAGACGATCGTGCGCCGACGGACCTCGGCGGCTTGCACTTGTCGCAACCGCTGAATTTTTTCGGGCACGGTCGAATTTCCAACATCGCTATCGAAAAAGTTAACGATCCCTATTTTGATCCCGTGTTTAACCTCTGCTTCGCCGATCTCGTGCAGCTGCTCTTTCCATTCGGCGTGTTGGGCGAGATCGTCGGCGGCGCGCGCGGAGAGGAGGATATGTCCGGCGTCGCCGCAGTTCATCACCCGCTGCGCAATGTTTACTCCGGCACCGGCCAGATTGGGCTTGTCGTTTACATCCTCGACCGGATCGACCGGCCCGCTGTGAATTCCCATTCGTAGCGGCAGCTGCTTCGTGCCATGCAGAGCGTGGCTGATTGCCACCGCGCAACGGAGAGGCGCATCCGGGCTGGTGAAAAACGCCAGCACCATTCCGTCACCGGTCGGAACGCGCACCAGCTTGCCGGCCGCTTCGGCCGCCTGAAACTGCTCCGTCTCCCGCACGGTTCGGTTGAGCTCCTGCTGCCGCTCGCGTTGCTCGCTCGTCAGCAGCTTGGAATAGCCGACAATGTCGATAAAAAGGACGTGTCCGATTGCGAGCTCCACCGGCGCTTTGACGTTCCCTTCCATCGAACGACTCTGATATTAGCCGCATTATCCATTCCTGCCCAACAGCTGACCAGTGGAATCAACGGGAACGTTAGCCTCCTGTCACGTTGGCGACCCGTCGAGGCAAGGCGGTAGGGGAATGGTCGCTGCAATCTTGCAGACCGTCGGGATCAACAGTGACACGCCTGCAAAATCAGCTCAATTCATTCGAAGGGAACCCGATGTCGTCTCGCGCAGGTTTGGGCGCCGACAACGCCGCGCCCTCCAATCACAAACTGGAGGGACACGCCTCGATATGTCCTGCTTTGCCCTTGTCATGCTGATCGTGTTGGCGTAAGCGAGTTGGACCTTCCCGAGTGTTTAATCGAGCATGAGCAGGAGCAGGATTAAAGCGAAATACGATGTCGTTGTTCTGGGAGCTGGGCACAATGGACTTGTCGCGGCGAGTTATCTGGGCCGGGCCGGCTTGAGTGTTTTGCTGCTGGAGAAAAACGATTACATTGGCGGGGCTACCACGTCGCAGAAAGTTTTTCCCGATTACGACGCGAGGTTATCACGTTATTCGTATCTCGTTAGCTTGTTTCCCGAAAAGATTATTCGCGATCTCGGATTGAACCTTGAGCTGCGTCGTCGTGCCACCGGATCGTTCACGCCATACCGTCGGAACGGCCAGCATGACGGATTGCTTCTAAGCAATGTTGATGAGGAGGTGGGGCGGCAATCCATGGCCGAGTTAACTGGCGGCGACCGCGAGTTTGAGCAGATGCAGAAGTTTTATCATCTGTCGCGCGTCTTCGCCGAACACTCCTGGGACAGCATGCTCGAACCGATGGTCGCGAAACAAGACTTCCGTCGGCGATTCGATGGCGACGATGTTTCGCGGGAAGCCTGGCGCAGTTTGGTGGAGGAACCACTTGGCGGGGTCATCGAGCGTTATCTGCAAAATGACCTCGTTCGTGGACTGGTCTTAACCGACGCCAAGATTGGGGTTTTCACACACCCGCACGACCCGTCGCTGCTCCAGAATCGCTGTTTTCTTTATCATCTGATTGGTAACAAGACGGGGGAATGGAAAGTGCCGGTCGGCGGAATGGGCGCGGTGGCGGGGGAATTGGAAGAGGCGGCGCGTCGCAGCGGAGCAGAACTTCTAACGAGTGTTAGGATTCTAGGTCTCGGGTTAAACGACGCCAAACGCGTCGTTGAGCTGGACGCCCGTGGCAAAAAGGAGAGCGTCGAGGCACGGTTCGTTCTGGTAAACTTTGGCCGGAATGTGCTGGCAAGATTTACCGGCAAACCATTTCAACCGGACGCGACCGATGAAGGATCGGTTTTCAAGACAAACATGCTGTTACATAAGCTTCCGAAGCTGAAGGCGAAAAAATATGCAGCGGCGCAAGCATGGTGCGGAACGTTTCACAGCGACGAAGGCTACGAACAGATGAATGGCAGCTATACGTGCGCCGCGCAAGGACGGTTGCCGGAGAAAACGCCATGTGAAGTCTATTGTCACACCCTTACCGACGACAGCATCCTCGGCTCGGACTTACGAGAACAAGGTTATCACACGATGACGCTCTTCGGCCTGGACGCTCCCTGGAGCGTGTTTGCGCGCGACAATGTCATAATGCGAAAAAAGGCCGAGCAAAAATTCCTCGCCAGCATGAACCAGTGGCTGGAGGAACCGATAGAAGATTGTCTCGCCGTCGCTCGTGACGGTTCCTTTTGCATCGAAAGCAAGAGTCCGGTCGATATCGAAGACTCGTTAGGAATGTATCACGGCAATATTTTTCATGATGCCCTGACGTGGCCATTCGCTTCCACAAAAAGGGAAGTCGGCGGCTGGGGGGTTGAGACCGAATATGAGAATGTCTTCTTTTGCGGATCCAGTGCGTTGCGTGGCGGCGCCGTGAGCGGCATTCCGGGTCACAACGCCGCGATGAAAGTGCTGGAGACGTTAAAGGGGTGAAGCGTCCCTCACCTGGCGCTGCGCGTCCTCCTCTCTCAGTGGGAGAGGAATGAGGTCAGGGCATCTCAGGAACGACTCGAACGTTACGCTGTCGCCTGACGAAACGCCGACAAGAAGGCTTCCATCTCGTTTTTCTTGCCGATCGTCAGGCGCATGTGGTTCGGCAAAGCCGGAAATAATCTTCCAACCTCCACGTTCTTGTCCTTTAACGCCTTGATTAGCGGCACGACAGGCCGTTTCACATCGAACATGATAAAGTTTGCCTGTGAAGGGATGGAGTCGTACCCCATGGCCTCAAGCTGCGTCGTTACGAACGTTCTCGTTTCCTGATTTAGCCGTCGCCCGCTCGCGACTTGATTGGCGTCGTCCAAGCTGGCATTTGCCGCCGCTAAAGCCATAATATTAACGCTGTCCCAGCTTTGATGAGCGCGTAGTCGCGCGATGGTCTCAGTCTGCCCAACGGCATAGCCGCAACGCAATCCCGCCATGCCATAGATTTTTGAAAATGTCCGCGCGACGATAAGATTCGGGTGATCCTTTATTAACGGGATCATGCTGTCGTAGTCAGGACTGTCGGCATAATGGAAGTATGCTTCGTCCACCAGGATCATCGTTTGCGATGGCGTTTTGGAGATGAAATCGTGTAGTTCGTTCTTTGGCGTGATGCTCGCAGTGGGATTGTTCGGATTACATATGTAAACGAGAGCGGCATTCGAGACTTCGGCCGTCTTGGCAAGGTCGTGCGCGAAGTTGTTAGTGAGAGGAACTTTAACAACCTCCGCTCCATTGACGGTGGCATGATGCAAAATTGCTTCGAAGGTCGGATCGGCTACGACCAATTTGCGTTGCGCTCCTGTGAAAGTTTCCGCGCAGAGTTTCAACACCTCGCCTGATCCATCGCCCAGCAAGATCTGGTCGGGCGTGACATTGTTCAGCTTCGCCAGTTTCTCACTCAGCGCTGCGGCATTTTCATCCGGGTAACGACAAGCGAGATGGAAGACGTTTGTCATGGCCTTGAGTCCTTGGGGGGACGGGCCATAAGGATTTTCATTCGAACTCAATCGCACAATTCCCGTTAGCGGCGGGGCCGCTGGATGCGTGATCGGGACCGTTTTTGCCAGAGAAACTCCGGGCTTAATCACGGCGCAGGCCGCTCCTGCGCCTAACAGGTGCGCAAATTTCCGTCGAGAAATCGAGACCGTATTCATCTGAAACCTCCTTCCCGAGTGATAAGGCCGCCGGACGCGAATTGCGAGGGAGAAAATACATGAAAGTTTTTAGACGCGTCGTCGAGGAACGGCACCAGCGACCAACCCGGAGGAACGCGCTTCCTTGGCTCGCCGTAGCCCTGGCGAAGGCGGCCGCGCGTCCGAGTAATGATTGATCTCTCGAGTCGCGCTGAAGACCAAACATCGGCTGGCCTCTAAGCTCGTCGAAGCCTACGGCTCAGAGAGAAGCCGATGTCACAACAAATCAAACCGACGTCGACAAATCCTTTGTTGCATCCACCGCCGAATCTTTTTTCTTCGGCGTGTACTGCGCGGCCGAGTTCAATGCAGCTTCAAGGGTCGGCAGCGCTACGGGTTTAGCGAGAATAGCCATCGCGCCAGATGCCTCCGGTTCCACGGGTGCACTCCACCCTGAAATCAGAATCACCCGAGCGTTCGGGTCCTTTGCCAAAATGTAACGACACGCGGTGATGCCATTGAGTCTGGGCATCCGGTAGTCCATCAGCACCACGTCCGGACGGTGCCGATCATAGGCCTGGATCGCTTCCATGCCAGTGCTCACGACCTCGACCACATGATGGTGACAAAGACCGACCATTTCCGCCAGCGAGGTCCCCACGCTTTTTTGATCGTCGGCGATCAACACGCGCATGCTCTTCCAGGGAGAAGTTTTCATGCCAGCGGCGGAAATTACCAATAATTTCTGGAATTTAGACGGGGAAAACCGCGGATTATCCCGAGTCCATGCCGCCAGGACCGGGGATTTTTATCCACAGTTACGCAGATTCTAAAAAAAGGAGGGGGATTAATGCCCACGAATCACGCCGAATACGCAAAATTTGGAGGGATACGTGCGGTCGTGTCCCAAACTTTGCTATCGGCGACTTTGGCGTATTTAGCAGCCTGCCCCGGCGTAGTCCCGCGACTGCGGGACGAAAGCGGGTATTTTGACGGAGATCCGTTACCTTCGGGCCGATTCCTTCATTGCGTGTTGCGACGCGGGATTAGCCGGATGAGCGCGCCGGTATTGTTTTACTCCCAGGCCGATCAGAATTGCCAGCATAACGAAGCAGATGACCCGTTTTTCCTCAGCTGTGAGAACGAACATCAGCTTCGCGGCGGCTTCACGTGAACGGATGGAAAATGGCCGCGAACATTCGCATCGTAAAATTGAGCCTTGGAATGCGCCCCAAGCAGGTCGCGATAGATTTCAGGCGGCACATTACTATAACGATAGACGGCGCCGTTGACGAACTCGACTTCCAGGGCGTGGAGTCGCTTGCTATAACCGACCGCTGCCAGCGCGTGGGAATGGACCGGCTGACGCGTAATTCGGGAAGTGATTTGGCCTTGTTCTGCCGCCCCTGCGGACTCGAGCGTTAGCAATGCAATTCCGATGACGAAAAGACCAGTGTTGCGCCGCACAGAACTCACAATTGTTTTAGCAGCGTCTTCCAACGCGCCCAGGCATCGTCGCGCGCTTTTCGATTTTCCTCACTCGCATCGGGCTTTTCCCCTTCGCGCATGAATCCGTGACCCGCTCCGGCGTAAATTACTGGCTCGTATTTCTTGTTCGCGCGTCGCATCAAGTCCTGCGCCGTCGGCACCGTCGCGTTCACGCGTTCGTCGTTCCCGGCATAGAAGCCGTAAACCGGACAAGCGATGTTTGCGACCTTAGACTGATTATCCGCCGCAGTCCCGTAGAAAGAGTAAGCCGCTTTCAATTTCGGATTCATGTTCGCGTACTGGAATACCCAGCCGCCGCCCCAGCAAAATCCGCACACGGCCAGGGTCCCATTGCCAGCGGGGATTCTCAGCGCGTAATCAGAGGTCGCATCCAGGTCCGCTTTGATTTGCGTTTCCGTTAAGGCCGAAATCGCTTTTCGGGCCGAGTCGGCATCTTCAAGAACCTGTCCACTGAGCAAGTCGGGGGCGATCGCGATGACACCGTTCTCCGCCAATTGATCGCACAGACCGCGAACCCAATCGGTCAGTCCAAAAATCTCGTGAATGACGATGACGACCGGCGCTTTGTCCTTCCGTTCGGGATAAACAACGAACGCTTTTATCTTCCGGTCGCCAGAATTGATTTCCACCCATTCAGCATGCCGGGGCGAATTGTTTAGCCGCGCCTTCGCCCAATCCTGCGCGAGAAGCGATTGTGCTGCGAAGATCAGTCCGAGCGCCAGGATGCCGCGTTTCATCGAAATGAAGACGTCGATTTTACGATATCGTGGCGGTTGCCGTCCGACTGCGGCCCATCAATGCATCAATGCTCCAGCTGCCGGGACCGCGCAAAAAGATGTAGAAAAAAATAAAACAGTAAACCACGGCAAGCTCACCTTTGTTCACATAGGGAATCAGACCCTTTGGCGCGTGCATCATAAAAAATGCTACCGCCATTTCACCGGAGGCGATGAATGCCGCGATTCTCGTCAACAAACCAAACGCGACGAGAAATCCGCAGATAATCTCGACCCAGCCACCTAGCATCATTAGAGGCGAGAGTGCCTCGGTTTTGCCGGCAAACGTGCCGAATATCTTGTCGAGGCCGTGACATGCAAACATCAACCCGACGATGAAGCGCATGATGCAATAAAACGGATCCGCAAATCGATTGAGAGCATTCATGGGTCCGAGGTTGCGGCCATTCCCGCTTTCGTGTCAAGTCTCGCGTCACACACGATTTCACAGAAGAAAACAGCAGTAACGAAGATCAGATTCTTCCTCTGGCAATACTCTCTACAATGGAGATAATCAGCCGGAAATAGAAAAGACGACATGAAGTTGGCAGGTTTACTCGCAGCGCTGATTGCCGCCGCAATTGATGCGCAATCACCGGGCCCGACTATGAGAGCAATGGTGGCGCATCAATGGGGCGGACCGGAGCTGTTAAAAGTTGAAGAGGTGCCGCTCCCCCAACCGAAAGACAATGAGATTCTCATCAAGTCCTTTGCCGCCGGGGTGAACTCATTCGATGGGACTCTCTTGTCGGGCAAGTATGCTAAAGTTTTCGGAACACAGCTACCTTGGATTCCCGGATACGATGTTGCCGGCACGGTCGAAAAAGTCGGTGCCAACGTAAAAAAATTCAAAGCGGGTGATCCTGTTTATGCGTTCATCTCAATTCCAAATGGCGGTGGCTACGCGGAGTATGCTCTGGCGAAAGAAAACCAGGCGGCGTTGAGGCCGGCGACGTTAACTTTTGCTGAAGCTGCAGGCGTGCCGAGTGTCGCATTGACCGCGTGGCAGGCGGTCGTTGACAAAGCAAATGTTCAACCGGGACAGACGGTACTAATCCAGGGAGCGTCTGGCGGAGTCGGCATGTTTGCGATTCCCTTTGCAAGGATTCGCGGTGCGAAGGTGTTCGCGACGGCTTCGACTGCCAATCAAGATTTCCTGAAACAACTTGGGGCCGATGTGGCCATCGACTACAAGGCCCAAAAATTCGAGGATATTGCCAAAGATGTTGATGTGGTCGTTGATGGCGTCGGTGGCGAGACGCTTAAGCGATCCTATCCGATCGTGAAAAAAGGTGGAATTCTGGTGAGTCTGGTTGGCCGCGTTGATCAGGCGGAGCTGGACAAATACGGGATTCGCGGGGTGTCTCTCGAGGCTGAATATAACGGCGATGAGCTGGCCGAGATCGGAAAGCTAATCGATGCAAAGAAGGTTAAAGTCGTCGTTTCCGAAACTTTTCCACTGGCTGACGCGGCCAGGGCCTTGGCAAAAGCGGATACAGGTCACGCCCGCGGCAAGATCGTGTTGAAGGTTCGTGATGAAACGAAATAACTTGGTGCGAGCGAGAACCAGGCATCAAATGTAAATCGAATCGGCATCTGTGGGAAACCTCTTCGGTCCGCGCCAGCAGAGCGAACACTCGAGGTCGTCTAACCACTCGATGAAGCCAACGTCGCCATTGCAAAATGACTCTGGTTTATTTGCCACAGGGTCCTGCTGTGGCTTATCTCTTTCTCGTTAGAGGTGATTGCGACACAGCTTGAAGAAAATTGATGGAACCGATTGTTGACCATATAGAGATAACCGTCAAAGACATGAGCGTGGCTGTGCCATTCTACGATAAACTCCTTCCGCTCTTAGGCTTTGGTGTGCAGGAGAGAGTTAATGCCGTTATAGAAGAGCACGATAAGCACGTCGTGCAGTACACCCACCCGCAGTTGGGATTTGCCATCACCTCACCGAGAAGCGGTTTCGCCTCCGAGACGATCAATCGCAGGAAACCAGGGGCGCTACATCATCTCGCGTTCAAGGCGCCATCTCGCGCCGAAGTCGACAGGCTCCATTCCAAACTGAAACAAATAGGAGCCACTATAGTGAGCCCGCCACGGGAGTACCCAGAATATACGCCCCCAGGTTACTACGCTTTATATTTCAAGGATCCCGAGGGTATTAAGTATGAGATTGTCTGCACTAAACATGATGGAGGGTAGCAGGCGCTTAATCTGTTGGTGGTCTGCTCCAACACCGCCGGTGGCGTGTGCGCGCAGAGGAGGAGCCCGGGAGATTTCAAGAACTTGACGGCTTAAAGCCGTCGAGTTGTCCATAGGCCGAATTTCATCAACGGGCAAGATGCCCGCTGGCCCCACAGGCGAGACGCTTGTGCTACAAGACGTGACGTTTCGGCGAGGATCAAGCCTTTCTGATACGCGCTCATTGTTGACATTGATCGTCTTTGTCGCAGACGATGGGGCGACACATGATGAGATTTGAAAATCAGGTTGCGGTCGTTACCGGCGCGGGGCGGGGGATCGGACACGCGATTGCGTTGCGGCTGGCGAATGAGGGCGCGCGGGTGGCGAGCGTGAGTCGGACGGAAGCCAACGCCCAGAAAACTGCGGAGGAAATTAATGCTTCACGCGCCGACGCGGCCAAAGCTTATGCGGTTGATGTTGCCGATCATGGCGCGGTGCAAAAGGTCTGCGAAAAGATTCTGGCCGATTTCGGACGCGCCGACATTCTCGTTAACAATGCCGGTGTCACTCGTGACATGTTAAGCATGCGAATGTCGCCGGACGATTGGGATCTGGTTTTGAATACGAATTTGAAAGGCGCGTTCAATTTTGTGCAGGCACTCCAGCGCGCTATGATCAAGGAACGGAGAGGGCGGATCATTAATATCAGTTCCGTTATCGGAATTATCGGAAACGCAGGACAGACCAATTACGCTGCGAGCAAGGCCGGCTTGATCGGTTTCACCAAAGCGCTCGCGAAGGAGTTGGCGAGCCGCGCCATTACCGTGAACGCAATCGCGCCGGGATACATCGCGACCGATATGACGAACGCGTTGTCTAACGAGATTCAGAAATCGATCCAGGATATGATTCCATTGAAACGCGTGGGCACGCCGGAGGAAATTGCCGCAGCGGTGGCGTTTCTGGCATCGGCAGAAGCGAGTTACATCACGGGACAGGTTCTCTGTGTCGATGGCGGAATCGTGATGTGACTCGAGGATTTTCACGGCGGGCAATTCGCTACAAACATGCGACGTGCTTCACGATCATGCGCGCAGCATGATCGTGACCCGTCCGTTCGCGACGGGAGTGCCGTCAGCTGAGATCGCGCATTGGTAGATGGTGTTGCCGGCGTCGCCGAACAAGCGTCGCGCGCGGACCTCAAGGGGCGACGCGAGATCATCGAGGCGGGCGACATGCAGATGCGCGTCACGCAGCGCGGCAAGATAACACGGTGGTGCGGTGGTGCCGGCAGCGCGTGCTCGTAGTCCGCCATGAATGGCGGCAGCTTGCGCACCATACTCGAGAGCATGCACAGCGGAGAGCTGGCCGTCGCGTCGGAGCGGGTTATTTGCGTCGCGATGCGTGTTTGTGATGCAAACGATCAAGTCGTCATCCCAACGAAAAACGCCATCCAAGAGGCACATCGTACCGGAGTGCGGGATTAGGGTGCGTATTTCGGATCTATCGATGAGGACATTCATTTAGGCATGAGTGATTTCGATCAAATGCTACACGGATCGAATGTACTTAGGGAGGTGAGTTCCGCGAGACCGTGGATATATCAGCGGGCAAGATGCTCATTGGCCCCACAGGGTTTGAGCCGGACTGGGCATTTGATGTCCGTGCTACAAAGAATCAATCCCAGAAGCGATAAAAGTTGAACCAATTGTAAGGGGCAAGCCGGGTGTGATGTTCCAGGCGATCGACGTAGCGCTGCGTCCAATGCTGGATGCCTTCGGCCCGATGCTCGCGATTCAGAACGATTTCGTCGGCGAATTTTTCGAAATATATCTCGTAGCGATTGCCTCCGCGATAAATCCCGAAGAACAAGATGACGGGGCAATGCATCATCGCCGCAATCACGATGGCGCCGATCGGAAAGGTTGCGGGCGCGCCCAGGAATTGACATTGCGCCGTCTTACCATCCCTCGTCGGTCGATCGCCTAATGTTCCTACCAAAAATCCGGCATCCAGGCTTTCTTTCACTTTGAGCAATGTATCCGGTCGATCAGGCACGATAACGGTACCGGCGATCTCCGGATTCAACGCGTCAAGAAAGCGCGTGAGGTTTTCGTTGTGCACGACATCCATCAGGACTTTGAGTGGATATTCGGCACGCGTCACACCGAGTGCGCGCAACACTTCAAAGCTACCAAGGTGCGAGCCGAGCAGGATACAACCCTGCCCGCGTTCCACCTCCCGGTGAAGTAATTCGCGTTGATGAAATTTAATGTCGAAGCGATGGAATTCACCGGTAAGCAGGTAAACGCGATCCAGGATGGTTGCGGCGAAGTAGTAAAGATGGCGAAACACATGCCACCAATGAGCTGGGCGGGCGCGCACGCGCGCCAGATATTCATAAGACACGCGCCGGGTAGCGTGTGCGCTAAGCAAGAAGTAAAGGGTAGTAGGAAATAGTAGTAAGCGGGCGACTGAGCGACCGAAGACTCTCGCGGTCCAGTGAATCAACCGCAGGGCCGTGGGAGTTCCGCGCTCGGGAAGCGCGGTCCAACGTCGGGTGTGCTGATCTTTGTCGACCACGGTAGTCACATTTCATGTTTACATGGAGGGCGAGCGCCCGCGAGCACGGAGATAACGCAGACGACTACGCGGGGCTTAACGTTGGGCAACGCGCTTTCGAATATCTCGCTCGTATTCCGGAAAATAAGTTCCGATCACCGGCAAATCGAACTTCCGCAAAATGCTGGTATTCGGTTCGCGTTCCAGCAGGAAACGGAAACTTTCTGCGATCAGCGCATCCCCGGAAATATCCGCCCCGCCCAGTCGAACCCGATCGGCTTCCTTCAACGTGACCTGATGAGTCGTGGCGGTCCCGTCGGTGACTCTCACTTCATATTGATCGCCGGAGAGATGACGCACTTCGATCATGCAATTACAAAAAATCCCATAAAAAGTGGTTTTTGCCAGTGCGAAGAGATTTCCCGATTGGAGCGGACTGAATTTAGAGTAGCGCGTTGTAGAGGCGCTCGCTGCGGCGCGCCTTTACCAAACTCGGCGTTTGACACTAACGCCGCTACAACAAAGAAACGGCAGTTTTAGACTTCCTTCGACTTCACCTCAGACGACGCCATAATAGATAGGGGCAGCTTCCGATGAAGGCGAAGGTATTCGGCCAGCACGATGAGGCGACGCTGCGGCAAATCGAGAATTGTATCGACGCTGGTGGTGAGCGCGGAGTTCTCTGCGCGGACGGCCACAAAGGTTACGCGCAACCGATTGGTGGAGTTGTCGGCTACAAAGACAAAATTTCGCTCTCCGGAGTCGGGTTCGATATCGCATGCGGCAATCTCGCCATTCTCACCGACGCGAAGGGCACTGATGTTGCGCCAAAAATCAAATCGATCATGGACGACGTCGTGCGGGACATTTCCTTCGGCATCGGACGCAAAGCGAAAACGCGAGTCGATCATGAATTGTTCGATGACGAAGCATGGAAGATCGCGCCGATCTCAGGACTCAAGGAAATCGCGCGCGATCAGCTCGGCACTGTCGGCGGCGGAAATCATTATGTTGATATTTTCGCCGACGAACAGGACCGCGTTTGGGTAGGTGTGCATTTCGGATCGCGCGGGCTCGGACACAAAACGGCCACGCATTTTTTGAAAGCGGCCGGCGGAAAAGACGGCATGGACGTCCCGCCAACGGTGGTACCGGTGAATTCGGAGATCGGCACCGACTATCTAACGGGAATGGGACTGGCCGGGAAATATGCTTATGCGGGGCGGGAAGCAGTGGCGCGGCATGTGGTTCGCGAAATTCTCGGAGCGAAAATCTTGGATGAAGTGCATAATCATCACAATTTCGCCTGGCGCGAGAAACATGATGGCGAAGATTTGTGGGTCGTGCGCAAGGGTGCGACGCCCGCCTTTCCGGGACAGCGCGGATTTGTCGGCGGCAGCATGGGCGATGATGCAGTGATCATTGAGGGAATCGACTCAGGTGAGTCGCGCGACGCCCTTTACTCGACCGTGCACGGCGCAGGGCGAATCATGTCCCGCACGGCGGCGAAAGGAAAATTTGAGCGGGTCGGGAAGAAGCGAATCCGGCGCGATGGTTTGGTGCGTCACGACGAGATGCTGAAATGGGTGGCAGACCGCGGAGTGGAGTTGCGCGGCGGCGATGTGGATGAAGCGCCGCAAGCATATCGGCGTTTGCCGGATGTTTTGGCTGCGCACGCCGGGACAATCCGCGTTTTACACACATTGCGTCCTCTCGGTGTGGCGATGGCCGGGCGCGATATCGTTGATCCCTACAAGGACTAGCGGTTGTAACCCAGGCATCAAATGCCAGTCCGGCACGGATCCTGTGGACCAACGGGGATCCTGCTCGTTTTTTCTGCAACAACGTCAGAAATGACAAATGACGAATGTCCAATGACGAGTGAAAAACGATGTCCGAATCACGGGGCAACTACTGCGCCCGTTTCGTCATTTGAACATTCGGGCTTCCTTCGTCATTCTTGGTGCACGGCCGATCATATCTCTTCCCGGGATGCCGATCCCACGTTTGATCTTGTCTTACCCAGATCCCCGGCACAACAATGCCGCCATGGACTACGGCGTGTTGGACTATGGTGACATGAACTGGCTTGCAGTTTTCTGTGCAGGATTGGCCTACTGGCTCCTGGGTGCGATCTGGTATTCGGCCATATTTAGTAAGATGTGGCGATCAGCGGTTGAAGAACACGGCGTCAAGGTTGGTCAGCCAAATCAAGGCGGGATGGGGATAAAGCTAATTATTACCCTTATTTGCAACTTGATCGCAGCCCTCGTGCTCGCCCGAGTAATCCATCAAGTGGGACACCATATGGATTTGTTGCGGGGGCTGAAAATCGGAGCGGGCGTCGGTCTTGGGTTTTGCGCAACGGCCTTGACGATGACTTACGTCTGGCAATCGCCACCGCGAAGACTCTGGGCCATCGATACCGGCTACCATATCGTCGGTTGTATGATCATGGGTGCAATCCTGGCGGTTTGGCGATAGCAGGTGCTCATTGGCATCACACGAAGTCCACAAAGGACACAAAGAAATCCTCTAAGCCATGTGTCCTTTGTCGATTCTGTTATGGGGTGGTTTTTGTAATTTACAGGAGGCCTGTTGATGTTTCGCCGACTAACGATACTTAGACAAAGGCAAATCCAGCTAATCGCGCAACAAATCGACCGCGGCGGTTGTTATATTTAAGAAGAATTGCTAGAGTTTTAATGTTGAAGACGCCCCTCACCTTGTCTCTGCTCTTCGTTGGATCGGTGGCCTTCGCCCAAACCGGGCAAAGTCTGGCGAAGCCGGCCGTAGATCGAGCAAAACTTCCGCCAAATCTGCGCAACCTTCCGCTGGAACGAATGTCCTCCGGTGCGCTGATGCTGCTGAATCGCGACGATAACCTGGTCCTGCCGCCCCGCACTGAAACGACCGCGAAGGGCGCAACCATTACGCAGGAAGCGGTTAGTGGACCCGTCGCGCTCGATTTGCGCATCGGCCCGAACATTCGGTTGGGAAACGATCCGTCGGCGTTGCCTCCCAATATGCGCGCGCAAGCCGAGCCGCACATCGCTCGCGCCATCACCAATGAGGATTTCCTCGCCGGTGTTTTTCAGGAAGGCCGCTTTGCTACCAGCGGCGGCGCAGTCGACTGCGGCTACTCCATTTCGCACGACGGCGGGCTGACCTGGACCCGTGCGCTCATTCCGAATCTGACCATGACCTCGGGTGGTCCCTACTTTCGCGCAACCGATCCGGTAGCGGCATTTGACTTGAATGGTAACGTCTATCTTGAGACGTTGGTCGCGACTGACGCGCAATTTTCAAACGGTGCGGTCGTCCTTAGCAAATCAACCGACGGAGGTGTGACCTTTTCCTCACCGATGGTCGCTTATCAGCCTAGCAGCTCGAGTGTTTTTCCCGATAAGGAATGGATGGCGATCAATACTTTTGGGAACACTGCGACCGCCGGGCGCATCCTCGTTACCTTCAGTTTATTTAGTAACGTCAGCGCTACCGGTGCGCCAATCATGCGCACCTATAGCACCGACACTGGATTTACCTGGAGCTCGGTTGGAGCGATTAGCAACGAAACGAACTTGCAGGGATCGCAGCCATTGTTTCTACCGAATGGAAACTGTGTAGTGGTTTACTGGAACTTCGGCACTGGCCCGGCCTCCGAACGGCTCCAAGCCGTGAATTCGACCGACGGCGGTATAACTTTTGGGTCACCCCACATCATCACATCCGCGACTGAGTATAACGAACCTACGATCCGAAGCGGTTCCTTTTTGGCCTCGGCAGTGGGCGATCGAACCACTCAAAATGTCTATGTTGTTTATCAGGCCTTGCTCGCAGGTAATCCCACGTATTGCTTTCACAAAGTCGACTGATGGCGGTATTACCTGGAGCTCGCCCTTCGCAATTAGTAATAATCCGGCGGGGTCAGGCGTTTTTAATCCCGCCATCAATGTTTCCCCCGATGGCCGGACGATCAGCGTCGTGTTTTATGATCATCGAGATAATCCTGGCTCGACGGTGTTGGTCGATCTTTACCTGGCGCAATCCTTCGATTTTGGTAATACCTGGCAACCCAACATCCGGCTTACCTCTGTATCAACGGATGCTTCATTAGCTCCGCTCACTTCTGAGGGATACATGCTCGGAGATTACCTGGGCGTCGCCCAAACTACTCGACCCACCGTACCGGCCATACCGATTTGGGTTGATACTCGAACAGGCAATCCTGATCCGTTCATTACTCGGGCCGGTATCGCCCCCTATGTCGACTTGGTTACCGCATGGGAAGCGAAGCTCGAATCGCTGACGCAGGTACCCATTACTTCGCTGCGTAGCCAGACTGCCGATGCTGACCGGGACGGAGAAGACAACCCATCGGAACTTACTTCGGGGACAGGCCCAAACAATCCCGCTTCGGTCACCCGCACTGGTAAGGAAGTAGATATTTCAACGCGGCTGCGGGTCGAAACGGGCCAACATCTCGGCATTGCCGGCTTCATCATTAGTGGCAGCGCATCCAAAAAGGTAATTATACGTACGCTGGGTCCGAGTCTTGGCCAGTTTGGCGTGCTTGATGTCTTGCAGGATCCCGCGATCAGCCTCTTCGATTCCAGCAATAATTTGATTGCCTCGAACGACAATTGGATGAGTAACCAACAAACAGAGATTCAGGCAAGTGGATATGCTCCCGGGGACAGTCGTGAACCAGCCATTGTGCAGACTCTGGCTCCGGGTACTTACACTGCCGTTGTTCGCGGCGTAAATGCCACGTCCGGAGCCGCGCTGCTGGAAGTTCACGATCTCGGTCCATCGAGTGGTTCACTCATTACTAATATGAGCACCCGTGGGGTGGTTGGAACCAATGCCAATGTCATGATCGGAGGCTTTATTGTTGGCGCCGGGCTTGGGGCGAATGGCGATGGCAGCTCCGAGGTCTTGATACGCGCGTTGGGCCCGGAACTAACGAACTTTGGGATTACCGGCGCACTGCAGGATCCAAAGATGGAGTTATACGATAGCAACGGGACCCTGCTTCTTGCTAACGATAATTGGAAAGATTCGCAGCAGGCGGCAATTCAGGCCACGGGTCTTGCGCCCGGAGACGATCGCGAACCGGCCATTCTCACGACGTTGATCCAGGGAAACTGGACCGCGATCCTGCGCGGCAAAAACAATACCACTGGCGTTGGTCTCATCGAACTCTACCGGATTCACTAACGTCTGCGCGCGATGACTTTGACCGAGAGTGGTCCATGCAATTCGCGCCCTTAAACACGTCAGAGGACGGCGATTTTACCAATCATTTTCGCCTATTACTAATCACCAGTGAAAAATGGGCGGTGAGGGTTTCGAACCCCCGACCTACTGGGTGTAAACCAGCCGCTCTACCACTGAGCTAACCGCCCCAACTTGCAAATTTGTCGTAGATTACTGACCTATTTCTGATTTTGGCAAGATTACCCGTTGTTACTCAAGCAGCAGAAGCAAATTGGGGCGCTCACGGCCAAACGAAAAGTGAGCGAGCGAGTCGAACTGAGTGCACCTGCTCCGCAAATAGCAGCGAACGAGGACTGAAATCCGTCTCTCAACCCAGAGCGCTGTTCCCGCCGCGTCGGCTGTTGACGAGGTAATCAGGGAGTTGGCGTAGGCGTAGGCGAAGGACGCCGATGACGGCCTCTCGGATATTTCTTCTTTGGCGTCGGTGTCGGAGTAGCTGTCGCGTCTGGGGTTGGGGTTGGCGTGAGAGCGGTGGGAGTGGGGGTAGGAGTTGGAGTCGGCGTGGCTGTCGGAGTAGGAGTCGGTGTTGGCGTTGGAGAAGGAACGGGCGTCACTATTGGCAAAGCAGTCGGCGTCGGCGTCGGTGTCGGGGTTGGCTTTGGTGTGGGTGTTGGCGTTGGAGAAGGAACGGGCGTCACTATTGGCGAAGCGGTCGGTGTCGGCGAAGGAGCCGGTGTGACACTCGGACTCGGCGTCGGAGTAGGCGTTGGGGT
The DNA here is from genome assembly GCA_963709435.1 of uncultured Verrucomicrobiae bacterium. Taxonomy (GTDB): domain Bacteria; phylum Verrucomicrobiota; class Verrucomicrobiia; order Chthoniobacterales; family UBA10450; genus AV69. The sequence goes on from CAVPWK010000015.1 coordinate 136,978, forward strand.
CGGGGTAGGCGTTGGACTCGGAGTCGGGGTCGGCGTGGGCGTTGAGGTCGGTGTCGGTGTGGGGGTTGGGGTCGGGGATGGCGCTGCCACTACCTTGTAACTTACTGTGATAGAAGCACCGCTGCTTCCCGTTGAACTCCGTGGTGTTGCGACAAACGTGTGGGTTCCAGTCGCGCTCGGTGCCCACGTGAAATCAAAAGGCGTCGCGGAATCTGTCTTTACAAGGCTGCCGTCTCTTTTGAATACCACGCTTTTCGTGTTCGTGTTTGCCTGCGCCGTTACCGTATAGCTTTTTCCTTGGGTTAAAGTCGTTCCATTAACAAACGCCGTCCCCCCATTGTAAGTTAATCCGCTCAATACTGGCGCTGGGCTTGGCGTAGGCGTTGGAGTCGGAGTAGGCGTTGGGGTCGGAGTAGGCGTTGGGGGTTGGCGTTGGCGTTGGAGAAGGAACGGGCGTCACTATTGGCGAAGCGGTCGGCGTCGGTGTCGGTGAAGGAGCCGGTGTCACGATCGGACTCGGTGTCGGGGTTGGAGTTGGTGAAACCGTAGGGGTTGGAGTCGGTGTCGGCGGCGGCGCTGATGACACAGAACTGATTACCTCATTCGAACGAGTGCTTTCAACGCCTGTCTTGAATGCGACTACCGTGTAATAATATGTAGTGCCACTCGGAGCGTTCGCGGCCGTGGCCGTCGTGCCTGTTCCCAGCACATCAATATGCTGAGTGTAATTTCCCGAACTAGTTCCATAATAGACGCGATAGCCATCGATATTTGGACTCGAAGGGCTGGCCTGCCACTTCAACGTCAAGGTGGTTGCAGCCGCCGCCTTCTGGAGGAGGAGTCCGGTGGATAGCAACAGAGCTGCCGCAAAGGCGGCCCCGTGCAAGATTCTACTGCGCATTACCGCGAACCTCACGAACGCCCTTATAGCCAAAATCGCGCCACAGCAGGCCGCAACTTCCAGACATTTTGGTAACAATATTAAGTATAATTAGTAAGAATACGCTTGCATTACCGGGCTTTCTTCTCTTGGGCGTCTCAGAACTCACCACCGCTGATCTCGGAGCGGGTTAGGCGACGGCAATAAATCCATGACTGACTTGCAGGACTGGTCTAATGGTCAGTGGGATCGTTCTTGGGGCGGAGTCCCTCCGGGCCAATCTGAGTAAACAAACCTGACACATCGCGCGCCCGCGCGTGCGCGTGTAAAGGCTCTCGCTCGCTCTCGCGAAAGTCATGTGATACTGCCATGTGATACTGCGGCCTCTGTTTTGGGATAATGTGAAATGCACTTGAGATAACCGACTCTCAAGGCCGTTTTCCCTCTAGAAAAACAGATTTTGCGTATTCACGAAGAGAAAACGCGAACGCGCGAAAATGCTTCTAAAAGTGGGTGTAAACCAGCCGCTCTACCACTGAGCTTACCGCCCGCTATAAGAGGTTGAAGCTTACACATTGCCACCTCGCCGGCAACGATCGCGACTGGTCAGGAATCGCACCAATCGATCATCGGTCGCTCTGACGCAGGCGGGATTTTCTGAGTGGATTTACCAGCAACCGCGCGACATTGCTGTAGTCGTCCGTCCAGATTCGATTTTCTGGAACTTTTCGATCCCCCCGTATTCGATAACCGACTTTCTGAACTTCCGGGACGTCGAGCGATTTCCCACGCGTAAGTAAAATGAAGTCGTTGCGAAGAAAGATACCGCTGCGATTTGGAGCATCAATTAATGTAGCTTTCAATCCGTACTCTTGCGCAAGCCCAGCCACCACAGGGCTTATATCAATGGCGCGGTTGGTGACGTTCACCACAATAACCGAATCCGGTCCGCTAAGGTGAGAAAGATAAAGCGCCATCGCCTCTTTCGTTAGTAAATGGACCGGGATGGAATCGCCACTAAATGCATCGACAAAAAGCACGTCGAAGTTTTGGACATCGCCGCGGGCTGCCTCGGCTTCTAACGACAAACGGGCATCGCCGGGGACAACTTCAATCCGGGCGGCAGAATCCTGCAGGTAGGTAAAGTATCCTTTTTTACCTTGGGCAAGATCGATGACTTCAGGATTGATTTCGTAGAAGCGATAAACGTCGCCCGGGCGCGCATAAGCCGCTATTGTGCCGATTCCAAGTCCAATCGCGCCCACGCGCATCGGCCCCGCCTGCCGCTGTGGATTTGTCAGTAGCGCGAGACGAGCACCGCTGCCTTCGCCGTAGTAAGAAGCCGGTTGTTTACGATCCTCAGTGAGTTGGATGCCATGGATAGTTCGGCCGTGCATGAATTCATAAGCCACATGAATCATATCTACGTCCCAATGGGCGTAGACAGCGACGGCGCCATAGAAATTGCGCTGGCGATAGGTGTATTCATTGGTCGCATTGACCTGCAAACACAGCGCGGTGGTTAAGAGTAGGAAACCTCCGATAGCCGTCATTTCGTACCATCGAAATTTCCGATATTGAGCCCAACTTGGGCCCCCGGTGAAAGCAAGCCAGATGCATACAGCTATCATCAGCCCCAGGCTAAAGTTATAGGCGAGAGAGAGCGGCGTTGGCATCCTGATCATGCCGGCGTGCACGAGATACTTCGGCACAAGCAATAGCAGCGTCAGGGCTGCGAGCGGCACCAGAAGATTCGGCCTCGCGCTATGAAGCCATGACGTGCGATCGCGAAAAAGAATGACCAGGAGCAGCAGGGCGATAGCCCAAAGGCCGAGCTGATATTCCCAGAATGTTGGGAAGATCGAAGGCGCGATAATGGCAACAAAGATACCTCCAGCCGCGCCACCTGCGGACAAAAGAAGATAGAATGAAGTGAGATGGCGCGCTTGAGGCTTCAGCCGCGCCACTTCGCCATGGCATACCATGCAGGCGACAAAGAGAAAAAGCAGGTAGACTGCGATTTGCGATGTAAGTCGCATGTCCTCGCCTCTGAACAGGGCCAGGACGACAAGCGAAGCGGTGATGGCGAGCAGCGGATGGAACAAACCGCGGCGATACCAAGTCCCGTGAAAGGTGAGAATAAAGCTCAGCAAGTAAATGCAAAGCGGCAGGACCCAGAGCAGGGGAATTGGCGCAACATCTTGTGTCAAGAAATTGGTGGTAGCCAGGAGCATGACCGAACCAAGCATTGGTAAGGCGAACCAGAGCCATCGCGGTGACGAAGCGGCCACGCTATTCTCGATCGGCGTTTCTGCGAGCGGTTGGACATTTTGCGCGTTCGAAGCACGCGCCTGCCAGGCGCAAACCATACAAGAGAGAAGGAACAATCCGAATCCGACGCCCCAGAACCAGCTTTGAGTTTTGAGTCGGAATTGCGGTTCGAGAAATATCGGATAACTCAACAGACCCAGTAACGAGCCAGCATTCGATAGCGCGTAAAGGAAGTATGGCGCTTTCTTTTGACCTCCGACATCGAGGTGCGCGTACCAGTTTTGCAACAGCGGTCCGGTGGCGGAGAGCAAGAGAAATGGCACGCCTACACTAACGACTAATAGCTTGAGGATACCGGCAATAGGTGCTGCGCCCGGCTCAGGTTTCCATGAAGAGCCAGGCAAAAGGGGAGATCCCCAGAAGAACCACGCTAACAGAATCCACACACTTGCCAGCGCCAGAAAACCAAGATGGATCTTTCCCTGACCGGCGGGGCGAAAGCGTACATGAGATCCGATGTGCATAATAATACCCAGCCAGCAGCAATAACTGAAAGAAGAGCAAACAAGTCGCCCAAATTCCGGAAGTCCCGCCGAACCACGGCAAAAGAAATTTTCCCAACAGCAGTTGCACCTGGAACAGCAAAAATGCGCTGGTAAAGATCGCGAATCCGAAGGCAAAACGACGCACAAGGTCGCCAAAATACACCATCGGGGTCTGATCCAAGTGAGAAATTCGCAATATGCGGCTTTGACGTTGCCAGGCACGCCTTGCTCACTACCGTTGGCGCGATGTTTTCGAAAATAATCGGTGCGTTGGGCCTCACGATCCTTCTGAGCTCGTGCGCCACGGTAGTCCGCGGTGTGCACGAGGATCTCAAAGTTATCAGCGAACCCGCCGGCGCCGATGTCTATCTGTCAACCGGGGAAAAAGGCGTAACGCCGGCGACGTTTCGAAAGCGCCGGCGCGGTAATAGTTTCCTGGTTACGATAACCAAGCCGGGTTACTATTCGCAGACTGTTACGGTAAAAAGCAAAGCGTCGGCGACCGGGGCTGCGGCAACGGCGGGGAATGTTGCCACAGTTGGGGTCGGTGTTGCCGTCGATGCCGGCACTGGCGCGTGGGACTCACTTTATCCAAATCCGCTCTCGGTCCAGCTGGTTCCGCAACCGGGCGAACACCCCGCCAGGAAGCAACGGCTTGCAGCCGGTAATTATCCCGTTGCGATCCCGGCCGAGCGCGGTGGAATGGTCCGCAGTCCTTACACGCGGCGGCTTTACGATGTACACGCCGTGCCCCATGGATCGCTCGTGCACGATGTGGATGTCGACAAATTCTTTTTGAATCCGTGATCAGTGACAATTGAAGGCATCTATCATTTACGTTTTGAGTTGCAGCTCGGAGCTAACCGCTATTGCAAGGCGTAAACTTCCACCAAGCCCACACCTGTTGCACCGTTCTTGCCTGACACGACCGCGGTATAGTTGCCGTTAGGCAGTGTAACCAGGATAGCTGACTCAAGATCATTAGGAGGGGCAAAGCCAGTAGCTTGAATGGTACTCTGCTGGGTGTTTTTCCAGTTATCATTAAACGCCACTACATTGCCGTTACCATCTATGAGCGTGAGCGTGGGATCAGCCACTGCGCTGTTCACGCCAAACTGGGTGAGAGTGGGTCCAAGCGCGCGGATAATGAGCTGGATGCTGCCATTGCCGCCATTGGAGCTGAAACCGCCGATAAGGACATGATCGCCTGTTCCGACAAAGCCGCGGACAGAAGCGTTACTTAGTCCCGAAGAAGTGGAATAGACCTCAAGCAGGCCAGTGCCGGTGGTGGCATTCTTTCCCGATAGAACAGTAGTGTAGGAGCCCGGTGGCAATGTCGTCATGATGACGGACTCGCGCATGTCGGGGGGCCGATAATTCATTGGAATCTGGCCGGCGTTGGCGGCACTTTGCCAATTATCGTTACTGGTCATCATCGAAGTGGAATTGTGAAGCGCCAGCACCGGATCCTGCAACGCCTCGGGGACGCCGAAGCTGGTGAGAGTAGGACCGAGCCCTCGACTAATAACCTGCTTGGAGTCGTTGCCAGTGATAATGAAACCGCTAATGAGCGCGCCCTGGCCCGTATCCACAGATCCGCGGGCGGAAATGTTTGCCAGTGTGGGTGTCGGACCTTGTGGGGGCTGGAAAGCCAGCGCTCCAACCAATTTGGAGGCAAAGATGGTTTGTACCCCGCTCGGAGTAATCTTAAGAATGCTGCCAACCAGGGTCCGTTCTTCCCAACGCGATTCTGCGACAAACAGATTGTCCGAGCTGTCAATAGCCAGGCCATCTGGGGTTATATCCGAGGCAATGGTGCTTTGCAGCCCGGATGGGGTAAACTTATAGACTGCCCCGGCCACTGGGAGGTAGTCGTACGGAGCGCCGCCATCCGCCACAAACAGATTGCCCCCGCTGTCAAAGGCCAGTTCAAATGGAAAGACCAAGCCCGAGGCAAAAGTGGTTCGTACTCCGTCCGGAGTAAATTTATCGACTCCTCCTTCTCCGGAAACAGCCACAAACAGGTTGCCTGCCCTGTCAAAAGCCAGACCTTGAGGTTCAACCAATCCGGAGGCAAAAATGCTTCGCACTCCGTTTGGAGTGAATTTATAGATATTGCCGCTGCCGAACTCCGACGCAAACACGTTGCCTGCGCTGTCAAAGGCCACACCAACTGGAACAGGTAGCCCAAGGGCAAAGGTAGTTCGCACTCCGGCCGGAGTAAATTTATAGAGGGCGCCGGTCCCTTCATCTGCCACAAACAGATTACCGGACTTGTCAAACGCCATGTTCAAAGGGGCACTCAATCCGGAGGCAAAAATGCTTCGCACTCCGTTTGGAGTGAACTCATCGATCTTTCCGTTGAGGCCGCCGGTTGAATCCACATCTACCGCGAACAGATTCTGCGCCGACGCGCGCGCGCAGATTAGACTGAGTGCTGCTAAACACAGTACCCCGGCTATTAAATGACGTGTGAGACCAACGCCAGATCTCAATTTCCTTTCCGTTTGTTTGTTCTTCATTCTCTGCTTTCTACCCTCCGACTTGAGCTATTTTTTGTTTCAATGTTTGGATATGACGCGCGAGGCAAAGGGGAGATTTGAATTTCGTTTTCATTGGTTTACCGCTAATGCAACTTTGTAAACTTCCAGCAAGCCAACACCTGATGCGCCGTTCTTGCCTGTCACAATGGCGGTGTAATTGCCGTTAGGCAGTGTTGCCAGGATAGCTGATTCATGATCATTGGGAGGGGCGAAGCCAGTGGCTTGAATGGTACTCTGCTGGGTGTTTTTCCAGTTGTCGTTAGAGGCCACCCTATTGCCGTTGCCGTCAATGAGCGCGAGCGTGGGATCAACCAGCGCGCCGTTCACTCCAAACTGGGTGAGGGTGGGTCCGAGGGCGCGGATAATGAGCTGGATGCTGCCGTTGCCGCCACTGGAGCTGAAACCGCCGATAAGAACATGATCGCCTGTTCCGACAAAACCGCGGATAGAAGCGTTGCTCAGTCCCGAGAGAGTGGAATAGACCTCAAGCAGGCCATTGCCGGTGGTGGCATTCTTTCCCGATAGAACCGTGGTGTAAGCGCCCGGTGGCAATGTTGTCATGATGACTGACTCACGTACGTCCGCGGGCCGATAATTCATTGGGATCTGGCCGGCGTTGGCGGCACTTTGCCAATCATCGTTAAACATCATCATTGAGGTGGTGTTGTGGAGTTGAAGGACTGGGTCCGGCAATGCATCAGGAACGCCGAGGCGGGTGAGGGTTGGGCCGAGTGCTCGAATGATGACCTGCTTGGGATCGCTCCCGGTGACAATGAAACCGCTAATGAGCACGTTCTCACCTGTCTCGACAGATCCCCGGGCAGAAATGTTTACCAGTGTGGGAGTCGGGCCCTGGGGAGGCTGGAAGGCGAGGGAGCCCTCGATAGCCGAAGCAAAGACGGTTCGATTCCCGTTCTGTGTGATTTTATCGATGCCCTGTACAGTTGTCTGTGACAAACACATTGCCCATGCTGTCAATGGCCAGATCTCCGAAATTGCAGCTGGACCCCGACCACAACGGGGTCGGGCCGAAAAAGATGCTTCGGTTCCCTTCACGAGTAAATTTATAGATGGCGCTACCGCCGCCATCGTAAACGTCGCCTGCATCCACGAGATAAAGATTACCCGAGTTATCAACGCCCAGACTTACGAAAAATCCGATAGTTTTAGAGAGCTGTCCCGAGGCAAAGGTAGATCGCACTCCGTCTGGGTTGAATTTATAAATCGTATAAGTATTGGCGACTGGGCGACCATTTGGGAGGCCCTGCATCGCCACAAACAGATTGCCTGCACCGTCAACAGCCATGGGGCCACCCACTCTGGAGGCAATAGTGGTTCGCACTCCGTTCGGTGTAAATTTAAGGATGCCGCTAACTCCGTCGTAGACGAACAGATTGCCCGCGCTATCAACGGCGAGAGCATTAAGAAAACTCAACCCAGAGGCGAAAGTGCTTCGTACTCCGTTTGGACTAAATTTATAGACGGCGCCCGCGCCTCCATCTGCCACAAACAGATTGCCTGTCACCGTCGAACGCCAGAGAGCCGCCCACTCCGGAGGCAAAGGTGCTTCGTACTCCGTCTGGAGTGAGTTCAAAGATCTTTGCGCCGCTAGCATCACTCCCCGACACGAACAGGTTCTGCGCCGACGCGCGCGCACAGATTAGACTGATTACCGCTAAACACATTACCCCGGTTATTGAATGACCTGTGAGACCAAGGGTAGGCTTCAGTTTCGTTTCCGTTTGTTCCTTCTTCATGGGTCCTACTTTCTACGCTTCTACTTGAGCTATTTTTTGTTTCACTGTTTGGTCATGGTGCCGACGGTGCTTAACTCATCGGTGCCGGGGGGTCTGTATCGATCCACTTGAGCTCCGCGCCTCCCTTCACGATGTAAAAATCGATTTGCTTAACGTTGCCGCTTCCCGATAACCACGTCATCGTCCCATGGCCGCTCGCATCCACGGTATAGGTGCCATCACGGAGATTATGGAGCGTTGTTCCATCCAATCTCAGGATCAAGTCAACGTGGAAGGTGCCGGTCGCGGGCGTGTACGTGATGAGACCGACGGCACTTAATGGCAAATGATTATCGCGATTGCCCTGGCCGACGGTGCCAGCCTTCGGCGTGCCAAACGTAGTTTCCCGAAACTTCGTTGATGCTAAATGAACCAGCCCGTGCACTAGTCGAAAAGGCTGGCGCAAGGCCGATAATGGAAGTGAGTAGCACGAGTAGCAAAGCGACTCGCATGCGGTTTTTGGTAATGCCTAAATTTCTCAGCTTGTTTTTCATGATTCAGTAGTTTCCTTTCATTGGGATAAGGCGAAAAGGAGCGATCAAAGTGATCATTTGAATCGGATTTTTTCGGAAACGCTTTGCGCGTGGAGGGACTTTGGGCGCGCTGGCCTATGAGTCGTTAACCTGGCTGGCACCGGGAAGTTGCCAGTAAAAAAATTTTCTCGAATTTCTCGCGTGTAAGCATTGCTTACATCATGGTGGATTCATGCATGCAACGCATCGCTGCCGGTTTCCACCGGACGTTCTGGTCCTTTCTAGCCGTTCACTAGTCACTACAGGAAACGACAGGCGAGATTCCCAATTAATTTTTGCGGTCGTTGGCAGAACCTAAGCCTTGCGATTGGGGAGCGCAGGCGCCATCGCCGGCATGTGGAGGGCGCGCGCGCTCCCTACAGAGTAAGACAAGCAGCCGCCACGCTGGCAAAGCGTGGTGGCTAACTGTTAGGTCAGTTGCGGGGCTGCGGCGGTCAGCCTCATCGGACCGGCTGGAAGTAGTGCTTCTCGAGGTGCTGCGCGACCTTCTTACCTAGCGCGGCTCCTTGCGTGTCGGCGGTGCGAAAGTGGATGCCTGCCCAGACTCGAGCGTCGATGACCTCTTTGAGCGCGTCCGAAAATCGCTCAAAGCTCCGCGTCGTACAGGATTTGTTACTGAACGCGTTGAAGGCAATCTTGTCGGTACCGAAGAAGTTCTGAAGCGTGTTCACGTACGCGCTGGTCGCACAGCAGTGGCCTGACGGGTGGTCAGGAAAGGGTGGCGTAACGAGCAGCGGCGTATGGCACACTGGTGTCGCTGGGTCGAAGAGTGGCAGCCAGGTCGGGTCGGCCTGGGTTGCGGGGTTGCCGTCGGTGTCGGCCTCGCGGATCGCGGTGATCGGGCGCCAGAACCAGTCAGTAGTACTTATCGTTCCAGCAGCCGATTAGGGCGTCAGCCGCAGCGAGGTTCTCCATCGCGAAGAGGCGAGCGCTATCAACGATGGCCAAATTCTGGCTGGCGGCCAGCGTGCGAAAGATCCGGTTCCAAAGCGCCATCGCTTGGTCCTGCCAGAAGATGGCAGCATCGGTCTGGTCCGGCGTTCGGGTTTTGCTTGTGAGGGAGCCGAGTTCCTTCACCTCGTTGAAGTCCTCCGCGTATTCGTCACTGGTGAGCGCGTTCGGTCCGTCGGTACGAAGCATTTCTGCGCTCGGGACGAGGAAGGGCCGCACGTTCCCGACCCACGGCGCGGGGTCGAGCGCGTTACTGGGCGGCGTCGGTCGCCAGACGCCAGGCGCAGTGGGTGGGGAGTCGGCGACGGTCCGAAACGTCCGTCGTCCATCCGGTCGATGAGCATCGCGCTAGCTGTCGCCTCGCCTATAGCGATGCCCGGCTGCTCTCGATCCCGGTTGGGTTGTCGGGCAGGGCAGCTATGTAGTTATGTACTGCGTCGTAGAGCGGCTGGCAGCGGTCTCGGACCGGATCGGGGAGATAGCAAAGCCCACGAGCACGCGGAACGCCGCTGTCGCAGCGGCCGCCTCTTTCGAGTCCGTCGGATTTGAAGCAGGCTGCACAAGGTACGGTCGGTGGCCACGGTCGATCGCGTTTACCGCGTCATACACCGCTCCATGCACCATCGCGAAGTGCAGCACCGACACCGGCGGAGGCTGCCCCGCAGTCACGACGATCGCGTTCGAGGCGATCAAATTCCAATCAGCCACAGCGTCTGCGCGCGCGAGCCGAGGTAACGTGAGCGTGACCAGCGCCAGTGCAATCGGAAGGAGTAGAATTCGCATGCGGTTTTTGGCAATGTTTAAATTTCTCAGCTTGTTTTTCATGATTCAGTAGTTTCCCTTTCATTGGGATGAGGCGAGAAAGGAGCGATCAAAGTGATCATTTGAATTGAGATTCTTTCGGCGTGCAGAAACCGTTTGGATTTGGTTAACTCATGAGGATCCAGGTTATGGATACGCCTTCGGTCTCTAAGCAGAGAGTGACCGAGCTCCTAGAGCAATGGAGCCAAGGGGACGATGCTGCCCTCGCGGAATTAACGCCGCTCGTCTATGAGGAACTCCGGCGTCTTGCCCATCGTCAGATGGGTGGAGAACGACCCGACCACACACTGCAAACGACGGCGCTGGTCAATGAGGCTTATCTGCGCCTCGCCGACCAAACCAATCCACCCTGGCAAAACCGCGCGCACTTCTTCGCTGTCGCCGCCCGGGCGATGCGCCAAATCCTGGTAAGCTACGCGAGGGCTCAGCGATCCGAAAAGCGTGGTGGCGGCGCGCTCAAGATGGAATTGGACGAAGCAGCGATTGTTTCGCCGGAACAATCAAAGGCAATAGTTGATCTGCACGAGGCATTGGAGAGGCTGGGTACGCTCGACTCAAGAAAAGCCCGGGTGGTGGAACTCAAATATTTTGGGGGATTAAATCATGACGAAATCGCTGAGGTGATGAAGGTCTCAACCGTGACGGTTCGACGGGATTGGGTCTTTGCCAAGGCATGGCTATACGAAGAATTGCATAATGCTACCTGAATGAAGTAACTCTCTAAACTGCCTTTGGACGGCGAGTCGAGTATGACGCCAGCGCAATTAGAAACGATTGAGGAAATCTTTCACGCCGCGCTCGATCAAAAGCCGGATCAGGTTGCCCGATTTGTAGACACAGCTTGCGCCGGTGACGAGCTTTTGCGTCGCAAAGTGGAAGCGCTCCTCGCTTCACACCAGCAAGCAGGCAGCTTTATCGAAACCTCAACTATTGGCGTTGCGACACGAATTATTGAGAGTGAGCAAGCTGACCTGCTCGTGGGTCAGACGTTTGGTCACTACAAAATTTCCAAACGAATCGGCAGCGGCGGGATGGGCGAAGTTTATCTGGCCACCGACATGACCGCGGGCCGCAAAGCGGCGCTCAAACTTTTGCCAATGCGCTTTACGGGGGATTCGAACCGGTTGAAGCGGTTTCAACAGGAAGCGCGCGCGGTAGTCGCGCTCAATCATCCAAATATCCTGACCGTTTACGAGATTGGCGAGGATCACTCGACGCACTACATAGCCAGCGAACTAATCGAAGGCGAGACACTGCGTCAACGGCTCGCACGCGGGCGAATGGAGTTGAGCGAAGCGGTCGATGTTGCGATCCAAGTAGCAAGCGCACTCGCTGCCGCTCATGAAGCTGGGATTGTCCACCGCGACGTCAACCCGGGAAATATCATGCTGCGGCGGGATGGATATGTGAAAGTGCTCGACTTCGGGATTGCAAAGCTCGCCGAACAAGAAGCACCGGCAACGATGCCAAAGGAGGAAGCGCTCTTGCTGGTTGAGACGAACCTGGGCTCTATCCTCGGAACCGTTCCTTACATGTCGCCGGAACAGGCGTGCGGCGTGACGGCCGATAAGCGGACCGATATCTGGAGTCTCGGTGTAGTTCTTCACGAAATGGTGACGGGCGGCACTCCTTTCATCGGCGACACACCAAGAGAAGTCATGACTTCGATTCGAGAGAAGGAGCCACCGCCGCTGACGAGTTATAACGGTCAAACTCCGCCCGAGCTTCAGCAGATTATCACTAAGGCGCTACGGAAAGAACAAAGAGAGCGGTACCAGAGCGCCAGCGAAATGCTTCAAGCACTCAAGAATCTGCGCCGCAAACTGGAAGCTAAATTGGAACGCGCCGCTGCTCCTTTGTGGCTCCGCTGGGCGCGATCGCCAGCCGCTCTAGTGCTCCTATTACTAGTCTCTGCTCTTGCGCTGGCACTTCCACTCTACCGGCATTGGAAGCCGTTGCCGAGCTTACCGCCGGAAAAAAGCGTGGCGCTGGTACCATCGAAATCAATCGCGGTGCTGCCGGCAAAAGCGATCAACTCAGCTAACCGCGATGAGATTTACGACATCGGCATTGCTGATTCTTTGATTCTCAAGCTCGGTTCAATGAAGGAATTCATTGTTAGACCGTTGAGCCTGATGCGCAAATATGCCGACGTCGGGCAAGAGCCCCTTGCCGCCGGGCGGGAGCAAAAAACTGACTACGTTCTCGCGTCGAACTATCAATTGGAAGGCGGGAAAATCCGTATCAGCGCTCAGCTTTGGAACGTTGCCAGCGGTCAGATCGAAGAAACATATAAGAGCGAAAAAGATGCGGCAGATGTCTTCGCGATGCAGGACGCCATCGCGAGTGAAGTGGGAAACGTTCTGTCGGGGCGATTCGGCACGACACCAAGCGGCCGCACCGCAAAGCGCGGCACGGCCAATGAAGAAGCGTATCGCCTCTATCTGCAAGGGATGTATTTATATGGCAAAAGAACCACGGCGGATGCGATTAAAGCCGTTGAGGTTTTAGAGCATTCCGTCCGCCTCGATCCTAAGTACGCGCGGGCATGGGCAGGCTTGGCTCTGGCTTATAAAAACGTTGTCACTTTCCGCGCCCAAGAGCCGAAGTTTGCAGACAGCAAGGCTCAAGAGGAGTATCAAAAGTCGCTAGAAGCGATAAACACAGCGTTGGCGTTGGACGAAAATCTCGCCGACGCGCATTGTGCTTTGTGCGTACACAAACTGGCGTACGAATATGATTTTGACGGAGCGGAACGGGAATGTAAGCGGGCAACCGAATTAGATCCCAATTCTTCTCAGGCACATTCGGCATATTCGCGTTACCTGAATTGTCGCGGGCGTTTTGATGAAGGAATCGCAGAAATCAAAACCGCCATAGATCTTGAACCGGCATCCCTGGTTAACCAGCGGGATTACGGCGTGAGTTTGTATTATGCCCGGCGCTATGCGGACGCGGTCACGCAGTTAAAACGAGTGATAGCAATGGATGAGAAATTCGACACTGCTTACGCTTGGCTCGTTGTTGCTTTAGAAATGCAGGGAAATTACCCGGAAGCTTTTGAATGGTTTATGAAGGGTCGGGTGCGAAATTTTCAGGACCCAGACGCACAAAAAATCACTGAGGCTGTGAGAGCCGCCTATCAAGCATCAGGATGGCAGGGCCTGTTGCTTGAGTCAGGTTAGATTATTTGAGAATAAAACCGATAAAGACCCTACTTCCAGGGCGCGGTTTTGTACGCTAAAGTTGGGAACAAGGATAAGGCGTTCGAATGTCTTGAGAAATCGTATCAAAGACGCGAGCCGTGGATGAGTCTGCTTAAAGTGGAGCCAGGTCTTGACTCCGTGCGCGATGACCCGCGTTTTGATGAATTAATCAAGCGCGTTGGTTTGGAGTGAGTCGAAGAAGAAGCTTTTCAACGATTTGCAAAATGCTTCCTTAACCACATTTCCATCTTGTCGTAGGAGTGGCGAGACCCCCCCGAGATTTTCATGTCAGATTCATGACACAAGGATGATGTCCCTCATTTCGGCGACATAAATTGCTCCGCGGGTTCAAATCCCGCCCCCGCAACCACCTAAACCATTGAGCCGACGTCTCTTTGTGGCACAAAGACAGCTAAAAATCCTCCCTTCGGAGAAGGTAAGGATAAAAGCGTTCCTACAGTCTGCCAGCAGCGGACGGCTTACTTACACTCGGCGCTGAAATTATCGTGGACCACGGTCACGGTACCGTTGGCGTTAAAGGTAACGTGCGCTTCCTCGTGGCCCAGGAAGTTGTTGCCTGCACCCGAGCCGATAATCCTGAAGTTGTTCACGAACGTTTGAGTAAACTGTCCGTTTTGGAAAGATCCTTTAAAGCCGATATCCTTTGTCACGCCCGTTCCTTGATACTTATCGCCGGTGGTTTCACCGACGCCTACGATCCCCTGGGGCTGAAAATGGGCCATTCCGCTCACGTTGTTGCCGTTGATGGTAAACGTGATCAGCGTGTGCAGCGGCCCAGTTAGGTCTACAAGTTCGCCCGCTCCGCCCGCCGCGCAGGGAACGAAAAAAGTAAAATTAACGTCGGACATATCGTTGACCTGCTTTGCCGCATTAGCAGGCACGATGAAAAGCGCGAGCGCTGCGAACAGCAATAGCATTGCAGTGATATTTTTCTTCATAGTGTTTTTTCCTTTCGTGAGCCGAAGAGTAAAAAGTTCATCCTGCCGGATTAACCCGCATCACCTTCGCGCCAGAATACCTTGCCAGTTCGGTTCACGTTGACCGTGTCAGGTCTGGCATCGCAGGGTCAAGAGAATTCTGGCTGCCCAGGCGTTCACTGCGCGCCGGCACACAAACGAGAAAATGGGGCGCCAATAATTCCGGCAAAGCTCGGCAAGCGCCTCTTGTGCATCTCTCTCTCCACTACCGGATTTCGCAGCGGAAAGCACCAAACTCCAGCGGGTGGTGACGAACACGCGCGGCTCGCTCACACCCTGCTTACCGACGTCTCGGTTCACGAGCAACTACAACATTGTGGCTATCTTTCTTTCTACACAAGCGTAAACGGTAGCGGAGTTACCGCTATAGGCTCTGAATTAGGAGCACCTAAGATTGCGAAATGCTTCCTTAACCCCATTTTCCATCTTGTCCTAGGCGCGGTCATGCCTCGATGATTCAATCGATGTCGCGCGCGTTTGAAGATTTCCCCGTCGGCACGCGTCTGGTTTCAACCAGCTGTCCGATTACGGCCGAAGCGATTGTGGATTTCGGGCGAGAATTTGATCCACAAGTTTTTCATCTCGATCCGGGGTTAGCGGAGAAAACATTATTTGGTGGCCTCGCTGCTAGTGGCTGGCACACGGCGGCGGTATCGATGCGGTTGTTTATCGATACCATGAATGTTTCCGACGGAATCATCGGACTGCAGGTGGACGAACTGAAATGGCCGAACGCCGTCCGACCGGGCGATGAGTTACTCGTGGAAACTGAAATTCTCGCAGCGCGGCCTTCGAAATCGCGTCCAGGCTACGGAATTATTCGAATTCATAACGTCACAAAAAATCAGCGCGGCGAAGTGGTGCAATCCTTCATGGCCAACGCCATGCTCCCCGTTCGCGGCAGTTAGCCATCTATTATTTTTAACCGCGGATTACGCGGATGGCGCAGATGAAGCGGAAAACAGATATCCGCAAACACGCAAAACGACGCCAAAAAAGGAAAAGATTGGGGGCGCCTGCTGTAAACGCCAGCTCGCCTCGGACCGCCCAAGAGTTTGGACACGACCCGGCCTTCGCTCACAGCTACCGCGTGGCACGTATCCCTCCAAATTTAGGTTGTTCGGTGTGCTTCGTGGGCTCAAATCCTCTGCTGTTAGAACCTGCGGCAATCTGTGTAATCCGCGGGCAAAACATTCGGTTGCGGCGGAGTCGCGCTGTGTAATCCGCGGTCGCCAGCTATTTCCCGAGTAACTTCATCATCGCTTCGGGATAGCGAGAACCCGCAGCGACATCTTTCGGTGCTACCTCATCGATGCGTTCGAGGTCGTCTGCATTCAACATGACATCGAGCGCTTCCACGTTTTCGCGTAGATATTTTCGGCGCTTGGTTCCAGGGATGGGGACAACATTGTCGCCCTGAGCCAGCACCCAGGCGAGTGCGAGCTGTGCCGGCGTGCAACGCTTTTTCCGGGCGATCTCGGTCACCTTGTTAACGAGATCTAGATTGCTTTGAAAATTGTCTCCCTGAAACCTTGGCGCGGTTCTGCGATAGTCATCCTGCGCGAGGTCTTCGAAGTTCTTAATCTGGCCGGTGAGAAACCCGCGGCCCAAAGGAGAGTAGGGGACGAATCCGATTCCGAGCTCGCGACAAACCCCAAGTACTTCCCCTTCTGGATCGCGCGTCCAGAGCGAATATTCAGATTGCAGCGCCGTGATCGGATGGACCGCGTGCGCGCGGCGAATGGTATCAGCGCCGGCTTCTGATAATCCGAGGTAACGTACCTTGCCCGCGCGGACCAGCTCTGCCATCGCGCCGACGGTTTCTTCGATCGGCGTTTCGGGATCGACGCGGTGCTGATAATAGAGGTCGATGCAATCTACATCGAGCCGGCGGAGACTCGCGTCGCACGCTTGTTTCACGTACTCCGGTTTGCCGTTGATTCCGCGGAAGCCTGGTGTGCCCGGATCACGCAGGATGCCGAATTTCGTCGCGATGACGACACGATGCCGTTTGCCACGGATACCGCGTCCGAGCAATTGTTCATTGGTGTAGGGTCCGTAAATGTCGGCCGTATCGAAAAAAGTGACGCCGAGCTCGATCGCGCGGTCGATTGTAGCAAGCGATTCCGCATCGTTGCGATCGCCATAAAACTCTGACATTCCCATGCAGCCGAGCCCGATTCCCGAAACAATCGGCCCGCCGCGTCCAAGTTTTCTTTGTTTCATGTTGTCCTAATCAATCGCGGATTACGCGGATGTCACGGATAACTGGAAAAGAGAGCTTGCAAGGAAATCTGGAAGCCAGGAAACGTGCATGGTTCCCGGTTCCCTTCGTGGATTCTTCGCTTCCAGATTTGTCTTCTTCGTCTGGTTCCTGAGTCCTACTTTCATCCGCGGTTAGAAAATTAGGCGCGTTTTACCGGCGCCGTGTTCGATCCGACCGATTCGTTTCGCGTGCAAGAACGACATCGTGTGTTTGGTGTCGCGTTCGGCCACGATCGCCACCATGCCGATTCCCATGTTGAACACCTGATACATTTCCTCGCGATCAATGTTTCCTTCTTCGCCGATAAACTTGAAAATCTCGGGGACGCGCCAGCGACGAGTATCAATAACAGCATCGCAATTCTTCGGCAGGACGCGTGGGATGTTATCGATTAGTCCGCCGCCCGTGATATGGGCAAGGCCGCGAATCATTCCGCGCGGAACTTTTGTCAGCAGCGGCTGATAATTTTTGTGTACGCGCAATAATTCGTCGCCAACGGTCCCCCGCACTCCCGGAATTCGCGACGAAAGTTTGAGCTTCAGTTTTCCGAACAAGATTTTCCGTGCCAGCGAATAACCGTTGGTATGCAATCCGTTCGACGGAATGCCAAGCACGGTATCGCCGGTTGAATCGCGCTGCCGTCGATGATCTCGCCGCGATCGACCACGCCGACGATGCAGCCCGCCAAATCGTATTCGCCGCGTCGATACATTCCCGGCATTTGCGCCGTCTCTCCGCCGATGAGCGCACACCTGGCACTACGGCAGGCTTTGCTAAATCCATGCAACAACTCAGAAAAAACCTGCGGCTCCAATTTCTCCGCGCCGATGTAGTCCAGAAAAAACAACGGCCGCGCTCCGAGCACAGCAATGTCGTTGACGCAATGATTTACGAGATCGGCACCGACCGTGTCATGCTTGTTCGCCGCGAATGCGATCTTTAATTTGGTTCCGACGCCATCCACGCTTGCGACCAACACCGGCTCGCGCATCCCGCGAAAATTCGGCGCGAATAGTCCGCCGAACCCGCCGATTCTCCCTAGTACTTCAACGCCGTGCGTCTTGCGTACAAGCGATTGAATCCGGCGTTTCAGTTTGTTACCGAGATCAACATCGACGCCGGCGCGAGCATAGGCTTTTCGTTTCCTTGTCATGTCGAGCGAAGCCGAGGAATCTCGTAGCGTTACCTTTAAGCTCGCGCAACGGGATCCTTCGACTTCGCTCAGGATGACGGTGCTGCTAAACTCATCTCAATTCCGCGAACAAGGTCGGCTGGGCTTCTTCCTCCGCCAGTGCGCGCGCCCGCTGCTCGCGTTTTTCCATGATGAACTTATCCAGCGCCGGATCAACCGGCAGCGGATAGTTCCCGTTAAAACAAGCGAGACAAAACGAATTGGCGGGCCGGCCGGTCGCCTTAATCATTCCTTCGATGCTCAAATAACCAAGGCTATCGACGTTGAGATACTCGCAAATCTTCGCCATCGACATCTGGTTAGCGATCAACTTTTCCGGATCGGGGAAATCGATGCCGTAATGGCAGGCGAAGCGATGCGGCGGACAGCTCACCCGCATGTGCACTTCTCGCGCGCCCGCTTCGCGCAAATTCACGATGCGCGCGCGCGCCGTGGTCCCGCGCACAATCGAATCGTCCACCACCACGACGCGTTTTCCTTCCACCATTTCCTTGATCAAATTCAATTTTACCCGCACATCGAAATCGCGAATGAGCTGACTCGGCTGCAAAAAGGTCCGGCCAATGTAGTGATTCCGAACAAACGCATGCTGATACGGAATGTTTAACTCCTGGGCGAAACCGAGCGCCGCGTAGTTCCCCGAATCGGGCACCGGAACGACGATATCTGCTTCTACCGGAAATTGTCGCGCCAGCTCGCGTCCCATTTCGGTGCGAACTTTTCCGACGTTGACGCCGCCGATGATGCTGTCCGGTCGCGCAAAATAAACGTATTCGAACATGCAGAAAGCTGGTTGTTCATCGCGGAACGGTCGTTCCGAACGCAAACCGTGTTCGTTAATGATTAACACTTCGCCGGGTTCGATTTCCCGGATGAATTCGGCGTGGATCAAATCGAGTGCGCATGTTTCCGATGCGAGAATGTAAGCGCCATCAAGTTTTCCAAGGACAAGCGGGCGCCAGCCAAAGGGATCGCGCACCGCGATGAGTTCCTGCTCGCTCATGATCAAGAGCGAGAACGCTCCTTCGATTCGGCGCAACGCGCTCAACACGCTGCTGCCGTTATCGGCCGGACGCGCCAGCAGATGCAAAATGATTTCGCTATCGGCGGTAGTTTGGAAAATGGAACCTTTGCTTTCCAGTTCGTCGCGCAATAAATCGGCGTTGATCAAATTGCCGTTGTGCGCGATTGCCATCTGCCCGCGCACGCAATCAACCACGAACGGTTGCGCATTCTTCAACGTGCTCGTCCCGGTGGTGGAATAACGGGTATGCCCGACCGCGCGCGTCCCTTTCAATTTTTCCAACTCTGCCTGTCCGAAAACCTGCGAAACCAGGCCCATGTCCTTGTGTTGGAGGAAGGTCTGACCCGCGCCGTTGCTCGTGACGATGCCCGCGCTCTCCTGCCCACGATGTTGCAACGCGAACAGTCCGTAATAGGTCAGAACCGCCGCATTTGGATGACCAAATACCCCAAAGAGCCCGCACTCATGTTGCGGGAATGCTTCGCGCTCTGACAATTCTTGGTGCTGGGGGAGGCTAGCAGACATTGCAAGAGAACATCGTCGATTTCATGATGGGGTTCAATGCCGCAAAATTGTCATCCCGACCCGCAAAGATAGTGCCAGTCCGGCTCGGACTCACAAACTGGGGATCGGTTCGGAATCGCTTTCCACCGCGCGACGAATCGCGTTCCACCAGAGATCGTGAAGCTCGGCGATTCGCCAGCTAAGATTCTGGCCGCAAACCGAAATGCGTAGGTCGTCTCGAATCACGCTGCCGATCCGCCCGTGCGGAACATTTTTAGATTTCAATTCGGACAGAACTCGTTCTGCATTCTCCGGATCGCAGGAAATAATGATGCGCGATTGGGCTTCGTTGAACAGGGCTGTAGCCGCGTCTCTGTGGGAGGCGTGCGCCTCGTCCGCAGGGTGACCGGAACTATCAACGTCTGCGCCCAGCAACCTATTGGGATTGAAACAGCATTCCGCTAATGCGACCATCAGCCCACCTTCGCTGCAATCATGCGCGCTCCTAACGAGACCTAGCCGAATCAAATCGCGCACCGCATTTTGCACCGTAATCTCAAGCTCGATATCCAATTTCGGGACCGGCCCGATCTTTTTCCCGAAACAAACCTTGAGAAAGCGAGACGCGCCCAGGTTGGAGCCGCGGTCATTGGCCGCGGAACCCACTAAAATAATGACATCCCCTTCATTCTTGAACCATTGCGTTGTGATGTGCTTCTCCTCGTCGATCAACCCGACCATCGCCACCGTCGGCGTCGGATCGACCACCCCCGCAGGGCTCTCATTATATAGAGAGACGTTGCCGCCGGTAACAGGCGTGCCGAAAACCCGACACGCTTCCGCCATTCCCTCGACCGCCTCGCGTAACTGCCAGAAATTTTCCGGCTTGTAGGGATTGCCAAAGTTCAAATTGTCCGTGACCGCCAGGGGGCGCGCTCCCGAGCAGGTGAGATTTCGTGCCGCCTCCGCCACCGCGATGCGCCCGCCTTCACGCGGATCAATCGCACAATACGCCGAGTTACAATCGGTCGTCGCCGCCAGAATTTTGTTTGCCTCTCTAATATAGAAGACCGCCGCATCCGACCCCGGCTTCACCACCGTCCCGGTGCGAACGGTGTGATCGTACTGGCGATAAACCCAATTTTTCGACGCAATCGTCGGATCTGCCAGCAAACCCTTCAAAGCATCAATCACGGATTGCGCAGATAATGCCGATAGTCTGTTGTTTAGATCCGTCTCATCCGCGTAATCCGCGGTGGTTTTTTTTGCCTCGCGTTCATACAGTGGCGCCTCTTCCGCCAACGGCTTCGCCGGGATTTCCGCCGCGATGCTGCCGTTATTGCGGACACGCATCATACCGTCGTCGGTGACGCGTCCGATTTCGGCGCAGGGGACATCCCATTTGGCGAAAATTTCGCGCACGACGTTTTCTTTGCCGCGCTTCGCGATAATCAACATTCGTTCCTGCGATTCGCTCAGCAGAATTTCGTACGGCGTCATGCCCGGCTCTCGTTTCGGAACCTTGGACAGATCGATTTCCACGCCGCTGCCACCGCGACTCGCCGTTTCACAAGTGGAACACGTCAGTCCTGCCGCCCCCATGTCCTGAATTCCCGCTACGGCATCCGTCGCGAGCAATTCCAGACACGCTTCCAGCAAGAGTTTCTCCTTGAACGGATCGCCTACCTGCACTGCCGGTCGGTCTTCGCGCGATTCCTCCGTCAGCTCGCGCGAGGCAAACGCCGCTCCCGCCAACCCATCACGCCCCGTCTCAGCACCGACATAAAACACTGGGTTGCCAACTCCGCGGGCCGCGCCACGCGCCAGTTGTTCGTGTCGCAAAATTCCCAGGCAAAAAACATTTACCAATGGATTTCCCTCGAAGCTTTCGTCGAAATAAATCTCGCCGCCGATGGTCGGAACACCGATGCAATTGCCGTAGTGAGCAATGCCAGAAACGACACCGGTGAAAAGGCGACGATTGGTTGCGATTCGTGATTTACGATTTGCGGGTACCCTTCGCGCTGCCTTCTGATCGTTCAAATCCGAAATCTGCAATGCGCAATCCGCATTTTCCGTAATCGGTCCAAAGCGCAGGGAATTCAGACAAAATTCCGGACGCGCCCCCATGGTGAAAATATCGCGAATGATTCCACCCACTCCGGTGGCTGCACCCTGGAACGGTTCGATCGCGCTCGGATGATTGTGCGACTCGATCTTGAATGCGATCGCCCAGCCGTCGCCGATATCGACGACGCCGGCGTTTTCTTCGCCCGCTTTCACCAGAATGTTCGGCCCGCTGGTCGGAAATTTTTTCAGTTCACGCCGCGAGTTTTTGTAGGAACAATGCTCGCTCCACATCACCGAAAAAATTCCGAGCTCAGTGAAGTTCGGCTCGCGTCCGAGAATTTTTTTGATGCGCGCGAATTCCTCCGGGGTCAGACCGTGCTCCTCCACAACCTTAGGCGTAATTTCGGGATCGGCGCTCGGCATTCGAAGCACGAAGATTAGCGAAACTGTGCGTGCGCTCAAATCATGCGTTTCGTCGATTGAATTGTAGGGCGTTTGTAACAAAGGCCCATTCACAAAATCGGCATTTCACCGAAACGCCCTACAACCCATTGCAGGGTCCCGGGCCTTCGACAAGAATCGCCCGTTCAAGTTGTTACCAATATTATTCGAATACTCGCAGGCGGAATCCGTCAAATATACAAAGCCGTAAATTCGTAACACGGCGATGCCTTGGCCAGGGGCCGAGGCCCAACTCAACTAACACAGGGGAAGGGATTATGAATAAAAGCATCATCACACTCGCTTGCACGTTGATCGCGCCAATCGCGTTCGCGCAAACGAGCACAACTACAACTGAACAAACAACAACAGCTCCGGCGACAACGACGACCGAAACGACTACCACTTATGAGACGGGTACCGTGGACACCTACACGCCCGGCAAAACGATTGTGGTGAAGAGTGAGCGTCAAGGTCCGGTGAGCTTCGCTCTCGGCACTGCTGCGCGCGTCGTTGACGGCGCCGGCAAAATCGTGACGGCTCCGCTGCGCGCGGGTCAGAAGGTGAAAGTGTACTACAGCGGCACTGGCGAGAAGCGAGTGGTTGAGCGTGTTCAAGTGGAAGACTAAAAACCACAGCATCGATTAAATTCGAAGCCGCAGGGTTCCGCGTGAATTCTGCGGCTTTTTGCTGTGCCGATGCATTGATGATCCTGAGCCACGGTCTGCATCGAAAACCTGATAGCTTAAAGCCATCAAGTTGCCTCACGCCGAGGGATCGTCGTGTCCCTAATTTTTTGGAGAGGTGACGCCGCATGTCCCTGCATCACGAAATTTGCGTTTCGCCCCTAAATCAGAGAACATCTCGGGTGGCGTTTGACCTAAAAGAAATCATCGCGGCCCGGCTCGGCGAAAACTACGAGCTGCATCACCGTCACATCAATCGGACGCTGGTTGCGGCGCAGCGCGTCATTGGTTTCGACAAAGTCTATGCCCGCGCGGAAGGCGCTTATCTCTACGACATGGATAACAACGCCTACCTCGATTTCCTCAGCGGCTATTCCGTTTTCAACATCGGCCGCAACCATCCGCTGGTGAAGAAAGCGATTCGCGACGTGCTCGATCTCGATTTGCCAAACATGGTGCAAATGGATTGCTCGCTCCTGAGCGGGCTTCTCGCCGAAGCCATCGTGAAACGCACACCGCCGCATCTCGATGCCGTTTTCTTTTGTAACTCCGGGACCGAAGCGACAGAAGGCGCACTCAAATTCGCGCGCGCTGCTACCGGCAAGAAACGCGTCATTTCGCTCGAAAGCGCGTTCCACGGACTCAGCATCGGATCGCTGTCGTTGATGGGTTGCGAAAGTTTCACCGAAGGTTTCGGCCCGCTCATGGACGAATGGGACACGCGTGTCCCGCTCGATGACATCGCGTCGCTCGAGCGCGAGCTGGCGAAGGGCGATGTCGCCGCATTCGTGATCGAACCGGTGCAAGGCAAAGGTTGTAAGTCCCCCACCACAGATTTCTTCCCGCGCGCGCAGGCCCTGTGCCGGAAATATGGCACACTTCTCGTTAGCGACGAAGTCCAGTGCGGGCTGGGACGGACCGGCAAGATGTTCGGGTTCCAGCATTGGAACCTTGAGCCTGATATCATCACGCTCGCGAAAACATTGAGCGGCGGTTACGTCCCGTGTGGCGCGATCGTTACTCGGCGCGACATTTACCAAAAGACGTTTAGTCGGATGGACCGTTGCGTAGTTCACTCAACTACATTCGGCCGGAACAATCTCGCGATGGCCTGCGGTCTCGCCGCGCTCGAAGTGATCGATCAGGAAAACCTGGTCGAGCGCGCCGCGGAAATCGGCGCGCAACTGATGGAACGGATCGATGCGTTGCGCGCGAAACATAGTTTCATTAAGGAAGTGCGCGGCAAAGGCTTGATCATCGCGATCGAGTTCCACGAGCCGACTGAGTTCAAGCTCAAGATGGCGTGGAAACTACTGCACAAGGTCGACAAGGTCCTATTCGCTCAAATGATCGTGACCCAGATGTTAAGTAAACATCGGATCCTTACTCAGGTAGCCGGTCACGCCATGGACGTGCTGAAAATTCTCCCGCCGCTCATCATCGGCGAAAAAGAAATCGCCTGTTCGTCACCGCGCTCGACAACGTCCTGACCGATTGCCGCAAATTCCCCGGCCCAATGTGGGAATTGGGCAACAATTTCGTCCGCGCCGCTCTCGGCTCGCGCAAATCCGCCGACCCGAAACCCGTTTCAGCATAATGACCGTCGCGGCCGAGTTATCGTTGTCGATCTAAGCTAATTTTGTAAAGATGTCGGCATGCGTATTCGAAGTGTAATTATTTTCATAATAACGGCTGCCTGCGTTGCGGCTGCGCAAGGCCAAGATCCGGCAGTTGTTAATGCTAAAACAATTAAAGTACAGTTCGAGAACGATCGCGTGCGCGTGCTCGAAGCCAATTTGCCGCCTGGCGTCAAGGAGGAGGTGCACTCGCATCCGGCCTACGTCATTTACGTTTTGGAAGGAGGGCGATATCGTAACTACGCGTCAGATGGCAAAGTCACCGAAGGAGAGCTGAAGGCGGGTGAAGTTTTGTTTCGCGAGCCATTGACGCACGCTGCGGAGAACATTGGCGATAAACCGCTGCACATGATTCTCATCGAGCTCAAGGGTGAGAAGAGCAAGGAGGCAGCAACTTCGCACTGAAACAGGGCAAGATTGGGGTTAAGTCTGTTGAGTTGTTTGCCCCCGAATCTTCCCGTGCATTGGATGCGGATCGCGATTGCTTGTGCGTCGGTGAAAGCGCACACTGCAGCGCTTTCGGCAAGAGAATATCCCACCCCGAACGAGCCGCTCGATTTCTACAGAAACGTAGCAAACAGACCATGCGCGATGGGTCGGGACGGCTTGTTGCGGCAAACGATAATTGGAATTCACATCGCGAGGATGTTTTATCAACCGGCTACATGCCGGCCGACGAACACGAATGCGCGATCGCGACGAGACTCGCACCAGGTAACTACACAGTGATCGTGCGTGGAGTGAATAACACCACAGGTGTGGCGCTGTTCGAATTGTATGATCTGGACCCGCAGAGTTCGAAGATCGCGAATATCTCAACGAGAGGGAATGTTGGGAGTGGTGACAATGTCATGATTGGCGGCTTCATCGTCGGTGGCGAGCAACCGACGAGTGTAATTGTCCGCGCGCTTGGCCCGACGCTAACGGATTTCGGAGTAAGCGGGGCGTTAGGCGATCCGACGTTAGAGCTGCGTGATAAGAACGGCGTTCTGATTTCGCAGAATGATAACTGGAAATCTTCTCAGCAATCGGCCATTCAAAACTCCGGCTACGCCCCGCCTAAGGACGCTGAAGCAGCAATCCTGGCCATCCTACAACCCGGCAACTACACCGCTATCGTCCGCGGCAACAACAACACCACTGGCGTAGCCTTAGTCGAAGTCTACAATCTCGACGCGAACTAGGTCGGATTTTGCTCGCGCTCAGACGCCGCAACGCGTGCCTTATACAGAAGCACGCGTGTCTTTTGAGCTTGCTCGTTTTTGGTCCCGCACCTAGGGTGAAGGCATGTTTACACAACTACCACGGATTGGATCAATTTTGCTCGCATTCGGGTTGATGGCAGCAAACGCGTCGGCACAGAACTCCTCGATTCGAGGCTTGGTAAAAAACATGGACGGAAAGCCACTTGCCGGAGCGCAGGTAAAGATTGAGCGCACAGATGCGAAAGCTCGGGCTATAAACACTAACGCGGATGCAAAAGGAAATTACGTTGCCAACGGCCTGCCGGTCGGAACATTCAAAGTGACTGCCTACAGTAAAACAAACGCTAAAGAAATTGGCGGCATTACTACAAAAAGCGGCAGTTCGGTTACAGTCGATGTCAATCTCTCGCTCAAATCCAACAATAAGCTGGAAAAGCATTATGTCTGGGCCAAAAGCGAGAACGGTAGCGAAATCGGCGGTCGATGGGAGTTAGACGCTAACGCAAATGGCCCCGGGATGAAATCGACTGCAACGATGAAGGATCAACGCGCACCTCAGACGTATGGCGGTATGGGGCACTAATTGGGTGACAGGGCGAGTTGGCCGCCTACTACCTCGAACTACCGAAGCAGCAATCCGACGTAGTCTGAGTTACAATCTCTACGCGAACTAATCGCTTCCTGGTGCCCTGAATGGATTACGGATACTTCCGACGAACCTTCCCGTTAGTGGAGGTTGCTTTGTTTGAGCTGGCTTGCTTACCTGTGCTTTCATGCTGGCGTTCTTCTTGACAATTTCCGCAGTTTGCCCAAAGACATCGTTATTAAGCTGAACTAGACCGGGTCTTTGTGCTCCCGAAAGTATCTGGCCTCGTTCACGGTCGTCGAAACAAACGACATCGGGAGAAGATGAAAGCTCTCTATGAATCCTGTGGATCTACAAACTAAAACTTCACTGCCTTTGTGGCCTCGTCTTCCCGGCCGCAACATCTCGATTATACTCGCGTGCTGTGCGCTTAGCTCCACCGTCCCAGCCGTTAATCCGCCTCCGGACGGAGGCTACCCAAATGGTAACACCGCCGAAGGGGAAAGCGCTCTTTTCAGCCTCACTTCAGGATACAACAACGTCGCTGTTGGCCTTGAGGCTTTGTACAGTAATACAAGCGGCATCCTCAATACTGGCAGTGGCTACCACGCGCTTTACGCCAACACGACAGGAACGCGCAACACAGCGACAGGTAACGCTGCACTCTCCCGCAATACCACCGGTGGTTCCAACACCGCCGACGGTCTCCACGCGATGTTTCTCAATGCTACTGGCGAGCACAACACCGGGGAGGGAGCCTTCGCGCTTAATGCTAACACCACTGGCTCAGATAACATCGCCCTCGGTTATAACGCTGGCAGCAGTCTGACCATCGGCAACGATAACATTGCAATCGGCAACGTGGGCGCCGCAGGGGAGAGCGGTACCTTGCGAATTGGGACGCCGGGTAAACAAAATGTGGCTTATGTCGCGGGTATTTACGGGGCAACCGAAGCCAGTGGCGTAAACGTGACTGTCGGCCCGAATGGCCATCTCGGAACAGCGCCTTCATCGGCGCGCTTCAAGGAGGAGATTAAGCCGATAGGCGAGGCGAGCGAAGCGATCCTCCTGCTGAGGCCAGTCACATTCCGTTACAAGCACGAACTCGATCCAAATGGCATTCCGCAGTTTGGATTAGTGGCCGAGGAAGTGGAGAGAGTGAACCCCGACCTAGTGGCTTGTGACGCCGAAGGAAAGGTCTATTCAGTCCGCTACGAAGCAGTCAATGCGATGCTACTCAATGAGTTCTTAAAGGAGCACCGCAAAGTCGCTGAACAAGAAGCGAAGCTTACCAAACAGAGTGCGACCATCGCGCAGATTCAGAAACAGATCGAAACGCTTACTGCAGGCCTTCAAAAGGTGAGCACTCAGCTTGAAGTAGGTAAGGCGGTGCCAAACCTGGTCATGACCACTGACCATTGACTTCCAACTTCCCGATCTCGGACCTCTGATCTCCGATTTCTGCCTTCTGCCCTTATAAACGGGCATTCGACGTTCGACGTTGGGCATTCGGCGTTGCTTCGCTAGTCCTTGCTCCATTCAACTTTGCCCGTAGCGAGCCCATGTCTTTCGCGCGCCCTGCTTCGCTTAATCCCCGGTGAACGGGATCGCTAGCTGATTACGCGTGCGCGAGAGACGTTTGTCGCCCCGCCAAAAGATCGGCAAGGCGGGAGAAAATATAAAAGATCAGGATAGACATGAGATTCGGTTTGTTAATTGTTGGTTATCACGTTCTGGCCTCATATTAACACCTTGCGGGCCAATTCTTCTAAAACTGCAATTCCGCGATGCGATTTTTTCATCCTCGAACGCAAATCACTTGAGATAAGTAGAATACAGGTGATGGTGGGTAATCTTACATCGGTCCCATTGAAAAGAACCTCCCCGTTTCCTGGACTAATTATGATACAAACGGCCTAAAAATGAGATGTGTTGTGTCGCACTTTTGTCGCCGATGACAGGCCTGGTTCCTATTAGAAGAGCTTGCGCAGATAGAGGTGGAGCATTTTTCGGATAACGTTTTCGCCTCCGACCTCTTATATTGGCGTTGGGCGCCTGCTCGCGAAAGCTCTCGAAATTCGATGCCTGCCATCGGGACGGCCCGAATCGCTTCGGGTTGGGTCGTTTGCTTCGTGGGTACGCCGATCCGGCTGTCAGGCTGGCCAGCTCTAGTCGTCTTCGGCCTCCCCCATTTCCAGGTGCGGTGGACGCTCGAATGACTGGCGGAGCATTTCCAGCATGTTTACCAGAAATTGTTCTGCTCCCTCACTGGCGATCGTATGGGCCGCAGTATGGATCCATGCGTCCTCCGGCACGAGTGGCGGGTACGGTCCGATACCGGCGTAACAAGGGTTCGAGATAACGCCGCGAACTTGCTCGGGAGTCCACGGACTTTCGTCACCGCTTAATCGTTGCACGGCGTTAACTTTCGGTAGTGGTTGGCGGCTGTCGCCGTTGGAGAATAGGTCGGTGAGGTTCATAAGAAGTATGTTACAGTCTAACGAGAATAAGATCAGCCGCGGTCGGGAAGAGCGCGACCGGCTATCTCTGGGAAGGATTTTAGTCATGAAAGGGAGAGGAAACAAGCCCGCAGCAAACTGGAGAAAACTGCGTCAATCCAGGTCGTCGCGGAAAATGTCCTCTCGCCGGTCGCCCTTACTGAAAAGGTGATTGATGGCGCATTCCTATTCCACTCTAAGTTGTGGCAACATGCGACGATGGCTTAGCTGGCCGAGGCTAGTTGCGTCAATTCAAAACATGCATAAAACGGGGACTGGCCCTTTGGGTTTCGCTGCAATGGACTGCGCTTTAGTCCAGTGCGTAAACCTCTACGAGAGCAACGCCGATCGCATTATTAAATCCTCGCACAATCGCGGTGTAGTTCCCTGGCGTTATCGTTCCCGCAATCGCCGATTCCAAATGATTCGGCGGTCGCAGATTTGGTGGAATTGATTGAGCATTGGGGTCTTGTTGCCAGTCATCGTTAGAGGCAATTAAAGTCCCGTTACCATCGTGAAGCTCCAGCTTCGGATCAGAAAGCGCATTGGTGATGCCGAAGTTGGTCAGCGTCGGCCCGAGTGCGCGCACAACTACTTGCTTGTTGTGGAATTGCACGATTACTCCGGCGATCATCACGTCATTCCCCGCCTGCACGAAACCGCGTGTAGAAATGTTACTAAGCTGTGTGCTACCAACGGAAGTATCGTAGACTTCCACCAGGGCGGTGCCAGTGCTGTTGTGAAAACCCCGCAAAATTGCAGTGTATGTGCCGGGGTTGAGCGTGATTAGAATAGCCGATTCCAGCTCATCCGGCGGTTGCAGATTTGGAGGAATCGATTGGAAATTCGAGGCGTCTTGCCAGTCATCGTTAGTAGTGATGATCGCGCCAGTGGAGTCGTGTAGTTCGAGCGTGGTATCCTGCATGGCGTTAGGCACGCCAAATTGTGTTAGCGTCGGCCCAAGTGCGCGCACGACAAGTTGCTTTGCCGTGCTGCCCGTGATCTTGAATCCTGCGATCAAAACGTTCTCCCCGGTGCCTACTGGCAGACGCGTCGAGATATTTCCAAGCACGCTGTTAGTCGGAATAAGATCCCAGCCGATTACATCCAGGCTGATTCCTTCCGGCGAGGATGCTGAAACATCCGTGCTCTGGCCTGGGCAGTTAAAGGCATTCTGCACAAACAAGCGGTTTGCAGGGCAAAAGTCATCACTGTCATAGTCTCCAAAATCGCCCCCCGGAGTCTGGTTAAGCTGAACGATGTTATGGAATCCGTGGTCGATGGAGAAAAAACGCAGGCCACTCGAGCTGGTATTGCGCGCGTTCAGGCTGGCCCAGGTGAATAAGTCTATTGGACAGAGAAACTGCGGAGCTGGGGTGTCAATGTGAGATCCCGATCCCATTACTTCGTCGATCTCGTGCTCCGTGAACATTTCCGCGTCAAAGTTAGCCGCCGAAACCGGCCGCGTGAATTGCACGGGATAAGCTGAGTTGATTGTAATAATACCGTCATACGGGCCGCCGACGCCGAGACTGCCATCTGCAAACATCACTGGCGGCGTGTTCAGCCCAACTGCGCGGCCAAGGGCGCTGTTCGTCAGCATAATGGGTGATAGCGCACTCGTCGGCAAACCACCATTCGCGTTCATATCGTTCACCGTCGTGCCGTCGGCTTTGAGCGCGGGTATGTAGGTATCCCAGTCGAGTTGATGTATTCCCGTATTACTTGCACCGACGAGCGTGTCCAGCGGCGTGCCGTCCGGGCGGACACTCGAGAAGCGGAAGCGAATCGAGACGGTAATCGGATCAGCGAAGAGAGTCTGGTATCTTTGAATAGCGGAGATAATCATGGCCTGGATGGCATTTGATCTCGGGTCGTTGGTGATGGTGCTATCGAAAGTGGGAGTGATTACGAGTCCGGAACTAATGTTTGCCGTCGTCTCGCTTGTGACTTCCGAGTTACTCCCGGTGCCGGCTGAAGTATACGGCCGGACGCGATAATAGTACCTGGTCCCGCGGCCGAGCCCGCTAACGATGTGACAGGCTACATTGCCAACATCAACATCACGATAGTTACTGACGTAATGATCAAATGATGGCGTGGTTGAAACGTCCAGCCGATACCCCGTGGCATCTTTGACCGGCTGCCACTTCGCCAGAAAGCTGCTTCGCGTCGGCGTCATCACCGGCTGTTCGATCTTCCCGGCGACCGCGTCCGCTGTTTCTCGTGCGATCGCTTCGGTATCTCCCTCGCCTGAGTCTGACGTTGCCTTCGAAGAATGAGTGCGAACCAGGGGTTGCGAAATCGAACGGCTATCGCTTTTTACCTGGTTTTGCGCAATCGCTGGGTCACTCGTCAACAGCAACGCTGCGCAAACCAACATGGCCGTAACCAATGCAGTCATGGAAGCAAGCTCTGGGAAATCGGATTCCTTCTAGTAGTTTTCGGCCAGGCTTACAAGCATAATTAAAAGCCCCTCGCGCTTGGGGGGAACAGAAAAGGGGTCGGTCGTCGTTTTTGCTCGACAAGGCGAAACGCAGTCGTTAGCATCGTTACCGTCAGCGGGGGAGCAATATGGCGTTCGAAAAACGCGAGGATAAATCGCCGAAGAAGCGAACGATCGAGTTCGACATGTTTGTGCGCGACCTGGAGCCGGATAAAGACGACGAGGTCCGCGGCGGCGGAAAAGCCGGCGACCAACAAAAGCCAGACGATCGCAAAACGGAGCGACCTCATTGAGAGGAGATCGTTGCGTTAGATTGCCGCATTCGAGCTGTCGTTGAGCGTGGCCCCCTAGCTTCGATCAGACGCAATCCATCATCTTCACCTCATTGCCCTTGATCTGC
Source organism: uncultured Verrucomicrobiae bacterium (assembly GCA_963709435.1). GTDB lineage: Bacteria > Verrucomicrobiota > Verrucomicrobiia > Chthoniobacterales > UBA10450 > AV69. The sequence continues at coordinate 168,478 of CAVPWK010000015.1, forward strand.
GAAAGAATGCCAAGCGCGCGGGCGCGGAAGCGCGGGTTCGCATCCTGCGCGAGCTTCTCGAGCGCCGGCAGCGCCTTCGCGCCCATCGCGTGCAGCGCGGTCCACGCCATGTATTGCGTGGCGCGATTCGGCGACTGCAGCGCGCTGACTGCGCCGGCCGCGGTGGAGACATCGACCTGTGGCCGCGGCGGGCTTTGGCGCCGCCCGTCGCGGAGACGCGATAGATGCGGCCCATGATCTTGCCGGGCTCGTGATCGCCCATCGCGTGGCCGCCGACGCCCGGATCATACCAGTCCGCGATGACCAGCGAGCCGTCCGGCGCGATCGCGCAATCGGACGCGCGATACCACGAGTCGCTGCTCGTGAGGATGTCCACCATCTCCGCCTTGTAACCCGCGCCGTCCGTCTTCACCGGGATAGGCGCGCGTCGTGCGCGGACCGGCGTCGCAGTGGATGATCTGGTTTGCGAACTTCGCGCCGAGCGCGGTGCCTTCGTTGACCGGGATGCCGGTCGGCGAGCCGCCGCCGGTCTGCAGCAGATTCGGCACGACGCCGGGATCGTTCTGGTGCCAGTGCCGCAGCGGGATTTCCGCCTCGATGTTCGTGCGCTTGGCCGCCAGCCGGCGCCGGTCATTCTCGTCGGTGTAGCCGTAGTTGCCGAACTCCATCACGTAGTTGATGCGCACGCCCTTGTTGCCGTCGTCGTCGTTGTCGGACTGCCACATGGTGCCGAAGGAATCGACCGTCGACCTCGTAGTTGTTGCGGAAGTTGTGGCCGAGCGTTTCGACGTTGCTCGCCTTGCCCGTCGCGAGATCGATGTCGCAGCGGAAGACCATGCCCTGGCGGTACGGCTTGCCCTTGTTGGTGATTTCATTGCCGGCGAGATCCTTCACCACCGTGCCATCCGGCCAGGTGAGGCTCGTCGCCGCGTCGCCGAAGTTGAAGTAGAACTTCCCGTCCGGACCGAAGACGAAGGCGTGGATCTGGTGGTCGTAATCCCACACGCCGTCGTCTTGAAGATCTTCACCGCCTCTTCCGCCACGTCGTCGCCGTCCTCGTCGGTGAGCAGCCAGACATTCGGCGCGGCGCTCACGATGACCTTCGTGCCCTTCGCCTGCGGCAGCACGCAGATGCCGAGCGGATTCGTCAGCTCCGGGCTTTGGAAGAAGGTCTTCTCCTTGTCCGCTACGCCATCGCCATTCGTGTCTTCGAGGATCACGACGCGATCGCCCTCCGGGCCGAATCTTTCCGTACTTGCGGTAGTTCACGCACTCCACCGCCCAGACGCGACCGCGATGATCGATGTCGATGTTCGTCGGATTCTGGATCATCGGCTCCGCCGCGACGAGCGAAGCCTTCAGACCGTCGGCGGTCTTGAAGGTGTTCATGTTCGCCTTCGCCTTCTCGAGACCGTAGCGATCGCCGCCGCCAGCGGGCGCCTTCGATGCCACCGTCCCCTCTTCCGACGCCGGCGCTTGCGTGAAGACCTTGAAAACGACGCGTCGAGCCGCTGCCCTGGTCCGTGCCGCCATTATCGATGCCGCCCTTCGCTTCCAAGCGCCACGACGCCGGCCGGCAGATCGAAAGCGATCAGCGACGGCGCGTGCGCGCCGAAGCCGAAGGCCACCGGCTTGCCGCCGACTTTCATCGGCTTGCCGCCAGCGTTTGCATTCACGCCGAGCTTTCCCCACCCGACCGTGGACGACTTCGGCTTCAGCTCGGTGAGCTTCAGCTTCGATCCGTCCGCCTTGATGAGCGTCGGCTCGATCCAGTCCGCCCAATCCGCCATGAAGCCGTCGCCCGCCATCGGTCGCGAGGAGGTAGAGTTCCTTGGCACCGCCGAGCTCCGCGCGGATGGCGACCGGCTCGTTGCCGACAGTCTTTGACTCGAACACGGGTTTCGCCGGAGCGCCGAAGACGGGCAGGCTCAAGGACGACGCGACGGCGAACAGCAGGGCGGCTTTATTCATGGGTGCGGGTGTTTCAATCCAGAAACGGGGCGGGACTTTGGGTGTCTCGCCGCAAACCCGCAAACTCAAAGCACTTACCCGAAATGGGGATGCTCGATCGATCGCGCCCTACGAGGCGAACCACGCCGGCTCGTTGCCCGGCTTCCACTTGATATTGCACCCGATGCTCGGCCGCTGATCCGGCACTCACCGGTTGGCCGGCGAGGACGGCATCGAGCGCCGCGCGAATGTCTTTGCCATCCAGCGTCCCGCGACCGGGACGGTCGACGCCGCGAGACGGGACGCGAATCGTCGATCTGCCCGCGGTAGACCAGCTTGCGATCCGCGATCGAACAGGAAGAAATCCGGCGTGCACGCGGCGCTGTAGGCGTGCGCGACTGCCTGCGTTTCGTCGTAGAGAATCGGGAAAGTTAAGCCCAGCCTCTTCCGCCATGTGCGCGGTCGGCGCGGGCGCATCGCCGGGATACTGCGCGACATCATTCGACGTGATCCCCACGATCCCCACTCCGCGATCCGCGTAATCCGCGGCAATCCGCGCCAACTCCGGCCGCACGTGCACCACGTACGGGCAATGCGCGCAGAGGAAGACGACCAGCAGCGCCTTGCTTCCCGCGAAAGTCGGCGAGGCTGTAACGGCCGGCCGGTCGCGACGTGCGGGAGCGTGAAATCCGGCGCGACCGTTCCGAGCGCCAGCATCGTGGATTGATGAGCCATACGCGCTCAAGGTGGGGAAAGAAAAGACGCCGCGTCCAGTGCTTTGCGCACCAGACGCGGCGTCGATGAATTTTGATCGGAGCTGCCTTCGAGCCGAGACGGACCTTTCGTCGGTCATCTTCGTCAGTTCCGCGAAGTTCGGAATATCCTTCCGGCTCGAGACCACTTCGTCCACCAGACCGTAGTCCTTCGCTTCCTGCGCGGTCATGAAGTAGTCGCGATCGCAATCGCGATTGACCTTCTCCTCCGGCTGACCGGTGTGATGCGCGATGATGCGCTTCATGCGGCGGTTCAGCTTGTAGAGGAACTCGACCGTGCGCTCGACGTCCGACGCGGTGCCGCGGGCGCCGCCGCTCGCCTGGTGGATCATGATGTCGCTGTTCGGCAGCGCGTAGCGCTTGCCCTTCGTGCCGGCGCACAAGCAGCACCGCGCCCATGCTCGCGGCCATGCCGATGCAGTAGGTGTTCACGTCGCACGTGAGGAACTGCATCGTGTCGTAGATCGCGAGGCCGGCCGTGATCGAGCCGCCGGGGCTGTTGATGTAGAGATGAATGTCCTTCTTCGCGTCGTCCATCTGCAGGAACAGCAGCTGCGCGATGATCGATGTTCGCCGACGTAGTCATCCACCTCGGCGCCGAGGAAGATGATGCGATCCTTCATCAGTCGGGAGAAGACGTCCCACTGAACGATCTGCCCGTTCGGCATCTGCTCGTAAACCGAGGCCATGCGCGGCTCGTCGCGGAACCTGCGCTGCCTTGTGGCGTCAGAATGCCCGATGTCGGTTGGTACAACATAGGATTGCCCAAGCAATAAGCGCGACTGCCGCGCCAACGCTACTTGTTTTCGCTGTCCGCGGCGGAAGTTTCCGACTGCGCGGCTGGCGCTCGTCGAGATCGTCACCGTCGCTTCGTTCGCGACGAAGTCGAGCGTCTTGGCCGAGAGGATCTCCTCGCTGATCTGATCGAGCGCATTCCGCTTCTGGAGTTCCTTCAGCATCTTGTCGAAGCTCATCTCGTAGCGCTGCGCCAGCTGGTTGATGCGGCCGCGCAGTTCCGCTTCGCGTCACGCGGATCTTCTCCTGCTCAGCGATGCGGAGGAGGATGAAGTTGCCCTTCAGCCGCTCACGGGCGCTCTGCGCCGCGCTGCCGACGAGTTCCTGCTCGTGCTCCTTCAGCACTTCCTCCGTCACGCCGCGCGACTGGTTCTCGCGCACGATGTCGCGAGAGGATGCGACTGCGTCTGCTGGCGCACGAGGTGCGTGGGCAATTCGCACTCCACCTTCGAGAGCAGCGCGCTCATCACGCTGTTGCGCTTCGCCGTCTCCGCCTGGCTCTTCTTCTGGCGCTCGAGTTCTTCGCGAGCGAGCGTCGCGCAGCTCGGCGAGCGTCTTGCCCTTCGCGATGCTGTCGGCGAACTCGTCGTTCAGCTCCGGCAAGCGCTGCGGGCCTTCACGCCCTTCAGCGTCACTTTGTAGTGGATCTTCGTGCCGGGCATTCCTTCCACCGGGAAATCCGACGGCACTTCCACGTCGAACTCGCGGGTCTCGTCCGACATTCGCGCCGACGAGGTTCTGGCAGAAGCCGGGGAAGAACGCTTCGTCGGTCATCTTGATCCAGAAATCCGCGTTGTGCGTGAGCGGCTTGCCGGCCTTCGGGAACTTCACGTGCACCGGCTCGCCGTCGATCGTGCCGTCATAGTCCACCACGACGTAGTCTTCCATCTGCGCGGCGCGCGCGGGCTCCACGTCCGGGAAATCCGCCTGCTGCTCGCGCAGGTTTTCGATCGCTTCGTCGACTTCCGCTTCCGTCACGTCCGTGTTCGGCACGGTGACCGGGATGCCCTTGTAGTCCGGCAGATCGAACGTCGGCTGCAGGATCGACCGTCGCGCGGAACTTCAGCGATTGATCGTCGCCCCACACCACGTCTTCCACTTCGCGACAGCGAGAGCACGCGGAGACCTTTGTCGGTGATCGCCTGGCGCGTCGCGTCGCTGAGGACCTGCTTGGTGACTTCCTCTTTGATCTCGCGAGTTGAACTTCTTCTCCACGACGCCGCGCGGCGCCTTGCCGGCGCGGAAGCCAGGAAGCTTCGCGTACTTCGTGTATTGCTTCGTCACTTCATCGCGCTTCTTCGTGACGGCATCCGGCTCCACCTCGATGCGGAGGTTCGCGAGACAGTTCGGCAGAGCTTGGAATTCAACGTTCATGATCTTTTGGCAAAAATGAAAGGGGGGCGAAAATAACGGGCGAATCTGCGCTTGCCAAGCGGGGACTTGGGGAAAAAGCGAGGGGTTAAATAGCCATATTCCGGGGTTAAATGGGGTGTTTCCGCAGAGGGGGTCGGGCCTATTCGCCGCCCGGCGATCGCCAAAGACGCCGTGTCGTCGCGAAACCCGCTCCTCGGCATATACTTAAGCGATGGGAAAAGAGCAGCGACCGGGAAGCGCCCATCCTCAGCTCCGCATCCGCAATGCACGCCTGGATATGAGCGCAGCTATCGCAGCTATTACGCGCCCTCAGCCCTCACGGCTTCAGATTCACTTCAGCCTTAAAGCTCCCGTCCATCGCAAAGGGGACGGATTCGTGCTCGTGGGCGATTTTCCAGTGGCCGCCGATTTTTCGCAGGCCGAGAGTTTCCCGAAACCAGAGGTCAACCGCCGTGCCGTCGGTCTTGGTGCCGGTCATGCGATTGAGACTGTGGGCGTAGGCGACGTCGCCGTCGGTGGCGATCGTGAGGTCGCGGATCTCGTAGCCGATCTCTCCCTTCCAGGTGGCGAACCATTCCTCGAGGTTTTGGCGCACCGGCATCGTCGCCTGCAGCGGCGGAGCCAGGTAAAATCCGACCGAGTTCGGCGCGAAGTGGCGGGCCACGCCTTCCACGTCTTTCCCGCGAAGGGCCGCCGCCCACGCCTGGATCACGCTGCGAACTTCTTCCTCGGCCGCAGCCAGCACCAGTCTCGGAGCCGAAATAGACGTCGACATGCGTGATGAGGCCATTCCGCAGCGTGAAGAACTCGGTGTTGCGAAAAGACGCACTGCCGCCGCTGGGAAAAGCCTGATACTGCACGAAGACCTCATCGCCCTGCGCAAAGAGCTTCTCGATTTCGAAGCGGTCGAGGTGCTCGCTGTTCGGCCAGCAGCGGGCGAAGTAGGTTTCGCGATCGATGCGGTCATCGAGCGGGCTGGTAAAGGTGAAGTCCGGCGCAAGCAGCGCCTCGATGGCGGAGCGGTCCTTCGTTTCGTAGGCGGCGTAGCAAGCGCGGACGACTTCGGCAGGTGTTTTCATGCGATGAGTGTTTCTATGGAACGCTGATGCGTGAGATTTGACCGCTGCGCGCGGCAGCACGGAGCGGTTGTTTCTTTGATTCGCCGACCATCGAACGCTCGGCCGGAACCGCGCGGCTGAGTTTTGATTTCCTTCCCAAATTGGGAATATGCGCCGCACCGCTTACCCGCAACCTTGCGGTTTCGGCTTCGATGCCGGACACTCCGCGCATGAACGAGAATCCGGACCCCATGCAGGCACGAATCAAACTACTCGAAGAACGTCTGGCCAAGCTGGAGACATTTGTGGATGCCGCTTTCGGTGCCCTGGCAGAAGGCGGAGGATTCTCGGTCGCCCAGCAAGACTTGGTGAACGTCTTGAGCGACGGCAGGCCCCGCCGCTAATTGTCGGACTGCTTCCAGCGCCCGACGCGCCCTTAACGCCGGCCCCGAATGACTCGCTGATGGCCGTTCACTGAACTTTCGGCACTTCGTTTGGCTTTGTGACAACGCGGGTCTGACCCGTCTTCAGATCAATCGCCACGACGATTGATTTCTCGGCGCCTTCCCCAGGACAGCCCACCGCGGGAGGGATGAATGCCTCGGCCTCCACGACGATTTCGTCAGCCTCGAACCGGATGAAGCGCACACCAGAGGTTCAACTCCACGCCGTCGGGAATGGCCAACTCTTTCGCGAACGTCTTCGCCACGAGCTCCGTCTCCCGATCTTTCGCGGGATCGTAAACCCATAGCCCGGCCTTGTGGCGATTGAAGATCATCTCCACTGCGACGGCGCTGCTTGCAGCATTCCAATGCGCGCGTGGCCGGACCGGGCCATTCCCTAGCGACGGCAGAAAACAAAAGGAAGAAGTCATCGCGCTTTCCCACCAGCGTATCCTTCCCGGTCTGCGCATCGAGCACGCACGCAAGGCCACGCCGTTCGTAAACGACGTATTTTCCATCGGGGCTCGGAGCGAACATCTCGCTGTCGTATTTGCGCGCCAGCAGTCCCTCTGCCCGCTCGAGCATGCTCAGATAGCCGCGTCCCTCCGCGCCGGGTCGCGCCGCCGCGATGGACCGCAGGAACTCCGGCACTTCTGCGGCCGGGAATCTGCGCATGACGGCTGCCAATTGCTCGCAGAGCCAGACGACGCGTCGAGTTGCCCTCGTCCTGTAACAACGCCAGGCAGGCGCCTGCGGAATGCGCAGATCATCTGAAGTCTGCAACGCTGTGATCGCGTCGCGCCGCGCGTCCATGTCCGCCGACTTCAGCTCTGCAAGGTTTGCCTCTATATTCACCGGTTCCGCCGAAAACGCGCGCAAACTGGCCACAACCCCAACAGTGCAACGAATGCGATCCTGCGCGGAGTAGTCATACTCCGGATCATGCCCGCCACGGCCACGCATGCAAATCCTCCCGAAGGAGATGTGGGATTCCTGCCGAACGCAATTCTTCCGCCAGGTATCCTGGGTGGGTGGCGATCGCGATTCAAGAGTCGCCGCTGATCTCGCTGCTTTTCGCGCGCGATAAAACTACCTCACGTTGCCATCGCCCGTCGGAGTCGGCTTTGCGGGTTCGGTTTTATCCAACCGCACCGCGATCGGCAAAGGCTCGCCGCCATCCGGCCGGAACTCGCCAATGACATACGAACCATCCGTCTCCCGCGCGGGCGTGCCGGGATGAAAGACGATTTTCCCATTCATCGAGCCCGGCGGGCCATCGAGCCGGTAGCGGGCATAGGTTCCGCGCCGACTCTTCACGACCCAACTCGCGCCACTCTCGAACCATGACGACTCGAGCGTGATGTCGAACATACGCCTCGAGATAGACGCTCGCAGGCGTCCAGCGATTGTTCATCGGGACCGAACGTGATGAGCATTCCTTCGCCATCAAACGCCGCTGGTGGACGACCGCTCGATCCTCGGTGATCTCGACGCTTTCGATGCCGGAAGCATTCGCGTCTCCCGCAGTGCGCCCCTGCCGAACCACGAACGCGAGCCAGCGGCCAGATGACCATGCCGAGAGCTGCGATGATGAGCGCGCATTTCCCCACACTCAATCGGCGCACCGGCAGCGACATGAGAATCGCCAGGCCCGCAAACGACCAGCGAAAGGGCCATCGCAGGCCACGCGCCCGCATTGCGCAACGCGGCCAGCGCACCCAGGGCCGTGCCGATCAACGCGAAAATGATCGCGATGGAGGCAACCTTGATTTCATTGCCCGTCGCGCTGCTTTCTGGTGGCGCCGAAGCAATCCCCTTGCGGACCGTTCGCATCACCGCGCGGACGATGAGCACATTCACCACGATGGCGGCAACCACGCCGACGAAAACCCCGACTTCGTTGTTCAGCGAGAGCCAGTTCGCCATCCGCGTTACGAGCGGGGCGCCCGAGTGACCGACGACCGAGGGATTCGCGTAGAAATCCACAAACATCTTTGCCAGCGCCACGCCGGCCAGGGCGATGACGGCCCCCAGGGCCATCAGCGGAAATACCAAACCGTCGAACAACGCCAATTGCAGGCCATGGATTCGCCCCGCCGACCGCCGGATTTGCGATACGGCCACCCAGCCGAGAATCGTTGTGACGAAGGGGCCGGTGACCCCCAGGATCAGCGCGGGGATCAGGATGGCGAGTTGCCACCATTCAGGACCGGCGGTGGGTCCGCCCGTCCCTGGAGGCTGGAAGGGACCACCGCAGCAAACGAGAGAACGGTGACCGGCACCCAGCACGCACCCACGACGGCGGCGCGAGAAAAGCGCGCGGAGTGCCTGCGATTGGAACGGAATCTGGAACCGGACTCTGACGCCGGCCGCTCCGCCACGGGTGATCGGAAGCGCCGTGACCACACCGCCACGGCGAGCATGCCGGCCAGGATGATGAACGGAAAGACGATCCCGATCGGGAAGGGCTGGCCGGGACGCCGGTCGGTGAGAATGGTCAGCATCCAGATTGCCAAGACGGACCAGCGGCGCCAGCAAGAGGAAGGCCGTCGCTGAGCCCGCAAAAGGCAGGCGCAGTCTGCCCGGCGTGAGGGCCATCGCGTCGTCCCGTCACGGCTTGAACCGCCGCCTGCAATGCGCTCAGCCACTCCGCGACATGGCGCTGCGTGTCACCCACCGTGCGAAAGACGGACGTGCCCGGCAGGAACGCGACCAACCGCCGCTGTCCACCTTCGTCGAACTCCACCGCGGCATAGGAAGGTCCGGCCGGCGCCCACCAGATCGGCGGCACGGCCTCGCGCAGGGCTCGAACGCATTCCAGCGGAATGACTCGCCGGTTCGCTCCGAGAGAGATCACGAGGCGATCGCCATACAGCGCCACCTCGCCCATGAGTGGAGAGAACATCGTCCGGCCCGAAGCATCGTCCCACGTCACTCGGCCGCGTTCCGATTTCAGCAGACCGGCGGCGGCAGCGGGTGCCGTAGCGGGTGCGGCCGCTGAGGTGTCCCCGTAAACGTGTCCACCTGCGTGCGAAACTCCGCGGCGGTCTGAAAGCGCAGTTCCGGCGACTTCTCCAGCGCGCGCAGCACGATCTCATCGATGCGCACGTCCACCTGCACGCGCTTCGAGGGCGGCTGCGAGTTTGTCCGCGGGCAGCTCGCCCGTGAGCATTTCGTAAAGCACCACGCCGAGGCTGTAGATGTCCGCGCGATGATCGGTGACGCGCTGCGCCTTCTGCTCCGGCGCCATGTATTGCGGCGTGCCGGCGGGCTGCGACTCGGACAAGCCCGACGCCCGACGCTTCCGCGCCGAGGATCTTCGCGATGCCGAAGTCCGCGATCTTCACCGCGCCCGCTTTGTCGAGCAGCAGGTTCTCCGGCTTGATGTCGCGATGCACGATGCCGTGCTCGTGCGCGTATTGCAGCGCCTCGCAGACCGGCGGCACGATGGCCAGCGCCTGCTCCGGCGTGAAGCGGCCCGCCTTCATCGCCTGCCGCAGATTCACGCCATCCACGAACTCCATGAGCAGGTAGTAAAACCCGCCCGCCTGCCCGAAATCGTGGACCGTGACGATGTTCGGATGATTGAGCGTCGCGAGCGCCTTGGCCTCGTGCGCGAAACGTTCGGCAAACTTCGGATCGGCCACCCGCTCCGGCGCGAGCAGCTTCAGCGCGACCAGGCGGCCCAGCGCCTTTTGCCGCGCCTTATAGACCACGCCCATCCCGCCGCGCCCGAGAAACTCGATGATTTCGAGCTGCGGAAAATGCGCCGCGATTTCCTCCGGCGTCGGTGGCGGGAGCGCCGCCGCCCCTTCGCCCGGCAGGACGGTGTCCGTCACAAAGTTCAGCGCCCCGAGGCACTTCGCGCACAGCCCGTCCACGCTCCCCTGGGCGAGAGACGCCCCGCAGCGCGGGCAGTGGGCGGATGATGTGTCTTCCATGTCAGTGAAATAAGGATCGCCGAGCGCTGTGGCGGAGAAACGTTGCTGAGAAAATCATGCGCTCGCCCAGCGCCGCGATCACCGCGCGCATCTCGGCGTCCACTTCACCCGGGTCAGCCACCGTCCCGGCGACCTCCTCGCGAAAGACCTCGCGGAAGCGCTTCCGCAACCGATGCACCGCGCTCCGCGCCGAGGCCGGCTCCATGCCGAGGGCGCGAGCGAGCTCGTCATATCCGATCGTCGCCGCGATCCGCCGTGAGACACGGTTTGAGCAATTCATACTCAGCGATCTTTCCGGCCGCCTCGTGCTCGGCTTTCAACCGTCGCATGACGGTCTCCAGCAGCGTCAGCGCCCATCGCTTCTCATACAACGTTTCGGCGGGCAACGACGCCGCGTTCTCCGGCAACCAGGCTCTCGGCGGTCTCCAGATCCAGGCTGATCACTTCACAGCCGCCGCCGCGCTTCCGCGCTTGCGAACGATCCCACTCGTTCGCCATGAAGCGCTTGAAGGCCATGAGCAAAAAGGTGCGGAAACGCCCGCATTCGCGTTTCACCGCCGCCAGCCATTCCTTCTCCAGCAGCCTGGCAAAAAACTCCTGCGTGAGGTCCTCGGCATCATGCGGGGCATTACCGCGATACCGCGCGTAGGCGTAGAGCGGCGGCCAATACTGCCGGCAAAGCGCCTCGAGCGAACGCATCGAATCGCCCGATGCCCTGCCCTGCGCATCGAGCACGACCGACCACCGCGTCGTATGGAACGCAGCGTTCTGGGTGAGACACTCTTTTTGCGGATCAGTGGAGGCCATCCGCACTCATCATAAGCATCCGGGTGCGGATGTGGCGGGGAAATTCTACCGCGATGACCTGCTCAACTCGGCGGCGGCCGCGCGGCGGTATCGTTCGACCTCCTGTACCCACACTGTTCTTCAGTTGCTCGCGGATTCTACAGCCGCCAGGAGACCGCCCAACGAATGACTTGGATGGGCGATAATTCTCCGAAGAACATCCACAAGCAGGAAGAGCAGCGGCATGACAAGGAAGTGGAGAAGGTTCACCACAAGCAGGAAAACGCCGAAGCCCAGCACCACCCCGATCTCCGGGCATCCTCCCACCCCCGCAGAGGAAGCAGCAAAGTCGGAGGAGGAATTGAAAGACGCCACCCAAGCCGCCGAGACACCTTAACCCCAGCGTGGCCCGGATCCGACCACGCGCACAGCGAACCGGCTATTTCGAGCCGTTCTCTTTAGGCTGAAGCCAGGGTAACCGAGGCCAGGACGGAAGCGTCATGGAGACAGAGTGCATCGACTTGCCAGGCTCGTTACTGAAGTGAGTCTCGGTCTTTGTTTCGAGGCCTGCTCCCACGTTCACAATCATCCCTAGCACATCAGGGAATTTCGGAGTCTTTCGGAATGAATGGCCGCAATTGCCAGAGCAGCGGCGTAAGCGCCGCAGTCCGGCGTTCTTTCCATGTCGGCTGCCCAGCGTATTCGGCGGTGAGTTGGCCGGCATGGAGCGCATCGAAATGAGTTTTGAGAATTGCCTCCATCTGCCGTGCTCGTGGCCCGTCGAGGTGGAAGAACTCCTGCAATAGAGCCGCCTGAAACCAGCGATCTCTGCTGGACGCTCTTCGAATCCCGAAATCTCGGGCATCCACGCGATCAACTTCATAAAACTCGCCTGGGACTGCTCGATGTCGGCTGTCGGGAGCTTCGGGCCTCGGAACTGCCCGAATACGCCGCGGATGGCTTGTGCCGATTCCTTCCCCATGTCGGTGATCCGGCCAAGCGAAACGATGGTCTCGCCGTCGGCGACCGGAGGTAGCTTTCGCCGGACTTCCTCGAGCGACTTTTCTGCTTCCTTCGCTTCCGCTTTCTCTTCCGCAATTGCCATCCGGAGTTCGGCAATTTGCTGGTTGAGCAACGTGGCTTCTGCGTTGGAATCCCGCGAAGCATTCGCCTGCTCCGCCGGGTTGGAGCGCCGCCGCGTTTTCCGCGCGCAGGGATTCCACTTCATCGCGAAGGGACGTGGCCTCGCTGACCTGTTGGGAAAACCACACCGCTGCGCCGGCGATCGCGAGTACCGCGGAGAGAAGAATATGAACCCGCTTCATGGCTTTTTGTCGGAGCGTGCCGCATCTTTTTCTTTGGGGTCGGCTTTCAGGAACTCGTCCTTCCCTCCTCCTGGCAGGCTGCTCAAGAATCCGGCGTCGTGGGGAACACAATATCCCCCCGGATTCTCCCATCAGAGTGAAGATAGGATGATCCCGCACGGTCTGCGGCAGAACAGCGAGAATCCGCGCGGTCAGTGCTTTGTCGGCCGCCTCACGCCGCTCAGCCCAATTCTCCTCATTCTCCTTGGGCCGACTGGAAAGAGTCAAACCGTCGCGTTTCAAGTCCGTGTACCCATCGGCGATCGTTCGCTCCAACCGTGCTGTGGTGTCCGCCGGCAACTTCATCACTTCCCCAACCAGCGTCGACAAAAAGCGCCCGGCTTGCTCCGGTTCCTCGTCCATCTTTCGGAGTTGACCCAGATAGGGCAGCAACTCCATCGCCGCTTTGCTGACTTGATCCAGCCCTTCCTTAAACGCGGGGTCGGTATGCTCCTTGTGCTCAAGGTCGCTCATTAATGGGAGAAGCCCTTCCAGTTTTGACGCGAGGTTCGCGCGAGATCCTCGGATTTCCCGAGCTTCACCAGCACTTCCTGCTGCATTCGCTCCAGGAGTTGCCGATTTTCCGCGAGGCTGGAATTCACCGCCTCCACTCGCCCGCGGCTCACGGCCAAAGCTTCGGTGAGCGCGGCAGCTTCTGTGCGAAGCGCTACGGCATCAAAAGTTGGCTGCACTGGGGTGCTGAGACTCCTTTCGTTGGTCTGCCTGAGGTCGGCGATTTCTGCGCGAATTGCGGAGTTTGCATGACTCTGCCAGGCAATGGGAATCGCGGAAGCGATCACGAGAGCGGCGGAGATCTTGAAGACGGTGTTTCCCATAAGCGTGGCGAACGTGAGTGCGAATGAAGATGAGCCGGCCGCCGCAGGGAGCGTAAAAGCGGCACCCGCTGCCGTGAGCGAGACCAGGCCGGTTTGCATCGCTCCGGCGCCCATCAGCGCCGCAACCGCGGAGCCTTGGAACCCACGCTTTCGGAGTTGCGCGCTCAGGCTCTTCAATCCACGCGAAACGCGTTTGCGCACTGCCGCTTCTTGCAAGCCCAGCGCGGTCGCCATTTCGGCATAGGATCGATCCTCAAAGTAATGGAGGATCAATGCCTCACGCTCAGCCTCGCCGAGGCTCGACAGCGCCTCATCCATCAACGGCCGAACATCCGCCGTGACGCGCTCAACGGGCGTAGCCGCTGCTTCTTCCTGCCGGCTGCGCCGTGCCGCCTCGGCCGCTGCGGGCCCGCGTCGCGAGATGCGTGGCCGCAATATGCAGCCATCCTGCAAGGCACTTCCGCTCTGCAAGCACAGACGCTTTTCTGGCCATGGTCGCAAAAACCTGCTGCGCGACATCCCTCGCCAGGTCCGCATCACCCGTGAGGCGCCAGGCGGTGCCAATGACCATTCGCTCGTGCATGCGCACGAGACTGGCGAACGCGCTCTCGTCGCCTTCTCGCAAGTAACGCCAAAGCAAATCGGGCATCGGTCACGGGCGTTACAAGGTGCATGGTTTACATGATACTCCGGCCTGCGTGGCATTTTGTGACTAAAAAGTGGCCGCAAAAGAATGACCGACCCGCTCACCATAAGCATCCGGGCAATGATCGGACGCCGGGCGACTGGTGAACGCACCCGCCTCGCACTCCCCCTCACCTCGTCACTTGTCATCGCCACACCCACTCCGCCACCCGGAGCAATCGCTTGCTCCAGGTGGCAGCTGGTAAGGCATGGGTTTAAACGAGGACGCTCCCTTCTCCCACGCCCGCGGTGATCGCCACAATCCCGCTGCCACCTCCAGAACCGCCCGTGTCGCCGCCGGATCCTGATCCATTGTCTCCGCCCGAACCCGGCGGGTTCGAGGGCTTGTCAGACGCCGGACGCTCCACATGGCGCGCGCTCGCCCAACCATCCAGCTTCACCGGGTTATCCCGGAAGCGCGCGGATGATCGCGTCGAGCTGGATCGCCGCAGCCATCGCCGCCGGCGCGCTGTGGCGCAGCGCGGACGTCGCCTCTACCTGGGTCTGGTGGCCATCGATCTTCACGTTGGTGCCGGATCGGAAGTGCCGCGATGAGCGCGGCAATCTCCGTCAGGAACGTCGCCGTCAGGCCTCGCGCCGCGAACTCCGTTTGCAGTTCGGTGGCTTTGTCGGTCATCGCGGTGGCCGCAGCCATGAGCGCATCGTAGCCGTGGCTGTGTGGCAGGATGAATGTCTCCGCGACGCCTGGGTGTGTTGTCACGCGGCAGCGAACGTCCGATCACGCGCCGACTCCTTCAGGTAATTGCGCAGCGCCTTGCCTTGCTCGCGGCGCGTTCCCACGCCGCCGGAGGAAGCGCAGGGAGCCGCCGACTTGGTCGCCAGCCGCTGTCTCCAGCGCAGTGATGCCGGCAGACGATATCCGCCGACGAGTTCGGTCACGAGAGCGATCGGCGGTGTGATCGGTTCTCAGGATGAAAGGGTTTAGATGTTTCAACATGTTCAGTTCGGTTTACAGTGCGTTTTTGCATCGGTTTGTTATGCCCTGGCGCCCGTTCCCGCCTCTGCTCTCGGAATCCGCCACTCGGCGGTCCGTGAGTTTCAGTCGGTGGCAACTCAGAACGGGGAGCAGCCTACCGACCGACCTGTTAAAAACCGCTTAACAAGTACCCAACTTTTTTCAGAAAACTTTCTCCAGAGGCGCGCCTCTGACGGAATTGCCGCTGATTTTGCGATTTTCGCGAAAAAGTTGACCCGAAACCGCCGGCATCAGCCGGTATTCTGCTTTGAATGAAGGGAGCAACGGCGAGGCGACGAGTGTCCCTCGGTTCAGATCAGTCCGGCACACCGCTGGAAGGGCGGGAATTAAGGCTGTCTGTCGCCATGGCCCGGAGGACCAACGAAAATTAGCCCGTGGTCGAGCAAGGAACTAGTGAGCACCACCGGATCGCGGCTGTAGGCGCAACGCGCCCCGGCAGGGGCACAGGAACATTCCGCCTCAATCCAAATACGCTTCAATATCTTCAACGCCGCTCCTCCTCAGGAAGTCGACGTGATCTTCCCGGAAAGTGCGCGCCCGGTGATGTCTTGCGTGTCTGCTCTATGGTGCCGTTTTCTGCACGAACGCGTGAATGCGCGCGAAAACGCAGGCTTACGAACTTCCGTTTTACGGCAGCCGAAGATGGCGCTCAACCCACCAGCAAAGGGGTCGATTACCTATAAGGTAATGGTTGGGATGCTATGCTTGCGGCGACGATTGCGCCGCAGACCGACGGTGCCGATCACTCCGCCAAACAGGAGGATCGCCGATGCCGGTTCAGGCACGGTGGCCGTGCCGATGACATCGAACTCGCCGTAGCCGGCAAAGCCATTCTCCTGCCCGTTGGAAACCTCATTGAACGCGATCGATCCCGGAAAGCGTTCCGTTTGGCGTGAATACTATTGCGAGTTGTGCTTGGGCCGCCGTTTTCTCGCCACGTCGCGGTTCACCCCGCCGAACAAGGTGAACGTCGGGTCGCCCACAAAAGAGACGTAGATGTTGTAAAGCTGCCGGTTGCGCCCGTTATCATTCCACCCGCCATATCCCGCGATGCTCGAGATATCGTAGCCGATCGGACTGAAGTATCCAGCGTCCAGGTGACGGAGGCATTATTCTCGCCGCTGGCGAGCTCGGGGTTGTTGTTGGCGATTCCGGTGATCGAAAAAGCTCCGTTGGTGAGGCTCGCGGCATGCCGCCACTTCCCAGGAAGTTTCCCGAGCTGGTGACCCCGGAAACAGAAGTCTGGAGGAGTATGTCGCTGCTGACCGTGAACGGAACAAATGGGTCTTTCCACGCCGGCGATCGCATCGGTGCTCACCGGGCTGACCGGAGTGAGGCTCTTCGAAACCAGCGACCCGGAATTGGTGACCGCATAATGATGGAAAGTGTTTGCGTCGACCGCCGCGTCGAAGGTGAGCGATGAACTTTTGCGTAGCGGTGAAAGTGTAACTGAAGAATGTTCCCATTCTTGTCGCCGCTAAAGTTCTCGTCGAAGGCGAAGGCCACGCCGGTATCACTCGGGGTGATATTGATCACGCGCCCGGCTGGCTCCCCAAAGCCCACGTTATACCAGGAAGTGACGTATTGCGTGCCGGGAATGAGGCCGCCCAGCGCGGACTCGGCGCCGGGTCCCCCATACACAAAGTCCATCGCCAGCCCATTCACATTGCCCACGAGGTTATTGACGTTCCCGGTAAAGAAGCTGGTGACGCCAGTCAGAGCGTAATAATTCCCGATGGTTCCCCTCTGTCCCCAAGGTCACTCCGTTGATCACCCGGTTGCCCGGACCCTGGAAATCGACCGCCGCGGTATACAGGAGTGACGAAGAGATGCCGGAATCAGCGTCGCTGGAAAAAGCCGACTGGGGTAAATGTGCCTGCGAAGACGGGGACCTGAGCAAACGCGAGCGTGCTAGCCAGCACGGCAAAGAAGAGACTGGATGATGGATTTCCACAGAGAAGCAGTGATTCGTGGTAATACGAACCATTTCGTTGCAGGGCCCGAGTCCGACGCGTCCGTTCGCGCGTGTAACCCGCCGCCTCGGGAGCGGTAAGCGCTTCCGGACTTATTGTTCCGAATATTCGCGGAAGGCTCGCCATTTTTTGCCCATCGTAAAACCCGCTGACTTTCAACGACTGTACGACGTGTGCTCGCCTCCTGCGTCAGGCCTTCGCGTAAAGAAATCTTTGGAACGTCGCGAGAGCTTTTCCGATCTCGTCCGGCAGCAGCCACGTCTTTGCAGACGTAGCTCGCAAGGGCGGCACTCCCCTTCAGAAAAAGGCCTCCACCGACGGCAGCAGTCCCGCTCGTCAATTAGCCACGCTTTGTAGACGTAGCTACGCTCGCAAGAGCGTGGCACGTGGACGACGCGTTTGAATGCGTCACTAGGAATCACGCTTCCGGAACCTCGCCTGCAGCGTTATATGGACAAAGTCGGCGCGGTTTGGTTCTTAATTTCAGCATGAAACGCGCAGCCATTCTTCCGGCCCTGGCTCTTGGATTCGGATTGCTTGGCTCCGAGGCTCACACGCAAAAGGGAACATTCGAGGAGGCGCGCGTGAAAGCAGCGAGCACGGCGATCAAGTTCGCGCAGCGCGAGTTCCCGTCCTTCAAGATTTCCGACAGCGCACTGACGGAGCGGCTCGGTGCAGGCTGGTGGGGAGTTACTGGATCGTTGAAGTCTCCGGGAATCGACTGAACCCCGGGGCGACGACTTTCAGCAACACCAACTGTACCAAGTAGAATACATAGAA
>CAVPWK010000016.1:0-223648 GCA_963709435.1 uncultured Verrucomicrobiae bacterium
GAACTTCGCGATCTCGGAGAGATTGCCAGGTTTACTCTGGTGCCGCTGGCGTAAAGGGCCTAAACTATGGCGAGTTCAAAGAGTGGTGATGGCTTGCGTTCGGCGCTCCTAGCGCTCATCCCGTGCTGCGTCATACAACCTTTGTCCGGTCCGGCCGGTCTGGGCGACCACGGGAAACCAAGGGTGTCACAGTTACAGCCCCGTTGCTCACAGGCTGCGAAATACGCGCCCTGAAAAGGCCGGAAGCTTCCTCAGTGTAATATTGCGCTATACCATTATCGGGCACGGGAATCGTTGCCAACTCCATCCAAAACTTGCCAGCCTTTGTAGATTCCGGGCAACACTCAATCGTTACCGCTCCGGCTGATACCGACCCTTCTCCGCGGATGAGAAACCTAACCCTGCGCGGCTCTGGTAGCACAAGCCTTTTGCCCGCGCCGGTTGTTGCCTTGTCTTGCAGGGGTTTTAGTATTCTCATCATCGCTTTTGCTTTATGAGTTACCCCAGGCTGGGCACCTGTGTATCATCTGGAGCGGCTTTTTTGATCGGAACATCGGGAAAATTTCCTCCGCCTGATTCGAATCCGTTTGGATTTAAGATTTAGGGTAATGCCTATACCCATGGAGCCTATAGGACGTTAGTCGTACCTACGCTCCAGCGTCTGAGTCGTATTTCTCGGCATCGTTTGCCCGCGAGAATCGACGGCTGAGCGCAGCTCCAACTCCAACCGGCTGCACTGAGCTTGTCAGCGATGACTTCCCATATTTCACTGGCGGCATGATGCCAGACCGCGCTATTCATAAGCAACAATGCAAACAATTCAGGTGCGACCCTCACGAATCCCACGTTGGCAGAAGCAAGACGGCTGGGAGGTGTATGAGGCTGACGGCGTGTCGCCTGTCTACTGCGGCCCGAGTGCCCGCGAAGATGCGCTCAGTTACGCACGTCAGCGCGCTGGCTACGCGCCCACAGAGATTTGCATCCTAGATGGAGAGTGGAACGTCGTCGAAGCTATTTTACCGCAACCTGTGCGTGGCCTCGTGTAGATCCCCGTGGCACTGGTGGACCAAGGAAGCAGCCAAACCGATTGAAAAAGTGTCTAGTTCTTGTTAGACGTGGCGGAGACGGGTTTTTCGAGGCTGAAAACTCTCCGATGTTTGAGCTACTCGGTTACTTTCACTGGTGTCCCAACGGGGGCATTCTCGTAAAACGTTCTCGCGATTCCCTTCGGCAAGCGAATGCAACCGTGGGAAGCGGCAAAGGGTGGTACATATCCCTGATGCATTGCGTAGCCGCCTCTGAAGAACATGGCGTACGGCATTTGGGCGCCATCGAAATGGCTGCCTCGCGGACGCCGATCCTTTCGAGCGTCGATATTTGATCTCACCACATTCCCATAATCATCCACGTAATCGCCGAATATCGTTGAGACGTGGTCTGGGCTTTTTGACAGAACAGAATAGCTTCCGGGGGGCGTAGAAAACCCGGGCTTGCCGGTCGAGACGGTCGATTCGCCAACCAAACGTTTACCCTTGTAAAAGTACGCTTTCTGTTCGCCGACATGAACAATGATTCTGGCGGGGCCGGAAGCGCCTTCATCGTTCCACCAACCCACCTCAGTGGCGCGAGGGAAAGGGCCCTCTGGCAAAGTTTCGCAAGCACAAACGACTAGGGCGACTAGGGCTGCGCCTGCAATGCGGACGAAAGGCGAAAGATCCTTTCGTCGAATCATAGTTAGGCGCGAGATATCACCATTTCTTAACATGGCGAGCGACGAGATTGGGCTTTCGGTCTAGAATTTTGGTAACGTCAACCATGTCCTATCGAACCCTCGATGTCGAAGCGATCTTGAAGACCCTGCGTCGGCTCGAACGGCGCATCGATGAACGGTTCCCTCACTCCGGCCTGCTCTCTATCTGCCATGAGCTTGTTAGCCTCGCCCAGGAAGTGCAGCAGCGCGCCAATGCCATTGCGGCACCCAATGTGGCGCTACGGGCGACAGTCTACGTTATGATCTCAGCCGGCGTTGTGGGGCTGTTGATCATCGCCTTCGCCATTAAATTTCGGATTGGCTCATTTTGGGTGTTTTGGAAGCCGAAAACTCTCCGATCTTCGATTCCAGTTCTAAACGCGGTCAGCAATTCGTCAGATTGGACAATCAATCTCCTTGCCGAGCACAAATCAATCCAGTACAACGCGGTTCACTATGGCTATCCTTTCGACTATTCTTGCCGAATACAGCCGTGCGACGCCGGGTAATTCGGGACCACGCCTCCGTGCATGCCGAAATCGAGGCAGCTCAGCCGCATAAAATACGGCATGTCCACTTTGTAAATGGTGGAACGATGATTCCGCTCCTTATCGGTGATGACGACTCGCCCCGGCGCGTGGAATAGCCTTCACGTCCAGTCGAGCACATGGTGTTGAATACGGGCACGCCGTCTTTGACGAGCGAAACGTGTTGCGAGGCGAGAGAGATTTCAATGTGCAATCTCTCGGGCGCCGGGCCGCTGCCAAGGAGAATCTGAGTGCATCGCCACTGCCCTGTTTGGGCGGCAAGATAGAGCGCGAGCATTTTGTAACGGCCGGTCGCCCGGTTGCGATCGGCGCCAGCATCGAGCAGCGCTTGCACGAATTCGGCCTGACCGAGTCCCGCTGCCAGCATTAACACCGTCACGCCTCTGTCCTCTTCGATGTAATTGCGCAGCCCTCTCGCCGGGAGGATCCCAAGGAAATCCTTATCGTAATGCGGCGGGAGCGTCGTGTTCGAATCGACGCCGCATTCGAGCAGCGTCTTGAACGCCTGGGCATCGTGCGACGCGATCGCGTAGGCAAGCAACGGCACATTTTTACCTTCAGGGGTTGGCGGCGCAGAGTGCTTTCTTAACAACAACCGCACCAAATCTCTGTCGCCGTTGGCGAGTGCGATGTTAAGCGCGCGCCGCGTCGCGCTCGTCCAGTCCGGCATCGTGGGGAGCCGCTCCGCGACCGCCCCGATGATTTTTTCATCGCCGGCATCGAGCGCTGCATCGAGCGGGCCGCCGCTGCCGGGGTCCAGCACCGGCATGACTGAGAGGAGAAGATTGACCATCTCTATTCTCCTCGAGGCGATGGCGTAGTGCAAAGCGGACCGTCCCAGGCGATCGGTCGCTTCAAGGTTCATCGCTCGACCAACGAACTCGCGCACCATGTCGATTTTGCCCTGCATCGCCGCGACCATCAGCGGCGTGAGTTTGTTTTCGTCAGCCAAATCAACGCTCGCGCCGGCATCGAGCAACTTGCGCGCGGTCGCCCAATCCTGTTCCAGTGCAGCTGCAAGAAGCAACGAGCGATCCTGTGCAACCTGTGCGTTCGGATCGAAATGCTCGCTGAGATAAAAATCGACTAACGACGCGCGGCGCTCAGCGACGGCGCGAACAAACTCGCTTCCGGAAACGGCGCTGCGCACCAACGGCTCCGGCCCGAGGGAACCGACGCCAATCAGTAACAAGATTGCCCCTGTTCCTAATACGCGACTACCGCCTATCCGCACAGGGGGGTGCACCGGGTAGGCGTGGCCTCGAAGCATGCTTGTTAGGCCTCGCGCAATTGGTCGATCGCGACTCTCTTTACGCGCGCGCGGGGAATGGGCGCGCAAGGCTTAACAAGCCGTTCCGAATCGACAACCTTTCGGTGTTTCTTACTTTTGTGCACCAGGCGGCCCTGATGATTTGGAACAAGCGGAGGAAAGGAGCATTGCCGCTGCTCGGTGATTCCGCCAGCAATCTGTTCCGCGACCGTTTGGCGATACTTGGGCGTTAATGCCAATTGTGCTTCGACCGGATTGGTGAGAAAACCGCATTCAACCAGAACGGCCGGTAACCGGCTTTTGCGAAGCACGTAATATTCGGCCGACCGGATTCCGCGGTTCTCAGTGCTAACGCGCGTGACGATCTGCCGCTGAATCCGCGCGGCGAGAACCGCGCCGCGATTGTTTTCGGAATAGGTTTCGATGCCGTGCGCACCACTTCGTCGCGCGGCATTATAATGAATACTAACGAAAATAGCGTCGGGCTCCACGTTGGCGATCGCGCTTCGCACGGATAGTGGAATATAAACATCCGTCGTTCGCGTCATGACGGTGCGCAATCCAGCTCGTTGCAAAAGCTTTTGCAAGCGCAACGCCGTGTCGAGCGCAACCGTTTTCTCCGGCACGATCTGGCCGGGAATTCCTCCGCGGTCCCAACCACCGTGCCCCGGATCGATCACAACCGTCGAGAACGAAACGTCGGCTCGCGCGTCGGCAATCACTATGAATGGGATGATTATCGCAGCAAAAAAAGTTTGTCGGACGAACCTCGCTCCCCACAAGTAGAGAAGATCGCGATCTCGCGACATCGGTGCAGCGTTTGAATGATCCGAGGGGTTGTCATTCCTAAACACGAACATGAGAAATTTTTAGCACTATCGAATCCCTCGGATATATTAGACCTTAGTCGTACACACTCTGTCTTTTGGGGCTTGGCCGCCAAAACGCGCTTGATTACGCACAGCAACGCGCCGGTTATGGCCGCGGTGACATTCAGGTGCTCGTGCTTAGGAATCGTTAAACACTGCTACCCTGCAACACTGTTCCCTCGATCCGGTGCAGCAGGTTTCCGGTTCGCTCGGCGACGATTGCTGACCGTGATCGCGTCGCCTTATTTGTCCGCGTGTCTTCGGTGCGTCGACGCAGAGTTTTTGGAAGCGCGGATCATTCCGGAGCGGATCGAACATCGGATCGAGCCGGAGCAGCGCAGGAGTAAGCGGCATGTCCAGGACCGAGCGCGCCACGCATATGGTATCGAGAGCAGTTTCTGTAAAGCGGCGATGGCACGGTCGGGTTCTCCCATCTGCGCCGCCACGCGGGCGAGGATCTCGATCGCACCAGGGACCAGTCGAGCGCGTCTTTCTCGATCGGGATCACGGCCATCCCCTTTTCGGCGAAGAGCGAACGCGGCGGCCTTGTCACCGAGACCCATATTGGTCAGCGCGAGATCACCAATAAGACTAGTAATTTTCCGGCTGTTCTTTGAGAAAAGATTCCAGTTCGCTCCGCGCCTGTCGCCAACTTTCCTGGGCGGCGGCGTGCTCGCCGGCCACTTCTTGCGCCCAGCCTAAATAAAAACGCAGTTCGCCATTGATGTAACCCAACGCCGGATCAGGCTTGGCCAGTATTTCCTTTAACCGAGAAATCACCGGCGCAGGGCGGCGCTCCAGGATCGCTTGGTAAACTTGTGTTTCCAACGCGCTAGTGTCGTCGGCGTTCGGATGGAGCGGAGCGAGGAGTGCCGCCGCCCGCGGCAGGTCGCCCTCGGCTTGTGCGATAGCTGCCTTGAACACGAGGGTATCCACGTCGTCCGGTGTGATATTGAGAACCTGATCAAGCTTTCGCAGGGCTTCGGGAAAACGCCGAAGGTCAGATGATAGGAAAGCGCGTGCTGGCTGAGCAGGTAAACGTTGCGCGGGTCGAGCCGCTCGGCTTCGTTAAAGTAGGCTTCGCTCTGGTCCCACTGGCCTCGCCTCCGCGTGACATAGGCCAGCGATTCAGGAATCTGACTGCTATTGGGCAGAAGCGGTCGCGCTTGCTCAAAGTAACGCACCGCGGTGTCGTAATCCTTTAGACAGGCGTAGTGGTAATAGCCCTTGGCCAATACTGCCTCGCCCGAGATTGGGCTGAAGAGTGAGCGCGGTTTCGGCTGCCTGCCGCGCCTCTTCACGCAGGGCGACCGTTGGTTGAAGAGTCAGTGTGATGTAGCCGATCGACATCTGTGTATGAGAGCAGCGCCCAGGCAAGGGCGAACTTCGGGTCCAACCGCACCGCTTCTCTCAGATATTTCTGTGCACCAAGGGCGTTGGCGGTTGTGTTTGCCAGTTTTCAGCGTATAAGCCAGACCGCGCAGGTAGGCATCGTATGCCTCAGGATTATCGGTCGGTTTGGCGGCGATGACTTGCTCTTCCTGACCGGTGAGTTTCGCCCGCAACTGGTCGGCGATGGCTTTGGCTACTTCACTCTCGACCGAAAAGATGTCGGTCAGTTTGCGATCAAAGGTATCGGCCCAAAGATGCGAATCGTTGGCTGCTTTGATTAGCTGCACGTTCACCCGCACGGAGTCGCCGCTCTTCTGCACGCTTCCTTCCAGGATGTGGGCGACGCCAAGCTGCTTGGCGATCTCGGGCAGGTTTTCCGGCGCGCTCTTGTAATGCTGCGTCGAAGTGCGCGAGATCACCTTCAGATCGGCAATCTTCGCCAAGCGAGTGAGAATTTCGTCCTGGATGCCGTCGGCAAAGTAGGCGTTGTCTTTGTCCTCGCTCAGGTTTTCAAAGGGAAGCACCGCGATCGACTTTTCGGGAATTACCACTGCGCTGGCGTCGGTGCGCTCGCGAAGGCGGCGGTCGGCAGTCCGACGCGAGAAATGTAAAATCCGCCGCGCGGCGAGGGCCGCAACGATGATTAGCGCGGCGATCAATCCGCGTGATCGTGACGCAGGCTTCGCCACCGGTGCGGAAGTCGGTGGCGCTGTTAGCGTCGCCTTTGCCTGCTGGAATTTTTCCGGCAACTCCGGATTGCCAAGTTCATCGGTGTAGAGATTTACGACGTGGACACGCACATCATGCTTCACTTCGCATTCGCCCAAGTCGTGCAAATGGGAACGCCACTGTCGATACTGTTCAAGGTCTTCCGCGACATGCTTGGACAGAAGAATGTGTCCGGCGTCCCCGCAATCCATCACTCGCTGGGCCATGTTGATTCCGGCTCCGGCTACATTGGAGCGACCATTCACATCGGTAATCACCGCTGACCGGACCGCTGTGGACTCCCATGCGCACCCGCAGCTCCGGATGGCTCCGCAGCGCGTTGCTGATCTCAATCGCGCATGAAACTGGCGCGTCCGGCGTTGTTGCAAAGACCAGCGCCATTCCGTCGCCGGTCGGCAGGCGCGTCAATTTGCCAGCAGCATCGGCTGCGCGGAACTGAATCGGTTCGCCTACACAACTTCATTGAGCGTATGCAAATAATCGCGTCTGCTCATCGATCAGGAGCTTGGAGTAACCGACGATGTCGATGAAGAGAACATGCCCGATCTCCAGCTCGATCTCTTTCTTAACTTCGGTCGGCATCTGTTACCTATTTTGGCTGCTGGTTCGGCGGCGAGTTTTTGGAAGCGCGGATCATTCCGGAGCGGATCGAACATCGGATCGAGCCGGAGCAGCGCGGGAGTGAGCGGCATGTTTGCAGCCAGCGCGCCACCGTACGGTATCGAGAGTAGTTTCTGTAAAGCGGCGATAGCGCGGTCGGGTTCGCCCATCTGCGCCGCCACCCGGGCGAGGATCTCGATCGGACCGGGACCAGTCGAGCGCGTCTTTCTCGATCGGGATCGCGGCCATCGCCTTCTCGACGAGAGCCAACGCGGCGGCCTTGTCACCAAGGCCCATATTGGTCAGCGCGAGATCGCCAATGAGACCATAATTTTCCGGCTGTTCTTTGAGGAAAGGTTCCAGTTCGCTCCGCGCCTGTCGCCAACTTTCCTGGGCGGCGGCATGGTCGCCGGCCACTTCTTGCGCCCAGCCTAACCAAAAGCGCAGTTCGCCATTGAAATAACCCAACGCTGGATCAGGCTTGGCCAGTATTTCCTTTAGCCGAGGGATGATTGGTGCAGGGCGGCGCTCCAGGATCGCTTGGTAAACTTGTGTTTCCAACGCGCTGGATGTCGTCGGCGTTCGGATGGAGCGGAGCGAGGAGCGCCGCGGCCCGCGGCAGATCGCCCTCGGCTTGTGCGATAGCCGCCTTTGTCGCGAGTGTATCCACGTCGTCCGGTGTGATATTGAGAACCTGATCAAGCTTTCGCAGCGCTTCGGGGAAACGACGAAGGTCGATATAGGAAAGCGCGTGCTGGGTGAGCAGGTTAACGTTGCGCGGGTCGAGCCGCTCGGCTTCGTTGAAGTAGACTTCGCTCTGGTCCCACTGGCCTCGCCTCCGCGCGACATAGGCCAGCGATTCAGGAATCTGGCTGCTATTGGGCAGGAGCGGACGTGCTTGCTCAAAGTAACGCACCGCGGTGTCGTAATCTTTTAGGCAGGCGTAGTGGTAATAGCCCTTGGCCAATACGGCCTCGCCGAGATTGGGCTGAAGAGTGAGCGCGGTTTCGGCTGCCTGCCGCGCCTCTTCACGCAGGGCGACCGTTGGTTGAAGATTCGCTGTGAGGTAGCCGAGCGCATCAATGTATGAGAGCAGCGCCCAGGCAAGGGCGAACTTCGGGTCCAACCGCACCGCTTCTTTGAGATATTTCTGTGCGCCAAGGGAGTTGGCGGGTGTGGTTGCCGTTTTCAGGGTATAAGCCAGACCACGCAGGTAGGCATCGTAAGCCTCAGGATTGTCTGTCGGTTTGGCGGCGATGACTTGCTCTTCCTGACCGGTGAGTTTCGCTCGCAACTGCTCGGCGATGGCTTTGGCTACTTCGCTCTCGACCGAAAAGATGTCGGTCAGTTTGCGATCAAAGGTATCGGCCCAAAGATGGGAATCATTGGCTGCTTTGATTAGCTGCACGTTCACCCGCACGGAGTCGCCGCTCTTCTGCACGCTTCCTTCCAGGATGTGGGCGACGCCAAGTTGTCTTGCGATCTCGGGCAGGTTTTCCGGCGCGCTTTTGTAATGCTGCGTGGAAGTGCGCGAGATCACCTTCAGATCAGCGATCTTCGCTAAGCGAGTCAGAATTTCGTCCTGGATGCCGTCGGCAAAGTAGGCGTTGCTTTGTCTCTCGCTCAGATTTTCAAAGGGAAGCACCGCAATCGACTTTTCGGGAATTACCACTGCTGCTGGCGTCGGTGCGCTTGCAGAAGGCGGCGCGATCGGGTGGGCCGATGCGAGAAAATGTAAAATCCTCCCGCGGCGGCGAGGGCCGCAACGATGATTAGCGCGGCGATCAATCCGCGTGATCGTGGCGCAGGCTTCGCCACCGGTGCGGAAGTCGGTGGCGCTGTTAGCGTCGCCTTTGCCTGCTGGAATTTTTCCGGCAACTCCCGATTGCCTAGTTCATCCGTGTAGAGATTTACGACGTGGACACGCACATCATGCTTCACTTCGCATTCGCCCAAGTCGTGCAAATGGGAACGCCACTGACGATACTGTTCAAGGTCGTCCGCCACATGCTTGGACAGAAGAATGTGTCCGGCGTCCCCGCAATCCATCACTCGCTGGGCCAGGTTGATTCCCGCTCCCGCTACATTGGAGCGATCATTCACATCGGTAGTCCCGCTGACCGGACCGCTGTGGATTCCCATGCGCACCCGCAGCTCCGGATGGCTCCGCAGTGCATTGCTAATCTCTATCGCGCAGGAAACTGGAGCGTCCGGCGTTGTTGCAAAGACCAGCGCCATTCCGTCGCCCGTCGGCAGGCGCGTCAATTTGCCAGCAGCATCGGCTGCGCGGAACGAATCGGTTCGCCTAACAACTTCATTGAGCGTATGCAAATAATCGCGTTGCTCATCGATCAGGAGCTTGGAGTAACCGACGATGTCGATGAAGAGGACATGGCCGATCTCCAATTCGATCTCTTTTTTAATTTCAGCGGGCATTCAGGAAGTGACCTTGCACTACGCGAGCTTCATTAATTTGCTGTTGGTGCAAGTGTCGAGGGTAAAGCCGGAGATTATCGCACAATTCTGCGCAAATACGTGGTAAAACTGCCGTTACCTGCGAAGAGGCAGAATTACCGCGTTATTGTTTTCGCGCAGAATCACGCAGTTCTCGTGTCCGAAAGTGTCCGAAAAATTCTCGCTATTGTTTCGGCGCTAACGAGGCGACGATTTTCTCGAAGCGCGGATCGCCGCGGAGCGGGTCCCAGACGGGGAACAGTTTTAAGGCACCGTAGCTCAGCATGAGCGATGCGGCGGGAGCACGCAGTCCAGCTTCCAGTTGCTGCAAGGCAAGCTCCTTCTCGCCCGCCCACGCTGCCGTGATGGCGAAATATTGAAGGACGCGGCTGCCGTTGTTGACATCTTTTTCCAGCGGCGTGAGCGCGATCGCTCGACGGCCTTCGTCCAAGGCCAGGTCTTTCCGCCCAAGAGCAGCGTCGATTAAGCCGAGGACGCAGAGCGCCGGGCCGTAGTCCGGCTGCGCCTGCACGATCTTCTCCTGCTGGGCGCGAGCCGCTTCAAACGCAGTGCGCGCTCTTGCCTCATCTTTGGTCATGCGCGCCAGCAGACCTTCACCAAAGCTGCGGCTCAGAATAATCGCGGCTTCGCCCCAGCATGGATTGTCGCCCAGCGCGACGAGTGCTCGTTCGGCCGCAGCCGGATCGCGTTCGGCCAGAGCGCAAAAGAACCAGATGTCCGCGGCGCTGGCAATGGCGCCCGGTCCTTGCGCGAGGATTGCATCAATCGTCTGGTGCAGCGGCCGGGTGTCCGCTTTCCAGCAGAGATAATATAGTCCACGAGCGGCCCGCGTTTCGACGTTGTCGGGCACGATCGCTAACGCGCGATCCAGCGCAGCGATCGCCTCGGCATAGCGCCCCAAGGATTGGTAACTGAGCGCGATCTGTTGCAGAGTATAAAAGTTGCGCGGGTCCAGCTCCACCGCGCGCTCCAGATTGCGCAGACCTTCCTCCTGCTGGCCGCGCCGCCGCAGAATGTAGCCGGTGAGTTCGAAGAGACGCGGATCATTGGGTAACGCTCGCCGCGCAATCTCCAATTCGGCGAGGGCGCCGGCATAGTCGCGCAGCCCGTAGTAGAGATATTGTGCGCGCGCCAAATGCGTTTCGGCAGCATCCGGTCGCAGCCGTGTCGCGGCTTGCACCGCAGCTTCAGCCAGCGCAAGCCGGGCGGGAGTGTGATCAGACCCCCTTACTGCATAAAGGTGTTCGTGCGCATAGGCGAGCTGGCAGTAAGCGTCGAAAAATGAGGGATCGCGCTTGACCGCTTCATCCAGAAGTTCAATTGCCTTCCGCAGGTCTGGCTCGCCCGTCGCGCTGAAACTTGCCGTGAGGAGAAGTGACTTCGCCCGGCTGTAAAGGTCGAAAGCCGCCAGATCAGTGGTGGGCGGCTGCTCGATGGCTTTCTTCTCGTTAGGCGAGAGCTTCGCCTGCAACTGATCGGCAATCGCCTTGGCGATTTCGCTTTGGATGGCGAAGACATCGGCCAGATCGCGATCGTAGGTTTGTGCCCACAGATGCGCGTCGTTGCGGGCATCGATCAACTGCGCGTTCACCCGCACTTTGTTGGCCGCGCGTTGCACACTGCCTTCGACGACATGTGCCACGCCGAGTTGCTGGCCGATCTCGCGCAGATTGCGCGGCGCGCCGCTCTTGTACTGCATCACGCTCGTGCGGCTGATCACTTTCAAGTCGGCAATCTTGGCCAGGTCGGTCAGGATCTCGTCCTGCACGCCATCGGTGAAGTAGGCGTTCTCTTTGTCGCTGCTCAGATTTTCAAACGGAAGGACCGCGATGCTTTTTTCCACGGCAGTGGCGAGCGAACGAGCCGGTCCTTTGCGCAAAAAAGAGAGAACCGCAGCGGCGAGCGCGGCCACCACCAGCAGCCCGATCGCCACTGCCGCCCAACGCACATGGGCGTGATGTTTCTTAACCGCCTGCAGCTTGCTCGGCAGGTTCGGATTACCAACCTCATCGGAGTAAAGGTTGGTCACGCTCACCCGCGCACCGTGTTTCACCTCGAAGGTGCCGATGTCGTGCAGGAACGGTCGCCATCGTTCGTATTCCGCCAGGTCCTCGGCCACATGATGGGACAGAAGAATGTGCCCGGCGTCGCCACAATCCATCACTCGTTGGGCCAGGTTGATGCCCGCGCCGGCCACGTTCGTCCGTTCGTTCACGTCCACCACACCACTGACCGGCCCGCTGTGAATGCCCATCCGGACTTGCAGGCGCTGGTTGTCCTTGAGCGCCCGGCTGATCTCAAAGGCGCACTGCGCCGGTTCCTCGGGACTTTTATAGAACACCAGCGCCATGCCGTCGCCGGTCGGGATTTTTAAGATCCGATTGGCCGCTTCAGCTTTTTGGAATTGCTCGGACAAGCGAACAATCCCGTTGAGTTCATCAACTCTGGCGTGTTGTTCGTTAACGGAGAGCTTCGAGTAGCCGACGATGTCGAGGAAGAGAACGTGCGCGATCTCAAGCTCGATCTCCTTTTTAATTTCGGTCGGCATTGGGAACGCATTGTAGGCGCGGGCCGCTTACGCCTCCATATCAATCTGTGGGCGCGACGGGCCACCAATGCATTCACGCTCGTTGAAATGACAGTTGTCAGTCGCGCCTTCAGCGCTCCGTCATGATGTAATTCCGCGTAGTGCCCGCAAGATCGGCCCGTCGTCGGCATGTCGCCGAAGACAGTCCTTCGCTTCCAACCGCCGGCAGGACTGCATTCCCATTCGCATTGCGCCGGGGCCAACACCACCGCGGAACTTCGCTTTCGGCTTTTCCACAGGAATAACCTTCGTTAAGTTGCCGCCATGGAACCATTCGTCCTTATCGGCTTCGCCGTCGTTGCCGTCGTTGCCTTCATTCTCGTCATTGTTTTCCTTAAATTTTTCACTACCTGGTTGCGGGCACGCGTTGCCAGTGCGCCGGTCAGCATCGGCAAAATGATTGGAATGAGTCTGCGCAAAGTCCCAGTGGGATTGATCGTGGACAACCGCATCACTGCGGTGAAAGCGGGAATCGATATCGCAAGCGACCCACTGGAGGCGCATTATCTCGCCGGCGGCGACGTCAGCCAGGTGATCCTGGCGTTGATCGCGGCGGACAAGGCTGGAATCGGCCTCGATTTCAATCGCGCCTGTGCCATCGATCTCGCCACCAAAGGCACCGGCAAAACCGTGCTCGAAGCGGTACGCACCAGCATCAATCCGAAAGTGATCGATGCACCTAACCCCTCAATGGGTCGCACCACCATCGATGGCGTGGCCAAGGATGGCATCGGCGCCAAAGTGAAAGCGCGCGTAACCGTGCGATCGCACCTCGACCGGTTCGTCGGCGGTGCCACTGAGGAAACAATCATCGCGCGCGTCGGCGAAGGAATCGTCAGCGCTATTGGTTCGGCCGACTCTTACAAGGACGTTTTGGAAAATCCGGATCGCATTTCCAAAGCAGTGCTGGCCAAAGGACTCGACAGCAACACTGCCTTCGAAATTTTGTCGATCGACATCGCCGATGTCGACGTGGGCGACAACATCGGCGCTAAATTGCAAAGCGAACAGGCGGACGCAGACAAGCGCGTCGCCCAGGCCAAAGCGGAAGTGCGGCGCGCCGCCGCGGTGGCGGTCGAACAGGAGATGCGCGCCAAAACTCAGGAGATGCGCGCGAAAGTAGTGGAAGCCGAAGCCCTCATTCCGCAAGCAATGGCCGATGCGTTTCGTTCCGGCAACCTCGGGATCATGGATTACGTGCGAATGAAAAACGTCCAGGCCGATACCTCGATGCGCGAATCAATCGCCGGCACTGACAAGCCGCCGGTCACTTCGTGACCACGTGATTAGTTAAAAATGTTACAACGTTAAAATGGATTCACGCTTCGACTCTCCGACGCTTCAACGCTTCAACCCTTCAACTCTTTAACGCTTTAACTACCGCCCACCACCATGCACTGGGATCAAAACATCATCTTCATCATCATCGCGGCGATTGTCGGCATTTCGCGTTTGATTGCGCGCATCTCAGAGGAGTCGAAGAAACGATCGCAACGCCCGCCTCAACCGCCCCGCGCTCCCGGCCCGCGGCCGGAATACACGCAGCCCGTCCAGCGAACCCAACCGAAAACCGACGCGGAACGGATCCGTGAATTCCTGGAAGCGCTCGGCCAACCTGAGGGAACTGCACCACCGCCAAAAGTACAACCTCGAACGCAAATTCCGCCGCGACCTCTTGAGCCGGTGCAGCCACCGGCGTCGATGCGACCATTCCGTAAGCCGGAATTCCGCACTTGGAAAGAACAGGTAAAGAAAATGGTGGTGTTGCAACAACCGACCAAGCCGACGCCGGCTAGGCGCATCGTTGTCCCGTCCGTTCCGCCGGTTGTTCCAGCCGAAGCCAACGACCCGGGTGCTTGGATTGCGCAGGAGCAAGCGCAAGTCAGCATCGCTCAGAAAAAGGACGTCACCTCTCGCGTTTCGGCTCCCCCCACCCTGGCTCCAAGCGCCGAGACACTCTGGAAACAGATTTTGCGTTCACCAGATTCTCTCCGTACCGCGATCATTTTACGCGAGATTTTCGGTCCGCCGCGCGGTCTGCAACCGTTTTAAACTCTCAAGGAGCGGCCGTTTCTAACTTCCTTGGTACGGTCTGCGGCGGAAGACTCGTAAAACATATGCCACGCAGAAGCGCGTCCGCGTCGACTGATGCTTGAGCTTCGGCCGCTCTTCCGTAGTTTCATTCCCGCTCGCCGGCGTGGCGGAACTGGCAGACGCGCTGGACTCAAAATCCAGTGATCGCAAGATCGTGTGGGTTCGATCCCCTCCGCCGGCAGGTTCGCCGCTTTTTTCTTTCTAAAGGCAACGTTAATTGAGCCGAATGCAGCTCAGAACGATCACCACCTTTATCAAAGGAGTGCTGATCCTCGCGCCTCCGCTCCTGATCGGCATTCTTATTTTCAAGAACGGCGTCAATCTTCCCGTTTTAGATGAGTGGAATGGCACCGCCCCGCTCTTTGAAAAAATGGCCGACGGCACCCTCGGAGTTGCCGACTTCTTCGCGCAGCACAACGAACATCGGATTTTTTTTCCCAGGCTCATTTTCTTCGGCCTCGGACGACTGACACACTGGGATATCCGAGCTGAGCTATGGGTGATTTGGTTGCTCACTTTGGTCTGCCTTTTCAATATCTGGCGAATCGCACGGAGCCTTCCTTCTGCGTTTTGGCTGTTGTTTGCGGCGAGCGTCCTTCTTTTCAGTCCGCAGAGCGTAGCGAACTTTCTTTGGGGATTTCAGGTTGGGTTCTTCCTCCCGCTCGCGTGTGTCACCGCTTGCGTTTGGACGGCAGCATACCTGCGCTATCCGTTCAACTTCCTGGTCGCAATAATCCTCTGCACCATTTGCACGTTTTCAATCGGCGGCGGTTTCACCAGTTGGTTACTGACAACACCAGTTTTGCTATTCGCGCCGGCTCAATCACCTTCATCCGCATCCAGAAAATGGTGGGCGACCTGGCTCTTTCTTTTCTCGATAGAATTACTCCTCTATTTTTGGGGCTACGAGAACCCACCCAATCATCCCCCGGTATGGTGGTTTCTTGGGCATCCGATCGAGGCTGCCGAATACATTCTCCTCTTTTTCGGAAGTCCTTTCTCCCGCGGGACGAATCTGCCTCCAATCCCGGTCGGCCTGAGCGTAGGCGCGCTACTCCTCCTGATGCTCTTGATTGCCGGTTTCTATGTCTGGAGAAAACGCTCCGATCGCACTTTGCTCGGCCAGGTTATGCCCTGGCTCATCCTGGCGATGGTATGTGTGAACTATGCCGTCTTAATCATGATTGGACGCGCAGGTCTTGGTCCCGGCCAAGCCAGAGCTCCTCGCTACCTTCCCTTCGCCGCGATGTTGCCGATCGCTTTACTAGCCCTGGGACATCTAATTTATACCCACTGGGCGCGCTCAGCCTCCACCCATGGTCGATGGTTGGCAAAGGGCGCGCTGGCCGCCTCCATTTTGCCGCTTGCATTTTTCACCGGAGCGGGCTTTCTCGGTGGCCTCCCCTTCTGGCCGATGAATCGGCAACTCAGCGCTTATCGAAAAACACTTGTCACTTTTATTAATGTTGTGCCGGAACCGGAGCAATTGGCAGATTCGGTCTTTCCTTGGCCTGACAGAGTGAAAACAGCCGTGAACGTGCTCAACCGCATCGGCTACTGGCGGCCTCCACTAATCCGATCAAATCTGATTGGCGACATCGCAAATGGAGCGGGTGAGAAGGCTTCGGGTGAGTTCCAGTTCAATGAGGGGGAAGCAGGATGGATCAACGCCAGAGGGTGGGCGTTCTTGCCGAAGGAGCGACGCCCGGCGGACGCCGTTCTCATCACCTATGTTAACGCAGCCTCGCGGGGTAAACCGCTAATTTGCGCGATTACCAGTGTTGGGAGTTCTTATGAAGTAGCTAAGTTGAGAGCCGTTTGGGATGCTTCTGCCCTGCCATCAACATGGAAGGCCCGATTCCCCCGAACTCGTCTGTCGGAAGGACAACATTGTTACCTGGAGGCATGGGCATTCAGCGCCGACGAGAACCGGGCTTACCGGCTTCCCGGAGACGCGTTCTTCCTCTGGTAGAATCGGACGGCGTTGTGATCAACAACTAGAACTTTTTAAATAATAGCCTAGCGATTGTAGTCGCCTCGTTCTGTCCAACCTGTCGAAGCCATGGCGAAAGCGGGTCGAGGCGTTCGAGGAACACGGCGTTAGACCGTCGCGGCTACAGTTTGCCTTTCAATGCCCGACTAACCAGAAACAATATAGCCTTCTTCGCCATGGAGGTTGATGTCGAGACCCTGGCGCTCGATTTCCGGCGCGATCCGCAGGCCGATCGTCGCGCGCACGATTAGTCCAATCACAGATGTCCCGATCAACGCCAGCGCAATCGTGATTCCAATGGCTTTGAGCTGTTCCAACCAAAGCGTGTGCCCGACAATCTTGGCGAGTCCGTTTTGCGTGGCAGAAGTCGCGGAACCAGATTGGAATTGACCGTCGACGGTCGCGAACAGGCCGGTGAGAAACGCACCGAGCGTTCCGCCCACCGCGTGCACTCCGAAAGTATCGAGCGCATCATCGTAGTGAAACCACGATTTCAATTTGGTACAGGCGAAAAACGGAACCGCGCCAGCCAGCACACCGATAATACACGGCGCCGTTAGCATCGACAAATCCGCACGCCGGCGTGATGACAACGAGGCCGCCGACCGCGCCCGAACAAAAGCCGAGCACGCTCGGTTTGCCGCGCAGCATCCATTCCAGCACCGCCCAGGTGAAAGATGCAATCGCGGTCGCCAACGTCGTCGTCATGAACGCATTGGCCGCAATTCCATCGGCACCTAGCGCGCTGCCGGCATTAAATCCATACCAGCCGACCCAAAGCATTCCGGTCCCGACCATGCAAAGGACCATCGAGTGCGGCGCCATGATTTCTTTGCGGAAACCAAGCCGCGGACCGAGAAAAAGACAAAGGAGCAAGGCCGACCATCCGCTCGACATGTGGACAACGGTGCCGCCGGCGAAATCGATCGCGCGAATCTTGGCGTTCGCATTCCAGACGCCGTTCATCAGGCCATCGATTCCCCAGACCATGTGGGCTAACGGGAAATAGACTAGAAACATCCAGAGCGCGATGATGACCATGACTGCGGAAAATTTCATCCGCTCGGCCACCGAGCCGATGATGAGCGCCGGGGTAATGATGGCGAACATGAGCTGATACATGGCAAAGACGTTGTGCGAGACCCAGTAGGAGTAGTCGGTATTCGGTACGGAAGTGACACCTCGGAGAAAGGCGAACTTCGGTACTGCCAAAAAACGGACAGCCGCGGCGCGAAAACGAGCGAGTAACCTACTCACCCACCACAGAATCGTGACCAGGCCGGCGATACCAAGACATTGCGCGAGGACGGATAGAACATTCTTCTGGCGAACGAGTCCCCCGTAGAAAAGAGCCAGACCGGGCAGGGTCATGAAAAGAACCAGAAGTGCCGAGGTCATGAGCCAGGCGTTGTGGCCGGGACCTGGTCCGGACATGTTCGAGAGCGTCGCTGCGCGTTCGCCGCATCCGCACCGCGTGCCGAATTGTTCACGTAGGCTTCGAGATCGGAAACGCGCTGCTCGAGTGACGGAGAAGACGCGGGCGAGAGAAGCCGATTGCCCTGTTTGGGCGCGGAGCGGAGAGCAAATCGCCACCGCGACGGTGCAAAAAAGAATTCGTATCATTGCAGAATTATTTCGCAGATCATCCGGGCGGAAGCAGATTATAACAAGGCTTACTATTGACAGTCCATTTCGCATTTGGTCAACTATAGAGCGTGACCCGCTCCATCAACTTACCTCCGCTCAAATCTTATGAACGAATCGATTCAAGGATACGACAGGCAATCCCGCTCCGCTCGGGCTTCTCGGCTTCGGCATGACCACGGTCTTGCTTAATCTGCACAATGCCGGTTTTTACGAACTCAACAGCATGATTTTGGCGATGGGCATTTGTTATGGCGGGCTCGCGCAAATTATCGCCGGTATTATGGAATGGAAAAAGGGGAACACGTTCGCCACTACCGCGTTTATTTCTTACGGTTTGTTTTGGTTGTCGCTCGTGGCCTGATTGTTCTCCCGAAAATCGGATGGGGTAGCGCGTCGAACGAGACCTCCATGGCCGCATATCTTGCGATGTGGGGACTGTTCACCGCTGTTATGTTTATCGGCACATTGCGACTAAACGTCGCCGGCCAGGTCGTCTTTGGTTCCCTGACGATTCTGTTCTTTCTCCTCGCCATTGGCGACTTCACCTCCGCCAGTGCCGGATTCAAACATTTCACCGGTTACGAAGGAATCTTCTGCGGGTTCTCCGCGATTTACGCCGGTCTCGCTCAGGTGCTGAACGAATTATTCGGCAAAGTTGTCCTGCCGCTCGGGCCAGTCAGCAAATAATCACCGGGGGGCGCAGGCATCATGCTTGCGTTTGATGTTGCAAAACCGGGCGACTCGGCAGTCGCCCCTCCCGGTTAAGAAGCTCCACCCAGCCATCGACTGCGTAGAAGTCGATTGCCTGACTGAGAGCGGCGTCTTCCCAGTCGCCTACGTAAAATAAAACGGCGATTTGAATCGCCGCCTCTTGTTTCTCGATTGTCTCGCCTCTTCCTGTAGCGGCGGTCTATGACCGCCGATAACTCTCACAGAGACGGCGGCTCGACAGAGTCTCGCCCTACCAATCCATTCTCGCGAAGATTCCAACGGTAGGGCGACGCTCTGCGGAGCCACAATCATCAGGGAAAACTCCACCGGAAAGCTGGCAAGGCTGGTTAAGGTCCGGTGGAGTTCTCCGCCTAGATCAGGACAGTGTGGATTTCCCAGGCGCTACGTCCAGCTTCCTCGGAACAGACCTGATCATAGGAAACATTACTCGCGCTCGGGCTCGTTCATCCACATCGTCGTCGTCGTCGTCGTCACTGTCCGATTCGGCCCGCAAATCATCCGGCGCGACTGCCGGCAAATCATGCTCTTGCAGTTTCTCGTACCGCTGCCGCACTTCGGCCGGCACCTTATCGAGGTCTTCGTTCGTTTCGACCGGACCACTGAAGAGCAATTTCCCCTGCGGATCCTTCGCGGTCAGGAATTTCTTGCCGTCTTTGTTTTCGATCCGCAGTTCACCCTTGTCATCGGAGAGAACAATTTGCGCTTTGTTCAAATCGATTGTCGTTCGTTGAAGCGCGCCGTTGTCGCGAGTGATGGTGCGGACGCTGCGCTCCGCATTCCGTCGCACTTCGTCAGTGGCACGTTGCGCTTCTTCGCGGGCCCGCACCACCGCGTCATGAATCATTCCACGTTGCTCGCCCAATCGTTCCTTCAACTCCGACATTCGCTCTTTTAGATCGTCCATGTTACCGACATCTCCGAGGTCGACATTCCAGTCGTGATTCATATGACGCATATCGTCCATCGAGGCACGACGGCGCGGCACCTCTTTCTTCGCCAGTTTCACCGTGATTTTTTGTTCCTGACCTTTGCGCAGGACTGTCAGCGTCACGTTTGTTCCTTCCGAATAACTGCGGATCAACTTCGAGAGTTGTCCAGGATCCGTTAGGATCTGATCGTTCAACATTTTCAGGACGTCGTTCTGTTGCACGCCGGCGGCGGCGGCCGGGCCATCCGGCACGACGTAATCGACCACCAGACCGAAACCCTTCGGCAATCCCAGCTGATCGCACAACACACTTGGCACTTCGGAGGTGTCGACTCCCAGAAATGTGACCGGAACCTTCGGCCTCCGATCTTCGCGATCATGCAGCGGCGGCTGCGGCGCGTTGGGTGGATTCGGCGGATTCGGTGGCACCGGTTGTGGTTGGCTGAACGCCGTCAGCGGAACAAGGCTAACGACAATTAGGATGATGGTTTTCATTTTCATATTTGGTGTATTAACGTTGTGATAAAATCTGTGGCGTCCGCTCTGCGAGTCGCGCTTCATTTATTTTCATTGACCTGAAACCGGAATAAGCGTGACCTCTTCTGTTGGATAGGACACGGCCAGCTGCGCGCCGGTTTGCCGATCACGCCATCGCAATGTTTCGCGTTTGGTCGTCCGAACCCGCCGCGCGGGTCCGGTCGCGCCGCGCGGAAAGACCAGGCCCTCGTCACGTTTCCCGTAAACAACCTGAGTTAGACCCGTTGGCTGATAGTTCGGTAACGCCG
Organism: uncultured Verrucomicrobiae bacterium; assembly: GCA_963709435.1. Classification (GTDB taxonomy): domain Bacteria; phylum Verrucomicrobiota; class Verrucomicrobiia; order Chthoniobacterales; family UBA10450; genus AV69. Next base: position 20,400 of record CAVPWK010000016.1, read on the forward strand.
CAGCCTTTTGTTCTAACGACGGTGTAGCCGAAGCCAGCGTATTGCCAGCCGGGTCGGCTTTCGTTTTATCGTTCGGACGCAAATCAACGCGTGCGAGAATCAAGAAGGTCGCCGCCGCCGCCAATCCCAGACCCAGCCCGATCCAATTGATTCGGAAGTCGAGGCGGACGGGCGTGATTGGGCCGAATAATGTTGTCGGCGCTTTCCCCGGCATCGGTTAGCGCGCGCTCGATCCTCGAGATCAACTCGGCCGACGCTCGCGCCGGTCGCAATTTTTTCAATTCACGTTCCAGTTCAGAAAAATCATTCAGTTGTCGAGGCCGAGGCCGCGGCGCCTGCTTCGTCGTTGGGACGCAATGTTTTCTTCAAAGTTCCCAGGCCATATCGATAACGGGAGGCCGCGGTGTTCTGTGAGATCCCAAGCGCTTCACCGATTTCGGCAAAAGTAAGTTCGTTCCAAATCTTCATCACCAGCACCTCGCGTTGATCGCGCGGCAGACGATCGAGCGCCGCCACCAGCTCGCGCTGGGAATCATCCAGTTGCTCAAATTGCGGCTGCACCGTCCGCTCGGCGTCTCCAAAAACTTCCACCTCTCGCCGGGCTCGCCGGTTATCCCGCCGAATAAGATCGAGCGCAGCGGACCGAACCGCAGCATAAAGCAGGGCGCGATTCTTGATGCTGAGATTGCGTCGCCAAAACCGCACAAAAGCGTCCTGCACCACGTCCTCGGCGTCCGCTGCACTCCTGACCCATTGCCGCGCGAACAAAACCAGACCCGGTCCGAGCTCCGAAAAACAGACTTTCCAATCTTCATTAGTGGCGACATTCTCCATGACCCTTCACGGTCTTTACTTTTGAGACGCCGCCAACCCTTGAATTTGTTTACGGCAGGAAAAGTTTTTTTAATCGCTGCGGTCTGCGCGCTCAGCCTCAGCGCCTTGGCTCAATCTGCCGATACTTCCGCCGCCAGGGAAATCGCTAGAATCGACCGTGAATACTCCGATTTGTCGGTCGCAAAAGGAATGCCGGCGGCAAGCGTCGAATACTTTGCGAAAGACGGGGTCGCCTTCGCACCGACAGCAGTGAATGGGAAAGAATATTGGGCCAGCCGCACCGATTTTCCCGGAACCCTGATCTGGCAACCGATTTTCGCCTTCGTCAGCGGCGCTGGTGACCTGGGATACACGACCGGAGTGTGGGAACTGAAAAAAGAGAACGAACCTTCACTCGGGTTCGGTCACTATCTCACGATCTGGGCCAAATCACGCGATGAGAAATGGAAGATAGCGCTCGATGTTGGCACCGAAAATCCGCAACCCCGCGAATCGCCGCCCGACCTGGAAATCCTTCCCCCTGATATTGCCCAGCAACCGCGCGACGATGCCCACCGCAATCTACGCAAAACCGAAGCCAAATTTACCGACGCGGCGCGGAATGACATCGGCAAGGCGATCATCGATTCCGCCACTGACGACATCCGAGTTTATCGCGACAAATCGTTCCCCGCGGTCGGATTTGTCGCGGTGAAATTAATGCTTAGCTCCGAGCACAAACAAGTAACGTTCGAGTCCGCCGGATCGAAGATGAGTAGCTCCGGCGATTTATATTTCAGTTACGGCAACTATTCCGAAAAACACGGCAACGTAACTGAGCGCGGAATCTACGTCATGATCTGGCGGGCGAACATGAATGGCGACTGGAAACTCGCGCTCAACCTGCAAAAGAAACTCCCGCCAAAAAGTTGATTCTTCGGGGGAGCACAGGCTGCCAGCCTGTAGTTGCCAGCAGCTTGCCGCCAACAGGATATCGAATGTGATAATGCCGGACTTGTGCGTTGCCCCGCTGCAGCCGGTGCCCCTGACCACGGTTTGCGGTCATTTTCGTCTGTTTCCGAACCGTTCAGCCTTGCTTTGAAAGAGGATTTTGGCAGAAGCTGAAGCATGACCGCGTCTTCCACGAGCGGCAGCCTGCACAACAACAGGGTTATACGGATTTTATCCGCCTCTAATCGCAGATTTTTCAGGCCGAATACTCGCTAGCCCTATGACTGCCTCATCTATTCTCGCATTTGCGGTGCCGGTCTTGCTGGCACAGTGCGATCCTGTTGCAAGTCGCCACATATTTGTCCGCAGCCCGCAAGTCGCGAGCTATTCGTCAGATTTACCGCGGTTTTCAGTTCGCGCACTGGCCGCGTCTGACGTCCGCGACACCGTTGCCATTATCGAGCGTATCACTAAGGCCCACGGTTTTCACCGCGAAGACCCGCGCTGGCTGAATCCGGGAGGAGTAGCGATTTTTCTCGGTCCGCACAAGGCAGATGGTTCCACGCCGGCTTGTGACGTTTACCTTCATCCAGACAAGAGCATCATCGAAATTCGCTTCGAGGAGTGGGCACGGTTTAGTTCGAGCGAGCTAGTCAGGTCGATCGATCAGGAAATTTTTGCGGCTTTGATTCAGAGATTCGGGAGCGACAGAGTCACGCAACACTGAAAGGCCTAACCAATCGATAGAGCCGACGGGGAGCCGGTGCTATAACTATTTTTCTCATGACTTCCTTTCCTTATCCTGCTACGACGCGCGGTGCCGCTCGCCGCAGCTCATCTTTGTCTCGTTAGGCCGACAGCGGAAATGCAATGAAACGCACATGGACGATCATCGGCGTAAGTGACGTTCCCGGCAGCTTTAAATGGTACCAGTCGCTCTTTGGCCAGCCCGAGACGCCTCCGGGCCATGACGACTTTGGTCAAATCCTGGATACCGATGGGACCGTGTTGCTTTGCCTCCACCAGTGGGGCGTGCACGAGCATCCCACTTTGATGCGTCCTGACGACGGAACACCCGGCAACGGACTGCTCTTGTTCTTCCGCGTCGACGACTACGAAACGGCCCTGAAGAGGGCACGCGCGCTCGTCAATCGCTTCGAAGAAGAGCCTCACCTGAACCCGAACACTCAAACAATGGAGTTCTCACTCCGCGATCCGGACGGATACTACGTCACGATCAGTGCGCTCCAGATGGACTGACGAACCAAGGCATTCTAGTGGCTACTGATACTCTTTGGCGGAAAGTTTGGATCAGCGTTGCAATAACAGCTGCGTTTATCGCCGCCACCATTTTTTTTGTCAGTGTCCCTGCCTCGCGGTTTAGCGATCCGGCGGCAAGGGAATACGCGGCGGCAATTGCGCGTGTGGTTCTGGCAGTGGTGGCAACCATCGCTCTTCGAAAAAGCAATTGGGCCTCCGACGCGCTGAGCTCGCCGATGCCCCGGTCCTGGTGGATCATTCTCCGGGTCGCAATTTATTCGCTGATTGTCTACCCGCTCTTATTCACGGGCACACTCGCTTTGAACTTAAGCGATCCGAATCTGGCTGTTGGAGTGGCGTCCAATGGTTTTGCTGCCGGTGCGCTTGAGGAATTAGTCTTCCGCGGATTGATTTTGTCGCTTTGGCTTAGCTCTGATTTAGAAGATCAGAAGCTGAACAACGCTTGGTGCGCAATAGTTGTTTCCGCTCTCTTTTTCAGTCTGCCACACGCTTTAAATCTGTTTGCCGGCCATGCGGAAGCGCGCGTGATCGCGCAATTGGTGTGGTCGTTTCTTCTCGGAGCGGTATTCGCATGCTTGCGAATCGTTGGCAGATCGATCTGGCCGGTTGCTGTCTTGCACGGTGCCATGAATGCGTTCATTCACGTGAACAGGCTCGGGGTTGAGATACAGCCCTCTATGCTAGGCGCGGTTGCGCTAGCCTGTGCCCCGCTGCCGTTGTGCCTCTACGCCGCAATTCTGTTGCAGAAGGAGCTGCGACCCAGAGCACAATCAGCAAGACTGATCGATGATTAGTGATTAGGCGCCATTTAAGACCTTATGAAGATTCGCTTTCAGTGGCCGCCACGGCCGCTCGGATTGGGCACACCGCTTAATCTCGCGCTCGTTGCGCCCGGAACTCGATCCTTGTTGTTGCGCAACTGGTGGCTTCCGCTCGTTGCCGGGGTGACCGCTTCAATTGCCGTGTTGCTGGTTGATCAGGTGCTCTTTGCAGGCGCGAGTCTCGGGCGAGTCCGAGAGATCGGGTCGCAGCCTCTGAGCACGCGCTTCGCCATCATGATTCTCTCCGCTGTCGAAGAAGAACTCATTTACCGAGTTTTTATCGCGACGCTGGTGGCGTGGCTGGTGTGGTTGGTCGTTTCGCATTTCTATCCCGAACCGAAGCAGCTGGCACAATGGGTGGGAATCTTGGTCGCGGCATACCTGTTTGGTCTAGCCCATGTTCCAGGTCTTTCAAACGTTGCTCATCCTGTGCTTCGGGCGGTCACGATCAACGGTATAGCCGGCATCGTGTTGGGATCGATCTATTGGTGGCGCGGCCTTGAATTGGCCATTCTCACGCATATGGTCGCCATCGCTACAGTTTACATCGTTGTGCCGTTATTCCTGTGACGAAGAACGTTGAGGGTTGAGAGTAAAGGGAAAGCTTAGCTTTTTCCGTTAGAACCATGAGCGCGAAGCCTGCTGCGATTCGAACGCATGGTTTGACTCACATTGCCCTTGCCGTGCGAGATCCGAAACGATCGTTGCGTTTCTACCAGAAAGTATTCGGTGCGGTCGCGGTCTACGAGAACGAAGACTTCATTCAAGCGCAAACTCCCGGCTCGCGTGACGTGCTGGTGTTCGAGCGAAATCCAGATCTGGCCGGCCACGCCGGGGGCGTCGTGCATTTTGGATTTCGCCTTGTCGATGCCGCAGACATCAAGCGGGCGGTGCGAACCGTCGAAGCCGCCGGAGGAACCATTCTTCGCAAGGGCGAATTTTGCCCAGGCGAACCGTACCTGTTTTGTCGCGACCCGGACGGCTATGAGTTAGAGATTTGGTACGAGCTGCCCACACCGGTAGACCCGGACAAGGCTTGACCATACATCTGACGTCCGAGCCGGACTGGCGATCGCACGCGGGGACGCGTGCGCTTCCCAAGAGAGAGCGAACTACTTGATTTGGACCGGTCGCAGTAGTAGCTCCCCCAGCCAGTCTGGGTTCGCTACGCCTTCGCGATATGCTTGCAGCGATTCTACCGAAGAGTTTACCCGCAGGTTGCTGTAGTAACCCTCCTCGTTTTGCCAGCGTTCGTGCCAGTAAACAGCCGCCTTGATTCGCGGATACTTGGAGCGGAATAACTCCAGTCCCTGCCTGATCCATTCCGCCTTGTTGCTGCGCGGAAACTCGCCCGCCCCCCACTCGGCGATCATGATTGGCTTGTTCGGATCGAGGCCGCTCATCTCTTTATAGGGCCAGTCGACCAGGGAAGGGATGTCAGACCATGCCTCCTCCCTGTATTGCTGACCATAGACACTTAGTCCCAACCAATCCACATAATCAGGGCCAGGATAGTAGGCGGGTGCGAAGTTCCAGATATCGAGCGGAGCAAGAATAGTTATTCGTGTGGAACATCCATTTAATGTTACTGGCCCCGCGTGCGCGGACCCGATCAACTACATGTCGATACGCGCTTCTTAAATGTTTCCGGGCCCTGCCATTTTGTCTTCTCTTCATTAGCCGGCTGGTTGCCACCATAGTAAATACCCGACCACGGAAACCAATCGCCGTTCATTTCGTTCGCGAAATACAACGATCATCGGTTTCCCAAATGCCTTCGCGGCATCGGCCCAGTCATCGATATATTTGTCCCAGGTCCCGGCGATGATTGAATTCAGACTGAAATGGTCTGGACCGGTGTTCTGCTCATAAGGCCGGTCCCAGGGCGACCAGAAAACCAGCGGCAACGAGTGATGCTGCCAGATGACATTGAGGTTTTTGATTGGAAAATCTTGTTCGCCCCAGTAGCTCGATGAGGCGATGATCGCCTGGTGCTTGCCCACCATGGCTTCGAAATCTTCGATTCCCTCCAGCGTGACATCCTCCTCCGCCTCGCCAAAATCAATGAACGCCCCTGTATACGCCCCGTGCTCCGGGACCATCACTTGCACGGTGGCGTCGCGATCGATCTTTTCGGTCCGGGTTCGTTGATGGCACGATGGCAAAGCCAATAAGACACCGATGCAAGAAATTATTCTCACACGACTGGTTCAGCCGCACAGCGGCAGTTTGCTGCATCGGTTTCATGGCAGCAACTGCGTCGTATGCCGCCCCAGAGATAGGCAGCCGCCCTACAAGTGAAGATGAAAAACCTCTTTCCCTGTCGGCAACAGTCACGATGGATCGCTGCGTCAACAAGTGCATGCCAAAACAAACGCTCGGTGGCGGAGTTGACGGACACGAGCGCGATGAATGCAAGCGGATGCTGTCCACGCAAAACATCACCGAGATGTTATCAGCCGGCCTCGGCCCTTTGACCTATCGGTTGCGCACAGAGCTAGGCGACGAAGTCTGGCATTGGAACCCGCGCGGGACCTGGAGCGATGAAGGTCATCATTGTGGTTACTGGACATCGAGTAGTTCAACTACAGCCCCAATCACCGTTTCCTATGGTTATCGCTTGCCGCGTCGTGGCAATACCATCGACCAGGCTAATAACGATGGTTATTCCCGGATCTCCGATGGCGATGAAACTTCCTTTTGGAAGAGTAATCCCTATCTCGACCCATACTTCACCGGCGAGGATGAGGAAGCTCACCCGCAGTGGATCGTAATCGATTTAGGCACTCGGAAGCAGGTCAATTCCATTGGCATTCAATGGGGAGTGCCTTATGCCCGGCAGTTTCAGGTCGAATATTGGAGCGGGAATGATCCGATGCATCTGCACATTGACCAAAAAGATGAATGGCGAACCTTCCCGCAGGGCGTTGTATCGGACTGCTCCGGCGGGGACTTAACTGTTCGGCTTACTAATAGCACCATACCGGCGCAGTTTGTCCGCGTCCTGATGACGCATGGTTCGGGCACAACCACGCAAGCTTCGACCGACGTTCGAGATCGTCTCGGATTTGCTGTTCGCGAAATCAGTGTCGGCAATACCGATGAAACCGGTCACTTCCAAGACTATGTAGTTCACAATCCGGAGCATCATCAAACTATCACCTATGTTTCGTCGACTGATCCGTGGCATCGCGCCGAAGACATCGATTACAAAACCGAACAGCCGGGTCTCGATTTTATTCTTCAAAGTAAACTCACCAACCGTCTGCCGGTGCTCGTGCCCGTGGGTGTGTTCTACGACACACCGGAGAACGCAGTTGCGGAAATTAAATATCTGCTGGCGAGGAAGTATCCGCTGGAAGGCGTTGAACTCGGGGAAGAGCCCGACGGACAATGGGCTTCGCCCGAAGATTACGCCGCGCTTTATCTTGCAACCGCGAAACGGATGCGAAATCTAAGCTCTAAATTAAAGATTGGCGGCCCGAGCCTGCAGAATTTTGATGCTCACCTTCTCACCTGGCCGGATCAATCCGGAAACCGCTCGTGGATGAATCGCTTCCTGCGCTTTGTTCGAGCAAGTGACTCGCCGTTCGATTTTTTCTCATTCGAATATTACCCCTTTGATAATGTCTGCGCGGATGCGGCACCGCAACTACTCGAGGTTCCACGACGACTTCAGGAGATGTTATCCAGCTTGCATGACGATGGTGTTCCTTCGGAAATCCCGTGGCTGATGACGGAGTTTGGTTACTCGGTGTTTGCCGGTCGCCATGAAGTCGACATCGAAGGCGCGCTCTTCCACGCCGATACCGTCGGAACGTTCCTCACGGCGGGCGGCAGTAAAGCCTACCTTTACGGATACGAACCCGACACGCTCACGGACGAGCTAAGGTGTTCGTGGGGGAATTTGATGATGCTACAGATGCCACACGCAGGTGAAAAACTGAATCGACTGTCGACCTACTACAGTGCCGGGCTCATTGCTCGCGATTGGATGCAGCCCGTAGCTGCCGTTCATGAAGTATATCCAGTAACTATCGACTCGACCGACGCGCCGGTCACAGCCTATGCTGTACATCGGCCAGATAAACAATGGGCATTATTGGCGATTAACAAGGACCCGAACCGTTCGGCGCAACTTGCCGTCCAATTTCGTTCTGCGAACGGGACATCCTCTGAGAAATTTGTCGGCGAAGTAGCTATCACGCAATTTTCGCGCGAGCAGTATCGCTGGCAGGATGATGGCGAGAATGGCCGACCGACCCTTAGTAATCCGCCGAGACAGATTCAGCGCCCAGCATCTGAATACTACGAACTACCGCCTTATTCGATTTCGGTGTTGCGTGGATACGTTGGTCATCCCTAGCGAACCGAGGATTCGGTCATCCTGAGCGACGCGGAGCGGAGTCGAGGGATCCCAATGCGTTAGCTTAAAGGTTTCATGGCGGGATCCCTCGACTTTCGCTCGGGATGACGAGCGATCATTCACACCCGCACCGGCACGGAGGCGGTGCGTTCCAGCTTGCCCCAGCTTACCCATGCGCCCTTTATACCGCGCAAAATTGCTTTCCAAACGCAGTAGCTCAACATCGGGCGATAAATCAGCCGCATCGGGATGATCCGCCACACTTGCAGAACGTTCTCGTGCTCCAAAATGCAGGCGAGCGTTGCCAGGATCACGTCGGTTGCCAAAAACACGATAACAAATGGAAGAAGATCGCGCCAGGCTCCGAATGGTAATGACAGGATAAGGAACAAATCTACCGCGGGAGTAATTGCCACAAGGATTATCTGGAAAAACCAAATACTTGGCAAACTAAACCAACCCAGTGCGCGATATTTCCAGTTAAAGACCATATCGCGATGTTTCCACAAACATTGCAGGGTGCCATAGGCCCAGCGGAATCGTTGACGCGAAAGCGTTCGCACCGTTTCCGGCGCCTCTGTCCACGCCACCGCGCCAGGAACATAAACACTGCGCAGCCGTTGCTTGTGCAGGCTTAAAGTCAGATCCGTATCTTCGGCCAAAGTATCCAAACTCAGACCACCAGCGCGATCGATCGCCTGCTTGCGAATCGCGCTAATTGCTCCGGGCAAAACCGTAATGCAATTCCACCGGGTGTAGGCGCGTCGATCAAGATTAAAACCGACGATATACTCTAGAGATTGGCAGCGTGCGATGAAGCTGCGCAAGTTACCGACCTTGGCATGGCCAGATACTCCACCGATGTTGGGATCGATAAATGGAGCGAGTAGTCGCGGCAAGGTTTGCTGCTGACAATGGGTATCCGCATCGATGAAAACGATGAGTTCGTTCCTGGCTGCGGCGACCCCGCGCTGCAAGGCGCGGGCTTTCCCGTGATTTTGCTGACGAATCAAGCGGACTCGTCCGTCCGTGGCCGCTACTTTCTCAACCTCAACGGCGGTATCATCGCGCGAGCCGTCATCGATCACGACGACCTCCAACTCACCCTGATAGTCCGTTTTCAAGAGCGACTGGAGTGTTGCGTGGATGACTTTGCCTTCGTTGTAGGCGGCGATGACTACACTGACTGGTTCAGCCAAATCCACGGGCGGCGAACTACGGAAACGATAGGCGAGGTAGATGACGACGAGCGTGCGTACCAGGACCAGCGCCGTCGCTACAATCATGAAAGCCCAGAGAAATTCCTCGACTGCATGCAGAACGCGAAAACCGGTGCTGCTGATGTAATGGGACATGGTTTGGCCCCCCGGCAACGGCGGCATTAGGGCATCGCGAGTCGTATTCAGAAGTTTGCTTAGCGGCACGATGGTGTCATTGCGGGCCTGCAGGTATTCGATGATGCGCGGCAATGTTTCTACGGTTTGCGAGCGATCGCCTCCGGCATCGTGGAGCAGGATAATGTTACCGTCGTGGCGTTGTTGCTTGATCCGCTGCAGGATGACGTCCGCTCCCGGCTTCGCCCAATCCTGCGGATCGATGTTCTCCAGAACGACGAGGTAGTTTTGGTCCTGCGCGATTTGCAATGGCATTAAATCCGCCAGACGCGCGGGCTGTGTATCCGCTGCATAAGGCGGACGAAACAAGGTCGTGCCGCGACCGGTCAATGTCTGGATAAGTAACTGTGTAGCGTTTAATTCCAGCCGGACGTGCTCCGGCCAGCAAAGTGCAAGATTGGGATGGTAATAGGTATGATTGCCTATCTCGTGTCCTTCATTGACGATTCGTCTAACGAGATTTGGGTAGCGTTCCGCATTCACGCCGACAAGAAAAAATGCCGCCTTCACCTTCGCGGCCTTCAGGATATCGAGAATTTTTGGCGTCCATTCCGGGTCGGGCCCGTCATCAAAAGTCAAAGCCACCTCGTGCGCGTCGCCGGCACCCTGGTGATACAATGTCGGAAACTCCGGAAATTTGGTGTAGGTCGCAGTAAGATAACCGTCCTGGTCGACAGTCATGCTGCGCATTCCATCCGCGCGCGATTCGTCCACTGTTACGATCTCCCCATCCCCGACGTCGGCGATGGTATCGGTCCCGCGCAATACCTCCAGGAGCGACCGCGTGCTGGCGTCGAACTTGAAATCAGACGGCGTGTTCAGCGCATCCCAAATCGCGCTATCTTCTGTTCCCAGGCGATACAAGGCAATGCCGCCTGCTTTTTGCTTCCGAACTTCGCGCAGTTCGTTCAGGAATGTAACAACATCAAGAAACCAGACCGCATGCTCTACTTCGTTATCCTCATAGTAGAAGTATGCGTTGTAACCGGGAGCGCTTACTTCAGCCGACTTGATTTCGGCACTGCTCGCGCGACTCATCGCTTCCGGGAAACTGATTAGTTCCGCTTTCTTTCCGCCAATGACCCAGTCATAACCGTAGCTACCGAGCGCGATGATCCATTGTCCCGGGTCGGAATCTTCCATGAGCACGTGCAACCAGCCTTCGAACCACATCCGCGAAGCCAGCGGCCCGGGCGCGTCGACATCGGAGGTCTCGTCGAATAACATCGCCACGAAGCGATCGATATAGGGAGATAGTTCGTCGAAATCGATGTAGTCGATTTCCTGGCCGGGCGAAACGATCAACCATAACTGGCGGCCGTCTCGATGAAGTGCATTGGCAAATTTCTCGAGTAAGTCGGTGAAATCCTTTTTGTAGGTTGGATCCAGCTGCTCCCAGTCCACTACTACTCCCGCCGCTTTCGCGTTACGGAGCACTACCAGCACATTGGCGATGAACTTCTCCTGTCGCTCGGGCGGGCCGTGCGCCACATTTTCCACCGCTTCGGGTTGCCAGGTATCGCCCACCAGATTCGTTAGCAGCGGCATGAGCGCGATACCCTTGTGTTGTGACAATTTGGGAACCCGCGCGTCGGCATCGATTTGCAAATCGCCAACCCCATTGACCATCGACATCCATTCGGGACAGACATGCGTGATCTGCGACGCGTGCTGCTCAAGCGAGGAATAGCTGTAGGGATCGCCGTTCGTGTAAAAGGCTAGCCGCACCTCACTTTCGGACACTTTGCGATGCGTGCGCGCCGGCGTTGCAGTGGGCGAGCCTGTGACCGTCGCCGGCGCCGCAAGTTTTCTCGCCGCCTGCTTGGTCGCCTCAAACTTTTGCCAAAGGAGCGAATTCGACGCCGATCGTTGACCGGCCGGATTTTGTGTTTGCAGCGATTTCAACTGCCCCTTCAATTGCCGCAAGGAAAAGGGCGCGGTCATCCGCGGTGCGATGAACAGCGTTTCGACGAACAAGACCGTCGCTAGAAAAACCAACACGCCGGTGATCAGCAATAGAGTGCGGAGACGCGGCCAGCGTTTACCGAGCGGATCGGAGAACACAAATGGCGTCAGCCCGGGCGGGACATCTTCTGGCATTGGCTTGCTAATTTGCCCCGATTATAAAGAAGTGCGAACAGGGAAACGGCCGTCATTTCAAGTAAAGCGGCCGTTACCTTTGCCCGATTTGGCGTGGCACAACCTCCGGGTAGCGCAGGCGCCTCCCGTGAAACGCCCGTCCGGCTCGGACTTCTGGCGTATCGCCAAAACGATCTTCCCGAAAAAGTCCGCGATTGCGAGACGCAATCGCCAACACGCGAGTGAGCAGGAAACCAACGCTCACGACTTCAGCGCTGTGGCCAATTCGCAGGCTCGTTTCCGCAATAGTTCCTTTGCTTCGGGTATGGGCCCTGCAAGTTCGTAAACGCCATCAAAGAGATCGCGCGCTTTCGAATTTGCGTCGGCGCGCCCCACAATCGCGAAGACGCGTTTACCATACTTGCGCGCCAGATCCGCAACTCCAGCCGGCGTCTTCCCCTCCAGCGTTTGATTATCGAGCTTGCCTTCGCCGGTAATGATCACGTTAGCGCGTTTGATTTTCTGTTCCAACGCCACGGCTTTAGCCACGACCTCGAAGCCGGGATGAACTTTCGCATCGCAAAAACTCATTAAGCCAAATCCCAGCCCGCCCGCTGCACCCGCGCCAGGTTCGTTGCGGAAATCGCAGGCCAGATCTCTGGTCACCGTGTCGGCCAAATGTGTGAGCGACCGCTCCAAAATCTCGAGCTGCTCGGGAGTCGCACCTTTTTGCGGGCCGAAAGTACGGGTAGCGCCATTGCTGCCGAGCAACGGATTTTTCACGTCTACCGCCGCAATTACGCGGCAACTACCCTCAGCTGGCGCTATGCGCCACCCTCTCCCACTGGGAGAGGATTGAGGTGAGGGCGTTATGATTTTCTTCAAGCCTAGCAGTCGTGCGACATCGCTAATCTCATTCTCATTCTCGCCTAGAAATCGAAACCCGAGGGCGCGCGCCATTCCCAATCCACCATCGTTCGTGACGCTGCCGCCGAGCCCGATAATGATCTCGCGCGCGCCGCGTTTTGCTGCATCGAGCAACATTTCGCCGACGCCGAAGGTATTGGCGCGCAGAACGTCCCGGACAGTGTTCTTCAGCCGGCGCATCCCAGCCGCTTCGCTCATTTCCATCACCGCGCTTTCGCCTAACCAGACGTAGGAAGCATTAATCAGATCACCTAGCGGACCGTGGGCGCTGCATGTCACCCGCTTGCCACCACGCGCGTTACAGATGACTTCCGCTGTTCCCTCCCCGCCATCCGCCATGGGTGCAATTTCGATTTCGGCGTTTTGAATGATATCGCGAATTCCGAGCGCGATGTTTTTCGCACACTTCTTGCGCGCTGAGCGAACCCTTGAATTTGTCCGGTGCGACGAGGAATTTCATCGAGGAAGGTTAAAAAACGTTAAGAGTCGGGGCACTAAGGCCCCTCCCACCTTAAAGACAAATGAAGCGCATCACTCTTACTGTCGTCCCGAACGACGTCGAGGGATCCCGCCATCGAAGCTTTAAGGTAACGCAACGGGATCCCTCGACTTCGCTCGGGATGACCGGTATTACTCACGTAATTTGCGCTCCAAAATCTCGCCCGCCAATCGCGGGTTGGCCTTTCCTTTCGACAGCTTCATCACCTGGCCCTTGAGAAAATTTAGCGATGCCGCGTTGCCTGCTTGAAAATCCGCCGCCGGCTTAGGATTGGCTGCGATCACTTCGTCGCAAATTCTTTCAATCGCGTTCACGTCGCTTAGTTGCTCGATTCCTTTCTCCCGAACAATGGCGCCCGCGCTTTTGCCGCTGGCAAACATCTCGGCAAAAACGTCCTTGCCTTGTTTGCTGCTCACTTTTCCCGGAATCAATCAACGCGACCAGTTCGTTCAAGGCCTGAGCTGGTATCGGACATTCGGTAATTGATTTTCCCGCGTTTGAGAGCGCGCTCTGCAGATCGTTCAGAATCCAATTCGCGATCGCCTTCGGTTTCTTTGAATCGCGTGCCGCCTTTTCAAAATAAGCGGCCAACTCCAAGTCATCGGCAAGTACACCGGCATCGTAGGGAGTGATATCGTATTGCTGAACGAAGCGGGCGCGCTTTTGTTTTGGCAGTTCGGGCAAGCGGGCGCGCACGTCCGAAAGTAAGACCTCTGTTTTTACCGGCACCAGATCCGGATCGGGGAAATATCGATAATCATGTGCGCTTTCCTTGCTCCGCATCAAAAAGGTCTCGCCCCTGGCATCGTCCCAGCCGCGGGTCTCCTGGTCCAGCTTCTCAGCGCGCCTCCAGCGACGCGATTTGTCGCGCGACCTCGTAAGCTAGTGCGCGTCGCACTCCGCTGATCGAGTTCATATTTTTGATCTCGACCTTGGCCCCAAGTTCCGTCTGCGTTTCCGGTCGCACCGATACATTACAATCGCAACGCAGTTGCCCCTTTTCCATATCCGCATCGCTCACCCCGCCGTAAATCAGGATTTGCTTGAGAGCGGTCAGAAATGCGAAGGCCTCTTCCGGAGAGGCGATCTCCGGCTGGGTCACGATTTCCATCAAGGGCGTGCCGGCACGGTTGAAATCGATCCCACTGGTAGTTTCGAAATGAAAACTCTTGGCCACATCTTCTTCCAGATGAATGCGAACCAGATGCACTTCCTTGTCCGGAGTCGCGATATTCTTCTGGGCATCTTTCGGATAAGCCAGGTCATGCAACGGCACGCTTCCCATTCGTGCATAATGGCATGTCGTACTGCGAAATCTGATAATTCTTCGGCATGTCAGGATAGAAGTAGTTTTTGCGATCGAATTTGGAGATGTCGGCAATATCGCACTCCAGCATAAGTCCCGTTAGAAGCGTAAGACGGAGGGCTTCCTCGTTCATCACCGGCAAGGCGCCGGGCAAACCGAGGCATACAGGGCAGGTATGTGAATTTGGCTCGGCCCCAAATTCGACCGGACACGTGCAAAACATTTTCGACCGCGTCCTTAATTGCGCGTGCACTTCGAGACCGATGGTCGTTAGGTATTTCATCGTTCTGTTGTTCTCACACCAAGTCCACAAAGGTCACTTTTACGAGGTTAAATTGTTAAAAAGTTGCGTTGTTAAAACGGCTGTTCGGTTTAACGATTTAACGTTTTAACGAATTACGCTGCTATTTTTTTTGCAGCGCATAATCCAGCGCTCGTTCCAGATCGAATTTTTTGACCCGGGCTTGCAGCGACGGATCGTTCAGAGCGTCGATCATGCGCTGGTTTTTCATCAGCGCAAAAATCTGCCCGCTTGCGATCAGCTCCATTACCTGCCGATCGTTCCGTAACGCTACTACCTTGGGATGCTCGCTGATTTCGCGCGCGCCGGGAAAAGAAAGAAATCGTTCGGCGGACTCCGGATTCGACGCCACCTCGCCCGCTTTCTCCAACCCGCGATACAGCGTCGGAGGAAGCGGATCGACGGCGCGCACGGCCTCGCCGACATGACCACTTTCGAGCGAGTTTTTCATATCCCCGAGCATCGTCATGAGCGGGTTGGGTGGAGATAGCTGTGCGGCTGGGTTTGACTGTTCCATTGGGCTGGGGTGACACTCGGGCGGGTTCGGCGTGTGCAATCGCGCCTTCGCGACCGATCCAACCATCCGAATCCCGGTAAAGGTCAGCCAGATCGTAAACACTCCGAGCAGAATCCCGAGAAGCGCACCGGCAATTCCCCAAATCAACCGGATAACCGGCGATGAATGTTGCGCGGTTTTTTTGAACAGAAAGCGCCGATCAGATTAATAGCGGCAAAGAGGACGAACGCCAAAATTGCGCCGCCGATGGCGGCAAGAATCGGGTCCGGCAGCTTAAAATGCGATCGCAGCAACGGAACGGTGGCGCGGGCTGCAAAAAAACCGCACGAGTATGCGACAATGATCGCAATCACTCTTACCAGTTGCCGAATGAGACCGAGCCGCCAACCGTGAATGATTTCGAGTAGAATGATAACGACGGCTAACGAGACGAAGACATAGTTGCCAGTTCGAGGCGCCGCCCGGATCGGGCTGCGGATTCGCGATGACGGCGAGCATGGGAATCAAAATCGAGACCTGGCGCGGTGTGCCCAACACTTCCTTGCCATAAGTCTTACTGAGTTTGACCATCGCAATGGAGCACAAGGCGGATCGGCCCCTTCGTCATCCGCTAGTGCGGCTCGACTGCTTGATCCACCTTTCGCAGTGCTAGTGGCGACACGCACAAACTAGTTCTGCGAAATCGCCTTCTGTCGCAGCGCGTGATCGCACAGCACCAGCGCGGTCATTGCCTCCACCATCGGGACGGCCCGCGGCAGCACACATGGATCGTGGCGCCCACGTGCGGCCAGCTTCGTTTTTTTGCCCGATGAAGTAACACTGTCTTGCTCGCGCGCGATTGTCGCCGTCGGTTTAAAGGCAACGCGAAAATAAATTTCCTCGCCGTTGGAAATACCGCCCTGGATTCCGCCGGAGAAATTCGTGCGCGTCACTGATGCGGCCACCGCGTTTTTCGAAGGCGTCGTTGTGTTCCGATCCGTGCATGTCGCGTCGCGGAAAACCCGGAACCAATTTCGAAGCCTTTGGTAGCCGGCAAACTCAACATCGCTTTCGCGAGATCAGCTTCGAGTTTGTCGAAAACAGGTTCTCCCAGTCCGGCGGGAACATTTCGCGCGACACATTCGATTACGCCACCAAGCGAATCGCCATCGGCCCGCGTCTTCTCAATTAAATCGACCATCTTCTTCGCGGCCACGCTTATCGGGACAACGAACGATCGAGGCTTCGACCTTCGCAGTCTTAACTTTCGAGCGGTCAATTTTCGCAACGATCTGATGAATCTGCGTAACAAAGGCGACGATTTCGATTTTGGGAAAGAGCGTCGTCAGGACTTTGCGCGCGATCGCCGCGGCAGCGACGCGACCAATGGTTTCGCGCGCGCTGGCACGCCCGCCACCCTGCCAGTTGCGAATTCCGTATTTGGCATGGTAGGTGAAAGTCGGCGTGGGAAGGACGGAACGTTTCGCGCATTGCTTCATAGGCTTCCGGCCGCGCGTCTTTGTTTCTAACGAGAACCGTTATCGGGGTGCCGAGAGTTTTTCCTTCGAAAACGCCGGACAAGAATTTCACAACGATCCGGTTCCTTTCGTTGAGTGGTGATTTTGCTTTGACCGGGACGACGACGATCGAGTTCCTGTTGAATGTCATCGTTCGACACATCAATCCGCGGCGGACAACCGTCGACGACGACTCCGATGCCGCCACCATGCGATTCGCCGAAGGTGGTAACGCGAAAAAGTTGGCCAAAGCTGTTGCCCATTTGGGGGCAAGAATAATTCGGGGCCGGACGATCACAACCAAGGAACACGATGGGGCAAAATGCCCATCGGCCGAGACAGGCAGGATGCCTATCCTCCAAATCAAATCGCTTCGAAAGCGAATTGCAGATCGTCAATCAGATCGCGCACGCCTTCGACGCCGACACTTAATCGCACCAGCGAATCGGTAATTCCAAGCTTTTCCCGCTTTTCTTTCGGAACGGAGGCGTGCGTCATGATAGCGGGATGATCGATCAGGCTTTCGACCCCGCCCAGACTTTCGGCGAGCGCAAACAAATGCGTGTTCTCGAGAAATCGTCGCGTTCCTTCGAGATCCGTTTTCAAAATGATCGTGACAATTCCGCCGAAACCGCGCATTTGCTGGCGGGCGAGATCATGCTGCGGATGCGTTTTGAGCCCGGGATAGTGGACTGATTTCACCTGCGATTGTTCCTCGAGCCAGCGCGCGATCTCCAAAGCGTTCGAGCAATGCCGTTCCATCCGCAAGGGCCAGCGTCTTTCAATCCGCGCATCGCCAGAAAACTGTCGAACGGTCCGGCAATCGCGCCGACCGAGTTTTGCAGAAATGCGATCTGATCGGCCAGCTCCTTGTTTTCACCGACAACAATAACGCCGCCGACCATGTCGGAGTGCCCGTTCAGATATTTGGTGGCGGAATGGATCACCATGTCAAAGCCGGCTTCGATCGGCCGCTGAATCCATGGCGTGGCAAAGGTGTTGTCGGAAACGCTGATGATCTTTTTCTCGCGCGCGATTTTCGCGATGGCTTCGATGTCGATGATCTTTAAAAGCGGATTGCTCGGCGTTTCGATCCAAACCATGCGGGTGTTGGGCTTGATCGATTTCTTCGAAGTTCGACGCATCGGTTAGATCGACGAAGGTGAAATCCAGATTGGCGGAGCGGCGCCGGACTTTTTCGAAAAGCCGGAATGTTCCGCCGTAGAGATCGTCGCTTGCGATCAACGTGCGAGCCGCTATCGAGGGCATCGAGGGCGGTTGCCATCGCGGCCAGCCCGGAGGCAAAGGCCCAGCCGCGTGTCCCGCTTTCCAGATCGGCGATGCATTTTTCGTAAGCCAGCCGGGTCGGATTAATCGAGCGCGCGTAATCGTAAGCCTTTGTGTTTGCCCGGGCTTTCCTGCACATAGGTCGAGGTCGCGTAAATCGGCGTCATGATCGCGCCGGTCGAAGGGTCAGGTTCTTGTCCGGCGTGAATGGCACGGGTAGCAATGTCGTAGCTTTTCATCGGGAAAAAGTGATCCGCAAATTACGCAGATTCGGCAGATAAGGAAGTGAATTAGCAATCCGGAAGCCAGGAAGCCGAAGATGGATTTTTCGTCTGGATGCTTGGCTTCCCGATCTATTTCCTCGCCTAACTAAACTCGCGTTCGACCGGCGACTTCGGCATGTGCCGCCGGAGATAGGAAAGCAGATCGCTGCGGGTGATGAGGCCGAGAAACTTGTCACCGTCCATGACAATGGCGACACGGCCGCGATCGAATACTCCCAGCAGATCGTCGATTTTTGCATCTGGCGGCAATGGTTTCCAATTGATCGGTCATCGCCTGCTCCACTTGATAATTAAAATGTGAGGCATCGCGATGGACCTTCACCAGAATGTCCGATTCATCGATGATGCCGACGACGCGACCACTGTCGTCGACCACCGGCAACTGCGAGACATCGGCCTGGCGCATCCGTTTGAAAGCGGTGAGCAACGTGTCGGTCGGGCCGACGGTTACGACTTCGCCCGCTTCGTAACGATGCAAAATCAAATCGCTCAGATCGCCGTGCATCGGCCGAATGGTGAAGCCCTGCTCCTCCATCCAGACATCGTTAAACATTTTCGAAAGATATTTGTTGCCGCTGTCGCAAACGAAGGTGACGACGCGTTTAGGTTTGGTTTGCTGTCGGCAATAGCGAAGCGCTCCTGCCAGCAACGTGCCCGGTAGATGAACCACCCAGAATACCTTCCTTACGCAAAAGTTCGCGCGCGGTCGCAAAGCTGTCGGAGTCGTCAATTTCAAACGCCTCGGTCACGAACGACATGTCAGCATTATCGGGAACAAAATCCTCGCCGATTCCTTCCACTGCCCAACTGCCGGATTCGACCAGCTTTCCCGTCTTCACCCACTCGTAGAGAATCGAGCCGGTTGGATCAGCCAGAACCATTTCCACGCCGCGACGTGGCTTCACCCGATTAAAAAACCGTCCAAGTCCCGTTAGCGTTCCGCCAGAACCGACTCCGACCACGATGGTGTCCACGTCGTGTCGCATTTGTTCCCAAATTTCCGGCCCAGTGGAACGTCTCATGCGCCAGCGGATTGGCCGGATTGCCAAATTGATTAACGTAAAATCCGCCTGGAATTTCACTGGCCAGGCGCGCCGCCACGTCCTGATAATATTCCGGATGACCGCGCGTTACGTCGGAGCGCGTCAGCCGAACTTCGGCACCAAGCGCGCGCACGTGCGCGATTTTCTCCTGCGACATCTTGTCCGGTATAACGAGAATACAGCGATAACCTTTGGCCGCGGCGACCAGCGCCAGCCCCAACCCGGTATTGCCGGCAGTCGCCTCGATAATCGTGCCGCCGGGTACGAGCTGGCCATCCCGCTCGGCCGCTTCAATCATGGCGAGCGCGATCCGATCTTTGATCGAACCGGTCGGATTTTGATTTTCCAACTTCAGAAAAAGGTGACAGGGCCCGGTGTCGATGCGCGTCACTTCGAGCAGCGGAGTGTCGCCGATGAGCGAGAGAATCGCGGGCGGATGATCAATCGCTTTTAGCGCCGGGAATCAGGGTTGTCGACCATCGTTTATTCCAAACGAAATTTCTCACTCGGATAATCCATCACGACCCTGAAGTTTCGCAGGAAGTTATAGCCGACAATGCCGTCCAGCTTTGCCGCCGACGGCCTGACTGAGCATGGAAAAGAAATCGGCGACGACGACGACGAGGTCGTCGACTCCGGCGCGACCAACTTGGAACGATTCCAAGGTGCCGGCGGTAACATTGACCTGCGCGCCACCAGTCGTGAGCGGACCGACGGGCGAGCTTTTGAGACCGAGGTGTTGCGCCAGTTCGGGTGCAATCGCGGTCGTTGATGTGCCGGTATCGATGGCGAATTGAAATGGTCCGTGGCCATTTGCATGCACGTCGACCAGCAGGAGCGGCTTGGCCAGACTCGCCAATCGCATCGGGACTTCGGCCTTGGCTGATCTTCCGAGGCGCTCGATCGGCCTCGGCTCATCGAGCCGAATCTCGCAATCGTGATAATCGATCGTGATGCGGAAATGCTTTCAGAAAATTGTAGCCGACATCGCCATCGATTTTCGTGCCGATCGTATTCCCAATGTGAGTAAGATCGACAATCCCAACATCAACGTCGTCGAGCTTTGCTTGTCCGACGGCGAGCGAATCGACCTTGGCCAGCGATACCGAAATTTTTCCGCCGGCGCTCTGACCTTCTTTCGTGCTGATGATTTTGATCTTCAGTTTTTTCGCCAGGTCGGATGAAAGGAGCGAAGTGCCCGCGCCCGTGTCTAAAATAAATTCGAATGGGCCGTCGCCATTCACCTGCACCGGTAGTAGAATGAGCGGTTGCGCGCCCCCTGCCAGGCGGAATTTTACCTTTGCGTTCTTGGGTGAAAGTGTTGCTGTCGTCATTCTTCCAATTTCGGTTCACCCTTGTGCGACCACTCCGATTCGCTGTCCTGCCAAAAATTGCTGGAGCACAGGGAAGCGCACCTCGCCGTAATTTAAGGCGTAGCGAAGATCGCCGCCTTTGTAAACCCAAGTCGTGGGGATCCAGGAAAGCGGAAGGCCGCCGAACTGTTTGATTTTGCCGTCGCCGCTGCGCGGTCCGGGATCGGCAGCGATGGTTACGTTAGGTTGATCGGTAAGGCCAAACCTCTCCAGCATGGAGCGCCCGTCATTGCCATTGTTCCAGACGGACACAAAAATGAATTTCGTTTTCGGGTTTTCCTTCACCATTTTCGACCAGCCACCGCTTTTCAATTCCGTTTGGCAATTGGAACACCACGGCGCCCACAAATGCACGACAGTAATGTCCGGTGCCTTGACCGCTTCGCGGACCTGCTGTTCGGCCGCAGATTCGGCACGAATAGCAGTGGTCGCAACGAGGACGGCCAGGAGGGAGAAGCCTAGCATCCGCATGTATGACAAATCATACCGGCAAATGGACGAGGCTCAACGTCGAACACAACAGAATTAACCGCGGTTTACGCTGATGACGCAGATCAGGGTAAACAGATCGTCCGCCAAAGGACACCAAATGACGCCAACTGTTCCGAAGAATGAGACCACACGTGTCGCAAAGTTCTCGGACTTCCGTGCTACGGGCGGGATTTGAACGCCTCTTCTCCGGGGAGGGCGCGCACCCCGGACTCGCAGTCAAAACTTGGGCTGAATTTTCGCAGTCGGTTGCGCCTGAAATGCGACGAGCCTCTCCGGTTCGTTTTCAGGCACCGACGAGGCTCTCCTATGGATCGCTTAATCTCGGTGTCGTTAGAATTGATCTACCGAAAGGCGCGTTGCATGGATGGTGCCCTTGTCCTCAGCGACGAGGTTTCCATTCGCGTCGAAGAACTTCTGATCATAAGGTCCGTGGAAGCTATCCATAGATGGGTGGCCAATAAGTCCGGCAAAGTTTTTCCAACGCCTCCTCTGCCGCGGGTGAACGGCCTTGCGCCTCCAACACCACGCTCCAATGAGTAGTGGTAAACGCAACCGGCCACGTTTGCGCCCTTGGAGAGATTCGGTCCCCTGAGGCCTGGTGCTCATCAACAGGCACGTTGCGATTCAAGTAAAAAACCGCAACAAAATCAAGCTCGAACAACGACTGTATGCCGTGAGCTCATCCTCGACTCAATTCAATCGAAGGGCTTTGCGGCCTCCGCGAGCAGCTGCTCGAATCGAGGGTCAAGGTCGAACACTGTCCCACCAGAGATCAGGCATCCCGCAAGCACCAGAGTAAGTTGCGGCAGCATTTTAGCGTTTCGAAAGCGATGCGAGGGCGCATCGCACTCTGACAACACTACGTGCGAAATGTATCGAGGAGCATCTGTTCCGTTTCGCGACAGCTTTGGGAGTGCGCACGCGTCCTCGCGTCGCTTTTGGCTCAGAAATTGTCCTGCAGCTTTATTCGATCGGTCTTGAACGAGTAAACCGATTTAGAATCTTTTCGTTAGACTGACGTAAACGAAGCGACCGGTGGAATCGTAGATGAAGTCCGGGTAGTTCGCTGTTCCCGCCGCTGTTGGGGGATCGTGACCAAAAACATTATTACAACCCAACGTGATTGTCGTGTCATTGAGAAGACGCTGCCAGGTACAGTTTGCCATTTGCGCGCTTCCTTCCGGCTGGGTCTCCTTCCCGGAAGAACTCTTATCCTTGCCATAACCGGCGACGGCTTGCGGCGGGGACGCCACCAGGAATCGATAGGAAGCTCGCACGTCAAAAAACCAGGTTTCCTTAACGTAGTGTTCCTTGAAGCCGTTCGGATAAGGCATCGCAAGTAGAAAACTAGGCTTCTGCTTTTCATGGAAGCCGTCCAAGTAATGAGCCGTCAACGTGAGATCAAAGCCTCTCCAGGCCCAATCGATTTGGGAATTCGCTCTCCATTTCAGATAAGCTTCGTCGGAAAGAGCAAGGGGACGGACCCCACTGCGCAATTCGACTTCGGTTTCGCCGGGAAGCTGGGCGAATTGAAATGAATCCAGATAAGTTGCCTGCGTTAGCCAGGTAAGTGTGCCAAATCGAGTTTCAACTTGATAGCTAAGTCCGAAATCGACTCCGCGCGCTTTTTGCGATCCAGCGTTTTGAAATGCGCTTTCAAGCAAAACGATCTCACCGTTGGGATTGCGAATGACTGCTTCACCTGGAAGTGAGTTTCCGGTGACGTAGCGATTAATTACATTTTGAAAATCAGGAATGATCGTTCTGCCTGTGCTCTCGATGTCGTAAAGGTCAATTGTCAGCGTCAAACTCGTGACAAATTTCGGGGTGTAAACAATGCCGGCAGTGAAAGAGCGCGAATCTTCCGGCTGAAGATTGGGATTACTTCGGGTGATGAATGGAACTTCAGGAATGTTTGTATTCGTTACTGGATCATGCACACCCGGCAAACCCTTGTATGGGAATTCCAAACAATTCAATAAGCGACGGCTCATGGAATCCTTCACCCCAGGTCGCGCGTACGGTCAGTGAATCGTCAAATGGTTGCCAGCGCACGCCGACCTTCGGCACCAACACATTGGTATTGTTATTCCGGAAGTCCTCGAAACGCGCCTGCCGCCGCAAACTCCAGCGCGTGCAACCCGGGAGCGGTGAAACTTACCCCCGAACACCGGCAGATGAGATTCCGCATAAAAGGCGTAAATCTTCCTTCCGGCGTGGGTAAAGTTGGCCGGACCGGTACTGAAAGGATATCGCCCGTCACTAATAAATCATCCGGGTTCTTGTTGCAGATTTTCGCGTCGGAACTGCCCGCCAAAGGCCAGACCGACGCCGCCGGCCGGAAGTTCGAAAAGAGAGGTCGTATAAATATTCACGTCGACGGTGGCGAGTTTGGAGAAATCAATTTCTTTCGGATGAACGTTGACGAAAGGCAACGGACGCAGCATTCGATGGAATCGGCACCCGAAAGTCGCCAAATGGATTGTAGGGAATGGTTGTGCCGATGAACTGGGAGGACGACGGATCGAAGATTGGATCGGCTGCATTCAAAACGCGGTTGAAGCGCGAGGCTGACTGAAGTGTGCTGGTGGAAATATTTTGGACCTGGCTGTAACGAAACGCAGCATCGTAACCCCAGGTCCCATCGAATAGTTTGTCTCCTTTCAACCCCAGGGTGGAAAAGAAGGCATTGGTCTCGTTATCGACAACCCGATTGCCGAACTCGATGGTGCGTGCGCGGGTGCCACCGGAGATGATTTGCTGAAATGGGTTAAATGGATTGAATGCTCAGCAGGGACACCAGTTTCAAGATGAGCTAGGCGTATTTGGTGGTTCAGCTCCCGGTGCAATCGGAGTATTCGGCGGAATGGCCAGCGTAACGTTGCCTGGCGTTTGAAAATTACCGGTAGCCGTCGGCGCTAAATCGTAACTAGTTTTGACGTCCTGATAGAAGAAGTCCCCATAAACCAGCAGTTGGTCGCCGCAGATTTTGTGGTCGAAATTAATAAAGCCGCCCCAACGTTCTGAATCAGGCAGCGCTTCGGAGTAACGGTTATAGTTGAAGAACACCGACCGTCCGGGTGTGTAGGTATAAGCGGTTGCGGGCGCAGTGCCGTTTGTAAGAAACGGCGCATGACCAAAGAAGGTATCGCGGTCATCCGGAAGAGCATTGGGTGAGACACCAGCCGCCAGAACGGTATCGCGGGAAAGTTGCAGATTGAGCGGACTCGCGTTGGTGGATGCGAAAAACTTTGATACGTAGTTCGAAAAGCCACGGTCATGATTGAAGATGGAGTTGCGATGATAGTAGTTCAGAACGCCGGTGATATCGGTATCGCCGTCGCCAACCCCAAAAATGATGGAAGAAGCAAATTCGCCCGAGTCCTTATCAAGCGTGTTGCCGTATTGGACGTTTAGTTCTGCTCCGCGATAGTCGTGGCGTAGCTTAAAGTTAACCACGCCGGCAACGGCATCGGCGCCATAAATGCTCGAAGCGCCGTCTTTCAAGATCTCAATGCTGTCGATCGCAGCCTTCGGAATCGAATTGAGATCGACAAATGTGACCGCGCCGTTATCCGTTCCCAGCGGATAAGGAGCAACACGATGGCCATCGATCAGGACAAGTGTGCTGCTGGCATCGAAGCCTCGGAGCGAAATCGATGATGCTCCCTGAGTCAAGCCCGCGCCGTTGTTAGAAGCAGGGACGCCATTTGGACCGGCTACCGTTAAATTCCGGACCAGCTCGGCCGTTGTCCGTTCGCCGGCTTTGTCGATCTGCTCGCGGTTGATGATGTCGACCGGGTTCGGTCCCACTTCTGAAGCGGTAGGGATGTTGGAGCCGGTGACAATGACGCGCTCTGCTTCGGCGGGAGCGGCTGTAGGAGTCGGTGAAGCGGTAGTCATCGAAGCGGGTGCGATCGCTTGACCGAAAGTTGTTGGACTAACCAGAAGGCTAAAACCCAAACCAGCAACAGCGATCGAAAACGCTTGGAGTCGATGATATCGGCTTTGGGTCAACGCGGCTTTCTCCCGCAGCGTAGATTGGAGTAACGCAGCCATGAGAAGCAAGCCGAATCCAGCCTACCGACAATAATAATACTACAAATTAACAGGTATTGACCTATACGACATCGCCTCGCCGGCACCGAAGGATTTATCCGCAGATCCGCCTTCGCCGACTACGGCGCAACAGCTCACGCAGACTGCCGCCAGAGTCTGTTTGCGTCCCCAGGCCGCACGGTGGAGTTGACCCGCCGTGCGGTGCTAGGCGGAATTAGAGCCAGTATTTACCGGCTCGTTCCGAGTCGTCGGATCTTCCATTAGAGCGCCCAGCGCCAAGATGGCGATGACCGCCGTGGTGGCCATGTCGGCCGCCAATGGCGTCTTTGCTCGGCTTCAAGTCGCGCACTGGAACTTTCTTCGTCTTCGTTTCGTTCATATTACCTTTCCTCAATAATGTTTGGGTTGTGTCAGTTCTGCCGAATATTTTTTCGCTTCGACCACTCACGGCAAAGGTATGATCACTCCCCGTGCCAAAGAATTTCGCGGCAAAGTTCTTACGCTTTGACTCAGTTCGATCAGAAACGTAAGTCTCTGACCTAGGGATCGTTAATTAGGTAACGTCGTTAGCTAAAATCGGTCAGACCGCCCGGGTGGGCAATCGGCCAGCGGCGCTAAATCCTTACCAATTGGCCTCACCTTGAAGCGTGGCTGGGCCAAATGTGATGACGGGCAAACGCGGACTTCAGCCTCATTTAGAATTTCCATCATTTCGGTGCGAGCGAATGAACGATTTGGTCGAAGGGCGGATCACCACGCAAGGAATCCCAACACGGATTGAACTTGAGATCGCCGTATGTCGGGCCGGCCGGGCCAGCCGGAATTTTCGCGACGATTTCGAGTTGCTCGAGCGCGCGGTCCCGCTCGCCGGTCCACGCGTAAACCAGCGCCAGGGCAGTGATGCCGCCCGGACCCCAATAGGAGTCCTTGGCGATCGGCAAGAGGTCGACCGCTTGAAGTGCTTCGCGAATGGCATCCTCTTTTCGGCCAAGCCCCGCATCAAGCTTCGCGAACAGGGCAAGCGCGAAGTACGGTTGATCCTTGAACCTGACCTGCCATTGCGCGTCCAGCGTTTTGCGCGCGGCTGCAAATGCACCCAGCGCGTTCTCCTTATCGCCGCGCGCACGCGCAATCTGTCCGTAAGCCCAATGCGAAGGTCCATCGAAGGCGTCATCCGCCCACTTCGCAGGAACAGCGGCAATCACCTGGTTCGCCGCCTCGTAATCACGCAGGTAAAGGGCTGCGATGAAACGAATGTTCCATATTGCTCCATAACTACTGAAGTCCAGCGGCACTTGTGCGAGAAGCGCCTGAGCCGCGACGGGGTCACCTTCGGCTAGTTTGAGTTCAGCTAGCCGAAGCTGAAGCCAAGAACCATGTATCATGCCGTTCGCGGCATCCTTCGCGATCACTTGTTCCAACTCTTGTACCGGCGCATCTCAAGTAAAGTAAGCTCGCGATAGTATGCGACCTCACCGTTGCGCGGGTCGAGTTCGCACGCCTTTTCCATATTGGCGAGCGATTCATCCCAACGATTTTGGCGCTTATCGATCCGAGCCGCGATTACGATCGCCTCGGCATCGTTAGGCAAGGTGCGCCGAGCGATAGCCAACTCATCACGTACCCGGTCGAGGTCACCAGTGTTGATACCGACATAATAGTAATAGCGAGCCAGTTCCCGATGAGCCTCCCCCAGATGT
The DNA here is from genome assembly GCA_963709435.1 of uncultured Verrucomicrobiae bacterium. Classification (GTDB taxonomy): domain Bacteria; phylum Verrucomicrobiota; class Verrucomicrobiia; order Chthoniobacterales; family UBA10450; genus AV69. Next base: position 47,389 of record CAVPWK010000016.1, read on the forward strand.
GGACGCGCTCGTAACGCGGCGTCCGCCGCTTCCTTCGCCAAATCGAGGTGCTTCCGCGACAAAACCGGATCCGCGGTGGCTGCAAAGAGGTCGACGTGCGTTTTCGCGAGTGCGCAATAGGCTAGGGCAAAGTTCGGATCGCGCTGCGTAGCCTTTTCGAGCAATTCTACTTGCCGGTTCAAAAACGCTTCAGCGTCCTCCGAGGGCTCCGGCCTGAGCTCTTTAGCTTTGGTATAGAGGACATAAGCTTCCAAATCGGTGGTTGGCCGCTCCGCGATCGCGGCCCTCTCCACGGGTGAAAGTTTGCTGCGCAGCTGATCGGCGATCTGCTGCGCGACCTCGCTCTGGATGGCAAAGACATCCGTAAGGTCACGATCGTAGCGCTCGGCCCATAGGTGGGCGTGGTGCGAGCATCGAATCAACTGAGCTGATACACGAATGCGCCCGCCCGCGCGTTGGACACTGCCTTCGACCACATGCGAAACGCCCAAATTTTTTGCGATCTCGCGCAGGTTGCGTTCCGGACCCGTTTTGTACTTCATCACACTCGTCCGGCTGATTACTTTCAGGTCAGCAATCTTGGCGAGATTAGTGAGAATTTCGTCCTGCACCCCGCCGGCGAAGAACGCGTTCTCCTTCTCTTCGCTCAGATTCTCGAACGGACAGAACCGCGACGCTTTTCTCGAACGCTTAGGGCGACTCAGCTTATCGGCTGAGGTAAGCGCGACGCGTCGTTGCCACGCCCACGTGCCGAATGCCAACGCTGACAAGCAATAACGCGCCGGCAGCCGCGCCGAGGATGATCGGCGCCGCCTTGCTTTTTCCGCGCGGTGACGAAAAGCAGCGCCTTCTTCCCGCGCCTGCTTGATCCTAGTGGGAATGGCTGCGTTCCCAAACTCGTCATTGTAAAGACTAACGATTCCTAGATGAACGCCGTGCTTCAGCTCGACTTCGCCAAGATTGTGCAGCAGCGGCCGCCACCGGTCGTACTGCGCAAGGTCATCCGCAATTCGCTGCGACAACAAAATGTGGCCGACATCGCCGCAATCCATCACTCGCTGCGCTGTATTGATTCCGGCGCCGGCGAGATTTGTGCGCTCATTCGACATCGGTCAGCCGATCAACCGGGCCACTGTGAATTCCCATCCGTAATTCAAGTTTGGGATCAGCCTGATCCGCTTTCGCCAATTCGATTGCGCAATTCACCGGCGCATCGGGCGAGGTAAAAAATGCCAGGGCCATTCCATCGCCGGTTGGAATGCGAATGAGTTTGCCGGCTGCGTCGGCGGAACGAAACTGGGCCGTGTCCCGCACCAACTGATTGAGTCGGGTGACTAGTTCCTTCTGTTCATCAACTGTTCGCTTGGAGTAACCGACGATGTCAATGAACAACACGTGCCCGATCTCAAGACCGGCGTTCGTTTCAGCATCGACGCGCATTTCAAACTGTCATATGCATAAGCCGCTCAGCGCTGAGGTCGAGCCTAAATGATATGCCTAAAATCTGAAAAAGAGTAAGAGCTTAAGATTGAAAGCTACAACATAATTGCTCAACCTTCGATGGGATCCAACATGCTGGCATCAGCAAAGACTTTGCAGAATCATGGCTTTTTCTCCGCAACCAATTCCTGAAAGCGAGGATCGTTGCGGATTGGATCCCAAAATTCATCGACGCGCAACAGTGTAGGAGCTATGCCCGTGCTCGAAGGAACGTTAATCCAGCGTTTGAGAATAGGAATCGCTTCATTGGCGTTGCCCAGCCGCGCGTAGATAAGCGCCATTGCCTCCTCTCGCTGGGGGCCTTCAAATGGATCTTCTGAAGTTGGTTGCAATTCCATCCCCTTTCGTCCTTCGGCTACAGCCGAAGCCGCATCGCCCATATTGGCGTAAACGAGACCTAAAAAGGAATGCAATCCGGCAAGACCGAAGGTGTCCTCCTTATCAATGCTGGCCAAAGCTTGGGTGAGCTCTTGGATCACCTGTTGATAGGCCACCCTGGATGCGGGCACATTACCGAGGCGCTGTTGCGTCCGAGCAACGTCAAAAAGAAGCTCTTTCTTTTCCTCACCCCGTGCGTTCTGCAAGCCTTTTGTAAATAGATCCAGCGCCTCAGCATAGCGATGTTTGTTCAAAGCCTGGTGGCCGCGGAGGTGCAAGGGAGCGCCGGGAATGGCGAGTACAGCGTCAACCGCATCGAGATTCCCCATTCCCCAAAAACAAAATGCTTTTGAGCCCGATAGCCTGTGCATTTGACGGCTCGATGGCGAGAATGTGGTCGGCCACGGCCAGGGCGTTAGAGAAATTACGCTTGGCCGCTGTACGCATCCGCGAGAAGTCCCGGCTGATTGGATATTTCGCGGATCTAACCCAAAAACGCGGCGCATCACCGCGATGACTTCATCCCAATGCCCGAGTCGCCGCTGAATTAAGCCGATCGCCACGTAAGACGCCAACGTCGTTACGGAAGACTTTTTTCTGCCAGCTGAAACTCCTCGAGTGCGCCCTTGAAATCGCGCAGCCCGTAGTAGCGATAATAGCCGAGTGCCAAATGGATCTCAGGCAAAGTGGGATCGAGCGCAACGGCGCGATCGGCGGCCTCCTTCGCTGCCGCCAATCGCGCGGGAGTTGGATCAAGTCCATTCCAATAAAGGCCGCTATGCGCCGAGGAAAGATACACCCATGCCAACGCAAAGCCGGGATCCAAAGTCACAGCTTCTTGGTATGACCGGGCCGCGCTCTCGAAAATTCGAGAAGTCTGTTGTCAATCCGGCATCAAGAGCGCGACCGCGCAGATAGGCATCGTAGGCCGCTGTATTTTTAGTCTGGCATCGCTTCCACCCGTGCCTTTTCCTGGGACTCGACGTTGCGCCCAACTCGCACCGGCAATCTCACTGGCGAGCTCCCCTTGGAGAGTGACGGAATCGGCCAGGGTGCGATCGTAGTTCTCCGACCAGAATGTGGCGGTCAGTTACCGCATCGATCAATTGAACCGAAACGCGCACGTGATTCCCGGATCGGCGCACACTGCCTTCCACGACATTGCTCACTCCGAGTTGCTGCGCGATCTCTTTAAGATTGCGCGTGATTCCAGCTCTTGTACTGCATGACCGAAGTGCGGCTGATCACCTTCAGGTCCTTGATCTTGGCCAGATTCGAGAGCAGTTCGTCCTGTATCCCATCAGCGAAGAAGGCGTTCTCCTTTTCCTCACTCAGATTTTCCAGCGGCAGCACTGCGATGCTTTTTTCGGGAATCGGCAGCGCTCGAATAGATGATTGGCGCAAGAATGCCCAAAGACCGATGCCAGAACCGACGGCAATGACTACTGCAACACCGAGAAACATCTTCTTCCGCCGGCGCTTAACGGCTGCGCGACTAGCTTTGGCCGCTTCCTTGAACTTCTCTGGTAAGGTAGCGTTGCCAATTTCACCGTTATAAAAGCTGGCAACATCTACTTTGACGCCGTGTTTGACCTCAATTTGACCGAGCTCGTGCACGTGCTCGCGCCAACGCACGTATTGCGACAGATCTTCGGCAACGCGTTTGGAAAGCAGAATGTGACCGGCATCACCACAATCCATCACCCGCTGGGCGAGGTTAATTCCGATGCCGGCGACGTTTTCTCGTTCATTGACATCGAAAACGGCGTTGACCGGTCCACTATGAAGTCCCATCCGCAGTTTGATTGCAGGGTATTGCTTGAGAGCATGGCTGATCTCGAGCGCGCATTGCATGGGCGCTGCCGGGCTGGTGAAAAATACTAGCGCCATTCCGTCGCCCGTCGGCAAACGGATTAACTTTCCCTTTGCCTCCGCGCTTCGAACCTGCTCGGTGTTTCGGACAATCTGATTAAGCTCTCGCGTGAGGTCGCTCTGCTCGTCGACCAATAACTTCGAGTAACCCACGATGTCCATGAACAAGACGTGTCCCAGCTTAAGCTCTGAAGAAGGCTCAGTCGCCGCCATTTTGTTCGGACATTCCAAACAGGAAACCACAGATTACCCGGAGAAAGCAGATTCGTGAAACGAATTCGCCTGGCAGCTGAATCCGTCATCCCGAGTCCCGCGATAGCGGGATCGAGGGATCCCGCCGGGAGACCTTAAGGTAGCACCACGGGATCCCTCGACTGCGCTCCGGATGACAGCTTTTACCATACGCGTTATCCGCGCGATCCGCGGCCGAAGGGGTTGGAACGGCCTGCGGGAAACGGCAGTTGACCCGTCCGCGGTAACCGCCTACTGTGACGTCCCATTTTCGCTGATGCGGCGGCGCTGCATCCCGCGGAAGGAGGTTCATTACTTTTATGGCTCAAATGCAGGATTTACTGGCGAAATCGTACCGCGACTTTCGCGAAGGCAGCATCGTCAAAGGGCGCGTTCTGGAAATTCGTCCCCGCGAAGTGCTGGTCGACATCGGTTACAAATCGGAAGGCGTTATCCCATCGGCTGAATTCGATAACATCGATACCCTGGAAGTCGGCGACGAAGTGGACGTGTTGCTCGAGCGTCTCGAAAACGATGAGGGCATGGTCGTGCTTTCCAAGGAGAAAGCCGCTTACCGCCAGAACTGGAACAAGATCGCCAGCGTTTTTCAGGGCGACGGCCTGATCAAAGGCAAAGTGAAGTCGGTGGTCAAAGGCGGGCTGATGGTGAACATCGGAGTCGAAGCATTTTTGCCGGCATCGCAGATCGATATTGTTCCGCCGAAAGATTTGCAGCAGTTCGTCGGCAACACCTACGATTTTAAAATCGTTAAGATCAACGATGACCGTCGCAACGTCGTTTTAAGCCGGCGCGAAATAATTGAGCAGGAACGGAGCGAGAAGCGGCAGAAGTTCCTCGAAAGCGTGAAGGTCGGCGATCGCGTGATCGGCACGGTTAAGAATCTGACCGATTTCGGCGCCTTTATCGATCTCGATGGCATGGATGGCTTGCTTCACATCACCGACATGACCTGGGGCCGTCTCGGTCATCCCAGCGAGATGGTCAAAGTAGGTCAGCAGCTCGAAGTAGTCGTTCTCGATATTAACAAGGAGAAGGAGCGCGTCTCGCTCGGACTAAAGCAGACGCAAAGGAATCCGTGGGACCAGATCGAAGAACGTTTCCCCGCCGGTCAGAGAGTCAAAGGCAAGATCACGAACCTTGTTCCTTACGGCGCCTTCGTGGAGTTGGAGGAAGGCGTGGAAGGGTTGATCCACGTTTCGGAACTTTCCTGGACGAAACGAATCATGCGGCCGTCGGATATTTTAAGTGTGGGCCAGGAAGTCGAAGCGGTCGTTCTCGGGCGTAAACAAGGAAGAACAGAAAATTTCGCTCGGTTTGCGCCAGCTCGAACCCAATCCGTGGGACGAGATCGAGAAGAAGTTCGAGATCGGCAGCCGGGTTAAAGGCCAGATTCGCAACATGACCGCTTACGGCGCGTTCGTGGAACTGGCCGACGGCATCGACGGTATGATTCACGTCTCCGATCTAAGCTGGACTCGAAAGATCAACCATCCGAGCGAAGTATTTAAGAAGAACGACGAAGTAGAAGCGGTCGTCATCGACATCGACAAGGTCAACCAGCGCATCAGCCTTGGCATCAAACAACTGAGCGAAGATCCGTGGAAGAATATCGATCAGAAATACAAGATCGGTGATCTGGTTAAGGGCAAGGTAACGAAGCTGGCGAGCTTCGGTGCGTTCGTTCAATTACAGGACGATATCGATGGGTTCGTTCACATTTCCCAGCTGAGCGAAGATCATGTCGCCAAGGTCAAAGACGTGCTCAAGGTCGGGCAGGAAGTAGAAGCTCGCGTTATCAAGGTGGACAAAGTCGAGCGCCGCATCGGTCTTTCGATCAAGGCGGCCAACTACTCTGAAGAAGAGCTGCGCAAAGAATCCGAAGCTTTCGATACTCTGCGTCCGGGCGAAGACATGGTCGGCCTGGAGAAAGCCTTCGCTGCCGCCGAGCAGGAAGATTATCGCCCCGGCGAAGGCAAGAAATCGAAAGACGAACCGCGGAAATAGGGCGCGGCCCCGTTGAACCGTTAAATCGTTAAAGCGGCAGCAAACAAAACGGACGCAATTCATAGATCGAGGACGAAAGCGGGAATTTTCACCGCTTGAGCGCTTTAACGCACTTCACTTGGCGCCCACGAGACATGGCTTTGGGGAGACCGGTGGTGGTCCCCCAAGCAAGCTGGAAGACAAGGACGTCGGGACGGAGGTTGTGACGACGGGCAGGATGCCTATCTTCCATTACCCGGCGAACCGATTCGCCCTCGTTATTCCACCGTCACGCTCTTGGCCAGGTTGCGCGGTTTGTCCACGTCGCGACCAAGTTCGACCGCCACGTGGTAGGCAAACAACTGGAGCGGGATCGCGGTCAACACCGGTGCGGTGAATTCGGGCGCGCGCGGAATCTCGATGATGTCGTCGGCGATTCCTTTTAGGTGTTTCGAGCCGGCGCCGCTTGTCAGAGCAATGATCGGTCCTTTCCGCGCTTTGACCTGCTCGATGTTATTCAGATTTTTCGAAAACACGGCGTCATCCGGCGCGATGAAAACCGACGGCAAATCCGGGCGCACCAGGGCGATAATGCCGTGTTTCAGTTCCGCGCTGGGATGGCCTTCGGCAAAGAGATAGGTGATCTCTTTCATCTTCAGCGCACCTTCCAACGCCACCGGAAAATTAAATTGGCGGCCAAAGAACAACATCCCATCGGCCTCGACATATTTCTTCGCGATCGCACGAATGTGATCGCTCAGCTTCAGCGCCGATTCAATCTGATCGGGCAAGGCTTCCAGTGCTTCGATCACGCGCGACCCCTGTGAGGTAGAAAGATGCCGCATCCGCCCGAGCAGCAGTCCAATCAACGCCAGAATGGTGACCTGTGAGGTGAATGATTTCGTCGCTGCTACTCCGATCTCCGGGCCGGCGTGCATGTAAACGCCGCCATCGCTTTCGCGCGCGATCGTGCTGGCGACGTTGTTGCAGATGCCGAGCGTGCGAAATCCTTTGCGCTGGCTTTCGCGCAACGCCCCCAGGGTATCGGCAGTTTCGCCGCTTTGGCTGATGGCGAAGACAAGCGTGTTGCCGCTCATCGGGGTGTTGCGATGTCGAAACTCGCTGGCGTATTCCACTTCCACCGGAATATTGGCCAGCTGCTCGATCAAGATATTCGCCCGACCAGCGCGGCATGTAATGCTGTCCCGCATCCCGTTAGGACGACGCGTGAGACATCGCGCAACTCAGCCGGCGTCATGTTCAACCCACCGAGCTTAGCGGTGCATTCTTCGGTGTTGAGCCGGCCGCGCATGGCATCGCGCACCGAGTGCGGCTGCTCAAAGATTTCCTTGAGCATGTAATGCGGGAAAATCGCCCTTGCTGACGTCTTCCGCGCCGAACTCGACCTTGCTGATCTGGTAGTTACCGGATTCGCCCGCGACCGAACTGATTTCAAATTTGTCGCGCGAGACTGCGACGATATCGAAATTCGTTAAGATAAACTGCGTCGCGGGTGTAAGCGACGATGGCGCTAACGTCGCTGGCGAGAAAATTTTCCTCTTTGCCGACTCCGAGCACCAAAGGTGAGCCGCGCCGCGCGCCGATCATGAAGTCTTTGATATCGGAATGAACCAGCGCAATGCCGTAGGTGCCGATCACTTGTTTCAGCGCTGCCCGAGTCGCATTAACGAGACGAGCTTTGGAATCCGCGCCGTCGATTTTTTCATAAATACTGCCGATCAAGTGCGCCAGCACCTCGGTATCGGTGTCGGAAGCAAAGGTGTGACCGCTTTCCCGTTCGAGTTGTTCGCGGAGCGCGGCGTAATTCTCGATGACGCCATTGTGCACGAGTGCGATTTTTCCGCTCTGGTCGAAATGCGGGTGCGCATTTTCGTCGGTCACCTTTCCGTGGGTTGCCCAGCGGGTGTGGCTGATGCCGTAGCTCCCCGTGGGCGGTTTTTCCGTCATCAATTTCGCGAGATTCGCGATGCGTCCGGCGCATTTTCGCGTCTCGATTTGTTTGCCGTTTACGACGGCGACGCCAGCGGAATCGTAACCGCGATATTCAAGGCGCCGCAAACCATCGAGAAGAATGGGCGCCGCTTCCGCCTGCCCGACGTAGCCGACAATTCCACACATAAATTTAGGAGCGAGAGTATAGCATATTTTTCGTCGTTGTAGCTCCGTCATCCCGAGCGCAGTCGAGGAATCCCGCCGTGAACCCTTTAAGGTAACGCAACGGGATCCCTCGACTATCGCTCGGGATGACCGCGGAAAATCGCGCGAGCTAATTTTTCAACCCCGCAAAAATTTTGCGGGCAGCGATTCCGTTTGCAGTCACATTAGCAACGATGCAAACGCCTGCGCTTCCGCCGGGGACGACCCAGCGCACCCTCGCCATCATCATGGGAGGCGGCGCGGGCACCCGGCTGTTTCCCTTAACCAAGGACCGTGCCAAACCCGCAGTACCGCTCGGGGGGAAATATCGGTTGGTCGATATCCCAATCAGCAATTGTCTCAATTCCGGCCTGCGCTCGATCTATTTGCTCACGCAATTCAACACCATGTCGCTGCATCGCCATATTCAGGCGAGCTACAAGTTCGACAATTTCTCGCGCAGCTTCGTCGATATTCTCGCAGCCCAGCAAACGCCCGAAGGCTCGCAATGGTACCAGGGCACCGCCGACGCCGTGCGGCAAAACATGCGTTACTTCCTCGAACGGCCCTACGAATTTTATCTGATTCTCAGTGGCGACCAGCTTTACCGGATGGATTTCCGCTCGCTCCTGCATCAGCACATTCGCTCGGGAGCGGAGATCACCCTCGCGACCAAACCTGTGAAACGCGAGCAGGCCTCGGAGTTCGGAATCATGCTCAGCGGCGAAGACCGGCGCATCATCCGATTCGTCGAGAAACCGAAGGAGGCGAAAGTTCTTGATCAACTGAAAATGGATCGCGCTTTACTCGCGGGTATCGGGCACGGCGAGGATGAGGAATTATTTCAGGCCTCGATGGGCATTTACGTTTTCAATCGCAACGTGCTGATCGATTGTCTTAACAACGATTTGGTGGATTTCGGCAAGCACGTCATTCCCGCCGCCATTCAAACGCGCAATGTGAGCGCTTACATTTTCGACGGCTACTGGGAAGACATCGGAACAATCCGCGCTTTTTATGAAGCCAATCTCGATCTCACCGATCTTGTGCCGGCATACAGTTTCTTTGAATCGGAGGCGCCGATTTATTCGCATCCGCGTTTTCTGCCCGGCAGCAAAATTAACGGCGCCACTTTGCGACAGGCGATTATTTCCGACGGCTGTATCATCTCCGATGGGCATATAGAGCGAAGCGTCATTGGCGTTCGCAGCATCATTCAAAGCGGCGCCACCATACGTAATAGCGTTGTGATGGGCGCCGATTATTTCGAACTCACTAGCGATCGCACGGCGGAGAAAATTCCAATCGGGATCGGACGTAATTGCGTGATCGATCGCGCGATCATCGACAAAAATGCGCGGATAGCCGACGGCGTGGTCATCACGCCGGAAGGCAAGCCGGAGAATTTCGACGCGGAGAATTATTACATCCGTGATGGGATCGTTGTAATACCAAAGAACGCGGCCGTCCCGCCGGGATTTTGGATTTGATGGGGTTTCCGAAGGGAGAGGCGGCGCTCCCATTAACACCGGCCTTCAGGCCGGTGATTGCACGCGCGAGATGGAAGGGAGCTGTTTTAACGGGTTTATATGATGCTCGATGTCCATCGCCGTTTCGGTTGCCTTGGCGGCTCAATTGCGATGCGGTAGGAACATGCACCGGACTGAAGCCCAGTGTTCATGAGAATGCGGCAGCCGGACCACAAACTCAGACGGTACGCGCCTCCTGATTCCGCTCCCTAGCGGTGATCCGTCATACCGGTAAACTGGCTTTGGGTTTCCCACTTCTCCTGTTTATTCCAGGGTATCTGAGATTCCTTCTTGGCATCGGGATCATCGACTAGCGCCACCCTTTTTTCTGTAGCGCAGCCAACAAAGGCGACGCAGCCCGCGAGCAGCAGGCAAAAGGAAATCGTTCGTTTAGGAATTCGAGCCAGCATAAATGACAGTATCACCAGGTTGCACCTGAACGCCGCGCGCCAGGCTGTTTCCAAGAATATCACCAATAGCGGTTGAAGGTTCAACCGACGAAATCCGAATTTTTCCTATGATGCTGGTATCGCGCAACACCAGCATTTCGGCATTCGGCTCCAATCCCTGGCGATCCCCAAGATTCAAGACCACAAAATTATACGCCTGATTCACAGCCAGCACGGTTCCACGAACCGAAGGGCGAAAGGTTGGCGCGCGACGCTCTTGCACCATAACCTCTGGTCCACGCACTTGCCCACGGATCCCTGGCTGCAATTTCTCGGTCAAGAATGTTTTCTCATGCTCGGCGCTCTCCAATTGCTTGCGAGAGTCGTCGAGCTGGGCTTGCAATTCTGCCACCGACGGCGCGCCGGGATTTGGATTCGCCGGCGATTTGCTCATCTCTTCGATGTGTTTTTGCAACTCCGCGATCTGGGCTTCGTTCGCCTGCAGCTTCGACTGCAAATCAGATTTCTCAGTCTGCGTTTTGACCAGCTCTGATTCTGCGCTCGCGATGCGGTTGTCGTTTTCCGTGATTTTGGCTTGCTCGCCCGCTACCCTCGCTTCGCGGTCCTTGATCTTCTTCTCTGCCGTCTGACGCGCGTGCTCGGCCGCTTCTTTCTGGCTCTTAGCGAGCGCCATCTCGTTACGGAGGGATTTGGCTTTACTCCCATTCAGAACGCCAAAGACAGCGGAGGCGAGGAGAAGAAATGCCGAAATAGCGATTAGCGGCTTGGGAGACTTCACGGGTGCGGTTTCGCGGGAGTAACTTTTTACACGAAACCCGGCCCAATTAGCAATAAAAATCACCCTGGCGGGTTCCCAGCCCATGGCAATAATCCCCAATTGGTTGCACGCTGCCCCAGCCCAACCTATAGATCATCCGCATGGGTCAACAACACCGCGTCCGCGCCAAGCGCAAACGCCATAAGGCTTATCTCGAACGCAGAAAAGTTAAACTCAAAGCCATGCAGCGCGAGCCGGCGCGCGCCAAACCAAAGAAGGTAGCACCACCGCCACCGGCGGCAGCGGCGGAATAACCGTCCGGTGCGCGCTCGCTATCTGATCGTGGATGGTCACAGCGCGATTTTCGGTTGGCCGGAATTGCAACGGCTCCACGCCCGTCGCACCTCACTCGCGCGCGATGCCCTGGTCAAAAAACTGCGTGATTACCAGGATTACACCGGTGTTCGCGTTGTCGTGGTTTTCGATGGCAAGGGAAGCTCCGCCACCGAGCAATCCGAGCCGCACAGCGTCCAGGTTTTTTATTCGCGCGCCGGACAAACAGCCGACGCGATTATCGAGCGATTCGCGAGCAAGTACGCCGAGAAATTTCATCTGACTGTGGCGACCTCGGATTTGCTGGAACAGGAGACCGCGACTGCCTTCGGGGCTGAATGTATCTCGATCGCGAACCTGCGGGCGATAATTGACGAAGCAGTGCCGGATTAGGCTGCGCCAAGCAATTCTCTTTGTAGGCGCACACGCCTCGCATTGTAGCGAGCCGATGCCAGCACTCGCGCGAGCACACAATAAAGTTGTTCCGTCGGCAAATTCTTACTGACGTAGCCGTTCGCACCGGCGCGCATTGCCGCGCGGACTTGCGCCTCATTGCAACCTTTTTCGGTAAATACCACGATAGGCAGCCTGGAATCGATCGCGCGAACGGACGCGATCAAAGAGTTTGCGTTACCGTTTTGTGACTTGAGATCGACAACGACCACTTCGCAGCGATTTTGGCCAAGCCAATCGAGGGCCTTTTCCGCTTCGGGCGAAGAATTGCAAGGGTGGCCTCTTTCGGAGAGATACGTGGCGAGAAATTCGGAAAGCTTCGGGTCACTATCGACGAGGAAGAATTCGGCGGCAAAATAATGGTTCTGCATTGCTATAAATTCAATAGTTACAATAGCAGCAACCTTGCCAGCCTTTGCCGGACCCAAATAGGACAAGTCGCCTAGCATCAATTGTTTATCCGTGATCAACACGAAAACCTACGCGCTAAGACTGCGCTTTTGGCCCTCGCCGCAGTCACCTACGCGATTCGCCCCGCGCCCCGGGACGACCCCACCGCCAGCTCTCCTACTTCAGCTTCTCTTCTAACTTCTTCACCCGCTCAAAAAATTCCCCCAGCCGCCGTACCCACGCCAATTGCACCTTTGCTTCCTTCAGCGGTACTGACGGCGTCGCCCACCATACTCCGCCGTTGAGATTCTTTGAGACACCAGTCTGTGCCCCGATCATCGTGCCATCGGCGATCTCAATGTGCCCAATGATACCGGCCTGACCACCGATCATTACTCGCTTGCCGATTCGCACACTCCCAGCAATTCCAGTTTGCGCAGCTATCACCGTGTCTTTGCCGATCACCACGTTATGCGCGACCTGCACCAGATTATCAATCTTCGCTCCGGACTGAATCCAAGTCCGACCAAAACTCGCCCGATCGATGGTCGTGTTCGCGCCGATTTCCACGTCGTCGTCGATTTGGACAATTCCGATTTGCGGCACTTTCTCCTGACCTTTCGCGGTCATTTCGAAACCGAATCCGTCTGCGCCGATGACCACCCCACTGTGCAGAATTACTCGGGCTCCGAGCCGGCACCGTTCTCTGATAACGACTCGCGGATAAATCATACAGCCCTCTCCGATCGCGACGTCGTGTCCGATGTAGCTGCCCGCGCCGATGACCGCGCCTGACCCGATACGCGCGCCCGCTTCTATCACGACCAACGGTTGAATGGAAATGCGATCGCCCAATTCTGCCTGCGGATGAATGACCGCGCTCGGATGAATTCCCGGCGCGAATTTTATCGGCGGGGGGGCGAACTTGATGACAATCTGCTCGAATGCTTTCGCCGGATTTTGTACTCGAACGACGGCGGCGCCGATTTGTTCGGAAAAATCAGGCGGAACAATGACGGCGGCAGCGCAGGTCTTGCGCAGTTGCGGAAGGTAACGCGGATTATTGAAAAACGAGATTTCGTGGACGGTGGCTTCGGCCAACGAAGCTGCACCGGTAATTTTTGTGTCGGGATCCCCCTCCAGCTTTCCGCCGGACAACTTCGCGATCTCTTCCAGAGTAAGCGTCACAATTCTCTTCTAAATTGTAGAGGCGCTTGTGCCAAGCGCCTAAGTAGCACAGGCATCTTGTCTGCGGGGCAAATGGGCGTCTTGCCCGTTTTCTCTGGTCGCAATACTCCATACCAGGAAATGACGAAGCACGAATGACGAATGAAGCCTAAATGTTTAATTGATGAAATAGGCGCCCGGCACTGTTGCCCTGTAATTCGGGCTTCGTCATTCGCCATTTGTCATCTGTAACGGCACGGCACACCAAGCTAACTCGAGCGACCTCCCGTTTAAAGCGGCGACTATCCCTCTCCGGCTTACGTATTCGATGCGTCGAAAATGCCCTGAATGGATTTATCGAGCACAGCATTGAACTCAGCGTCAGACTGCTGAGCCGTCAGCCCTTCAACCAGCGCGCGGGAAAAGCTGGCGACCACGCCATGTTGTTTGCGCAGACGATTGTTTGCTTCTTCCCGGGAATAGCCGCCGGAAAGCGCAACCACTCTCAGAACTTTGGGATGTTTGACAAGCTCGGCGTAAAAGTCGTCCTGCTCCGGTAGCGTAAGCTTGAGCATGACGAACTGTTCCCCTGGCAATTCGTTGAGCTTCTCCAGGATGCTTGCTCTAAGTAATTGCTCCGCTTTTCCCTTTTCCGGGCAGTGAATATCAATCTCCGGCTCGAGGATCGGCACTAAATCTTTGGAGATAATCTGCCGACCGATTTCGAACTGCTGGATCACGATGTCCTTGATCCCTGCTTCGTTGGCTTGTTTGATAACCGAGCGCATTTTGGTGCCGAAAATGCGCTTGGCCCTGGCTTTGTCGAGAAGTGCACCCAGCTTGGGCATGGGCTTCATCAACTGCACCCCGTCTTTCTCGGCGGCAAGGCCCTGGTCCACTTTCAGAAACGGTACGACTCGCTTCACGTTCCAAAGATAGTCTGCGGTAGGCTGCCGTTCGATTTCCCTGTCCATTGTGTTCTCGAACAGGATGGCGCCGATGATTCGCTCCCCGTTGAAGCCGGGACTAGTGATGATGCGGGTGCGCATCTGATGCACGATGGCGAACATCTCCTCATCGCTAGACCAGGTATTCTCTTGAATTCCGTAAAGACCCAGGGCTTTCGGCGTACTGCCGCCGCTTTGATCCAGCGCGGCAATGAAACCGGGATCGGTCTTAATTTTTTGCAATTGTTCTTCGTTAACGGCAATAGATTTCATGATGTCTCCTTCAATTTTCGGTGGTAATTAGTCTAACCAAGTCACTGGTTGCGGGCGCCGACAGGACTTTGCCGTAGGCACTTTGTAAAGTTGAGCCGTCCTTACAACCATGACGCGAAATTAAAACGAGAAAGCGAAACCGAAAAGCAATTCTTCGCTGTGGTAGCGCAGGCATCCTTGGCGGTGTCGGAACATAGGGGCTTTCAGCCTGTATACCCTGCCGCCAAGCGACAGCGGATAACATTTCCGTTGGGCGCACAGACAGGAATGTCTATGCTCCTTCATCAACGCGCGAAATGCACGTTGCCCCACACGCAGGATCTTGGAGCCAACGGGTATTTGACCGTTGGCTTTTCACCGAAAAACTCGCTAACGACAAGCAAACGATCCTAAGTCCTTCTCCAGAAAATAGAGATAAAGGATCGCCATCGCGTCTGTGTCGGCGTCTGTCGTATTGTCATATTCCGCCGAAAGCTCGTAACGATGGTCGCGTTGAATCGGAATGCCTTCGATCGACTTGAATTCTTCGACGTAAGCTACACCGACTCGATCCGGCCAGTCCTGCGAATGCAACCGAAAGACCGTCGTCCCCGTTGTCATATCCCGTAATTCCATTCCGCGCGCAAATGGGTGCACATGGATCGTGGCATAATGAATGGTCGTGTCGAAAGGCAGATTCAACTGCGGCGTGATTTCCGTCGTGTAGATGTGGTGACCGGGCGGAACAATCCAATGATTCGTCAGACCCTGGCCAGGTTTGGCCGATGGCGACTCTGTCGCACTCAGCTTGGTCAACTCTCCGCATCCCGCTCCCATGTGCATTCCAGGTTTCGACATACAGGCCGGTCCCTTCGTCGACACGCCGTGAGACTGAAGAACGTATAGCGCACGACGAAACAACGCCTTTGTCGGCGCGCCTGGTTGATCGCCCGCGATGCTGTGCACGTTGGTCTGCATCTGAACATTTACGACGTGATCTCTTTCGTTCAGATTCAGCGACATCGTGACGTAATCGAGAGGGGCATCTGCAGGAATCGGAACACCGAACCCTTGCGGAAGGTCGATGGAAAGCCGCCCCGGAACGAGGGTGAAAAGTCGCCAGTCGAGGTGCGTTTTGCCACCCATTTCTTGATTGTATTTGGCCGGGCTGCCGCTGCGTTCAGCGAAAGTGAGGTTGGAATGACAGAAGAACTCCTGCGAGATTGGCTTTTGCCCGGTCGCATCGACGACCTCGGTTTCGAGTCCAGTTATCCACTGCACATGAGATTTTTCCGCCATGAGGAGGTGGATTCCACTCTGTATTGACCAGGGTCCCTCCATGGAGCGATAAATTTTGTCCAATCGGTAGGGATCGGACATGAGCGTCAAAACCGGTTTTTCCTGCGTGTCCGGCCGAGTCAGTGAATAGACTGCAGGCACGACGAGCACGCCCGCGAGGGCAAGAAGACGCAGCGACCGGTTCACGCCTTCCTTTTCGGAGCAAAGGACGTGCCGATCGTCCCGCGATAGCGCAGGCATCCGGCCCGTTGCAGAGTTTGTTTCATCCTCAGGGCCATTGCTGTCGCCGCCTTGCAGCTTGGTGAAATCTGGCGTTTAGCGGATGATTGATGGAATGCGAGTTTTCATCCTCACTTTGCTCGCGATGATAGCATTCGCGAGCAATTCGCTGCTCTGCCGGCTGGCGTTGAAGCAAACTACGATCGACGCGGCTAGTTTTACTTTGATCCGCCTTTTGTCTGGCGCGGTCGCGCTTTGGCTCATTGTCATTACGCGCAAGACCGCGCCCAACACCGCTGGAAGTTGGACGTCGGCTCTGGCGTTGTTTGCTTATGCAGCTGCTTTTTCGTTTGCCTACATCACTCTGTCTGCCGGCACCGGCGCATTGCTTCTGTTCGGCGCGGTCCAGGCCACCATGATCATCTGGGGATTGCGGCAGGGAGAGCGGTTAAACGCACGACAATGGCTGGGTCTTGCGCTGGCGTTAGGCGGACTCATTACACTGGTTTTTCCCGGCTTCTCTGCTCCGCCAATCAACGGCGCGTTATTAATGTTAGGCGCTGGAATCGCATGGGGAATCTATTCGCTGCGCGGCAAAGGTGCGGGTGATCCTACGAGTGTCACGGCTGGTAATTTCTGGCGCTCCGTTGTCTTTGCTTCGGTATTAAGTATGGCGCTGTTGCCCTGGACCAAGCTCGACCGCGCCGGCGTCGGCTATGCGGTTGTCTCGGGCGCAATTGCTTCCGGAGTTGGCTATGTGATTTGGTACAGTGCTTTTCCAGAACTAAAAGCTGCCAGTGCCGCTACGGTGCAACTGAGCGTGCCGGTCCTCGCGGCCGTCGGTGGCATTTTATTTCTTGGCGAGTCGATTACGTCGCGTTTTCTCTTCGCATCCTGCCGTTCTCGGCGGAATCGGCCTTGTTATAAACGCAGGCCGTCTGGCTAACGAAAACTAGGCTAAATCGATGATCGCGCGCGCAACTTCAAGCCGACCATTCGACAGCGTGAACCTGAACCGGCCGATCAAAACCTTTGAGCGCGACTTCGCCCAAAGGACGAAATAATAAGCCCTTCCCGATACATAGTTCCGCCACCACGGTCGATACCAGGATTTGGTCGGGTTCGGCATGGGAACAAAGCCGCGCCGCCAGTTGCACCGTCGTTCCAAAGATATCATTGTTTTGTTCGACCGGTTCCCCGGCCGCGCCACCAATGCGAACTTTGATTTGATGATCGTGTTCCTCTCGCTCACGCCGAGCCAGCTCACGCTGAATTTGCACCGCACAACGGACCGCGGCTGCGGCTGAAACAAAAGAGGCCATGATGCCATCGCCAGTATGCTTAACTTCACGGCCCTTCGCCGCCGCCAGAGCGTCCCGCACGATGCGGTCGTGGACACGCAGAAATTCCATCGCCATCTCGTCGCCCAATTTTTGCGTCAGTGAGGTCGAGTCGACGATGTCAGTAAACAGAACTGTTCGAATTCCTGGGTCGCGCGCCTCGGCTGCGCCACCGGGCAGCAGGACTGCGCCGGCCCCATTTACTTCGCTGCCGCCGAGAAACAAATCGGCAACCTCAGGCTCAACTTGAATAATTTTTTCCGCGACCTGGCCATGCGCTTCGCGATGGACTTGCATGGCGGCTTCAGCAGTCGGTGCCTCGCAAAGGCAAAAGATTTTGCCGGCGCTCTCATTCACCCAGTACTTGTGATAATGAACGCCGTATTTTCCCTCGACCGCGACATCATGGCGTGCGCCTTGGCCACTTCTTCGGCGGTGATTCCTCCCTGAATCTCGTGAATGTCCATGTATGTTGGCATAGGATAGCTCGGAGCGGCGGCAACCTATCCTGACGCAAGCCGATACTCAACGTCGATCTTGGCCGGACGACTCAAAGTTTGGTAGACAACGCAGTACCGTTCAGTCAGGCGAACTAGGGTAGCCAGTTGCTCTTCGCTCGCATCGGTGTCGAGATCGAACTGCAATCGTATTTGCTGAAAACCGACCGGCACATCCTTGGATACTCCCAGGGTGCCGCGAAAGTCGAGGTCGCCTTCGGCACGCACTGTTGCATCCCGTAACCGAATTCCGAGCGCGGTAGCGACCGCGTTCAAAGTAACACCAGCGCATCCGACCAATGCTTCGAGCAACATGTCGCCCGAGCATGCGCTGAGACCGTCGCCACCAGTAGCAGGATGAAGCCCGGCTTCGACCGGCGCTTTTCCGGTTTCTATCTTGCAGGTAACACCCTCACCAAGCCGTCCTTCGGCCCGGAGTGTGACTAGCGCGGTCTCTGGCTGCTGGCGGTATCGCTCTTTCACCGGCGCTTGCAAAGACCTTAGTTCCTCCGCATTCATGCATTAACCATAAGAGGTCCCATATGATTACGTGTCCTATCTATCACAAGCCCTTGCTTTGGCTGGTTTAATGTTTTGGTTCACCCGAAAAAGATTATCGGGATCATATTTATTCTTAATCTCAACTAATCGCTGATAGTTATCTCCATAGGTCGCTTTCACCCGTTCTTCTCCTTCATCCATCATAAAGTTTACGTAGGCTCCGCCCGCAGAGTATGGATGGAGCGCGTCCCAATAGCTCTTGGTCCAGGAAATAGTCTTGTCGTTGTTAGCCGGATCGGGATCAACCCCGACCATGACTTGAGTCCAGGTTGCATCGCGGTAATTCCAGGCCGTTTCGTTCTTGCCGACGCGCCCGGCCGCCCCATTGATTGGATAAAGATGCATGGTGGAATGCATTGATGGCAGTGCGTTGGCAAATTTAATGTGTTCGGCAATCGCTTCGTCGCTCAGTTTCCTGACAAAGTCCGCGCGCCAGTACCACTGCAAACCCGGCGGGTAAATTGCGTCGAACATGCTTTGCAACGCAGGCTGCGGCAGCGGCCCGACAAAATCGAGTGCGGCCTTCTTAAAAGCCCGAATGGGCTTAAATGTTTCTTCGCCCTGCGGTAAACCTCCCGTCCATGTCCAGATAACACCGCACATCTTTTTCAGATGAAGATGCTCCGGGAAGGGAGCTGCCGGCGGCACCGTCAGAAAAGCGAACCAACCATTGAGATCGTCAGGCGCCCTCGTAATTAGATCGCGATACCATTTCATCACTTCAGCTGTTTCGCTTAGCTCGTACAGCATCGGCCCGCCGTAAACGGTATCGATTGGATGCAACTTGAAAGTAAACGAAGTTACTATCCCGAAGTTTCCGCCGCCGCCGCGAATGGCCCAGAACAAATCAGAGTTCTCATCCGCATTCGCTTTGACAAAACTTCCATCAGCCAGGACCAAATCGGCTGAGATCAGGTTGTCGATGGTGAGTCCGCATTTGCGGGTCAGATGTCCAATTCCTCCACCGAGAGTTAAGCCACCGACACCGGTCGTCGAAATAATTCCGCTGGGAGTGGCGAGGCCGAACGCATGAGTCGCATGATCGACATCGCCCCAGGTGCATCCGCCGCCTACAGTTACCGTGCGCGCCGCCGGATCGACCCGGGTATATTTGATCGACCCGAGATCAATCACTAACCCATCATCGCAAATTCCAAGTCCACCACCGTTATGTCCTCCGCTACGGATGGCAAGGAGCAGACCATGTTTTCTGGCAAAGTTTACCGAGCTGATCACATCCGCCACGTCGGCGCAGCGCGCAATTAGGCGCGGCTTCTTGTCGATCATCGCATTATAGACTTTGCGAGCATCATCGTAATCCGGGTCGTCCGGCTCGATCACGGGGCCTCTCAACTTTGCCTTCAGTTCTGCGATGGAATCTTCCTCAAGTGCTTTCTTCATGGAAGGCTCAATAAAGAGTCGGGCGAGCGCTATTCAAGCGAACATAATGGCAGAGCCTTGAGAAAGGGAGAGCGAAAGTCGAGACAAGGAATCGAGGGATAGTCGCCGGTCGTGTCCCAAATATTGAGGCGCGGACGGCGCGACGCTCCTTCGCGCTGGCTAGCTCGCCGTTCGCAGTCGCGGGTAGCGCAATGCTAACGGCAGTTCCGCTCGCGCTGGTATCGATGTCAACGCGACCGTTGTGATCGAACACGGTTCGTTTGACGATCGGCAGACCCAATCCCATGCCGCGCGCTTTTGTTGTACAGAAAGGAGAGAAAACCTTCTCGCGCATTTCCGGCGCAATCCCATGTCCGTTGTCCTGCACCGTCACGAGCACCGCATTGGCGCGGCCACCTTCGTGAATCGGCTTGGCCGAAAGTGTAATCTTCGGTTTTTTCTGTTCGGTGACTGCTTCGGCCGCGTTCGCGACCAAATGTGCCACCGCTTCGGCCAGCGCCCCTTCGTCGCCAAGAATCTTTGGTAGATTGGCGGGCAATTCTGTTTCCACCGCCACGTCGCCGTTGACCCGAAATTTGCTGCGCGCAAGCTCAAGCCCACGCTTTACCGGCGTGCGAATATCCAGCGGTCTCATCTTCAATTCCGCCGGATGAGCGAAACGCGTTGATCTGGGTGATAATCTTGTCGAGGCGATCGATTTCCTGAACAACGATCTGATTGAAATTTTTGCGGAACTCGGGATCATCGAATCGCTCAGGCAAAAGTTGCGCGAAAGTCTTAATCGCGACGAGTGGGTTGCGAATTTCGTGCGACATGCTCGCGGCTAGGTCGGTCCAAAAAGCGGCGCGATCGACCAGGTCTTGCTTTTGCCGCAAATTTTCTTCCGCGGTCAAATCGTGAATGACTGCGACGGCACCGAGGGGGGTGTGATGGTCGAGGAGTCGCCGTGATTCGACCGAGAGGGAGCGGCGGGTGTTCGGATCGATCCACTGTCGCGGCGGAAGGTTCGCCTTTGCCTCTAGAGTTTCCCGCAACATGGCGGCCAGCTTTCGGCCGACGGCTTCAACGGGACGGTTGAGCACTTCAGTAGCTTTGCAGCCCGAGGATTGGTTCGGCGGGGGGATTAAACCAGCGAACGATACCGTTCTCGTCGATAGCGACGATGCCGGGCGGGATTGATTTCAGGAGCGTTTCCGCCAGGGTTTTTTGCAGCGTGACCTCTTCGTAGAGAAGCGCGTTCTCGAGAACGGTGGAAACATGCTCGGCCAGGATCATCAGGCCTTCGAGATCACCGTAATCAAATGGTAACCCGGTGATGCGGTGGCCGAAAAACAGCCAGCCGATGATTTCGCCGCGCGCGTAAAGAGGGACCATCACTTCGGCGCCAAAACTATCGAGGGCCCGACGCAAAAGTGGCCGCTGATTTTGCGCGGCAATATGCGCGAGGTTGGCGCGAGAAACGAGGTGCCCATGTAATTCAAACCAGCGGACCAGTGGATCGCGCTCGTGGTACTCGATCTCGTTAGTTTCCGGCAGACAACGCAAGTCCCGCACGCAGGCGATAGCGATCCCCCTGACGAATACGCGAAAAAATGCCAACGCGGGTCACGCCAGCAGCGTCCGCCACTCCTTCAACGATGCTGGCGAGCAATCCTTCGACATTATCGAGGCGCCGAAAGACACGAGGAAAACGCAGCAGCGGCAGCGACGGCGCGTGCGCACGCTCCAGCACCGGTTCGCTCCGGCGGGGCTGTTCCGCGGGAGGACCATAATGGGATTGTTCGCGCAGATCGCGGTTCTCCTGCATGATTTCTAAATGATCGAAGGCGCGTCCAACGAGAGTTTGAAAACGATGACGATCGAGTTGCAAATCTTCCGCCGCATAAATGCCGGATTGCTCGGCCTCGCGCAGTGGCTCGGAGCGAAGAGCGCCCAGAGCGATGACGAGCGATTCCGACCAATCCTGTTCTAGCTGCTCGAGCAAGTCGCGGCATTCTTTTGCTCGCAGATCCATTAAAATCACCGCCGGCGAATTCTGTTGCAGCACGGCTTCCATCCGGTTGGGGTCAGTAACGTGGCGGACCAGTGCCATGGTTCGAAGAAAAGCTTTGACCCGCCGTGCCAGGTCACCGTCCTGCGTGTAAAGAATGCAAATGGAAGCCATCCTCATGCGGCCACCACTTCCTGATCAAAATGCACCAGCGGCAGAAAAATGTGAAAGGCAGTTCCCTTCGCTACCTCGCTTTCAACTTCGATCTGTCCGCCATGTTCCTCGATTATTCCGTGTACCACAGA
This sequence comes from uncultured Verrucomicrobiae bacterium, assembly GCA_963709435.1. Classification (GTDB taxonomy): domain Bacteria; phylum Verrucomicrobiota; class Verrucomicrobiia; order Chthoniobacterales; family UBA10450; genus AV69. The sequence continues at coordinate 69,381 of CAVPWK010000016.1, forward strand.
AAGGCCGAGACCGGTTCCGAAATCTTTCGTCGTGAAAAACGGATCGAACACCCGGGCAATATCCTCCTTTTTTATCCCCTCACCGGTATCGCGAATGGAAATGCATAGCGCTTCGTGCCGCTCTCTCGTCCTCCGGCAAAAGATGTGTCACGAGAGAATCACCGGTCCGGATTTCGGTCTCCACCGTGAGCTCGCCGCCGCGTTTCATCGCATCCATGGCATTAAGGAAAAAATTCAGAAAAACCTGCTCCATTTGATCTGAGTCAGCCCGGATGGTATCGAGGCTTGCCTCCAACGTCCGGGTGAGTTTGATCTCCTTTTGATACAACCGATGTTGAACGAGTTGGAGCGTTTTCTCCAGTACTTCGTGCACGTGCATCGGCCGGAGCAATGGTTTTGCCGGGCGTGCGAACCGAAGCAGCTGATTGACCAGCGAATCGATCCGATCAATCTCGTGCACGATTAGGCTGGAAAAGGTTTCGCGGAAATCAGACTCGTGGTAGCGCTCCGGAAGGAGCTGAGCAAAAGTCTTGATCGAAACCAGCGGGTTCTTAATCTCGTGTGCCATTCCGGCTGAGAGCGTCCCGAGGCTGGCGAGGCGATCGCTGCGACGAATTTGCAGCTCGAGCCGTTTCACTGCGGTGATGTCGGTCACCACCATTAGCGCGCCCAGGAGTTCGCCCCCCTGACCACGAAAGGTTGCGCTGCTGGCGCGAGCAAATGTGCTTCCGGTAGCAGCGCGCAATTCAACTTCACGATCTTCCTGGCGCTCACCCGAAGTCAAAGTAGTCCGAATGATATCGCGCAAGGGTGCCGGCAGATCGTCAACCGTTCGTTCTCCTCCGTTGCTATTTAAGCCGGCTATCTGCGCCGCTTCCTGGTTGAATACCGTAATACGGCCATCGGCATCGGCCGCTACTACTCCGGTAGTTAAATTCTGAAGTAATATTTCATTGTAGATGCGTGCGTTTTGGACTTCGGTGAACAGCACGGCGTTTTCAATTGCGACAGCAAGTTGACCGCACAACACCTGAAGCGCGCTCTGCTCGGTACTGCCATAAATGCGGCCGGAGAGCCTTGGTCCGAGAAGCATGATGCCAATGAGTTGTTCGCGTGAGAGAATCCCAACCGCGGCCGCAGCGCCGGCTGCTTCCAGCTGGCGGCGAATGGCAAAGGTGGTCACGGTGGCACGGACCCGATGAAGCTCTTCGAGGATGAGCGGTTCGTGATGAGTGGCCAACCATTGCACCAACGGCTCCTCCTCCTTGAATTGATCAACCGTCCCAGATGAACTCGGATAGCTCTTTCGAAAAACTTTACGCTGCGCCAAGTAAATCGTTACGCTATCAGTGCCAACCGCTTCCCCGATCGTAGTCGCGAACCTACGCAACAAATCCGGCAAAGTAGTTACCGATTCCAGGATGACGGCAGCCTTGCTAACAGTGGCACGAAAATCGATTCCACGGCCACCGACAAAAAGACGGTCGGCTAACGATTGAGAGAACCCACGCGCCGGCGCCATGGCGAAAGTACAGACCAAAGCCGCGGCGATGTGAGCAAAAGTGTGATCAGTTGAATAAAAAAGAGAGGCTGTTACCTGGACTACCAGCCACCAAACCGCTCCGTAAAGGGCGAGCAAGTAGGTGGTGAGAACTCCATAAGATATCGCGCGCCGCAGAAAAAGACCGACGTCCATGATCTTTCGCGTGGAAATCCCGTAGGCGATGATCAGTGTGAATAGGACGGCTCGAAGTGGCGCAAACCAAAACAACTGAGAGGGTGGAACGAAGAACCGTAATATCTGATAGGCGCCGAGAGTAAGAACCAGGATGGAGGTAGAGCCGAGTAAAAAGTAGCCGAGTTCCGATCGAATCCTACCGGAGCTATTCCTAAGATCGCGCAGAGAAGCGACAAGAAGAACAACCAAGGCGCTCCGTGAAACAGTAAGCATAAAGATAGACGCCCCAGTCATAGATCGGCTGCGGTGCGGCTCCGGGTTGATCAGGGAAGCGTGCTCCCCTCACGAGAAGATTTGACTGACAGAAAATGATGATGGCGAGCGCCAGGATGATCCATCCACCGGAGTGACGAAGGAGATCTCGCCAGGTCGCGTCCGGCTTGACCGTCGAAAGCCGGAGGAAGTTTAACGCTAATAAAATCAGGACTGCGGCAGCAAATGCTACTCGCATGTTTGTGGCAACAATTGCCAGATCGTGGCTGGTCGAACCAAAGTAGAGACTTGCCAGCCAGCAAATCATGGCGATCGACAGGATGAGGAAACTTTGGGTCGCCTTGCGATGGCGATTGGTGACGAAAACAGCGAACCCCACCGCCGCCTGGATCACTAACGCCCCAAGAATCGGGACTGCTTGACTGTTCATTAGCAAAACACTCGATCCATCACCAACGAGCTGGCGCTCCCCCCGAGACCGCGCACATTCAAAAGCGCCTGGTGGACTTTGGCTTTGCGCGCGCGCAGCGGAACAACATCGAGATCGCAATCAGGATCGGCGGTCTGATAATTTGCCGTGGGAGGGATTAGTTGATCACGGATCGTCAGGGCACACGCTGCGATTTGGAGTGGCCCTGCCGCGGCCAGCGGATTCCCAGTGACGCCTTTGATGGAGCTAATCGGAATGGAATAGGCGTAGCGGCCAAATACCTCTTTGATAAATCGAATCTCGGCTGCGTCTAATATCGGATCTCCAGGTCCGTAGGCCGATATGTAATCGATTTGGCTCTTTTCGCAGCCTGCGTTTGCCAATGCCAGCTCCATGGAGCTGCGCAGTCCGGATCCATACTGAGCCGGCTCAAGATCGCGTTGGGCGGCATAACCAGTTAGTTCGAGGTAAATACGTGCTCCTCGCGCTTCCGCCCGTTCGAGATTTTCAAGCACGAACATTCCAGCACCTTCTGCCAGGACGCCGGATTCCCGGTTTAAATCGAACGGTTTACTTGCACTTTCCGGATTTCCATTGTGCGGGACCGTTAGACCGCTAGCTATAAAAGCCGCCACCGTATGAGGAGTTATGGGCGCATCCGTCCCGCCGGCGATGGCCAGTTCTGCTTCTCCCGTGCGAATTGTCATGGCTGCGCTGGCAACAGCATCCAAGCCAGATGGACAGGCCGATGACACTGTCGCCGCATGCGCACGCACGCCGATTCGATCTGCAATGACATTGGCAGCTGCCTGCGGCTTCAATGCAGAAATGGCCGTCGGCGACATACCGTGAAAACCGTGCCGGTCGAAATCGCTAATTGAGCGTTCGATAATGTCCATCGCACTGGTGCTCACTCCAACGACAACCGGAGTGGGGCTCGGTAAATCTGCGTCGTTAATCTCCAAGCCCGCGTCTTTGAGTGCCATCATTGTCGCGGCATAGGCGAACTGCGTATGACGTGCCATTCGCTTCGGCTTGAGTTCTGGCTCGATATATTCAGATGGATTAAAATTCTTCACTTCCCCGGCGATTTGGCTTTTCAAATTGCTGGCATCAAAAAGAGTGATCGGTCCAATGCCGCTACGCCCGTTGAGCAAAGAATCCCAGAAAGCTTCCAGCCCGATTCCGTTCGGTGCGAGCACTCCCATCCCGGTAATAACGACGCGATTTCGCTTAACCATGATGCGACTCCGCAGAGGAGAAATCCCCTCGTTCTACCTGAGGTGATTTCTGAACAAGCTTACGGTTGAAAACGGGCGAGCCTCCGGCGTCCATCAAAAAGCCAAATTCTAATGTCCCCACTAAATGCAGTCATTATATTTTCCATCCACCCTGCCCCAGCGAACTTATTCACAAATTTTCACTTATTCACAAGATCGATCTTGCATGCCGCTCATTTTTGTTTCACCCTCGGCCAAGCCCCGCAGCTCTTTTAGCCCGATAATTCACATGGAACACGGCACGGCCCTAGCTCTAATCCGCTCATAGTGCACATCTCTGCATCGCCTGATCCCGCCAAGGTCCTGATTATCGATGATGAAATCGGACCACGCGAAAGCCTGCGCATGCTGCTCAAGCCGAGCTATCAGGTCCACACTGCGGAAAACGTCGAGACCGGCTTGCAGCTCTTACAGGAAAAGCGCCCCGATACTATCGTGATGGACATTCGCATGCCCGGAATGAACGGGATTGATGGCCTGCGCAGAATCCGCGAAATCGATCCCCATCTTTCCGTAATAATGTTCACGGGCTTCGGCGCGCTCGAGACCGCCCAGGAAGCGCTCCGGCTCGGCGCTAACGATTACATCAATAAACCTTTTGACGCCGTGCAAATGCGCGAAGTGATCGGCCGGAACGTCGAGCGGACCCGTTTGCAGCGGCAAAGCGAAGTGACCGGACGCGAACTGCACGAACTGAACGAGCGACTTCGCAACGAGCTCGCGCAAAAAGAACGACTCGCGTCTCTCGGTCAGGCGTCCGCTGAATTTGTCCACGATCTGAGTAATCCACTCACCATCGTCTGGGGTTATGTTCAAATTTTGGCCAAGAAGTTGGAACAATCCGGTGACGGGAATAACGGCGATCGAAACGCGAGCTCACCTAGAGAATTGCACATTATCGAACAAAATGTGCGCCTTTGCCGTGAACTTCTCACGATGTGGCAAAGCTATGGCAGGGTCGGCGCATCCAAACCGAAGCCAGTCTCGACGTCCAGCATCGTCCAGGATGTCAGCAGGAGCGTCACCGGCATGGCCTCGCAAAACGGTGTCCAACTGGACTGCGAAATTGCCGAGGAAGAATTGATAGTCCTCGGCGATCCGACGCAGCTGACGCGTGCGTTGCAGAATGTCATTGTGAATGCCATCCAGGCTGCGACCGAGAAGCATGGCAAGGTGGTTGTGAATTGCCAGGAAAAGGACCTTTACGCTGATATCCAGGTGCGAGACACCGGATACGGAATTGCTGAAGACGAAATTGGGAAAATCTTCGAACCCTATTTCACGACCAAACAGGGGAAAAACGGCACCGGCCTCGGGCTCTACATTACAAAAAAAGTGATCGACGACCATAACGGATCGATCGAGGTGGCCAGCACCCTGGGAGTCGGAACCACTTTCACCCTGCGGCTGCCGCTGCACGATAAGTAAGCTGCAGTTTCACTTGTCAGGCCGCGGCAGTTTCGTTTTGCTGCGAGCGTGTCGTCTGCCTACCGGATCGCTTCGCCGTTTTTAATTCGGCTCGCCGGCGTTCCATTTGATGTTCTTGAGGAGCTGGCGACGCCAAACGTTTTCGCCGCCGCGCGCCATCTGCTTGCGCGGGAAAACGAGCTCGATCAGGTCAAAAATACAGCTCTGGAATTTGTCACTCGACGTGATAGCGGCCTTAGCTCTGAAGAGTTCGCAGCGTGGCGCATCGCCATTCGTCGCGACAAAATTCCCGAGCAGAAAATTCCGCAACAGCTCCAAGAATACTCGCGGGTCGCGACGGCCGCCAGGCAAGCACGTTCGCAACTGGAACATCAGCTTGAAGAGGAATTGACCGGAGCGCGCCGGGCCCTGCTGCAAACCAGCCAGCGGATTCTTCCGCGCTATCTCGTCTTCGGCTCGGGCGATGTTCATCACCTGATCGATCACTCCGGCGGCGAGCTTCCGCCGCGCAATAGTCGGAACCGCGAACGGGAACGTCACCTTCTCCTTTATCTCCAGCGTATCGCCGCGAAGAACGATACCTTTGGCGAATTCGGCCCTTCCGCCTGGGGTTCGGGCACTCAAAGTGGTTCCCCCCTGAATTTTGAACCGCGTCCGGGCATCGCACGTCGCGAAGTTTTTCTCGAACGCTGGACGGCGCATGCTCTGGCCGCAGCGATCAATTCCGACCCGCAAACCTTTTTGGAGCGCCGGCCACGGCTTAATCCGAATGGCATTCTGAACGACAATCGTCTCATCTTCGTGGATAGCGGCGACGTAATCGCTCTTACGCCGTCGGAAATAGAACTTGTCAGGCAATGCAATGGCACAACGTCAATCCACGCGCTGATTCAGTCCGCGAATGGAGACAGGTCCGCTGCGGCGCCCGTCAATCGAGGGCTCGATGTCATACGCGGTTTGATCGACAAAAAGATCCTGATCGCTGCGCTGGAAGTTCCGGCGCTCGAACCCTTCGCCTTCCAGATTTTGCGTGAGGATATCGCGGCCTGGAATGAGGGACCGGCGCGGGAGCGTTGGTTGCCGCTTGCTGATTCACTGATTAAGTCCAGCGCGGACTTTTCAGGAATAACCGAGCCAAATCAGCGCCAACAAATTTTATCTGCGGCGCGCGCGCAGCTTTCGCAACTCGGCGCGGAACGCAAACCAGGTCAGCGCTCGCTTTATGCCGCGGTCAATCCGATCGCGGAAGAATGTTTTCGCGATTGCGAATTCGAAATCAATGAAACGATGCTCGACGAAGTCGTAACCGACGCCGAACCATGGATCGATTTTTGGCGCGATAATTATGCTTTCGTTGCGTCGCGCGTTGCCGCCGGTTTGCGCATGGTATTAGACAAGGTTGGAAAAAATGCGCTGCCGCTGCCCGCGTTCCTGCGTGCCTGTGAAACGGCCAGGCTTCCCTTAACCGGTCCAGGCCTCGTTGGCCTGGCCGTGATGGCGTTTCAGGAAATTAAAGCTGCTTTTCGAGAACGACTGAAACCGCACGCCCACCTCTCTGAGTACGAACTCACTGTCGCGGATTGCCATTTTGTGCGCGAAAATTTTTCCTACCAGAAATTCGACGAATTCACTTTCCCTTCCGCCGATTTGCAACTTGCCGCCAAATCACTGGACGCGATTTCGCGAGGCGAATATCGCTGGATCGTGAGCGAGTTGCATCCGGCCGCCGCCACCTTGCATCATTGTATGTACTGGAGTTGCCCCGATCACGCTGCTCTTTCCCGCGCTCTTCAATTAAGTACTAGCGGTAAACCATTTTTTCATTTCGGTTTCTTCGCCGCTGATTTTACCGCGCATACTACGGTGCGGATTTTCGATGCGCTGCCAGAGCAGGCAATCTTCGCTTCGCCTCAGCGCGGTAATCCGCGCTGGCACTCCGTTTCGCCAGCGCAGGCTGAAGTTTTCATCGCGGAAGATGGCGACGTCGCCCTTCGCGCGAGTGGTCAATATCTCGGTTCTTTTGCCCGCAATTGGATCATTCCGCTTGGGTTTCATCCATTCCAATTCGGGTTGGCGCCGCAGACACCGCGGCTCCGTTGCGGGCGCGTCATTGTCCAACGCCGCAGCTGGACCGTCTCCAGTGAGGAAATGGGCGGTGGGAATTTCTCCGGCCTTTCGCCAGAACTGGTTCTCGCCGTTGAAAGATTGCGCGCCGCCAAAGATTGGCCCCGCTTTGTTTATATTCGCCCGACCGAACAGGCATTGCGGCGCAGCGGCGCGGAAGGCCGCGACAAAGATACCAAACCGGTTTTTATCGATCTCGAAAGTTATCTTTTCCTGGAAATTTTTCATCGCTGGCTGAGTAAAGCCGGCGAATTGGAAATTACTGAAATGTTACCCGCGCCCGACGACCTTTGGTGGCAAGAAGCCGATGGCCGCCGCACTTTCGAGCTGCGCACGCTGATCGTCCCACGATGACACGATGAAAATCATTGCCATCGCGAATCAGAAGGGCGGCGTTGGCAAAACAACGACGACGGTAAATCTCGGCGCTGCACTGGCGGAACGCGCCCAACGCATTCTGCTCATCGATCTCGACCCGCAGGGCAACGCCACCAGCTCCCTCGGAATGCAGGACTTCGAAGGAGAAAGCCTCTACGATCCTTTGCTAGGCGAGACCGTAATTGCTGACAAAATTTTGCCGACCCGATTAGATCATCTTTTTCTCGTTCCAGCCGACCTCGATCTTGCCGGCGCGGAAGTCGAGATTGCCCGCATGCCGGATCACTTACTGCGGCTGGCGCGAACATTGCAACCGTTGCGTGCGGACAGCGCCTTCGATTTTGTTTTGCTCGATTGTCCCCCTTCACTGGGAATTCTCATGAGCAACGCACTCGCAGCGGCCGATGAAATTCTGACCCCGATTCAATGCGAATACTTCGCGCTGGAAGGTCTGGTCAAAATTGTGCGCGTGGTCGAGCAAGTGCGCGATTCCGGAGCAAATCCGAATATCCAAATCGGCGGTATTCTCATGACGATGTTCGATAGCCGGACAAATTTGAGCGCACAAGTGGTGGCGGAGGTGCGTCAACATTTTGCCGCAAAAGTTTACGACACCGTCATTCCGCGAACGGTGCGCTTAAGCGAGGCACCGAGTTTCGGCAAAACCATTTTGGAATACGACAAGAGCGGGGCCGGCGCGCGCGCCTACCGCGCCCTTGCGGAGGAATTCATTCGGCGCCACACCCCAGTTGCAGTGGCGGCTTTCCTAACCGCGCAAACCCAATGCACACTATTCAGAATGAAAATTCGCGTTTATTCGCGTGCATTAGCCGTAAGCCCCACCGCTGCCGGGTAATCGAAAAGACGAATGTCGGGAAACCTCTAAAGGTCGTCTCCCTTTCCAGAATCATTCCATTTTTTTCCGCCACTCGGCGCGATGGGTGATTTTCGGGATGAATCAAAGAGATGACGTAATCGAGTTTTAGGTCGCGAAAACCATGATCGCGAACGGTGCGCGCTGCTTCACTAGCGAGTCCGCGGTTCCAGAAATCGCTGTCCAATCTGTAACCAATCTCAATTTCCATTTTGCCATCGACTTCGTGGTGAAAAAAGCCGCAGTAGCCCGCAAGCGCTTCGCTCGATCGCACAATCATGGCGAATTGTGATGGCATACGATCTCGGTCCCAGCCGATCACTTTATCGAGGAAACTCTTCGTTTGCTCTTGCGTCATCGGCCCCATCGAGAAACGCATGAAATCCTTGTTCGCCATTAATTCCGCCATGCGATCGAGATCGTCGGTGGCGAATGGACGCAGAATTAAGCGCGGAGTTTCGAGGATCATTTTGCCACGTATACCGCAATCTAGTTGCGGCATTCGATCAATCACATACAATTCGGAGTCGAGCTACGACTCATAATGCAAAGATGCGAGGCGACAGATAGTGTGGCGACCGGCACCGGTGCCGGAGACGAATAGCCTCGCTAAAGTTGCGGCGGCCGCGAAAGAGTGCACCGCCTGTCCGCTCTACAAAAAAGCGACGCAAACGGTCTTCGGCGAAGGCCCGAAGCACGCCACCATGTTTATGATCGGCGAGCAACCGGGCGATTATGAAGACGTCGCCGGGAAACCATTCGTCGGTCCGGCGGGAAAAATTTTGGATCGCGCGCTGGAGGAAGCTGGAATTAATCGGGACGAAGTTTATGTGACCAACGCGGTGAAACATTTCAAATGGGAACCGCGCGGGAAACGACGGATTCATCAGAAACCAAGTGCGCGCGACATCGCCGCCTGCCGGCCGTGGCTGGAAGCGGAGCTGCGTTTGGTCGAGCCCAAGCTTGTCGTGTTTCTCGGCTCAACCGCGGGGCAGACAATCTTCGGACCGAGTTTTCGCGTCACGAAAGAACGCGGCAAAGTTCTGTCGTCGCATCTCGCGCCAAAAGTTGTGGCAACGGTTCATCCTTCCTCGCTCCTGCGTCAGCCCGACGAAGAATCGCGCGAACGGGAATACAATCGGTTCGTTGCTGACCTGCGTGTCGCCGTAAAAGCAACGGAAGCGAATTAGAAGGAGCGGCGTTTGTCGATCCGGAGGGAGGCGCTTCTGCGCTGTCCTCGGACGAGCGGAAGCTCGTCCCTCCGAGGCCGGATTTTAATCAGAGTATTTCATCCCGCCGCGAAATTACGGACTCGGACTTACCGATGGAGCGGTAGACGCCGTCGCCGAAATCGTTGCTTTCTTTTCCTCTCGTTTCGCTCTTCGCGCTTCCTTTTCCGCCTTCTCCGCTTCGGTCAACGGTCCAAGCTTCACGATTTTCGCCTCCATCGAACCGTCAGGCATTTTGTAATACGAACCCCTCACTTCCTCGTTAGAGACGACTTCTTTCATCGTGGCGGGCTGACCACCTTTGGTGATGATGGTTTTGTCGGTGATCTTGAGCGAATGCGAGGTTTCTTTTCCCGCAATGGTGAAGGTCTTTGCTTTATCATCCACCGAAGCGATCATCCCCTTGAACGCCGTCGCGCGCATTTTTGCAGGTGACGCCTCGGCACTCGAAGCTGCGGAACTCTCAGTCTCCGGTGAAGGCGAGCCTTTTGCTTTGGCATCACTCCGCGTCGGAAAGCAGATCGCAACAACCGCAGAGAACACGCCGATGATTAAAAGGTTTTTCGGTTTCATGAGTTGAATACAGTTACCCAGTTACGATGTTGATCAAATTTCGTTCTCTTACCAACTCGCCCCGAGGCGGAGATAATACAAAAAAAGAACCGCGAAGACTGGGTAAGGTGAGGCGCAATTCGAAGCCAGACTGGCTTACCGAGTCGTAGATGGAGACGTTGGCACACGCAACTTCGAAAGAGGTCCGCCTTCGCCAGGGCTACGGGGCGACAGTCTTCGCTCTCGACTTACGACGCGAGCGAAGACTGGAGGTAAGGGGATTCGAACCCCTGGCCTTCTCATTGCGAACGAGACGCTCTACCAACTGAGCTATACCCCCGAATGATCGGACCTGCAGATTATGTGAGGAATCCGCAATCAATGCAAAACATGAAAATCAGCGGGAAAGCCGATTTTCGTGGCAACCGCATCGGGGTCGCCTAGCCGATTTCCACCGCCCCAGGCAAAATGCTCGGCGTCTTCGCCGCTACATTGTCCATTCTGCCGAACTGCTGAGCGCGTTCCTATAGCTCAAAGGCATCGGTTTAAGAGAAACAAAGTATTAGACTGTTTGAGGGTGGCCGGTAAAACTCACGCCGATTACGTCACCCGACGTTTCAACCGATCTTCGGCCAGACTGAAGAAGTCTGTGGGGCTGAACCTCCGCTGATCGCCGCTTTACGCGATTTCCAGATCCAACTGGAGCCCCGAGTCAGTCTGAAGTGAGGCGAACTTTTCGGAAGCCTCATCAGGATGGTTCCTAGTTCCACGCGGAACTGGATTGCAATTAATGCAGTTCAACAATCCAGCCTCAACAAAAACTGAAAACAAAAAAATGACAACTCTACACTTAAAAAAATCAATCGGCCGGTCGCCTTTACGGTGCAGTTTCCTTCTGCTCGCGCTCACGCTCGCGTGCTCTGTTCCTTCGTGGACAGCCAGAGCAGCGGATGGAAGCCTGCCGGACCAGAACACGGTCGACGTTACCGGCGCGACGGATCAGGTCGCGTCACCCGCTGCAACCAGCGTCTCGGTTTTTGCCACCGGATTGAACAATCCGCGCGGCCTGAAGTTTGGACCTGACGGCTTTCTTTATGTCGCCGAAGGGGGAACTGGCGGCTTGAACCCGCCTTGTGTAGTGGTCCCTGCTGTTGGGCCGTACACAGGGAACGTTACTGGCGCGCGCATTTCCAAAATCGGTCCCCACGGCTTCCGCACGACGGTAGTGGACAATTTGCCGTCAAGCCAGACTAGTGCAGACTCTGGCAGTCTGATCAGTGGCGTGGCTGATGTGGCGTTCATCGGAAACACGCTTTACGCCGTGCTCGGCGGAGCTGGCTGCTCGCATGGCGTGCCGAATGTCCCTAACGGCGTGATACGGGTTAATGCCAACAGCTCTTGGAGTCTTATCGCCAACCTGAGCAGATTCCAGAAGAATCATCCTGTCGCTAATCCCGAGCCTGACGATTTTGAACCCGATGGAACTTGGTACAGCATGATAGCGGTGGGCGGTGATTTATACGCCGTCGAACCAAATCACGGCGAGCTGGATAAGATTACGCCCGGGGCTCGGGTCTCCCGTGTCGTTGATATTTCTGCCAGCCAGGGCCACATCGTGCCGACGGCGATCGCCTTCCACAATGGCAATTTTTATGTCGGAAACCTTAATACTTTCCCGATTGTTCCGGGCTCTTCTAAGGTCTTAAAGATCACACCAACCGGCCAGATAAGTGTTTTCCGCAGTGGTCTCACCACTATTCTCGGCCTTGCTTTCGATTCCGCAGATCGACTGTATGTGCTGGAGAATACGACAGGGAACGGAAACCAATTCCCAACGCCGGGGACCGGCAAAGTGATACGAATTGATCCATCAGGTAATCGTACGCTCATCGCGTCAGGACTGTTCCTCCCGACAGCCATGACCTTTGGTCCTGACGGCGCACTTTACGTTTCAAACGTTGGCTTTGGTCCACCACCGAATGGGCTTGGACAGGTTCTGAGAATCACGGTGCCATAGCCGCCGATTCGGTTGGCGGCGGCTATTGACGAGATAATCAGGGAGTATGACGCCGATGACGGCCTTCGCAACAGTACTGGGAAATCATCGCTGACAAGCTCCACCCTGCCGGGTGGTCGTGGGTTATTGCAGCGCCATTACCGAGATGGGTGGCGTTGGATCGTTGACGCCCATCGGGAAGGTCGCCGCTTACATCGTCGATTCTGATGAACTACTGAGCGCGTTCCTATAGTCAAAGGCATCGGTTTAATCGAGACAAAGTATTAGACTGTTTGAGGGTAGGCCGGTAAAACTCAAGCCGATTACGTCACCCGACGTTTCACCCGATCTTTGGCCAGACTGAAGAAGTCTGTGGGGCTGAATCTCTGCTGATCGCCGCTTTACGCGATTTCCAGATCCAACTGGAGCCCCGAGTCAGTCTGAAGTGAGGACGAACTTTTCGGAAGCCTCATCAAGATGGTTCGTAGTTCCACGCGAAACTGGATTGCAAATAATCCAAACAATCCAACCTCAGCCAAAACAAGAAAAGGAAATTAGAAAGAACAATAATTATGAAAACAAAACTAGTTAAAAGCATAACAAGCTACTTGCTCTTCGCGTGTGCGTTGGTCAGCCTGGTTGCTGCAATGGCGCTGGGCACATCCGCCACCGCGGGGGCGGCAGCCGACGGACAAGTTTGCAGCGTGCACATGCTAAGGGGCTTGTATCTGTGGACCTTCGACGGGTACCAAAACGTCGGTGGGAACCTGGTACCGAAAGCCGTTATGCAAGGTCTCCAGTTCAACGGAGATGGTACGACGTTCAATACATTCGGTACGGTGAACATCGGGGGCTTTATTATTATCGACGCCACCGGAGGGGTAGGAACCTATACGGTCGCAGCAGACTGCACGGGCACGATCTCAATCACCGACGGCCCAAGCTTTAACATGTACGTCGGACCGGCTGCACAGAAGGTTTGGACCACGCAGATTGGGGGAGGCGCTGGCGCCGGCAGCGGACTGGGTGTAGGAACGGCGACACGGCTGCCAGGGCGGTAAAAGCTCCTCGGACGTCGACCACAAGATTAGGGCTGAGTCTGACAATAAGTGGTGCGCGTGATGGACTGAGATGGCTTTATGTCAGTCCAGAAAGGTAAATATAAATGAATACATTAATAACATGGAATCAGCTTCGAGAGATGGAAGAAGCGACGCAAAATCGCTTCAATCGTTTCTTGGGCGGATTTCCGAACAGAATGGGCACGGGCGAGGCCCACAGCCTGACGGTCGCAGATTGGTCACCAGAGGTTGATATTAGTCAGGATAATCATGAGTACCTGCTCAAAGCTGACTTGCCTGAGATGAAGAAGGATGACGTTAGGGTAACAGTCGAAGATGGCATCCTCTGCGTTTCCGGAGAACGCAAAAACGAGAAAGAGGATCAGAAAAGAAAATTCCATCGGATCGAGCGCGCCTTTGGTAACTTCAGACGCAGCTTCACCCTGCCGGAAGACGCCGATAGCACCAAAGTGACGGCGGAGTTCCGCGACGGAGTACTGAAAATTCACCTCCCCACAACGACGAAAGCAAAATCAAAAGCTCTCGAAATTAAAGTGCAATAACGCGCTAACACTGACGGCGAGCGTGCGGAAGGTTCCGTGCGCTAGCCTCGGTGGATGGGTGGGCTTAAGTTCGTCTCCGCTGCGCAGTAATTAATAAAACAGTCATGAAACCCGTGGCAGCTGATCTTTGTCTTGTCGTGGCCGGAGTAGGACGAATTAGTCTGCAGAGCTCTGCCACGCTTCTTGACCAACTAAGCGTTAGAATCGGGGAACTACTGGAACCGCTAGCCTCTAAATCGGGCGTCGCAGCTTCGGAAGCGATTCGCGAAATTGCGTGGGAGAGCGACCGACAATTCGCCGGAACGCGCGATTGAAGTTCGTCATCGATCGAAAGCCACTTGCGAAAGCAGCTTCACTAATTCTTGAATTGGGATTGAGCAAAAGTGCCTTCGATTTCTCTACTCGGATTCTCGAGAGGTAATCGATAAAATTCATCCCCGTAGCTTTCTTGAACATCTTGCAAAAGTAGTGCCGGCTGATATTAGCCGCCTGGGCTACGCGCCCGAGAGAGAGGGGTTCAGCCTGATGTTTCTCGATGAATTGCCGTGCTCGCGCCATGTTGGCGGACTCGTCTTTTTCGCGCCGGACCACCAGTTGATTCGACAGAATGGAAAGGTGTTGCGCAAAAATATTCAGGAGCCGCAACATCGCGCGATATCGGTCTGGCGATAAAACGCACGACCGAAAATAAGCCCGCTCAAGTTGCTTCCAATCTGCCTTGTAGCCCCACGCGCGGAGTTGCCGGGTAATACTGGAGAAGTGTTTCTTGGTCGGATTCTTGAGCATCACTTCGCCCGTCTCGAGAAAACCAAGAATGTGGTCACCTATGTACACCGGCACTGCACTTTCGGAGAGTCCCGCAAACCAGGATACTGTCCGTCTTGTCGAATCCGGTTCGCGAGATGCATCGGTCTGGGCCTTAAGGCAGGCAGAGCGCGCCTTGTTAAAGCGAGCCAGAATTGCGGCGAACGAGCCATTATGATCTCCTTTTCCATGACGCGACGGCGACCACGAATCGTACGCTCGAATATTCAGCGGCAAACCCATAGCTTTGCTGAAAGCCCCTTCGTAATCTTTGAAAATCCGCGAGCGGGAAAGGTGCCGCATGACCTCCCGATCAGAAGATCGAGACGCGCTTCGTTTGCTCATTATGCTTTGCGCAGCGCTGTGTTTGACCACGCGTGCGGGTCGCGTCATCGCGGGTTCTAAGATGCGAATCCTTCCAGCAACAGTTGTCCTGAAGGAAGGCCTTGCGTGATATATCCGTTGCCGAACATCTGCTGCTGCACATCGCGGGTCTGATTTGCAGGTGAGGCGCGAAGCTGCCGAAAAAGCGCCGCTCGACCCTTGGAGCGTTTGTGTCGCTTGAAATAAATTGCGCTCCTTTGCGCGGCTATTGATTCCATTTCGTTTGCCTAGAGGCTCAAGCCACAACCTACAGCTGCAAATGCAATTACCTAATGATATTAAGTCTAAGCTCTTTAGTCTGAGTTAAGGAAATGCCACTGGAGCTTGTAGTTCCGAAATCAAAAACGCCTCACACAACTGGGCTGCGTTGAGGGAGACCGCAGGCGACTCGCTCTCCAATTTCTCGCTGCGCCGATCGAATCTTATCCGCGGAAGCGCGGCGCAGACCGCGGACAAGTCTTAGCTTCGACAGGATCCAGATGATCCACTTGGTGGGATCCATCTGCCATGGCTTGACCCCATTGCGATAGTCATACTGAAACTCGTGGTGATAGTTGTGGTAACCTTCGCCGAAAGTGAAAAGGGCGAGGAAAAACGAATCGCGCGCACTGCATTTGGTTGAATACGGCTGTCGCCCGATGATGTGACATGCGCTGTTAATCAGAAACGTGCAGTGCTGAAGAACAACGATGCGCGCAACGCCGGCAATCAAGAATGCGCCGAGTGCTCCGGGCCATCCGTTCCATAAGAGACCGAGCATTGCCGGCAGGATAAAACTAACGATAACGGCGATCCATTGCACGTGTCGATCCTGCCAGCAGACAAGTTTGTCTTTCTGGAGGTCGGCTACGTTGTCGTATGGCTCATCATTATCTAGTTTGAAAAGTAGCCAGCCGATGTGCGCGTAGAAGAAGCCTTTCGAAATGCAGTACAGGATCTTCGTCATGATCCACATGCTTGTGATGGCGCCGATGTTCGCTTGCCCACATCAAAACCGAGTTCTCGAAAGCGGCCGCGCCAAAGATGAGGACGAAAAGCCGAATTGGCCAGCTTGCCTGGAAGGTAAGGTGCGAAAAAAGCCGATGATAACCTAACGAGATGCTAAATCCGATAGCGCTCAGCATGACGAAGAATAGAACAACCTGAAACCAATCAAGCCCGAAAAACCAGAGGTAAAGCGGAAGAGCGGTCAAGGTAAGAGCCGCGGTTCCGATGAGAAAGGAACTCGTTAACCAATTAATACGATCGAGTGGCAACCCGAAAAACAGGCGCTTGGCCTGCACTTTCGTCAAGTCGTGGAACCGACGGTGGTTTCGTTTCGCCGGTCTGTGTTGCAGGGCAAAGAGAGCGCCATTTTGGACGATGGTTGGTTCCATAGTTTACTCCCGCGTCAGGTGCTCGCCGGCTTTCTTTGCTGCGACGGTGGGTTCTTCGTCGCCAGTTTGAGGAGCCGAATCATCCACTTTGAGACGCACCGTAAAGTGGGCGCCTTTTCCTATGCCATCGCTTTCTACGTCCAGAGTGCCGCCGTGCGCCGCTGTCAAAGTGCGCGCAATTGAAAGTCCAAGCCCGAGGCCACCGAAACGCGGATGAATCGACGAATCTCCTTGTTGGAAAGGCGAAAATATTCGCCCCAACGCCTCCGCAGAAATCCCAATCCCGGTATCGCTTACTTCGATGGCTAGTTTGTCAATCTCGTTGCGGGTGACAATCAAAATCCTGCCGCCTGTTGGTGTGAACTTCAGTGCATTTCCGATGAGGTTCGACAAAATCTGTTCCAGCTTGCCTGCATCGGCGCGGATATGGTGATGCTGAGCTTCCAACTGAAGGTAGATCCCGACCCTGGTCAGTTTCTGCCAGCTCTCCAGATTCTTGAGCGCCAGGCGAATCATCTCGTGCGCGTCGATTCGCTCCAGCTTAAGCCGCAGAGCTCCCTTCGCCATGTGGGTTAGATCGAGGAACTCGTTAATCAATCGCACCAAGGCCTGAAGGTTGCGGCGGATGATGGCCACGGCGGACCGGTCGAACTGCGGCGGCACCTCGGTTTTATCGAGTTGGTCGGCCGCATCGTGACCGAGTTCGAGCAAATCCGCGGCGCAAGAAATGGCCGTTAGTGGAGTTCGTAACTCGTGGGATAACACGGCCAGCAAATCGTCTTTGCTTTTATTGGCAAGTTCGAGCGCAGCAAGGCGACGGTGAGACGCCGCGTCTGCAACCAAGCGCGCACTGATATCGCGGATGTTGCATTGGATCACTTTGTCAGACCCGACGAAGTAAACGTTACTGATAAACTCGACGTGAATATCCTTACCTGCTCTGCTGCGGAGCGGAAGGTTTTCATAGCGAATGTACTCATTCCTTTGCAGCGTTTCGAAAGCGGCTTGATTCGCTGCGATGTCTTTGAATTGGCCGACCTCCCAGAGTCGCCGGCCGATCATGTTTTCGAATGGATAGTCGAGCAGATCGAGCAGAAAGGGATTTACATCGATGATCTTGCCCGTATTCGCGTCAAGGATCAGAATGCCGTCCTGCGCAGTTTCAAACAGCCGCCGATAGCGAAGCTCTGATGCTTCCAGGCTAAGCTTCAGAGAACTTTCTCTGTCGCCACTCGACAATCGTTTCGCTGGGCTCGCCGATTCGGTTGATATCATGGGTTTAGACTCGCATTCATGCTGATAGTGGTATTGAGCAAACGAGCGACGGGGCATTTGGTCTTTGCCGCGAGCGCCGCTTTCATAAAATGCGATTGAGAAACAAGCGGCACATTCGCGCGCACATCGAGCTGAATACGCGTGAGCGTCCAGCCTGCGGCTAAATCTTCCAGGGTGGCGGTGGCGACCGTTTCGATGTGCTGCGGATGGAAACCGGAAAGGCCGAGCTCATTAGAAAGGGCCATGGAAAAACAGCCTCCGAGGGATGCGGCGATCAATTCGTCCGGGTTGGTCCCGATGCCTCGGGCGAAACGCGTGCGAAACGAATATTGCGTTTTATTTAGCACGCCACTTTCTGTGCTCAACGTGCCTGTGCCTTCCCGCAGGGTTCCATTCCAAACAACTGAAGCTTTGCGATCCATGATAAAAACGGCCGCAACTTCCCAGAAGTGCCCCGAGCCGCCTCTATCCATACGATTTGCCAGGAAATCGGCTAATACCTTGTTCCGTTGACAGTAATAGCCTATTGCTATAGGAGTGCGAAACACTGGCCGCGATGACATTGCCCGTGAAGACTCCCACGAGCTTCCGATCTCCGCAGCTAGCGCGTTTATCCTCTGATTAAATTGCCATGGAGCTTCGTCAGATCCGCTATTTCGTTGCAGTGGCGGAGGCGCTCAGCTTTACCAGGGGTGCCGAAAAATTGCACCTCGCGCAGCCTTCACTCACGCGACAGATCAAAGACCTCGAGGAGGAAATTGGCGTGCGCCTGCTCGATCGGACCAAGCGGCAAGTAAAACTGACCCCGGAAGGACAATCATTCCTGGTCGATGCAAAACGCGTGCTCGAACTCAGCGAGGAGATTGTTGAGTCCGTGCGGCACTTCAGTCGCGACGAATTGGCCCCGCTCAATATTGGCTACGTCGCAAACCTGTTCTACGACCTCCTGCCGGTCACGCTGGCCTCGTTTCAACGGTCGTTCCCAACGGTCCCGATCAATCTTTTCGATATGACCTGTGGCGATCAATTTCGTGCACTGCAAGACGGCAAAATCGATTTGGGGTTCGTTGGATTGCATGAGCCAATTGAAGAGCATGGATTACAGTTTCGACCAATCGCGTCCTACGAAACGGTTGCGGCTGTCGCAAAAACCAATCCGCTGTCGAAAAAATCTGTCATCCACCTTAAGGAACTCAAACCGCTGTTCTTTATCGGGATGTCAGAGGCTAGTTACCCCGGTTATCGTCGCTGGCTCACGCAGACGTGCCGAAAGGTAGGCTTCAGCCCAAAGGTCCTTCAAGATGCCGATATCGAGCGAACGCTCATTCAATCCGTCGCGGCAGGATTGGGTGTGGCATTGTTACCCGATCAGGTGAAGAACCTTCCTCACGATAGCGTGGTATTCCGCGAACTAAGTCCCGCGGTGAAGACCGAATCATGCATCGCCTGGAAAACAGGCAATGCTTCGGTCGCCTTGAAAGCGTACGTTAGTATCGTGAGCGATCGCGGCTTTCGCATGCGCGCTGAGTAAACGCGGCCGTAGTAGTCACCGCGGCTTTAGCTGAACTTGGGCCGAGCAAATTCGTCCAATCAGACGAATTGCTGGGTGCGTTCCTATAGTTTAAAAGCATCGGTTTAAGAGAAACAAAGTATTAGACTGTTTGAGGTTGGCCGGTAAAACTCAAGCCGATTACGTCACCCGACGTTTCAACCGACCTTCGGCCAGGCTGAAGAAGTCTGTGGGGCTGAACCTCCGCTGATCGCCGCTTAACGCGATTTCCAGATCCAACTGGAGCCCCGAGTCAGCCGAAGTGAGGACGAACTTTTCGGAAACCTCATCAGGATGATTCCTAGTTCCACGCGGAACTCAAATAATGCGTTCAACAATCCAGCCTCCCACACCGGCACGGTGTTTGTCCAGGACCAAGCGCGGCGAAGAGACGAGTTTGGGCTAAATACTAAACAAAGGAGAAGCGTGATTAACGACCTGGCTCCTCCATCGGCCGACCTGCTGTGGCGTTAGAGAAATGCTACGGTTTAAGGACCCTGACCTCTTTTTTTGACTCCTCTAAGAGCTTCTCAAATCGGGGTTCGCCGCGGAGCCAGTCCCACACCGGGTCAAGACGTAATTCCCCATAAGACGGGCCGAATGGAAACTTGCTGACTATCTCTAACTTTCCCAAGGCGAGATCCTTCTCCTTTGTGACTGCGTAGATGCGAGCAAGATTCGTGTTCAGGAGTGTATTGAACGTCGCATCTTTCACACGCGGAATCATGTCGCAGGCGGCGCGGCCTTCTTGAATTGCTTTGTTCTTTTCGCCTAACTCAGCGTCGATGAGTGCCAATACGCTCAGGGGCTTTTCATTTTCTTGTTGTGAAAGAACGAGTTTCTCGGTTTCAGTGCGTGCTTCTACGAAAGCGGTGCGCGCGGCGGGCGCATCTTGCCGCAATTTGGCCACTAGTCCTTCGTACCAGGCGTGCGGGAATGGAAACCCGTTGAAATCGATGTAACCTTCGCTCGCAATGTTCCTAAGCGCTCGAGTCGCCGCGGCAACATCGTGTTCGCAAAGTGCGAGTTGAAAAGAGAGTTCAGACACTTCGGCGGCTGACGACGCACTGTCCGCTTCGATCGTGTTTAGGACCGCGCGGAACGATGACATGTCCGCGTGTGCGTTGAACCCGATCCATGCTTCCGCGGCCCGCAAGATGCCATTTCGGGGTTCTAGCGCGAGCGCACGTCTTGCGATGACCATTGCTTCTTCGTATCTGCGTAGCTTAAAGTAAGTGTATCCCAGATCGATCATGTGGCTGGCATTCCGAGGATCCAGATCCACTGCACGTGCAAAGTTTTGAATGGCGTCATCCCAGCGCTCCTGGCGTCGATCGATGCAACCGAGAAGCTGAAAAATCTCTGCGTTGTTAGGAAATGTCCATTGGGCGTTGGCCAGTTCCTTTCGCGCCTCTTCGTAGTTGCGAGAACCGTAATAAAGGTATGCGGCTTGCGCGAGATGTGTTGCGCCTGCATCTGGTTGAAGACGCCTGGCCGCGCGTAGCCTCGCTTCAGCCAATGCCAGGCGAGTTTCCGTGTGATCGTAGTTAAACGAGTAGATGTTACTGTTTATCGAGGCGAGTTGACAGTGAGCTAGAATAAACGCCGGGTCACGCGTTATCGCTTGGTCAAGAAGCTGTACCGCTTCAAAAAAAATCTTCTCCCTGCCGACTAAGGTTGATGTGACCATCATAGATGAATTCTTTTGCTCTCAGATAGAAATCGTATGCAACCAGGTCAGACGTCGGGTGTTCTTCGATGGCAGCTTTCTCTCTCGGGGACAGCTTTGCCTGAAGCTGATCGGCGATCGCCTGTGCAATCTCGGTCTGGATCGCAAAGACGTCATCCAGCGGTCGATCGTAGCGCTCTACCCACATATGTCGGTCGGTTCTTGCGTCGCTTAACTGAGCACTGACGCTGACGCGATTGCCGGCGCGTTGCACGCTTGCCTCAACCACATGCGTGACTCCAAGTTCATTCGCAATCTGACGCAGATTTCGTTTCGCACCGCTCTTGTATTGCATCACTGAAGTCCGGCTGATCACCTTCAAGTCCGCGATCTTTGCCAAATTATTCAGGATTTCATCTTGCATACCGTCAGTGAAAAATGCGTTGGCGGGATCGCGGCTGAGGTTTTCAAATGGTAGGACTGCCACCCCTGCGGGCAGCGAGGACAGTGGATGCTGTGATTCGCTCTTCCAAACCGTCACGCCGACGACCGCTGCCGCTAGGACGACCAACGCTGCTATTAACATTGTAGTAGTTGGATTTCGTCGCACCCATTGTTGCGTCCGAGTAAAAGGTCCAATCCGCCTCGCGCAAATTGGCTCATGTCGCAGCCAATGTTCTAGATCATCAGCAAGCGCTCCGGCGGATTGGTAGCGCGCGTTTGGATCGCGTTCTAAACAGCGGGCGACGGTTGTTTCCATATCGCGGTCGAGCGACGGCACCAGCGACCGCAATTGCGGCGCAGGTTTTTCGCTTGCTTGCTCAATCACCGCCAGCGCGTGCTCGCCCAGAAACGGCGGACGACCCGTAAACAGATTAAACAAGATCGCGCCGAGACTATAAATGTCCGCTGCTGGATTCGATTTTGTTGTTGACCCTTTCGCTTGCTCCGGCGCGATGTAGCCAGGTGTGCCGAAGATGGTGAGGGTCCGGGTCAGATCGGTGTTGGTGTCGAGCCATTTGGCCAGTCCGAAGTCGGTCACGAACGGTTCGCCGTGGGAGTCGAGCAGAATGTTTCCCGGCTTAAGATCGCGATGCACAATGCCGTGCTCATGCGCATATTGAACGGCGCGCGCCACTTTGGCGATCAATCGAACGCATTCACGCGAGTCGCTGCGCAGCGCCGGTGCGGCTTTTTGGAGGCTGCCACCGGCTGCGTATTTCATGCTGAAAAACGGCAGACCATCTTCGCCCTGCCCAACTTCGTAGATGGGCAGGATGTTGGGATGATCGAGACTGGCTGCCGCTTCCGCTTCGCGCCGGAAACGTTCGCGGGTCTCGCGCGAATCGGCATGATACGAGACCATGCGTTTGAGCGCCACGATGCGACGCGAATGCCGCTGGCGCGCCCGATAAATCACGCCCATCCCACCGCGCCCGATCTCCTCCAGAACCTCGTAATTGCCCACGCGCCAGTGCGTGTCTTTCACCTCGCTTTGAACGAGAGCCGCCTCGAACGATTCGCGCGAGCCTTCGCAGTCTTCATCGAGTGCCTCACGCAACGTGCAGCTCAGACAGAGCCCATTGCCTAACCGTGTCGTTGCGCCGCACGCCCGACACTTTGCCGGCGTTCGCGTAACGCCTGCAGGCGAATCGGTGAGAGCGAACAATTGCATGCTGGGAGGTTATAAAAGTTAAAACAATTACAATGTTACAATGACCAATTCGAGCGATGTAACGATGTAGCACATTTAATGCTTCAACGGTGTAACAATTTAGCTGTTTAACCCTTCAATCGCTTTACGCCACCGCCTCCATTCCCGCCGCGAGCGTTGCGCACAGGTGCCGGATCTCATCGGGCACATCCTTTGGGTCGGCGACAGTCTGGGCAAGTTCATCGCGCAGCAACCAGCGATAACGCCGCCGCAAATTATGGAGTTGCCATTTTACCGTTGACTCGCTTGTGCCCAATCGTGGCGCCAGATCACCATACGATGTATCGCTGCGTTCGCTGGTGAGATGCGGGCTCAACGCATCGAACAATCGCAGGCGTCCCTTGCTTTCACATTCCTCGCGCAACCGCTGCAAGGCCTGCTCCACCACGGTCGCGGCCCAGCGCAGATCGAATAATTGCTCGGGCGACCACGAATTGAGATCCAGCCTCAACAACAATGAAAACAAAAAATATGACAATGAAAAAGATCGCAGTCGCTCTCGCTCTCGCTCTCGCTCTTGTCCCAGTCATCTCGGCACTAATGCGAACGCAGGAAACGCATAGCGCCCTGGGAAAGCCGTCGAGGTACAGTTTCACAACGATAGCTTTTCTCGACAATCCTGCGCCAGGTGGCGGCAACATCACCTTCGACTTCGAACCGAGCGCCATCAATAACCGTGGTGAAGTCGGCTTTACCGCGGACGTGACCACAGGCGGCGAAGGCGTGTTTGTTGGGGTTCGGAGACAGATCACGCAGATTATGCGCTCGGGCCAACCCGCACCCGGTGGCGGCGTTTTCGGTCCCAATGAGTTCGGCCGCCTCGGCGTGAACGAAGGCGGCGACATCGCTATCCCTTTTTCTTTGGAACCCCTCGATTTTAGTTCCCTGGCGCTTAACGCCGGCATCTTCCGCTTCTCCCATAGCACGCACACGCTGAGCCGAGCGGCGGGACCTGGCACTCCGGTACCCGGGGGCGAACACTTGGAGGGGGTGTTCTTTAACACCGCCATCAACAACCGGGGAGACATCGTTTTTTCTGGCATCGTGACGGGGGGTGATATTGATCCTACCTCCCCACCAGGCGAGATGGGACTGGGGGTGGGACTCTTTCTGGCCGACAAACGTGGCACGATCTCCAGCGTGGTAAGACCGGGTGATCCGGCGCCGGCCGGCGGTACGTTCGACATGGCTATGAACGGGTCGATCAACAACGGCGGTGATGTCGCCTTTGGCGGCCATGTGGCCGGCGACGAGTGTATAGATATCGGATTTACGAACTGTGCCGAGAGCGTGTACCTAAAGGACGCTGCCACTGGCATAATTCAATCGATTGCTCACCAGGGCGACCCGGCGCCGGGCGGCGGCGTCTTCCGCCTGGCTTTTGGGGCCGTCGTGAATAGCCGAGACGACATCGTTTTCATCGGCGACCTGACCACAGCGCCCGCCACTGGCGACGCGCTTGGCGTTTTCCTCTTCTCGCAAGGCACCACCATCGCAGTGGCACGCCCGGGGGATGCCATGCCAGGTGGTGGGACATTCGTGAGGGCGGGTTTCCAAGACGCCACGTACGACCTGAACCAGCGCGGAGCCGTGAGCTTTGCCGCCACACTGAGCACCGATGACAACATGGATGGCATCGCTGATAACGGGCTGTATGTCTTTTCGAACGGCTCCGTGCAGCTCGTCGCCCGGACAGGCACTGTCGTTCCAGGCCTCGGCACGATCGCTTACCTGGGATTGGCTCCCTTTGCTCCATACCCTGTCGGTACCGGAGGAATTATCAATGAGCGCGGGCAGGCGCTCTTCTTTGCCACGCTCAGCGATGGAAGGGGCGTTTTGCTCGTGGCTACGCCCTAGTAACTCACACCCAACAAAAGCTCAGCAGCCTCAACAAAAAACTCAAATTAAAAAACTATGAAAACTCTATACTTAAAAAATTCAAGCGGCCGGTCGCCTCTGCAGCGCGGTTTTCCTGTCGTCCTGTTTGCGCTCGCGCTCCTGTTACTGATCGCCAGTAGCACCAAGGGCGTAATTATTTCTGAGGGGCTCTTGAAAAACGTCTCCACGCGCTTGGCGGTCCTCACCGGGGAAAATGTCTTGATCGTCGGCTTCACAGTCAGCGATAATCCCGTTCAGCAAGTACTGGTGCGCGCGCTCGGGCCAACGCTGACGAACTTTGGCGTCACCGGAGCACTGGCCGATCCGACGATCACGTTATACAACAGTAGCGGAGGGCTAATCGCCACAAACGACAACTGGAAAGATACCAACCAAGCCACCATTGCCGCGACTGCCAAGGCACCCCCCAATGACAAGGAGTCCGCCATCCTCCTGAACTCTCTCTCACCCGGCAGCTACACTGCGATTGTGCGCGGCAAGAACAACACCACGGGAGTAGGTTTAGTGGAAGCCTATGGCATTGTGCCCTCGGGGGTTGAGAATTTGATCTCGAACGTCAGCAGCCGCGGGTTTGTTGGAACGGGAAACGATGTTATGATTGGCGGGTTTATCGGCGACAGGACCCCATCGTTGCAAATTATTGTGCGCGCTCTTGGTCCGACGCTAACGCAATTTGGCATTGCCAATGCGTTGGCAGACCCAACGCTCGAACTACACGATGGCAACGGGAATCTCCTTGCGTTTAACGATAACTGGCAGGACACGAACCAGACAGCGATTCAGGCAACCGGGTTTGCTCCGCCCAATTCGAACGAGTCAGCCATCCTCGCTGTCGTTAATGTCGGCGCGAGCATTACGGCTATCGTTCGCGGCAAGGATAACACGACAGGAGTGGCTTTGTTTGACGTTTACCTTTATTGAGAGCGCGCAATAGCGAACCCGGTAGAGGCACCTTTTCTCGTTAGCTGCGGTCGAGCACTTTTGGAATGTTGTTTTCAGTCGGCCAGCCACGCTCGAATCTGGTTCGCAAATCGCTCGAGCTTCGGACGGCCGCGCATTTCATCCAAAGTTTTCCGTGCGAGAGCTGACTGATCTGTGATCACGCCATCAACGCCGAGATCAAACTGACGGCGCATATCTTCGACGGTATTCACGGTCCACGCATAAACCTGCTTTCCGCTCCCGTGCGCCTTTCTAATGAATCGGCTGTCGAGTCGATTTTGCTGTACGCTGAGGAAATCGACATCTAAGCGAGATGGCTCGCGGGCATTGAATGAGAGCAGGTAACCCACTGGCACTTCAGGCACGAGTTTGCGTACTTCGAGGAGCGGTTGGTATTCCAGGGACTGGATCACGACTTGATCCAGCATTTGGTGTGCGCGCACGGCTTCGACGACCTTCTTTGCCAGTTCTGGTTCGTGATCGCCGTAATACTTTAGTTCGATGTTTATCTTAATGTGTCCTTTCGCCTCCGAAAGCAGCGCGTCAAAGGTTGGCGTTACTTCATTGCGAAACTCCGGCGCCGCATTCCGGCCAAGCGGGATGGCGTGGATTTCCTCGTAGGTAAGCTCCCAGACTTTCTTCGCGACACCGCCGAGGCGGGAGAAATCGCTGTCGTGCGCGACCACGAGCACGTCGTCTTTGGAAAGCTGAATGTCTGTCTCGAGATAATCTGCACCCGCGGCGATGGCTGCCCGCACCGCGGCGAGCGTGTTTTCCGGTGCCTCGGTCGAAACGCCACGATGGGCGTGAATGCTGACCGTGCGAACTTCAGAGAACGTTTCAAGTGCGAGCCAGGCGCCGCACCCTGCAAAAAATAGCAGGGCCACGGTCAATGCGGGTACTATCCAGCGCGGTGGCACCATCGAGGGAGCGGCAGCTGTTTTAGCTATCACTGCCTGACCACTCGGCACCACAACACGGCGACAATAGAGAAAGGTAAAGAGGCCCGCATCGACCCAGGAACCCAAAAAAGTGCATGCCGCTCCGAGGATGGTCCGCAGTAGTAACAAGAGGCCAAACGCAATGGCGAGGGAGGCGGCGCCCTGCCCCAGGATCCCGAGTAGAATTGATGCGCTCGCTGTCCCCAAAAACGACGCGACCAGTCCCAGCGCAAGCGAAAAGAGCGCGACACCGATGATCACACCGGCCAGTCTCCACCGAACGCCCTGCGAAAGCGCAGCGCTTCGTGCAAATGCATCGGGCGGCTGCCTTTCCTCGAAGATCACTGCCTGAACGACCCAGCGCCAGCGCGCCACGAGTGCTACCACGACCACTGCAGTAATTGCTGCAACCACCCCGATAACGGACGCGGCAACCATGAATGCCGGCGGTCGGAGCTTCAGGTAATAGTTCACATCGTGCTGGGGCACTAGCCAAACCGCGAATCCGCCGGCCACCATCAACAGTGGGAGAACCGTTACCAATCCGATGCCGACGAAACGCGCCGACACACACACTAAAGCCAGCAAATCCCGCCAAACTATACGGCCTGCTTCAAGCGCAGGGACTCTGCGGCCTTGGAATGCGCCGTAGAAAATCGCCGACAGTCCAGCATGTTCGACCAGCCGGACGGTCATCAGCGTGGTGGCCGTGAACACGAGTGCGAGAATCCCTCGCGGTGAGAGCAGGAACGACACGAGCGCGGTGCTATCAAGCACCGTTCGGCCCAAGAGCCACTTTCCAACGACAGCAACCAGCGGTGCGCAGAGCGCACCCTCAAAGATTCGAAAGATCAAGGAGAATCCCACGAGCGCGCGCCAATGCCGGCTGATGACCCGAATGGAATGACTTACCGAATCACCCACCTGAAGCTCGCTACCTGGGTCTGGATCGGATCGGCACTGAGCGGAGTTCATATGTCGTTGTGTTTGGTCTTTTTGCTATAGGCTCGACAGAGTCTCGCCCTATCTCAAGGGCATTATTACCGGCGCAGCAGTCAGCTGGTCGTTGCATGAGTGCCAGCAAACAGCACTGACAAAGTCAACGCGAGCAGAGCCAGAGTTCGGTTGATTACCTAAGTAAAACGCGCTTAAATCGGTTCAAAGACAGGGGAAGGAAGCGCCGGATCCCACCGCCTCTGTAGAGGCGCATCCGGTTGGCATCGCTATCCGACAATTGGTCGAAAAAGAAAACGAATGGTCGGGGGAAGGCGGCGCCGTTGCTCGAAGCCCTCAACAACTTTGTCAGTGAGAATGTTCGGTGTTCGAAGCGATGGCCGGAGAACCCCCGTTCACTTGGTCACTGTTTACGGCGGCTGGCTCCAGCACTGCGACGAGCGGGCATCGCGTGTGAATGGAACAAGGGAACGCGACGAACGATTCGATTGTGCAAGGTCCGCGAAGAAACGTCTCAAACGTCCGCGTCGTCTCAGCACGACGCCGAAAAAGACGTTCAAGACGCGCGCTGCCAGTCACCGCTACGCCAGAGATGCCAGCAATAAAGGTCTTGTTGTGTGTCCCTGATTTGCCTATCCGGATCGTGTTAGCGGCAGAGCGGCCAAACATTACAATTTTGTCATTTATCTGTTGCCTTCTCCGCGAAGGCTGGCTAGTTGTCGAGGACAATTTCCGACATTCACTGTATGCGTTATGTAATCAATCTCTCGGGGGAATCGGACCATTTGCTTCGGCAATTCTGCGATTCCGGTAAGATTTCTCCGACCGAGGGCATTTCGCCGGAGGAGTTTCTGTCTGCGTTTGTCGAAGATCAGCTTGACGAACTGTTCGCGCGTCGCGAACGGCGCAAAGCCGGACGAAAGAAGAACGCCCAAAATGCTTTCCAATCGGCCAAAGAACAGGCCAAAGCGTGGAGCGAGGCCACCGTTGCTACGCATACTGCTGTCAAGGCACTGGAGAAGCTGGTTGTCGAAACGATGGCGAATCCAAAGACCGCACGCCCGCCAAAATCTCCCAAGTCATTTACGTGCGTCAGTCCCGGTAAGCGCGACTAATTTCTCCAGCCGCGATCGCACTGCAGGTGGCGTTGATAAATGGCAAAAAGGTTACGCTTTCTATCGGCCCAAGCGCTGCTCCGCCGACCTCCGGCCGGATTGGGTAGACAAAGCTGACACATCGCGCGCACGCGCGTGGTTTGGTACGCCGCTTTGTCCACTCGCCTTGGATTTTGGGCATGCGTGAGACAACGTGAGATAGCGACTATTCAGTGCTCTAGCCTCTACATGAGCAGGTGAGAGCGCGTGAGATAATGTGAGCAAATTCGCACTGGACTCATTGCGAACGAAGACGCTCTACCAACTATACCCCCGAATGATCGGACCTGCAGATTATGCGAGGAATCCGCAATCAATGCAAAACACGAAAATCAGCGGGAAGGCCGATTTTCGTGGCAACCGCATCGGGATCGCCTGGCCGACTTCCACCGCCCCCGGCAAAATGCTCGGAGTCTTCGTCGATGGCAACCTTTTGCGGTGGAGGCGAGATAGTCGGTTGGTTTTTGGTTTTGAGAGCGTCGTTAAGCGCGGGCAAATCTTTGTCCACGAGGCCGGCAAATTCGTTCGTGGCATCGGCCAGTTCACGCTTCAACGCCTCAATATAGGCGAGCTGATAGCCGCCCGGTTTGCCTTCGTAACTCAGAATCGCACCGTAAAGCTGATCGGTATGTTCGCGCAAACGTTCCTCACCTGTAATGGCGCCGCCTTCTTTCGTCGCTACAATTTGTTTACGCACAGCGTCGACTTTCCCATCAAAGTCGGACACGCTTTTCTTTAATGGATCGGACTCCGACAAGGCACCGCCGGTTTTGGCGAGAGCACCGCGAAGAAACTGAATGCGATCCATCAAGGCGCTTTCTTCTTCGAACAAAGCCCGCACTTTCATCGCCGCATCGAACTGTGCTTTGCGATCGGCTTCGCTGAATTTCGCGCGCCGATCCAGCCCGATGGTAAGTTTGGTTTCAGTTGCCTTCCCATTTTTCGTCAGGCGAACTGTGTAAACGCCGGGAACCAGCCGGGGACCGCGGATTCCGTTGAAAGCAACCTGCGCCGCCGGTGGGACGCGTGGTGGTTTCGCGCGCATACTCCAGCTCACCCGATTCAGCCCCGGCCGTTTACTGGCAGGCAGTTCGTCAATGACCTGGCCGGAAGAGTCGAGCACTTCGAGTTTCAACTTACCGAAGAGATGCCGCGCTTTCTGGTAGTAGATGATGACCGCGGCGTCCGGCGGATTGTCCCCGATGAATACGGCGTCACCATTAGACCAGCCACCGTTACCTTGAATACGTTGCTGGACGGGCCGCGCCGAAACAAAGCTCGCCTCCTGCGGCAAAAGCTCAGGGGTCAGAGCCCGCCATGGCGTAATGTCATCAACGATCCAGATGCCGCGGCCGTGTGTGGCCAGGACAAGATCGTTATCGCGCGGCTGGATCGCCAGATCACGTACCGCTACCGCCGGAAACCTGCCACCTTTGAACTGCGCCCAGTCCTTCCCGCCATCGATCGAAACGTAGAGGCCAAACTCCGTTCCGAGAAAAAGCAGATTCGGCTTCACGATATCTTCTTTGATGACCCAGGCGTAACCTCGAACGCCCTTCGCATCCTGTGCCGTTACAAGCGGCGTCCATGTCTTCCCAAAATCAGTAGTACGGAAAACGTACGGAGCCATATCGCCAAAAGTGTGGCGATCAAAGGCGGCATAGGCAGTACCCGCATCGTAATTACTCGCCTGCACCCAGCTCACCCATGAGTTCGGCGGGAGGCCGGGAACATTTTTGACGACATTATTCCAGGTCTTTGCGCCGTCGCGGGTCAGTTGAACATTGCCATCATCAGTGCCGACCCAGATCACATTCTTGTCCTTGGGCGACTCGCTGATGGAATAGATAGTAGTGTGCATCTCCGCGGCAGAATTATCGACCGTGATCCCACCGGACTGTTCTTGCTTTTGTTTCTCCGGATCATTCGTCGTCAGATCGGGCGAAATACGTTCCCAGTTTTGGCCATGGTCGCGGGAGCGAAATAAAAATTGGGCGCCCATATAAAGCGTCCCTTTCTCGTTAGGCGAAAGCGCCATCGGAGTATTCCAGTTCCAGCGCAGCTTCTCCTTGTAGTTGGGCTTGGGCTGAATATCGCGCCCTTCGTGAGTGTGACGATTTACCCGACCGACAAATCCACCCTGGTATTCAGCATAAATGTAATCGGGATCGGCCGGGTCGGGGAAGGTAAAGAATCCATCGCCATTCCACACGTTTTCCCAGCGGTGATTGGTGATGCCCCCGGGATACTGCGAGTCTCCGACCCAGCAGCTGTTGTCCTGTAATCCGCCGTAGACATGATAGGGATCGTCGTTATCGACGCTAACATGGTAAAACTGGGAGACGGGCAGGTTCTCGCCTTTCCACCATTTGCTTCCGCTGTTGTAGGAATACCACATCCCACCGTCATCGCCGGAAAAGACCGTTTGCGGATTGGTTGGATCGATCCAGACGCAATGGACGTCGCCATGCATCCCGCCGAAGCCTCCGACCGTGGCAAAACTTTTCCCTGCGTCCTCGCTAACGATCATTGCACCATCAGTCTTGAACAGGCGATCCGGATTTTTGGGATCGACGATTAAATTCGCGAAATAGAACGGGCGCCAGACCATCCATTGGCTCTTGTCCCGCTTGTCCCAGGTGGAACCGCCATCGTCGGAAACGAACAATGCGCTGTCAGTCGATTCGACGGCAGCGTATACCCGCTTCGAATTCGAAGGCGCAACTGCAACCGCGATTCGGCCATAGGGTTTTTTCGGAAAGCCTTTGCTGTTCTCCGCTGTGATCTCGTTCCAAGTATTGCCGCCGTCACTCGAGCGAAATAATCCGCTGCCGGAAGGAGCGGTTGGCCCGTCTCCGCCAGAGCGAAAGGTCCAGCCCTTGCGACGAAAATCCCAGAGGGCGGCGAACATCACGTTCGAATCGTTTGGATCGACAACAACGGTGGAACAGCCGGTCGAAGCGTTACTGCCCTTGAGCGCGAGCGTCCAATTCTTGCCGCCGTCGGTGGTTCGATAAAGTCCACGGTCGGTCGAGTCGCTCCAAAGTGCCCCCGGCACTGCGGCAAAGACGGTATCGCTATTTTTGGGACTAACGACAATTTGGGCGATGCGTTCCGATTTCGGCAATCCTGCGTTGGTCCAGGCCTCGCCGCCATCGTTCGACTTGTAGATGCCATCGCCAATCGAGACGCTGTTGCGCGTCCAGGATTCGCCCGTGCCGACCCAGACGTTCTTGGAATTCTTCGGATCGATGGCGATGGCACCGATTGATTGCACCGGCTGTTCGTCAAAGACCGGGCGATACCGGGTGCCGCCGTCATCCGACTTCCAAACGCCGCCACTGGCGGCGCCGACGAACAGCGTAATCTTGCCGGAAGGCTCCTTTACGCCGGCGAGGGCAGAGATGCGCCCACTCATCGTCGCCGACCCAATGTTACGCGCGCCCAAACCGGAAATCGTAGCCGAATTATAAGGCGCATCGTCGGCGCCGAAAGTCAGTGAGCTAACGACACTTAAACAAAGAAAAACAGAGACTGGGAAACGCATAAATTATTTCGAAGCTGGGAATTTAAAGATTGCATCATCGACCGAAACGTTCGGTTCCGCCTTGTCGATGACGATTTTCTGTTTATCGGGATCGTTTTTGCGACCGGATTCAATCGAAAACGGCAAATAGACGCCCCCAACTTTTTCGTAGTCGCCCACATCGGTCTCTACTTCCACCTGTGCGCCTTGCTCGACTCGCTGCGAGATCTTGCGGATCTCCAGGAAGGCATCGGGATCGAGATAAATAAAGGTCACGTCGCCGTTCTTCCGCACAACTTTGAGTTTGTGCGCCTGAGTTCCGTCGACGTCTTCAGTCCCAAGATATTCAACAGTGCTGCCCTTTGCCTTCCAATCGACCAACGGACCGTCGATGTCGGCATCTTCCATCAACGATTTGGTATCGTCGGCCGACATTTTCTCCGGGTCCTTCCGACCTTGAAACGGTGAAACCTTCCAACCTTGCGCCCCATCGTAGGCTTGGATGGCAGTCATGCCTTGCAGAGTGATTTCGTCCCGAATCGCCCCGGGCCGTTTCTTGGTCTCAACATAGGCAAGCTGGATCTGACCTTCGTTCACCAGCAATTTGCCGGTTAACCGGACTGATTGCAGCGCACGCAGAGCGTCGGCGCCGCCTTTTGCGGCGACATTTTTTGCGACCACCTCATCAAGAGTGAGTTGTGGTTTATTCTGAGCGCAGACTGCGGAAGCAGTCAGGGCACAGACGATAAAAACAATAGTGAGTCTTGAGTACATAATTCAACGAGCGAACGACAGTGTTCGCCCGAGCCATATGCAACGGCCGTGCCAAAGGCAAGCGGAAGTTGCAAGCAATTCTCATTTCACGACTTAGATGTCTCCATTAAGCGTGGTGTTCGAAAATCGCGTCCCGCGAGCGGGATTTTTCGACTCGGATCTGGGATCGAAGGCGAGAAAATTTTTGGTTCATAAGATCGCACCCGGTCCATCTACAGAAAATTTATTGAATCCAGCGGGCGTTCGTTTCGCATCTCATTGGAAATTATGATTCATGATTTTCGATTCGCGTGTCGTCAGTTGATCAAGGCGCCTGGCTTCGCCATCACCGCCATTCTCGTACTCGCGCTTGGCATCGGCGCCAATACCGCGGTCTTTAGTCTTGTGGACACCATGCTGTTTGCGCCGCCCGGTTATGCGCAGCCGCATGAACTCGTCCAGATCTTTTCCCAGGACAAAAAGAACCCGAAAAGTTTCCGCGCCTTTTCCTATCCGACTTTAACCGACATTCGCGCGCAGAATTCCGTTTTCTCCGGAGTCGCCGCGCACAACGTCGGCATGGTCGGACTCGGCGAAAAAGGAAACACCCGTCGTGTATTCGCCGATATTGTTTCGTCGGATTACTTCGCGGTTCTCGGCGTCGCGCCACTGCGTGGCCGCGTCTTTTTGCCGGAAGAGGAAACACCGGGAGTCGATGCCCACGTCGCGATCGTGAGTTATTCCTACTGGGCCAGACATAATCTCGATCCTTCGATTCTAGGATCGCAAATTCGGATCAACGGTCGTTCTTGCACCGTGGTCGGAATCCTGCCGCAGACATTTACCGGCACGATGATGGTATTTTCGCCGGAAGTGTGGATGCCGCTCAGCGCGTACGATTCAATCGCGAACAATTTCGCCACCGAAAAAAGCAAGCCGCTGGCGAGTCGCGATGGCGAGCATTTGTTGTTGATCGGACGTTTCAAGCCGGGCATGACGGCGACGACAGCGGAAGCGGCGCTGAAGACACTGGCAGCAAATCTGGAGAAAGCGTTTCCGGTTGAACAAAAGGATCAAACTTTTACCACGGCGCCGATATCGCGCTTTTCCATCAGCGATGATCCGCCGGATGACAGCGATATGGCAGCAATCGCACCGCTTTTGATGGGGATGGCAGCGATCGTTTTGTTGGTCGCGTGTTTGAACCTGGCCAACATGTTGCTCGCGCGCGGCACAGCGCGACGGAAGGAAATCGCGCTGCGTCTCGCACTCGGCGGCAGCCGATGGCGGATCGTCCGACAATTGTTGACCGAAGGGTTGCTTCTCGCGCTCCTCGGAGGCGTTGGAGGATTGATGCTCGGCATTTGGTGCTCGGGCTTGCTGGCGCGATCACTCACTAGCCTGATGCCTCTCGATGTCGTGTGGAATGGCGGACCAAGTTTGCCTGTCCTGGCGGTTACGTTCGGTTTTTGCCTGCTCGGCACAGTTTGTTTCGCACTCGGACCGGCGATGAAACTGTCGCGCAGTTCGGTCATTGAAGATTTGAAAGAACACGCAGGCGAGGATGTAGTCCGGCGGCGTTGGCGGTTTTTGCCGCGCAATCCGCTCGTGGTTGCACAAATCGCATTCTCACTCGCTTTGCTTACCGCCGCAGCCCTGTTCATTCGTGGTGCCAACAAGGCGGCCACGGTCGAGACGGGTTTGCATGCAGAAAAGGATTTATTGCTGGAAGTGGATGCGAGCTTGTCGGGTGCGCCTCAATCACAAGTTCAGCAGACGTATCGCGCGTTGAGCGATCGTTTGGCCACACTTCCGGGCGTGCAGCACGTCAGTATCTCGGCAACCGCACCGTTTGGCATGTTGTCGCTCGGCAAAGCAATCCAACGCGCCGGCGTACACGTGGCGCCAGACCAAAAACCGTCGAACGCGGCGGAAGGGCTCGCTTACAAGACACGTTTTCATAGCGTGGGAGCCGATTATTTTGCCAGCGTTGGTCTGCCGATTTTGCGGGGACGCGCCTTCTCGGCGAATGAATCGACGCAAAGCGAAGGGCCAGCCGTTGCCATCATCGACGAAACCCTGGCCCGGAAACTTTGGCCCGATGGCGACGCGCTCGGTCAGCGCGTTCAATATGCGGATGACAACGCTCCGCGCGCGCAAGGTGATAGTCCCGATAACATGGGTATCAGCCAGGGCGGCAAAGGCAACATCAAGACCGGCGACGCGATCGAGGTGATCGGCATTGTCCCATCAACACGCGGTGCCCTATTCGAGCGGCAGCCGCGTGGCTCGATTTACGTACCATTCGGGCGCGGCTTTCAAAGCGCAGCGTATTTCTTTCTACAATGCCCGACTCTGACAAAAGAGAACGCTCCTCAAATGGCCGACGTGGTTCGACGTTTGGTGCGCGAAGTTGATCCGACCCTGCCGGTCCTTTCGCTAAAAACATATCCGCAACACGTCGATTCCAATCTGCAACTCTGGACGGTTCGTGCCGGTGCGACTCTGTTTACAGTTTTCGGTGCACTGGCATTGACGCTGGCCATCGTCGGCGTTTATGGCGTGAAAGCCTACTCGGTGGCCCGTCGCACGCGCGAAATCGGGATTCGGATGGCCCTTGGTGCCAGACCGAGCACGGTGCAGTGGATGATTTTGCGCGAAGGCTCATTCATGCTCGCCGGTGGGATTGTGATCGGACTGTTGCTTGCAATCGTGACCGGAAAAATTCTCAACGGCATGCTTTATCAGGTTGGCGCGCTCGATCCGGTTGCATTTTCCAGTGCCCCCCTCTTGCTCGCGGCCGCAACCTTGCTCGCGACCTGGCTGCCCGCGCGGCGCGCGACACGAATTAGTCCGATGATGGCGCTGCGGACGGAGTAATGCTCGCGGTTGTCTTGCGGCATTTGCGTTAGCGAAGCGACTCAAAATCAACCGACCAGTTCGGCACACCTTCCGAAGTTTGTAGGGCATGGGGCCGGCCAAAAATTTCATCTAATAGTGAGCAGATCGGCAGCGTTCTCCTTTCTAACGAGACTTATACCGCGGCGCCGAAAGCCAAACCAAGACCGTAAGTCACGACGGCTTCGATGACGCCGACAATCGTCATTTCCAATCCCGAGGCCCACCACGAACGAATGGTGATCAGTGACTTCACCGCGCCGACAACAAAATGCGCGACGATGCTAACGACAAAGGCCACGATCACGGCGGCAGAATCCGCTCATGAAGAAAAATGGTACGATCGGGAATGAAAGCACCGACCGCAGTGGAGAGCGAGGCCGACGCCGCGGATTTCCAGGGATTGGGGAACCGATGCTCGGACAGTCCGAGCTCGCTTTGCGCCATTGCCCGCACCAGTTGCTCCGGATTTTCGGCCAAGCGTTCGGCCATTTTTTGGGATTCTTCGGCGCCGAATCCCTGGAGTTGATAAAAGAGCGCCATCTCTTCAATTTCTTCCTCGGGATTCTCTTCGACCTCGGCTTTTTCACGCGCGATTTCGGCTTCGTACACTTCGCCTTCGCTTTTGACCGCGAGGTAGGCGCCAGCGCCCATCGACAAAGCCGATGCGAGCATTCCAGCAAGACCGGAGATCAAAACATAATGCTGTTGATTGTTGGTCGCGCCCGCAACGCCCGAGACGATTCCAAACACAGCACCGAGCCCGTCGTTGACGCCGTAGATTGCATCCGCCACCCAGCTGCCACCTCGTCCGTGCCAGCGTTCGCGTTTTAAAATGGTATCGAGAACCGTCTTGGGATTTGCCGGGCCCGCCATGGCATTTAGCACACGCGCGTGTGCTTTTTCTTCCAGAGCACTGGTGCGTAAGAATTCCTGCACGTCCTGCTCGCCCGCGAGCGCGCGGTCGCGTTGCGCGGAAAATTCGCGCTCATGTTTTTCCTCAGCCGCCTCCATTCGGCGAATGGCGATGTCGGTTCCGAGTGAACGCGTGAATCTTCGCTGGAGTCGCGTCCAGAAAGTGTCGGCCAATGTTGGGATCGGCTGACCCATATCACGTAATTTTTGCTCCCAGCGCTGGGCATGACGCTCTTCCGCTTCCGCCATGCGAATGAGAATCGCCTTGCGCTTTTCGTCGCCTTCGCGTTCCGCCAGGTCGCGATAAACTCGCGCTGTCTCCACCTCGGCGCGCCAGTTTTTCAGAACGACTTCGATTGCTTCTTTCTTCGGCGTCTCGGCCATCGCCAGATCTTAGAGAGAATACCTTCCGGGTGCCAAGCTTCGCGGTGGCGCAGCGCTAGGCCGCTTCCGCACCACCAGGGAAACTGGATTTCGCGCCCAGTTGCTGGGCCGTGATCACAATAGCGACCGACCCAATGATTAACACCGCCGCCACAATCGTCCGTGAAGTAAGATGCTCGCCGGCGAAAAAGGTACCTAGAATCATGGCCACAATTGGATTGACGTAAGCATAGGTCGCCACCTTTGCCGGGTCACAATGGCGTAGCAGATAAAAATAGGATGTATATCCTACTATCGCTCCGATCAGAACGAGATAAACGAATCCGCCGATCGAAAGCCACGTTACTTGATTAATACTGAATCCGCGATCTTCGCGCAGGGTAAAACCGGCAAACAAAAGCAGCGTTCCGCCGCAGATCATCTGCTGGCTCGCTCCCATTATCAGAGAGGGAGAATGTCTGACCCTGCGCGAGTAAAGAGAACCGATCGACCAGAGAAGTGACCCAATCACCAGGATCAGCATGCCGAGTCCGACATGACTGGAGGGTTCCGCCGAAGTTAATGTCAACGCCGGTCCGATCAGAATACCGACACCAATGAACCCGCCGATCAATCCCAGCCATACCAAGGGTGTTGGTCGCCGGGCAGTCTTGGTAATCCAACCGAGAAGGGCGATGTCGATTGGAACCGTTGCCACTATCAGCGCCGCCAGCCCAGTGGGGACCCATTTTTCGGAAATAGTTACCGCTCCGTTACCACCAAGCAAAAGACAACCACCGATAATGAAAGCGCCTTTCCATGTCGTGCGATCCGCCGCCGGTTCACCCTTCACTCTGGCAATTGCGTACATAATCATTCCGGCACAGAGAAATCGGACGCCCGCCATCAGAAACGGTGGAATCGATTGAATGGCGTAAAGAATTGCGAGATAGGTCGAGCCCCAAATCAGGTAGAGGGCGGCAAAGGCAAGCAGGATCGCCAGGCGCGTCGGCTCTCGCATCGGCTACGAGCGCATCGGGCGCGAATCTGCGCAACCGAATTTGCGACGACTGGATTCTGCTACGGTCGGCGCCCTTTAATCAATCGATACACCAGCAGAACCAGCATGGCGCCGATGACCGAGGCGATGAAGCCAGCGGGTTGTCCCGGCTCGTACCAGCCGATAACGCGGCCGAGAAATCCAGCCACAAAAGCGCCGGCAATGCCAAGCAGAATGGTAACCAGACAACCGCCCGGATCGCGGCCAGGCATGAGGAATTTTGCGATAGCTCCGACGACCAAGCCGATGACGAGTGTGCCTAGAATTGCTCCCATAAATGTCGCGTGCGGCTGCAAGATTGATTCACCTCGAGAATAGGCGCAACCTTTTTCACTACAATTCAATTACCTGAGCGCTTCGAATATCTTCGCTGCTACGAATCTCCTTGAGCAATTTTTCGCCGGGGGTGCTGTCTAAATTCAAAACCGTGAGCGCAGTTCCGCCGGCCTGGTTTCGGCTGAGCGACATGGTGGCGATGTTAACGCCATGTTCGCCCAGCAACGTGCCGATCCGGCCGACCATACCGGGACGATCAGTGTTTTCGAGCACGAGAATAACTCCATGCGGGCGCGCTTCGACCGGCCGCGCGTTAATGCTAACGATTCGTGGAGTAATCCCGAAAAATGCGCCGCCCACCGATATATCCTTTCCTTCGGCACTGGCGGAAAGTTCGAGCATGTCGGAGTAATCACCGGGCGCGCTCAATCGCGTCTCGGTAATTTTGAGCCCCAAACTTTCGGCGAATGCAGGTGCGTTCACTTCATTCACTTCGTTCCCGCCAGCGCTTTGCAAAAAACCTTTCAACACCGCGCGCGTAATCGCCGTAGTATCGACTTCGTTCACTTTCCCACTGTAGTTAATGTTGAGGAAATCGACCCGGCGCGGGGCGAGCTGCGAGAGGAAGCGGCCAAGTTTCTCGCCGAAACGCAGGTGCGGGCCGATCAGCGCGAGTGTTTTCGCGTCCAGCGTCGGCATGTTGACGGCATTGCGAATTGTTCCCTCGAGCAACGCGGCGCGAACCGACTGCGCGATTTCGATCCCGACACTCTCCTGCGCTTCCGCGGTGGAAGCACCCAGATGAGGGGTCAGGACCAACTGCGAAATTTTTCGCAGCGGCGAATCAGCAGGCAATGGTTCCGTTTCAAAAACGTCTAGCGCAGCGCCGGCGACGTGGCCTTTGGAAATGGCATCAGCTAATGCCGATTCGTCAATCAGGCCGCCGCGCGCGCAATTGATGATGCGCGCGCCGCGTTTTGTTTTAGCGAGACGTTCCGCGTTCAGAATATGACGCGTCTCCGCGGTGAGTGGCGTATGCAGCGAAATGAAATCAGCGACCGGGAGCAATTCATCGAGATCTTCCACCAGCTCGACTTGGAGGCTGCGCGCGCGCGATGCGGACAGGTACGGATCAAATGCAACAACACGCATTCCAAACGCGATCGCGCGGCGGCTTAGCTCGCTGCCGATCCGGCCCATGCCGATAATGCCGAGCGTTTTGTTGTAGAGTTCGACGCCTTCCAGATTTTTCCGGTCCCAGGAGCCGCCTTTCAAGGTGGCGTCGGCACGAGCAATGTTACGCGCCAGGCTGAGCAGCAACGAAAACGCATGCTCCGCCGTTGAGATGGTATTCGCCCCCGGCGCATTCAACACAACCACACCACGGCGTGTCGCCGTTTCGACATCGACATTGTCCACCCCCACGCCGGCACGGCCTACAACACGCAGTTTTTTTGCCGCGTTTAAAATTTTCGCGGTCACTTTTGTCTGGCTGCGCACGATCAGCGCCGCGAAGTCCGGAATGGCGGCGGCTAAATCCGTTTCGCTCAGTCCGGTCTGCACTTTCGCCTCCAGCGCGCCATCGCGCGTCAATTCGTCGATGCCGCGCTGCGAAATGGAATCAGCAATGAAAACTTTCGGCAGGCTCATCCGGCAAAAGGTTCAACAATACGACATGAGAGAGAAGGTGGATCGAGTAGTCCCTTGCTCGATGCTAAAGTAAGGCGGGAAAGCCGCAATTGTTTTTGCCATCGGTGCGACCCGGACCGCCGTCTTGCGGAGTGGCCGATCCACCTCCCGCGATTCAGGAAGCGAACCTGATCAACCGTAGATGACCAGACGAATGGTATCGGGCAGTTGCTCTACGATATTCGTGACCACGTTGCCACGCAGCAGACTAGTGAGGGCAGTGCGGTGTGAAGTGCCGAGCACAAGATAATCGACTCCCATCGTGGCGGAAAGATCAAGAATGGTGGTGGCAGGGTCTTCGCTCACGGCGTAAACCGGTTGCACGCAAACTTCGCGTTCCGATCCAAGTTTGAGCATGAATGACATGATGGCATTCGCTTCCGGATCATCCTGCCAGCGAGCGCGGCCAAGCGTGGCTGGCCCACTGGCGTAGTAAACGGCAATTTCCTTGACGAAAAGGACGCACAAGGTCGCCCTGCGCAGTTGGGCTTCATCGAGGGCAAAACTGAGCACGGGTGTGATCCCACGCGCAGCGACCATGATTTTTTGTCCCTCCTGCAAACGCGATTGCATGGTGGTAGCGAGATCCGGCGTGACCATATGTGCCACCTGTCGTGGGACCATCACCGTGGTCAGGCCGCGCCGTTTCAAAGTCCACGCGCGGACGGTCAGACCCACTCCAAGCACACACAGGACAAAGAAAAGCGCATCAGGCTTTGTATGGGCGAGGGTAATTTCGACAAGAAAGAGAATGGTGAAGGTGAAACCGAAAAGAAGCCGGTGATAGATCTTTATCGGCAGCAAACGATTGAAACAGCAGGAACCGAGATTGACGGTGATGGCGCCGACAACTCCAATCGCGTACAAACCGGCGAGCGCCGTGAAATTTCGCGTCGTGATGATCACAACCACCGGCAGACCGACGGCGATGAGAAGCGGAATCTGCGGAACGCCATGCCGATTGAGTCTCATGAACTGTCGCGGCATTTCCTGGTCGCGCGTCATCATGTAGATCAAACCGATCATGGCGACGATGGCGGTGTTGGCCGCACTGAGCAGGAGAAGGAAAAAAACGATGCCGACAATCCAGCCAAACGTTTCGCCAAAGGCCGGCCCGAAACTGACGGTGCCAAAATATTCGCCGATGAAGCGCAACATGTCTTCACTGTGCGCATACAGGGAACCGCGCATCGAATTGTTGATCGAGAGCATGGCCCAACCGAGCAGCGCGGTCGCAACGACGACCTCGATCGCGACTGGCCAGATTGCCCTTGCTGCTTCGCGACCGACGCGCGGCTCGGCGATGGTGGCGCCTTTATCCAACTTCATCACGCCGGTGAGATTGGCGATCGCTTCCACGCCGCTGAGCGCGAGGATAACGCTGCAAAATTGCACCCAGACCTGAGCGTAGCTCTCGTGCAGCGGCTCGAGGTAACGCCTCG
Source organism: uncultured Verrucomicrobiae bacterium (assembly GCA_963709435.1). Taxonomy (GTDB): domain Bacteria; phylum Verrucomicrobiota; class Verrucomicrobiia; order Chthoniobacterales; family UBA10450; genus AV69. The sequence continues at coordinate 110,830 of CAVPWK010000016.1, forward strand.
TTAAATGCGGTGCGCTGATGAGGATGAGCGCAATCACCGCGAGAACCGTGGGCACCGCGAGAATGACAGCGAGACTGCCGCTATGTTTTGGCCCGTAGAAATTGATTAGGCCCATCACGAGCAGCACGGCCACTGTGGAAAGAACGATGTGTTCTTTCAGAATCGGAATGTTGAAATAACTTAACGCTGACCAACCGCTGAGGGCCGCGGTAACAGTTAAATCCGCGACCAGCAGCAATGCGCCGACTACGGCAAGCAAACGTCCTTGCGAACGCGCCGCCGAATAGACTCCGCCGCCGTCCGGAAAATATCTGCAGATAACGGCGTAATTGACTCCAACCAAACCGGTGAGTGCACAAACTGCGAGAATTATTGGGACGGACGAAAAGCCGGCGGCGAGAAAGGCCAGTCCGAGAACGTAGGCTTTACTGGTGCCCCAATCGCCGTAGAGCAACGCGGCCGCGCGCTTCCAATCGACATTACGCGGGCGATGAACGGTGCTCGTAGGATTCAGTGTCGAGGTGGCCATGTGTCCGCAGCTACCAATCGGGATCACCGATAGCACGGCGCCTTCGCTGAGAGATTGATTCCGTAATCAGCCGAAGATCACCAAACGAATCGTATCTGGCAAATTCTGCGCAATATGGTTTGCCACGCTTCCGCGAAGCAAGTTGCTCAAGGCGCTGCGTTGTGAAGTGCCGATGACGAGACAATCCACGCCCATAGTGGCGGAAAGATCGAGAATGGTGGCGGGTGCATCTTCACTCACCGCATAAACCGGCAGCACACAAACGCCGCGCTCTTTCCCTTCCTTGAGCATCAACGACATAATGGCGTTGGCTTCCGGATCGTCCTGCCATTTTGGGCGGCGGCCTGTCGCGCCGGGCGCGACCGAAAAATAGACGACAACTTCCTTTACATAAACCACGCACAGAACGGCTTTGCGCAGTTGCGCTTCTTCCAGCGCAAAGTTCAAGACCGGATTAATTCCGCGGGCCGCCACCATGATTTTTTGGCCTTCTTCGAGGCGCGGCTGCATCGTGATGGGCAAATTCGGGACGACCATGTCGGCGATCTTGCGCGTTACCGTGAGGGTCGTCAGGCCAGATAGCTTGTGAGAATAAAAACGCAGTGTGAGCCCGATTCCCAAAACACTACAGGCAAAAAACAACGCGTCCGGTTTCGTTTTCGCAATCGTGACTTCTACCGCGAAAAGGACCAGGAATGTCGACGCCATGACGAAGCGTTGCACCCATCCAAGAGCAAGCTCGCGATTAAAACTGCACGAGCCGAGATTCACTGCGATGGCACCCACAACCCCTACGGCGTACAACCCGGCAAGGGCATTGAAATCATTCGTCAACGCCAGAATCAGAATCGGAAGCGCAACGGCGGCGAGCAAGGGGAGCTGCGGAACCCCGTGGCGATTTAGACGCGCCAATTGTCGCGGCATCTCACCGTCCTGCGCCATCATGAAGACCACGCCGATGAGCGCTACGACCGCGGTATTCACCGCACTGAAAAGCAAAAGGCCAAAGACAATACCGACCGCGATTCCGAACACGGTCCCAAACCAGGGTGCTATCGCGACCGCGCCGTAATGTTCGGCGAGGAAGCGCAGCATGTCCTCTTTGTGATCGGCCAACTGCGGCGCAAAAAATTTTGGTAGCGAAAGCATCGCCCAGCCAAGAAGGACGGTCCCGAAGACAACCTCGATCGCGACCGGCACAATCGCTTTTGTCGCTGTGCGAGTGACTTTCGGTCGCTCCGGCGAAGAATCGGGATCGAGTTTCATCACGCCAGTGATGTTCGCGACCGCTTCTACGCCACTCAGCGCCAGAATGACACCAACGAATTGGATCCAGGTGACCGCAAAACTCGAATGCGCCGGTTCCAATTCGGCGACTTTCAGGTGCGGTCCGCTAAATACGACGATCAAAATGACAACAAGCACAGCGGGCACCGCAAGCCAGATCGAAACGCTACCGCTGTGTCGCGGTCCGAAGTAATTAATGATCCCGACAACAAGGATCAACCCCGCGGTGGCGAGCCGCGCATTTTCGCTGGGGACGCCAAGGTAACTTACGGCAGCCCACCCGCTCAGCGCTGCGGTGACAATAAAATTTGCCACCAATAACAAAGCCCCGGCAGAAGCGAGAAACCGGCTTTGCTTGCGCGCTGCCGAATAAACACCACCGCCATCCGGAAAGTGGCTGCAAACAATGATGTAATTGTACCCGACGACCGCAGTGAGAGCGCAAACGGCAAGAATGATTGGAAAAGAAGAAAAACCCGCGGCAACAAATGCCAAGCCAATGACGTAGGCTTTGCTCGTGCCCCAGTCGCCATAGAGCAGCGCCGCCGCGCGTTTCCAATCCACATTGCGCGGCCGATGTACGCCAGCCGCCAGCCCCAGAGCGGGTTCAGCCATTTTGTTGCCGGGACTCTCGACTGCGCCGCGCGCCCAGCGCAAGTGCATTCTACCGGGCTGTACGATCCTTCCCTGCCGGAGGTCTCAGAGAATGGCGACTGCGCCTCCTGGGGCGTCGCCAACAGATCAATTCGTCGACAATTCAGCCACGACTTCCACTTCCGCAGTCTGCGGAAACATATCCAGCGGCGTAATTGAATCGATACGAAACGATTTTTTCAACGCAGCCAGGTCGCGGGCGAGCGTCGCCGGATTGCAGGAAACGTAAATCAGCTGCGTCGGCAGATATTCCGTTAGTGTTTCGACAAGCGCCTTGCTCAGCCCGGTCGCCGGCGGGTCGACAATCAAGGACCGGCGGCTTCCAAGCGGGCGGCCCAAATAATCGGCGCTCTGAAGCGGCCCGTTGCGCCGCGCTAAGCTCCGTTTCCACATCCGCAGCAACATAGGTTTCGTTTTCGTTCGCATCTTCCCGGGCAACGGCAATCGCGCGCTGGTCCCAATCGATTCCAATTACCCTTTCGAAACGCGCGCGTAATCGTTTCGCGAAAAATCCGGCGCCGCAGTAGGCATCGATCAGCGTGCCGCCCGCGGAGGCGAGCAGTCGATCGACCAGATCGAGCATGGCGGCGGCGACTCCATCATTGGCTTGCGTGAAGACCCGCGGACCATCAATAACACGCAAGGTATAATGTCCATCATGCGGATTGCTGCCGCGCAGGTCAGCGAGTTTCGCATTCACTTCATCACGCGCGATCGGGCACCGCTCGATCGAGAGCAGTTTGTTCGATTCACGGCGAAAAAATCCGATTACGCCATCGCGCACGTGAACGGTAATGCGATTACGGTATCCATACTCGATCGGCGACGGAATAAATGGCCGCATCGGCGGTTCTTTTACTCCACCGATACGCCGGAGCGTTTCCTTCACCTGCCGCCATTTCAACGCCAGCTGATGTTCGTACTCGATGTGCTGGTAAACGCAGCCGCCGCAGCGACCGAAGTACGGGCAGCGCGGTTCGACCCGATGGGCGAAGCGGTAATGATGGTCTCCAGCTCTGCTTCGAGAAATTTCTTGTGTTCGCGTGTAATACTCGCGGAAACGCTCTCGCCATCGATGACGTAAGGCACGAACACCGCCTTCCCATCGGCGCGCGCTACACCTTTTCCGCCAAAGGCGACATCGGTGATCTGGAGTTCCACTGCCACTGTCATCCCGAGCGAAGTCGAGGGATCCCGATGACGTTACCTTTACGCTAGCGCAGCGGGATCCTTCGACTTCGCTGCGCTTCGCTCAGGATGACTGAGTTTAGGCGCAATTAGTAATCGCGAACGTAAGGATACTTCGTTTCGTTGCCGAGCTCAGGCGGAAACTCCGCATAGCCGGCGTGAATCCATGGAATATCACTAGGCAGTAGCGGATAATAGCTTTGCCGATAAGCCGGCACCGGCCAGAGCAGAATCTCGAGCAGGCCTGCGATATGTCGCGTGGCCGATCGTCCGACGCCTCGCACCACGCCGTAGCCGGCAGCGGCCGCGTTGCCTTCGTTGGTATTAACCGTGCAAATGGTCACCGGGATTTCCGCCGGTGCGAGAAAGAGATTCGAGAGGCCACGGCCGAGTTTACGCGTCGGACCATAATCATTGGAAGGCGGGTCGTGAATATCTGCCAGGACCGTGCCCGCGATGGCGAGCGCGGCAAGAAAAGCGAGCGTTTTCATACCTACCTTCAAATTGTAAGCAGAAAAGAAGGAATTAAACAATCCTAATTTCGTGGGTCGTCCGTGGCTTGGTTCCGTGTCATGAAAATGGACGCGCAAATCGTAATGGCCAGAACCGCGACAATCACCACTAGTGAGATGTAATTCGGGATCGGAAAAGTCTTGGACAAGATCATCTTAATTCCAACAAAAATGAGGATGATGGAGAGGCCGACCCGAAGATAAACAAACCGATTCATCAAATTGGCCAGCAAGAAGTAGAGGGAACGCAGGCCAAGGATCGCGCAGATGTTCGAGGTATAAACAATGAAGGTATCCTGCGTGATAGCGAAAACGGCCGGAATGGAATCGACCGCGAAGACGAGATCCATCACGTCGATCACAAGCAAAACCAGGGCTAGCGGCGTGAGCATGAGCCGCCCCTCGATCCGCGCGGTGAAATGCGAGCCGCGAAAATCACGCGTCACCGGCACTAATTTCCGGCACATGCGCAGGAACCAGCTGTCGCCAAAATCAGTTTGCTGTTTGCTGAAGGCCATCCGGATCCCGGTAACGAGCAGAAAAACGCCGAAAACGTAGAGGATGAAGTGGAACCTGGAGACGAGGGAAACACCCAGCCAGATCATTATTCCGCGCATGACCAACGCGCCCAGGATGCCCCATACTAAAACACGATGTTGTGAAATCGGCGGGACTTTGAAATAGGCGAAGATGAGAACGAAAACAAAAATGTTATCAACACTGAGTGAGTACTCAATGAGGTAGCCGGTGAGGAAATCCAAAGCACGGTCCGGCCCTTGCGTTTGGGCGACAACCAGGCTGAAGCCGAGCGAGAGCACCACCCAAAGCAGACTGCGTAACGTCGCTGCCCGCATCGATAGTGCACGATGGCGCCGTTTGAAGCTGGCCAAGTCAACCGCGAGGGCAATGAAAACGCCAATATGAAATGTGATCCAAAACCAAATGCTCGTCGGCATCGTGTGAGACTTTCACGCACAACCGCACCGAGCAATCGCAAATTGCGCGTGCCGCTTATACCACCTATACGTCGTATGTGAACGATTGGGCCGATCATGGGCGCTGAGCTGGAAAAGTTAGTCGAATCCGGAAAGCTGACGGCGAAAGCAGCCGAGCAATTAGAGCAATTGCGCCCCGGCTCGTTTTGTCTGCACAAAAGCTGGGGATTCGGTCAGGTAGCGGAGTGGAACCTGTTGTTCAATCAGATCGTAATCGATTTCAAAACCAAAGCCAAGCATCCGATGCAGCTGGCTTACGCCGCGGAAAATCTGACACCGATTCCGGCCGGCCATTTTCTCGCACGCAAGGTAAGGGAGCCGGACGCGATCAAGGCGCTCTTAAAATCGGATCCGGCGGCAGTCGTTCGCAACATTTTGGAAGGATTCGAGGGTAAAGCCACCCTCACTCAGATTAGCGAGGTGCTGGTGGGCGATTTGTTCACCGAAACGGAATGGAAGCGGTGGTGGACGAGCGCGAAGAAAGCAATGAAGTCCAGCGGTTACTTTTCGGTCCCGGCAAAGAAATCGGAGCCTATCGCATTGCGGGGCGAGCCGGTCTCGCGCGCAGACGAACTCCTCACATTTTTTAATCAGACTCGCCAGTCTAAAGAGCAGGCCGCAGCACTCGACCAGATCATTAAGTTCCATCACGAATTTAAAGATCCGAAAACGCAATTGCAGCCGATCGTGGAAAAAATCGAGAGTACCGCTGCGCAAAACCAAAAATTGCATTCCCCGCTCACCTTCGAGCTTGTCCTGGCGCGAGATGATTTGCTCGCGCGCGTTCCGGAATTGACGATCACCCGGCCCGACCTCACTCTCGAGCGTCTGATTTCAGAAGAGGAACCGCGTCTGACCGAAATTCTTTCGAAGCTTCCGTCAGCCAAAGAGCGTCGCGTTTTGCAAGCACTGCCGCGGGCGCTCGGCGATGCCTGGTCCAGGCGCGCTTGGCAGATGATGGGATCCAACAACTCGCGCCTCGTCCCACAAATCCCAAAGATCTTCGTCGAAAACGGCAGAGTCGCCGAACTGCAAACCATGCTCGAACGCGCTGTCCACGAGCATTCGGCTAGCAGCGAAATGATGATCTGGCTTTGTCGCGACCGCGCTAATTGGCCGGAACTCGTTACTCCGGAAATTTTACCGGCAATCCTGTCCGCAATTGAACGCGACCAGCATAACGAGACCTCGCGCTCGTCCCGTTTACGCGATCTGTTGCTCGATGATCGCGAACTAATTGGGGATATTTTCGCGAACTCGGAGGTCGGCGCCGCGCGCGACGTCATGCGCCGCTTATTGCTTACTCCGGTGTTCGATAACCTGACCAAACGCTCACTTATGGCGCGCGTGATCAAGCTGTATCCGGAACTGGAGAGCATGGCGACCGGAGCGCAGCCGGAAGAAAAAACGGAGACGCTTGTCGTTTCCTGGAGCAGCCTGCGCAAAAGGCAGGAGGAATACGAAGAGATCGTGAACAAGAAAATTCCCGAGAATTCAAAGGAGATTGGGGTGGCGCGTTCTTATGGCGACTTGCGGGAAAATTTCGAATTCAAAGCAGCCAAGCAAATGCAAGCCGTTCTAATGCGGCGCAAGTCCGAGCTCGAACAAATGTTTCACCGCGCCCGCGGCACCGATTTCTCCAACGCCGACACCTTCCAGGTTTCCATTGGCACGATTGTCACATTGCGCGATGTGGATTCGGCGCAGGAAGAAAGTTATTCCATCCTTGGCGCCTGGGACGGCGACCCTGAGCGTCACATCATCTCCTATCAGACTGCAATCGGACAGGCTCTCTTGGGCAAAAAGCGCGGCGAACGTGTCACTCTCAACACCGACCACGGCACTGCCACCTACGAAGTGCTCGCGATTAGCTCCGCTCCGCTCGATATTGCGCCAGCCTTAGCCGAAGATCAGGGAGTGGCGCTGGGTGCCGGATAATCAGGTGGCGTTCGTGGCTCCGCCTCGTGGCGATTTAAGGCCGAGAGCAGAACCCAGATCAACCGAAGGTCACCATGCTGACCGCGAAGATGGCTGCGATCCATTTTGCTTTCAGATTTCGCTGAACTTTTCGACCGGCCAACATCGCCGCCACGAATATGAGAACCGCCGCCGCCGCGAAATAAACCGCGCTGTTAATTTGTTGCGCCTCGACCGCGCCCATAACAATGCCGGCTAGCATTGGTGCTTTAATAATAGGCTTTCTGCCCTTGGCCAGCGGGAAAATTCAGACGCCCATCCACCGGTCACAATGGGCTGCCGCATCCATACGCTTACCGGGGCCACGTGCGAAGCTGCCGCAGGATCCGTTTGGCGGCGTAGGCGCACGCTCGAAAATCAGAATACCAGGATCAACCATACGGCCATCTGGGTTCTGGTAGTGGCGCATCAGCTCGTCGGGTACGGTTGATACGCGATTTTGCGGGAGAAATCATTTTGCGACGGTCAGACACCGCCGCTACAAGGAATATATGTCAGACCCCATTCTCGTCGCGCAATCGAAGGAGCCGATTTATCTCCTGCCAAAGATGGCGAACCGTCACGGTTTGATTGCCGGCGCCACCGGTACAGGAAAGACCGTTACATTGCAGACTCTGGCGGAGAATTTCAGCGCGCGCGGTGTGCCGGTGTTCATGGCGGATGTGAAGGGTGACCTTGCCGGGCTCAGCCAGCCGGGTGGAAACAATCCTAAAGTGGTCGTCCGCGCCAAGGAGTTGGGCATTTCCGATTTCAAGGGTGAAGCATTTCCAGTGGTGTTCTGGGATGTGTTTGGCGAGAACGGTCATCCGGTTCGCGCCACGGTTTCGGAAATGGGGCCATTGCTTCTCGGGCGTTTGCTCGATTTGAACGACACGCAGAAAGGCGTGCTCAACATGGTTTTCAAAATCGCCGATGAAGGCGGTCTCCTTCTGCTCGATCTGAAAGATCTGCGTTCGATGCTTCAATACGTCGCCGATAACGCCGATCAATTTAAAACCCAATACGGAAATGTCTCGGCCGCCAGTGCTGGCGCGATCCAACGTAATCTACTCGCCCTCGAATCGCAGGGCGCCGACAAATTCTTCGGCGAGCCGGCTCTTAACTTCGACGATCTGATCCAGACCCAAGGCGGCAAGGGTGTGATCAACATTCTGGCCGCGGAGCAGTTGATGCAAAAGTCGCCCAAAGTTTACGCGACTTTCCTGCTCTGGCTTCTCTCCGAGCTTTTCGAAAATCTGCCAGAAATCGGCGACCCGGATAAACCGAAGCTGGTTTTCTTTTTCGACGAGGCGCATCTGTTGTTCGCCGACATCGAAAAGGCAGTCCAAGAAAAACTCGAGCAGATGGTGCGACTGATTCGATCAAAAGGGGTCGGAATCTATTTCGTTAGTCAAAATCCACTCGATATTCCGGACGTTGTACTTGGCCAATTGGGAAATCGAGTGCAGCACGCCTTGCGCGCGTTTACCCCGCGCGATCAAAAGGCAGTTTCCGCCGCGGCCCAAACGTTTCGACAAAATCCGAAACTGAATGCCGAGAAAGTGCTGACCGAGCTCGCGGTGGGTGAGGCGTTAGTCTCAATGCTCGACGAGAACGGATCGCCGGAGGTTGTGGAAAGAGCGAAGATCGTTCCTCCTCGGAGCCAGGTTGGGGCGATTACACCGGACCAGCGAAAACAGATCATCAGTTCATCGGTTCTCGCCGGCCATTACGAGAAAGCGGTCGATCGCGAGTCCGCATTTGAAAAGCTGCAGGCTCGGGCCGGCCAGAAGGTCGAAGCTGCAGCGGGAACAACAGCACCCTCTGCCGCCACGCCGGGCGCGCCAACGGGAGGCGAATCGGGCTTTGGAAAAATTCTTGGTGAAGTCGGGTCAATCTTCAAACCGACAATCGGACCGCGCGGAGGAGTTCACGACACGATGGCTACGACCGCAATGAAAAGTGTGATTCGCGCAGCAAGTTCCTCCGTCGGACGGGAAATTGTCCGCGGAGTTCTCGGGGGAATTCTGGGGAGCGGCGGCAAACGGCGATAAATGATGTGGGGCAAGTTTTTAACTTGCCCTTCTGGGTTGATCGCAAGTTAGAAACTCGCGCTACAACAAAACCGCCGGGAGCGGTTAGGCGCCCGGCGATTTATCAACTTGCAGGACAACAGTCTTAGTTTTTCGGCGATGCAGCCGGGCTGGCTTCCTTTTTCGACTTGCCCGCCTTAACTTCCACATCTTTTGCCGTCATTGTATAGTGGACGGTCACCTTGTCGCCCACTTTGACGTCGCCGCTCACCTTCGTGCTGGAGTCGCGCGCGAGCTCGAAGCGTTCCTTTTTCGCGCCCTTCTCTACCACTATCATGCTGTCGTTTATTTCAGCGACTGGTCCGGTGACTTGGTAATCCTGGACACCAAACGCCATGCCACTGAGCACCAAACTCGCCACTGCGATCAAACTAAATGTTTTTGTTTGCATAGTTAATCGATTAGACGGCTGAGGCAGAATCTATTCAAGAGTTTTCGCCCCCGGCGCGCTTCTGCACAGGCCGAGTAGAATGCCCCAGAAAATTATAGCAATTATCAAAACACATAAATAGGGCCGCTGTTAGTCGTTCTTCCCAAGCGCGAAAGCTGAAAGGCGGATGAACCAGGCATCTGGCGTCCCTTCAACGCGCCGCCTCTCACTCCTTCGGGGGCTCCGGCATCGTCCTGATGCCGACTCGCGCCAGGTATTCATCGGCTTGCAACAAGTCCGTCCCTGCCCGGTCTACGATCTTGAGAAGATTATCCATCGACGAAACTTCTTCGAGTTGTTCGGTCAAAAACCACTGCAGAAAATTGATCGTGATGTAGTCGTTCTCCGAGAGCGCCAGACCCACGAGTCCGTTGATCTGCTGCGTGACGTGGACTTCCTGGTCGAGCGAAAGTTTCACCGCGTCCTTTGGCGTATTGAAATTCGATTTCGGCGCCTCGAGCGCGGGGATCACCACGCGTCCGCCGGCATCGACCACATATTTAATAAAGCGCAGGGCGTGCCCTTTTTCTTCCTCGGCCTGCTTGAAGAAATGCTGCGATAATTGGGGCAGCGCCTCGGCCGCAAAATGCGCCGCAATCGCGTAATACTGCAACTCTGCGCTAAACTCGTAACCGATCTGCTCATTGATAGCATCAATTACCTTTTGGCTTGTTAACATACCGTGAGCTTACCGCGGATTGCCGGGATGCAAACGGATTGAATTTTGCTGATAACTGGACGTAGCCTTACACTTCGCGCTTCACAGAAGACTCCTGTTCGGTTTAAAATGCGAATCAGATTCAAACTCTGACGAAAGAAAGGAAATAACATGGTCACACCAAAACGAATCCTTGCCCTTGGCGCCATAGCACTCTTGTTTCTCTGCCTCATTCCATTTGTCGCGAGAGCGGTGCGGACCGACGTTTCGCGTGACTTCCCCATTTACCACAATAACGGTCTGCCCGATTTAACCATTGATGCGAAGCGGTTCGTTTCGCAGATGGGAATCGTCGATCGATTTTTTGATTCCTCGAGCTGCGAAATCATTGAGGGATCAGTTGGCGGAACCGGCTATCGGCGTTTGCTCCGCTTCGAGACAACGATCATCAACAGCGGCGACGGCGACCTGGTGGTTGGCAGCCCCACCGATCCGAACAATCCATATCATTCGGCCTTCATTTTCTCTCCCTGCCATATGCATTATCACATTATCGGATTTGCCGATTATAAATTGCTGAGGCAGGACGGATCGACTGCCGCGGCCGGACACAAACAGGCGTTCTGTCTCGAAGACATCTACAAGTATGCTAACGATAATAAAAGCAGCGGTTACGCTTGTGCCTCACAGGGAATTACCAGCGGATGGGCCGATTCCTATTACAAGCAGCTAAGCGGTCAGTGGATCGACATTACTGGTGTGCCTGCCGGCGATTACATTGTGCACATCGAAATCAATGCTGCGCACACTTTCCCGGAAGGAGCTAATCGCTACCCGAATATGGTTGAAGCGCCAGTCCACGTGCCGGATCCGCGCAACAAGGTCACGATCGATAATTCGCCGCTAGCGACCGATTAGCGGTGTCCCTGAGGGTCCTTGGCAATAAAGTTTGGGGCTATTGCCCCGGGTTACGCTGAATGGTTAGAGCCAGTAATCCCGGCACGGCGTGTTCTCTGATCGTTTAGGCGACCCAGAAAAGCGAAATGCCCGATGAGCTAAACTCACCGGGCACTTGGTTCTGGCGACGTCCTACTCTCGCGCGGCCTATCGCCGCACTACCATCGGGGCTGCAGCGTTTCACTGCCGTGTTCGGAATGGGAACGGGTGGGGCCACTGCGCTATGATCACCAGAGGTCCGAGCCGGACTGGCACTTCGCTGCTTCGCAGCGACGCAGACGCGAATCGGCGTCTCTGGGGACCGCGGGGCGACTCCGAGCCGGGAGTGGCAAGGTCAATCGCCCCTATCTAAGCAAAATTTCAAAAGAACTATCAACAATCAACTAACCACTATCAACTAGTGGCGCTGATTCCCTGGCATCTACATACAGGAAGCGAAAGCGAACATTAAGGCTTCGTTTTGTTTGAGATCATTTGATCTTCTCTGTTTGCGATAGCCGGGATCAAAGATCCCGGCTACAGCTTAACAGAAAAGTAAATGATCAAGCCAAACGGGTTATTAGTATCTCTCAGCTGAATACATTACTGCACTTGCACCGGAGACCTATCAACGTGGTGGTCTACCACGACCCTTCAGGGAGAACTCATCTTGGGATAGGCTTGGCGCTTAGATGCTTTCAGCGCTTATCCTTTCCGAACATAGCTACCCAGCACTGCTCTTGACAGAACAACTGGAACACCAGCGGTTCGTCAGACCCGGTCCTCTCGTACTAAGGTCTGAACCCCTCAATTCTCCTGCGCCCACAGTGGATAAGGACCGAACTGTCTCGCGACGTTCTGAACCCAGCTCGCGTACCACTTTAACCGGCGAACAGCCGGACCCTTGGGACCTTCTCCAGCCCCAGGATGTGATGAGCCGACATCGAGGTGCCAAACCCTGCCGTCGATATGAGCTCTTGGGCAGGATCAGCCTGTTATCCCTAGCGTACCTTTTGTCCGTTGAGCGATGGCAATTCCACATTCAACCACCGGATCACTTGGACCTACTTTCGTATCTGCTCGACGTGTGTGTCTCACAGTTAAGCTGGCTTATATCCATATACTCGACACCTGATTGCCAACCAGGTTGAGCCAACCTTCGTACTCCTCCGTTACTCTTTGGGAGGATACCGCCCCAGTAAAACTAGCCGGCTGCCAGTGTCCCTTTCCCGGATTTACGGGTAAAGGTTAGTTATTCCAGTACCGAAGGGTGGTGTTTCATTGTCGGCTCTGCGACCCCCAAAAGGGCCGCTTCAAAGCCTTCCACTTACGCTAAGCATCGAAACCGAAACAACAGTAACAGCGTGTAGTAAAGGTGCATAGGGTCTTTCCGTCCTACTGCGGGTAGGCGGCATCTTCACCGCCACTACAACTTCGCTGAGCTCCTCGTTGAGACAGCGGTCAACTCGTTACACGATTCGTGCAGGTCGGAACTTACCCGACAAGGAATTTCGCTACCTTAGGACCGTTATAGTTACGGCCGACATTCACGGGGACTTCGGTTCAACGCTTCGCCTTGCGGCTGACGTCTTGCCATAATCTTTCCGCATTGGTCACGTGTCACACCCTATACGTCGTCTTCACGACTTGGCAGAGTGCTGTGTTTTTGTTAAACAGTCGGTTGACCCATTTCACTGCGACCACCTTACGGTGGCACCCCTTCTTCCGAAGTTACGGGGCTAGATTGCCGAGTTCCTTAACGAGGTTTCACTCACGCGCCTGAGTATACTCTACTCACCCACCTGTGTCGGATTACGGTACGGGCAACCGTGGGAACACTCGGAAGCTTTTCTTGGCTCCGGTTTTAATGGATCCGCTTTGGCCGAAGCCTCCACGTCCGCGCCTTGCGGCCGACCGCCACTTTCAACCGGCGGCCCATCTCTGCCGAAGCGTCACTTCCGAACTTAACCACAGCCGGTGCAGGAATATTCAACCTGCTTTCCATCGTCTACGCCCTTCGGCCTCGACTTAGGTCCCGACTAACCCTGGGAGGACGAACCTTCCCCAGGAAACCTTGGGTTTACGGCGGCCAGGAATTTAACCTGGCTTATCGCTACTCATGTCTGCATTCTCACTTCTTAAAGCTCCACCGCGATTTCCATCGCGGCTTCGATGCCGTAAGAACGCTCCCCTACCAATCTATTCTGGCGAACCAGAATATCTTCCAGAGCTTCGGTATACCGTTTATCGCCAATCATTATCGGCGCGAGATCGCTCGATGAGTCAGCTATTACGCACTGTTTAAATGATGGCTGCCTCTAAGCCAACATCCTCACTGTCTAAGCAACCTCACATCCTTTCCACTGAACGGTATTTGGGCACCTTAGCTGCTGGTCTGGCATGTTTGCCTCTCGCGCGTGAAGCTTATCCCTCACGCACTGACTCCCGTGTTACACCTTGCGCTATTCGGAGTTTGATTGAGTTCGGTACCCTGGTATGGGCCCTAGTTCATCCAGTGCTCTACCTGCGCAAGTCAGCACACGAGGCTAGCCCTCAAGCTATTTCGGGGAGAACCAGCTATCACGGGGTTTGATTAGTCTTTCGCTCCTACCCACAAGTCATCCCAGAAGTTTTCAACCTTCACGGGTTCGGACCTTCAGTTGCGGTTAAGCAACTTTCATCCTGCTCATGGGTAGATCACCTCCGCTTCGGGTCTACTACCAGCGACTAGGTCGCCCATTTCGGACTCGCTTTCGCTTCGCCTCCAGCGCAGAACGCTTTAGGCTCGCCACTGATAGTAACTCGCAGACTCATTAAGCAAAAGGCACGCCATCACCAGCTTGCGCCAGCTTTGACACCTTGTAAGCACATCATTTCAGGTACTATTTCACTCCGCTCACAGCGGTTCTTTTCACCTTTCCCTCGCGGTACTGGTTCACTATCGGTCGCCAATTAGTATTTAGGCTTACGCCGTGGTCGGCGCAGATTCATACGAAGTTTCACGTGCATCGTATTACTCAGGAAATCCCTAGGCGTGCTCCAGTTTTCGGTTACGGGCCTTTCACCCTCTATGGCGCAGCTTTCCAGAAGCTTCACCTAACCTTCACACTACCACGTCGGGCTCCTACAACCCCCATCGATAAATCGACAGGTTTAGCCTCTTCCGCTTTCGCTCGCCACTACTGACGGAATCTCTTTCGATTTCTTTTCCTCCGGTTACTGAGATGTTTCACTTCGCCGGGTGTCGCGATGCTTCTGCTATGAATTCACAGAAGCTCGAGCAGGTGTTACCCCACTCAGGTTATCCCATTCGGAAATCTACGGGTCAAAGCGTGTTTGCCGCTCTCCGTAGCTTATCGCAGCTTGCCACGTCCTTCATCGCCTATTGGCACCAAGGCATCCATGATGCGCTCTTTGTAGCTTGATCAATCTGTTCCCAGTCCATGCTGAACTGGAAGATTCTTTGATAACTGAAACTCTCTCGCACGGCGGCGAAAATCGCCGCCCTACAATATTTTCAGACTCAGCTCTTAAAGTTGTACTTTCTTACTACCCTGTATGTAGATGTCAAAGAACCAGCCCCAACGGCCATTCCAGGTGACAAAAAAAACTCAATTCTGTCTCCCCGACCATCGACCCACGGTTTTCCGGGGTATCGCTGCCGGGACAAAATTGAGTCCAATTTGCAGTCCCAAATGTACGTAGAACAAACTCCTTGATTAGAGGAGTTCCCGCTTCCGCGGGATCAGCATATTAAGCCGAAAATCGCCGACGTCAACCTGCGGGAGCGGATTTTCCGCAAAAATTTATCACGGCTGGGAGAGGGACCGAAATCGAAAGAACCTCGTCATGCCGAAAGAGAAAAAACGCCAGCCGCATCGCAGGCGCTGGCGGACAAAGGAATTCGCGTGAACGGAGGCGCGCCCGGGCCGATCTGGACACCGCTGATTCTGTCTACCTTCCCAGAGGAAGATGTCGAGACCTTCGGGACCGAGCTTCCGCTAGGTCGGGCCGGTCAACCAGAGGAGGTCGCACTGAGCTATGTATTTCTCGCTTCCGACGATTCATCCTACATGACCGGTCCGGTCAGATTTTGCATCCAAACGGCGGAACGGTCGTGAACGGATGAAACCGGATCTGGAAACCAGGAATCACGGAATCGGAATAGTTCCGCTTTTTTTTGAGGATTCCTGCCCGGATTTGTGTTGGTCCCTTGCTTCCTGATTTCCTCCTTTCCTGATTCGTTTTTAATCTGCGCTGATCTGCGTAATCTGCGGAGCAATTGAATCCGTCTTGCTTTAGGCCGGCGCGGGCATCCGCAGAAACTCACTCGATCTTAGCTGTTCGGGAACGATATCGAGACGATTACTGGCAAAACAACGATCCGATTGTTGAAGACCGTTTGCTTTGGCGGGCTCAGGCATTCCGGCATGCTGTTCATCTTTTTCCAGGCCAGACGATTCTCGAGCTCGGGTGTGGCAAAGGGCTGTTTACCCGCGCGCTCTTGCGGGTCTGCCGGGAGGAAAATCAAATTACCGCGGGCACATTTCAAAAGCCCGCCCAAACGCCGTCGGATATCGGCGCAAAAGTCGAGCTTTTGGAAATGTCCGATATTGCCAATTCACTTAAAGGCCGGCGTTTTGATTGCGTGATCGCAATGGATCTGGCGGACCGCCGGAACGCTGTCGAATTCCTAAGTGCAATTTACGAGCTCCTTCAGCCGGGAGGGAAAATGGTTCTTTATGAAAGCAATCCCTTCAATCCATTTCTCAGCTTGAGGCGCCTGTTCCTGATCCTGCTCGGTCGGAGAGATCCGCGGCGTCTTCTCAGCCGTTCACAATTGCACAGGCTTCTTCCGCTTGGCGGTTTCGCCCAAGTGTACGCAATCTACAATGACTTTGTCTTCGCTCCGTTGACTCCTCGGCTGATCTGGCTGTTGCGTAACCTCTCGATTTTGCTCGAAAACGCGCCGGTGGTGCGGACCATGGCAGGCTCAATCCTTGTCCACGGCCAAAAACCACCGCTGCAGATGGGAGCCCCGAAACAATCCTGGCCGGTCCACGAATCACTGCGAGGCGCCATCTCCTTTGTCATTCCATGTTACAACGAAGAGATGAACGTCAGGCCCTTGGTGGAGCGGATCTTTAATTTGTACGGAGAGTGCGTTTACGAGATTATACTCGTTAACGATAGTAGTACGGATGGGACAGCGGCAGCGATGACTGAACTCGCGCAGCGAAATGACCGTGTTAAAACCCTGCACCGTCGACCGCCAAACGGCGTTGGTCGAGCCATCGCCGATGGGGTCTCCCAGGCTCGTGGACGCTACATATTAACAATGGACTGCGATTTTGCGCATCTCCTCCCGGAATTTCGCGACCTTCTCGACGCTGCCGCTGAGGGTCACGATGTCGTCGTGGGCAGTCGGTTCTCTCGGCATAGTGTCCTGCTTAATTATCCTTTTTGGAAAATCGTAGCTAATCGCGGGTTTCATTTGCTGGCGCGGTTGTTACTTTGGCAAAAATTTCGAGACCTTACTAACAACCTGAAGTTGATGCGGCGAGAGGTCGTCGCCGATTTGCAACTGCGCGAGCCAGGTTTTGCCGTAAACGCCGAGACCGGCCTTCAGCCACTTATGCTTGGCTACCCCGTGGAAGAAGTGCCGATCTCGTGGATCAATCGTTCTCCCGAAATGGGCGCATCTTCCTTCCGCCTCATTCGGGTAGGCGGAGGCTACTGGCGTGTTCTTCTAAATATATCGCTCCGGCAACTATTGAATGCAGGCCCGTATAAGAGCCTCCGCCGATCAGAGTCAAGCGTCTGCGCGGTTTAGGACCAGCAGCATCGGGATTTCCAGAAAATGTCACACTCAGTCTCAACCCCGAACTCAGCCCGGATCATACGGGGACGGACCAATTGGGTGCCGTTGCTTGGCATCGTCGCTCTGGCCGCAGTCCTTCAACTTGTTATTGCAACTCGGAGCGGCCTTTGGGGAGACGAGATTTTTTCGCTGGCAATGGCGACGGGGCACAGCCTGGAACACCCAGCCGCCAAAGCGGATCCAGGGCGAGGCGATTTCGTTGAACCCCACGATCCAGGTACCTGCGGAGGAATTTCGCCGTTATCTCACGCACGACGACTCTCCGGCCGATCCGGCCCGGGTTATTCGCGCCGTCTTCCTCTCCGATACTAATCCGCCACTCTATTATCTCTTACTCTACTGGTGGACACTGGGTTTCGGCACGAGCGACATCGCTGTTCGGTTGTTCTCGATTACATGTGCACTGATCTGTTTGCCCTTCCTTGCAGACATTGCACGCCGCACCGGTGCGGAGGTTTTCTCCAGCTGTTTGCTCTTCGTGCTATCGCCATTGGGTATCTACTATTCGACGGAAGGAAGGATGTATTCGTTACTCTGGCTCTGCGTGCTGGCCACGGCATGGTCTTCGCTGGTTCTACAGCAAAACGACAGAAGGATCGTAATTTATGCACTTTGGATCGTGGCGTCAGTGGCTGGGTTCCTAACCCATTACTTCTTTGTCTTTCCATGGCTGGCGATTGTTGCGTATCTCGCGATCACACCCGGTAAGCTCGGCAGGTTAAATCTGCTCGTCTGTCTATTAGTCAGCGTTGCCTTAATTCTCCCATGGTACGTGAAAATTCCGGAGACCCTCGCGGCGTGGCGAGTGACAAAGGACTGGCTGAAATGGAAACCAGAGGGATTTAATCGCGGTCTCGCAACTCTGCAGATTTTCCTCCAGCCCTTTTCCGGGGGCGATAACAAAGCGCCGAGCATCGCTGCCGCCATCCTCTTCGGGTTGATCGGCACCGTAATGTTCTCTCGTATGCGCCTTCAGGCATTTGCGAAAGGCCGGCTCCTGCTGTGGCTCGCATTTGTCGCTGCTTCTCTTGGGCTCCTTGCTTTTGACCTTGCGCAGCACACTTACACGCTGGCGGTTCCGCGATATGCAATTGCAGCGTTGCCCTTTGCCTATTTGCTGGCATCGGTCGGGCTTACCTGTCTGGGTCGTTTCGCGAGATTCGTCGTCCTCATCTTCATAATTTTCGGGTGGAGCCTGACGACTCTGGGCATTTATGCAAGCGGCTGGCGTGGTTGGTCACCGCTTCGCGAAATCGCAAACATTGCATGCGCGCACACCGTTACTTCGGACTTGATACTTGTCCGGTCGATACCATCGACGGTGCTCGGCATCGCTCGTTACGCACGCACCCCTGCCGCACTCGCCTCCTGGATCGCGCCGCTTGGGATGCGCCAGGTGCCCGAATCGTTGCGCGAACTGGCAAGGGGCCGCACTCAGATCATTCTTATACAAATGCGCGAACGCCGCGAACCGGTACCGGAACAAGACTGGTTGCGGGGCCATACCTTGGTCACTGACCAGAGAAAACTTGGATCGGCCGAAATCGTGAAGTTCCGCCCGCTCAAAGGCGACACATTCTAACGGGAATCGAACCAGGAAATCAGAATCGCTCTGCTTTCTTTCGTGGATTTCTGGCTTCCAGATTTCACTTACTTCCTAAGTTTCTCCTTCCCTAATTCGTTTTTAATCCGGGGTAATCTGCGTAATCTGCGATCACTTGAACCCATCTTACCAACGTAGCGACGGCCGGGCACCGGATCAGATTCGGCCGGTCAATTTCGAGTTGAACATTGCGCCGCATGCCACCGGGTCGGTGCTCGTCGCAATGGGAAATACTCGCGTCATCTGCGGAGTAACAATCGAAGAAGTCGTCCCGCGTTGGATGAAGGACCAGGGTGTCAGCGGAGGCTGGCTGACGGCCGAATATTCGATGCTCCCTTATTCAACGACCACGCGAAAGCAACGCGACATCGCCAAGGGACGATTGGATGGGCGAAGCACGGAAATTCAGCGACTGATCGGACGATCTTTGCGCAGCGTTCTTGATCTGGAAAAACTCGGACCCCGCACGATGTGGATCGATTGCGACGTCTTGCAAGCCGATGGCGGTACCCGAACCGCGGCGATTACAGGCGCGAGTTTGGCCGTTACGATTGCCTGCCAAAAACTGCTCGAGGAAAAGAAGATCAAGTCTTCGCCGATGCTGAAGCTGATCGCGGCGGTGAGCGCGGGCATCGTCGGAGGCAACCCGCTGATCGACCTGAATTACGAAGAGGACAAAGCTGCCTCAGTCGATTTCAATCTCGTCGCGACTCAAGATGGCGAGTTCGTGGAAATTCAGGGGTCCGGCGAGGAAGCAACGTTTACACAAGCTCAGCTCGACGAGATGCTCGCGCTCGGGCGCAAAGGCATCGCCGAGTTGATCGCGGCGCAGCGGAAGGTGCGTGATCTCGTCACGTGACGCCCGGGTAGGTGGAGGGACGACCTCCGTGTCGTCCCAAAAATTTGGGACGGGACAGCGCCCGTCCCTCCAGGGACGCGCAACGATCATTTGCTCACACGGACAATTTGTTCTAAAGCGAGACGCCGCTTGACAATGAAACGCGCCCTCATCACCGGCATTACCGGCCAGGACGGAAGTTATCTGGCCGATTTGTTGTTGGAAAAAGGCTACGAGGTGCACGGAATTATCCGGCGCGCCAGCACGTTCAACACCTCGCGTATCGATCATCTATACGTTGATCCGCACATCAATGGCGTTCGCCTGTTCCTGCATTACGGCGATCTGGCCGACTCGGTTAACCTGGTGAAACTGCTCTACAATTTGAAACCGGATGAAATTTATCATCTCGGCGCGCAAAGCCACGTCCGTGTCAGCTTCGATATTCCGGAATACACCGCCGACGTTACCGGCGTGGGGACGATCCGCATTCTGGAAGCCATTCGCGAGACCGGAGTTCGCTCTCGTTTTTACCAGGCCTCGAGCAGCGAAATGTATGGCAAGGCGCAGGAAGTCCCGCAGACGGAACAGACACCATTCTGGCCGCGCAGTCCGTATGGTGTCTCGAAAGTTTTCTCCTACTGGGCGACGGTAAATTACCGCGAAAGCTATGGTCTCCACGCCAGCAACGGCATTCTCTTCAATCACGAAAGTCCCCGGCGTGGTGAGACGTTTGTGACGCGCAAAATTTCGCGCGCGGTCGCGGCGATCAAGCATGGTCTGCAGAAGGAACTGTTTCTCGGCAACCTGGAAGCAAAACGCGACTGGGGTTACGCGCCGGAATATGTTGAGGGAATGTGGCGGATATTACAACAAGACACTGGCGATGATTTTATTCTCGCGACTAACGAGACGCATACGGTGCGCCAATTTTGCGAGGCCGCTTTCGGGCACGTCGATCTCGATTGGAAGGAATTCGTCAAACATGATCCGCGCTACGAACGGCCGGCCGAAGTCGACCTCCTCATTGGTAATGCCGCAAAAGCGAAAAAAATTCTCGAGTGGGAGCCGAAGACGCGCTTTGATGAAATCGTCCGATTAATGGTAGATGCGGACATGGAATTGCTGGAACGCAGGACAGCGCGCGAGCATCTCGGCGATCAGCCCTGACTGGGCAAGAGAATGGATTAAGGTAGGGGCGGTTCACCGAACCGTCCGCAGGCGATTGAGGGTCAATCGCCCCTACCAGAAGGCGCCGCAGCTACATCAGTGTATGGTCATTCCACTGCGAATAGTCAGTGCCGCTTGGGCCGCATTAGGTAACCCGTACACGACCGCCACCAGTGGCTGATCGACAATCGTGACACGCGCGCCCCTTCCGACCACGTCGTAAAGCTGGATCAGGTCAACGGAGCGCATACGGACGCAACCGTAACTAACCGGCAAACCAATATTCCGCTCTTCCGGCGTCCCATGGATATAAATATCGCGTCGAAACGCGTTCACATTTTGCCATTCGAGTCCGCGCAACCAAATGATTCGCGTTACGATCGGATCGCGCCCGGGAGCATTGACGCCGACAATCTCACCGGTTCTCCGGCGATCTTTAAAAACAGTGCCGGGCGGCATCCCATCGCCGATTTTTTGCGCGATCTCCAGTTCGCCTAGTGGGGTGCGATAACTTCCTTGCCAGTCGCCAAGGCCGAATTTGGACGTTGAAACCGGATAAACCGCGACCGGCGTTTCGCGATCAAGCAGCGCAAGTTTTTGATCCTTCACGCTGATGACGACACGATGTTGCACGTCCTTTTGCGCGGCGCAGGAAGCAAGAAAAAGTGACAAAAACAGCAACGCACCTGTGCCGGCAGCCGTGTCGCCTGCAAGTTTGGTCCACGCAGCCGACACGGCTGCCTCCACAGTTCGAGTGATCGGCACTCTCATCGATTAAATCTGAAAAACTTTTCCGCGGTTTCTGTCGTGGCCTCCGCGACTTCCAGCAGCGGAACTCCGCGCGCCGCTGCAATTGATTCTGCCACCAGTCGCGTGTATGCCGGCTCGCATCGCTTGCCGCGAAACGGCACCGGAGCCAGATATGGACAGTCGGTTTCCACCATGAATTTCCAAAGCGGAATCCGTGCTGCCACTTCCAGCACCGTGGCTCCGTTCTTGAAGGTCACGATTCCGGTGAAAGAAACGAGATGATCGAGCGCGATCACTTCTTCGGCTTGTTCGCGCGTGCCGCCGAAACAATGAAAAACCCCACGCAGTTTATCCGTGTACGGTTGCATGATCTCGAGCGTATCGGCCCAGGCATCGCGTTGATGGATGACCACGTTGAGTCCCAGCTCCACCGCCAGATCCAGTTGCTGCTCGAATAGCATCGCTTGTTTCGATTTAAAAGCGCCATCCGCGATGCTGGCATCGATTTGCTCTTCCGTCTCACCTTGCAATGCATTGGCGAACACTTGCACTTTCTTGTCTTTCGCGGCGTCCTTGCTCGGTAAGGAATGGTAATCCAGGCCGGTTTCGCCCAGCGCGACCACGTGCGGACTTTTCGCCAGCTCGCGTAACGGTGTCATCACATCATCCGGCGCTTCTCCCGCATACGTTGGATGAACCCCGATCACTGCGAAAATGTTTGGGTATTTTTCCGCCAACGCGATCGCGCGCCGGCTGCTTTCAATCGACGTGCCAATCGTCAAAATGCGCGTCACGCCCGCCTCAGTCGCGCGCCGCAACACGTCGTCAAAATCATTCGCGAAGTCGGGATAATCGAGGTGAGCGTGAGTCTCAATTAGTTGACAGCTGGTCCTATCCGGACTGGCGGATGTTGATTGTTGAGGGTCCACAGAAAAGAATCTTCCTTCTATCAGCTCTCAACTAACGACAATCAACTTTCTGCGTCACCATTCAACGATCGTGCTGGCCCAGGTCAGGCCACCGCCGAACACCACCATCAAGACGTAATCACCCGGCTTGATTCGCCCGGAACGATTCGCTTCGTCGAGCGCAATTCCCACCGAGGCGGCCGAAGTATTTCCGTAACGATCGACATTGACAAAAACTTTTTCGCGCGGAATTCCAAGCCGCTCTCCAATCGCCTCGATGATGCGCAAGTTCGCCTGATGCGGAATGACGCAGGCGATGTCGTCAACACTCAGCCCGGCGTCGTCGATTGCTTTCCGCGCGGCCCCGAGCATGGCAATGACTGCTTGTTTGTAAACCTCTTTGCCCGACATATGGATTGTTTGCAGAGCCAGATGCGCGTTCTCAGCCGTGATCGGTGTTCTCGAACCGCCGCCGGGCATGAACAAGATGTCGGTGAAATCGCCGTCGCTTCCCATGTTGGTGCTGATAACGCCATGCGCACTACCCCGATGACCGAGGACGGCCGCACCAGCTCCGTCGCCAAAAAGGACGCACGTATTCCGGTCCTTCCAATTCGTGATGGACGTCAGCTTGTCTGCGCCGATCACCAACACCGTGTCGAACGTGCCGGAGGCAATGAACTGCTGCGCGATCTCGATCCCAAACAAGAATCCGGCGCAAGCAGCCGAGATGTCGAGACAGGCGGCATTTTTGGCCCCGATTTTTTTCTGAACAAAACAGGCCGTCGCCGGGAAAATCATGTCGGGTGTCGCGGTGGCGACGAGGATAAGCTGGACGTCTTCGGGTGAGACGTTCGCCTGCTCCATCGCTTTGAGTGCGGCTTTCGAAGCCATGTCGCTCGTCGTTTCATCCTTCGTCGCGATACGGCGTTCTTTGATCCCGGTGCGCGTGGTAATCCACTCGTCGCTGGTGTCGACCATGCGGGAAAGATCCTCGTTGGTCAGGATATTCGGCGGTGCGTAGCTACCGGTCCCAATGATGGAAACCGTGCGCTGGTTTCTAGTGGATTGCGGGCTCGAGCGGGGCGGTCGTGTCATGATAACGCTGAACCTCCTCGATAATATGCGGATTGACCTGATGTTCAATCGACTCCGCTGCGACGCGCAGCGCGTTTTTGATGGCAATCGGGGTGCTTGAGCCATGCGCGATGATGCAGATGCCATTAACGCCGAGGAGCGGGCTGCCACCGTATTCTTCGTAGTTGGTCTTATCTTTTATAGTGCGAAACGATTCCCGCGCCAAAAAAGCGCCCAGCTGTCGCATCGGTGTTCGGGATAGTTCGTGCTTTAGCCACTGAAAAATTGCCACCGAGATCGATTCGCAGGTCTTCAAAATCACGTTTCCGACAAATCCGTCGCACACCACCACCTCCACCGGGTCCTCGAAGAGATGCCGCCCCTCGATGTTGCCGACAAAGTTCAATGAGCTCTTTTTGAGCATTTTGAAGACTTCCTTGGTCATCTCGTTGCCTTTCACATCCTCCTCGCCGAGCGAGATCAGACCGACCGTCGGATTCTTATAGCCGAGCACGTGACTGGAATAAACCGAGCCCATGAACGCATATTGGAGAAGATGTTCAGGCCGCGCATCGATGTTCGCGCCCGCGTCCATTAAAACAAAAACATTCGTTTCGGTCGGCAGGACCGCAGCGATACCGGGTCGATGGATTCCGGGCAATGTGCGCAGTTTAATCATGCTCGCTGCCACGGCCGCGCCGGTGTGGCCAGCGCTGACGATGGCATTGGCTTGACCGTGCTTGACCAGATCGACCGCACGACTGACGGACGAATCTTTTTTCCGGCGCACGGCGGACCAGGCCCGGTCGCTCATGTCTACCACTTGAGTCGAATGCACGATCTCGATCCGACGGTCGTTGCAACCGAGTTTCCCCAGTTCCGCTTCGATTTGAGCGGTATCGCCAACAAGAAAGAGTTTGCTGATGTGGGAATACTCACGCAGAGCGAACGCGGCTCCAGCAACAAGGTTGGGTGGGCCAAAATCGCCGCCCATCGCATCCAGCGCGATTTTCATGCGAGCTAGCAGTTTGCGTTTAAGGCGCCGTTAATGCAAAACCAAAAAAAGTTAAAGGGTTGAAGAGTTTAAGCGTTGCAGCGGAAGAATAAGTAGCAGCGATCGCTTCAACCCTTTAATGCTTCAACGCGCCGTCAGGCCCCCACACTCAACACCTGGCGCCCCTTATAATAACCGCACGACGGACAAACCGTGTGCGACGCCACGGTGCTGCCGCATTGTGCACATTTATTCAGGTGCGGCGCATGCCAGCGATTGGCCGCCTTTCGGGTACGCAACCGCATCTTTGAGGTTTTACGTTTGGGAACGCCCATGTCAGGCGGCTATGAAAGCACGATCTTGCCAAAAAACAACCGACCGCCTGACAAGTGATTCGTTAAAAATGTTAAAAGGGCGGACTCCTTTTTAACGTTTAACCCTTTCAACCCTTTTAACGTTTCAGCTTCAGCTTATCCAGCGCGCTCCAATCCGCTTTCGCCTTCCTATCCTCAGCATGGGTCTCCACTTTCGCCGCTTTACAGACACGCCCGCCGTCGCGATCGCAATGCGGATACGGCGGCAGATCCAGCAAAATATCCTCGCGCATAAACGGCGTGATATCGACCGCCTCCGGCCCGTGCAGTTCGGTGTGAAGAGCAAATGCTGGAACCTTGATTTCGTGCTCAAACTTCTCGAGACAGGCCACACACGCCAGCTCGACCGTCTGCGCAATTGTTCCATTCGCCCATAGCGAGCCGTCAGAAATTCCGAGGTCAAGGCTGTAACGCATCGGCCCGACACAGCGAACTTCCTGCGACCCCAGGTCGCCCAAGGCGCAATCCTCTTCGCCGGTGAGATGCAGACCTTCCGGCGGAATCTGGTTTAGATGGATCTTCATCCTCCTCCCAACTTCAGATTATCGGCGCTACCTCTCCCAATTTTATCCTGAATTTTCTCGCCAGAGCTTTGGCCACCTGTGGCGGGACAAAGGCGGAGACATCTCCTCCGAGTCTCGCGATTTCTTTCACGATGCGCGAGCTGAGGTAGGTGTATTCCTCCTTCGGCATGAGAAAGATGGTCTCGATTTCCGGATCAAGTTTCCGATTCATCAGCGCCATTTGAAATTCAAACTCGAAATCTGAAATGGCGCGCAATCCGCGCACGACCGCGTGCGCATTCTCCGAGGCGGCGAATTCCACCAGTAATCCTTCCAGCGGCGCGACTCGGACGTTACCGTTCGTGATCGCGTTGCGCAGCATGGCGAGCCGCTCATCCGGCGCAAAGAGTGGCTGTTTTTGGTCGTTAATCGCGACCGCGACAATGACTTCGTCAAACAGCGTGCAGGCTCGTTCGATGACATCGAGATGACCATTCGTCACCGGATCAAAGCTGCCGGGATAAATCGCGCGCCGCATTGCGGGAAACGTTCAACGCTTTGGCCTGAGCCTTCAACTAGGAAAGGGCTCCACCCAGTCTCGGGATGACAAGCCATTTACGCGGGCCGATCCACCCGTTCATTCGTCCTTTGAGCATTCCTTCGTCATCCATCATTCCCTAGGACCTTGTCCTTCGCCTGTCACGCCGTAGTCCCCGACTGCCGGACGCAGGCGGGTCATTCGTGCTCCGTCATTTATTATGGCATCCAAGTTGCCGAAGGCACACGATAGCCGGAAGATATTCCTCTCTTAATGTTCGATCCCGCGCCTTATCGCAGCGTCGCCGTTGCCAGCACTTTTTCGCCTCGTTTTGAGCAGGTCTTGGCCGAGGCAAAACGCATTCGCGATCGTTTCGATGCCGAGCTTTGCCTGATTTATGTCGGCGAAAAAAGCGACGAGACCAGCGCGAAATTTACCAGTGCCCTCGAGCGACTCTCCTTGCCGAAAGATTCCCCCATTCATTATGAGCAGGGCGATCCTGCCACGGCAATTTTGCGGGCGATTAAGCGAAACACTATCGACCTGATCGTAGCTGGCGCGCTGGAGAAAGAAGTCCTGCTGCACCCTTTCCTCGGCAACGTCGCCCGCCGGCTGCTCCGCGAAGGCCGCAGCTCGGTCGTTCTTTTCACCCATCCGGCACGCGAACCGAAGCCATTGCGCAAGATCGTCTTCCTCGCCGAATATTCCGAGCACGCCTCCAAAAGTTTGCGGCGCACTTTGCATTTGGCGGCGCGGGAAAAGTCCGAATGCGTTTACGTGGTGCGACTCATCACCACCTTCGACGAAGCGCGAGCGAAACAGGACGGCACTCCGACTGAAACTGACGAGGACGCAAAACTGGAACATTTCGTTCTGGCGCTCGGTCACACCGATGTGCCGATCGAAGTGCGTTTTATTCGTGGTAACACCGGGTTCGCTGCGGCCGATTTCGTGAAATCGGTGGAGGCAGACATGCTCGTTGTGCCGCTCGATCCGGCGAAAAATGGCGGCCAGTTGCCACCGAATCTGGAATGGCTCACCGACGTCATTCCCTGCAATCTCTGGCTGGCGCGCTGAGAAAGGGACGGACGATTCCCAATTCGTCCACGTAAACGGCTCACAAACGCCGGCGACCTGTAGGGCGGCCATTTCGGCCGCCGGCCGAAAAACAAACGGCGGCGAAGATTGCCGCCCTACAACTAATCGTCTCGAACGGATTGGCAGATAAACCCGCTCGCCGCGACTTGCCGCGTCTGTTATCTGATCTGCAACTGCCAGTCCGGCTCGGACCAATGAATCCCGCTCATCCCTTTCACCCATACGGCACCGCGCATCTCACCGTCATCTTTCTCACTATCGCGTTGCCATTCTTCTTCGCGGCACTCGTCCGCTGGACGAAATCACCCATCACCGAACGCATCATCGTCGGCGCGCTTTCCCTCGTCCTGGTGTTGAATTACTTTGTCTATCTATCGTTAGTCGGGCAGTTCGGCGCCGTCAGCTGGGAGCAATTGTTACCGATGCAACTCTGCGATTGGGCGATGGTCGTAATCATCATCGCGATGTGGACCCGCCGGCCACGCTGGTTTGAGGTCGCCTACTTCTGGGGAATCGGCGGGACCGTGCAAGCCGTGCTAACCCCGAATCTGCCCTACGGTTTCCCCGATTTCCGATTCTTCAGTTTCTTCATTTCCCACTGCGGAATCATCATCGGAGTCATTTTCCTGATGTTGACCCATCGTCTTCGACCACACGCCTTCTCCATCGTCCGTGTCTTTCTTTGGACCGAACTTTACTTCGTCATCACGCTCGCCACTGACCGCTTCACCGGGTCCAATTACGGTTTTCTTCTTCATAAACCGGAAGCGAAAACCCTCCTTAATATTCTATCGGATTATCGCCCGCTCTACCTCTTCGAAATGCACCTGCTGGCACTCGCATTTTTCAGCGTCCTCTATGTGCCATTCGCGATTTACGATCTTACGCGCCGAAGATTTCTGTAGCGGCGATCTATGAGCGCCGATGTTATTAGTTTCGGCGGTCATAGACCGCCGCTACAATTACACATTTCAGTATGGACCCCTTCCGCATCAGAAACGTCACCATCGGCGGCGGAAAGCCGGCTTTCATTCTCGGACCGTGCGTCATCGAATCGGAAGAATTCGTCCGGCGAATGGCGAAAAAAATTGAGCGGATTTGCGTGGCGGAAAAGGTGCCCTTCGTTTTCAAGGCTTCCTACGACAAAGCGAACCGCACCTCGGCGAGATCATTTCGCGGAATTGGCCCACGCGAAGGCTGCGAAATTCTCGCGTCCATCGGTCGCGAACTGAAAATCCCGGTTACGACGGATGTGCATTCCGCCGCCGAAGCGGAAATGGCAGGCGAATTCATCGATTTACTGCAAATCCCCGCCTTCCTTTGCCGCCAAACGGATCTCTTGCGCGCCGCAGCAGAAACGGATCGCGCAGTGAACGTCAAAAAAGGGCAATTCCTTGCCCCATGGGACGTGAAAAATATCGCCGAGAAATTGGAAAAGTTTGGCGCGAAACAATTTCTCTTCACCGAACGCGGCACCACCTTTGGTTACAACAACCTGGTGGCCGATTTTCGGTCGCTGGCATGGATTCGCGAAGCCGGCTACCGCGTGATTTTCGACGCCACCCATTCCGTGCAACGCCCCGGCGGCGCGGGCGATTCCACCTCGGGTGACGGAGACCTCGCGCCCGTCCTGGCACGCGCGGCCGTGGCCGCCGGATGCGACGGCGTCTTCATGGAAGTCCACGAAAATCCGGAGCGCGCTCTGTCCGACGGCCCAAATCAGCTGCCACTGAAAAATTTGCCGAAGGTTCTTCGCGTGTTAAAAGCTGTTCATGCTGCCGTTTCTTAACGGTCGCGCTGGACGCGTGATATTTTTGGGGTTGCTACCGTTTTTGATCGCACCGGCTGATTTCGCCCAGCAATCGAAAAAACATAAGAAAGCCAAAGGCACGGAGTCACCGTCTGAGTCTGCCACTGCCAGTCCGGGATCAGGAGGCCAGGTCCCCTTGCCCATCGGTCATGAAGCCAAGGGTCTTGTGCTGCCCGATATTGACGAGAACGGACATTTGCGAGGTCGTTTCGTTGCCGGGACGGCGCGGCGAGTCGATCAGGACCACATGCAATTTCGCGATCTCAATATCACGACCTACACCGAAGATAATAAGATCGATCTCCAGATCGCAATGGCAGATTCCGTGCTGGACTTGAATACTCGTGTCCTTACTTCACCGCAACGAACCACGATCAAGCGCGCCGATTTCGAGATCGTGGGTGACAGCGTCCGGTTTGACACGGCCGCGCGGCACGGAACCATAACCGGCAACGTCAAAATGGTGATTACCGACCAATCGAAGCTGAGGCCGCAACAATCGCCGCAACCATCACCGCAAAAGCAGCCATGAAGCTATTGGGACTCGCAATCTTTGGCCTGGTCATAACTGCCTTTGCCCAGAACGAGGTCGTTACCGCCACAGCGCAAACCTCCAAGCCGGCAAACTCGCCGAAGCCGAAGGCGAAGGCGAGCGCGGCGGCCAAAAATCCTCTCGAGAACGAATCGAAAGGCCCAATCACCACTGAAATTTATGCCGATGAAGCCTCCTTCGATTCGGGGAAGAGCATCGGTATTTTTACCGGTAACGTGAAAGTGTTCGATCCCCGATTCAATCTCCAGTCAGACAAGTTAACAGTGTATTTGCATAAGGGTGAAGACCAGGGATTGGAGAAAGCGATTGCCGAGGGAAACGTTGGCCTGGTCCGCGACAGGCCCGATCCGAACGGCGGGCCGCCGACACACGCCGTTGGTCGCTCCGAACACGCCGTTTACACAGCAGGGGATGGCCGTGTCGAGCTGACCGGGATGCCAAAAGTTCAGCAAGGACCAAACATGCACATTGCCACCAGCGCCCAGACCGTGATGGTTATTAATCAGGACGGACACCTCGACACTCATGGCCCAAGCCGAACGGAGATTCGTCAGGAACCGAAGGAAGAAAAACCCGGGTCACCCGCGGCCACGGCATCCCCATCGCACAAGCCATGATTAGCGCGACCACAGCTCCTTCACCGGCTGGGGCGAAAGCGACCGTCCCGCCGGATGTGATGTCTACGCATGAACTGGTGAAAATTTACGGTGGCCGCGCCGTGGTTAACGGCATCAATGTTAACGTCAAAGCCGGGGAGATTGTTGGGTTACTCGGGCCCAATGGCGCCGGCAAGACCACGACATTTTACATGATCGTTGGCCTGGTTCGACCCAACAGCGGGAGCGTCATTTTTCGCGACCAGGACGTGACCACCTTCCCCATGTACAAACGGGCGCGGTTCGGAATGGGTTATTTGCCGCAGGAAGAATCGATTTTCCGCAAGATGACGGTGGAACAAAATATCCTGGCCATTCTCGAGACCTTGCCCTTGAGCAAACACGAGCGCCGACAGCGTTGTGATCATTTGCTCCATCAATTCGGGATCGAGAAGATTGCGAAGAACACGGCGTTAACGTTGAGCGGCGGGGAAAAACGCCGGCTCACTATCGCGCGCTCGCTCGTGACCAGTCCGAGCCTGCTCATGCTCGACGAACCATTCAGCGGGGTCGACCCGATTGCTGTTTATGATGTGCAACAAATCGTGGTCAACCTGCGCAAGTCTGGCCTCGCTATTCTTATTACCGACCACAACGTGCGCGAGACCTTATCGATCGTCGATCGCGCCTACCTCATTTTCGAAGGCCGGGTTGAAAGCGAAGGCTCAAAAGATTTCCTCATCAACGATCCCATCAGCCGCCAGCTCTATTTAGGCGAACGCTTCCGCATGTAGCCGTAGCACAGGCGTCCGCCCGTTGATTGGAGGTTAGGCTTCCAGCCAACGCCAGTCCGGCTCGGACCTCGGCCGACAGCCTGCCAGGCTGTCGAAAACAAAGCCTCAACTGTCTCTAAACGCCAGTCCGGTCGAAGACTCGCCGTGCTGAAATCCTGCTCCTGCTCCTACTCTTGCTCACGATCGACAGTCGTACAGGCGCTTTTGCCAAGCGCCTGTTCTGACTTCTGACCTCTGTCCTCTTTTCCCCTCAACCAACAACCCTCGACTGCCGTCGGCTTTTCCTCCCTCCGTAAAACGTCTACAACCCTCAACCAACAACCCTCAACTGAAAAAAGCGGGCCGCTCGGCGCCGCTTTTTTCTTTCCCCTGCTCCTGCCCGTTACTACCATTCCCGGAGTGCGATACACGCGAAACAAACGCCAAATCGACCACGGGCGGCAGCCTGTCCTGAACAATGTGGGAGAAACGCCCGTCCGGCTCGGACCCTCAGCGTCCCGACTCGACGACAAAGCCTCGGCGTAGGCGGGATCATTCGAGCTTCGGTATTTTTTCCATCTGTCGCTCAACCCACAAGATCCGCCCGTCCGGCTCGGACCAACCCTCACCTGCCTTTCCTCAGCTCACATCCATCGGACTGCGCACCCCGATCCCAGGTTGACTCAACACATGGGTATAAATCATCGTCGTGCTCACGTCCTTGTGCCCTAACAACTCCTGCACCGTTCTTATGTCCGACCCGTTTTCCAGCAGATGCGTGGCAAAAGAATGCCGCAAGGTGTGACAGCTCGCTGGCTTGGTAATGCCTGCCTCTCGCACCGCTATCTTCACCCCATTCTCTGCAAATTCTTCTCCTGCACATGATGCCGCCGCACCTCACGCGAGCGCGGGTCAACTGAAAGCTTCGACGCCGGGAACACATACTGCCAACTCCACGCCCGTTTTGCGTTCGGATATTTCCGGCTAAGGGCAAATGGCAAATATACCTGTCCTCCTCCTCGTGCGAGATCCTGTTGGTGCAAAAGCCGCACCCGTTCCAAATGCGCCCGCAGTGGTTCCCGCAGTTTTCCTGGCAATACGGTTACCCGATCCTTCAGCCCTTTGCCGTCGCGCACAATGATCTGACCGTAGCCAAAGTCTACGTCCTTCACCCGCAGCCGGACGCATTCCATCAGCCACAGGCCGCTACCGTAGAGCAACTCCGCCATTAGCCGAAGTTCGCCGCCCATTTGCTTGAGCACAGCCCGCACTTCCTCTTTGGTTAGGACCACCGGCCGGCGTGCCGGTCGCGTCACCCGTTCGACGCCGGCGATGTATTCCAGCTTTCGCTCCAGCACCTGTTGGTAGAGGAAAAGGAGCGCACTGAAAGCCTGATTTTGGGTCGAAGCCGAAACGTGCCGTTCGATCGCCAGGTGACTGAGAAACTGGGCGATCTCCTCCTCGCCCATCTGGTCCGGGTGGCGCTTGCGGTGAAAGACGATGAAGCGCCGAATCCATCCACATACGACTCTTCGGTTCGGATGCTGTAATGCTTAACCCGCATGTGCCAGCGCACTCGATCGAGCAGTTTTGGCTTTGCTGGCGGAAGCCTGTCGCTTAAAATCGAGGATGCCATTACTGGAGGCGAAATTGAAGCAGCTTTTTACCAAGGGCGGCAGCGCAGGGCAAGACCGCATTAGACGAAAAATTTTCGTAAAAAACTACGAAATTTCACCGAATACTCGTTAGGCCTCAACGCGCCATGCAGTATTCTCTTTCCGAAGCCCTCGAAGATGATGGTCCGACAGAATTCGATAGGGACTCGCTTAGTCAACATTCCGATCTTTTCGCTGAGCGCGCCGCGCTTTTCTACACTCCCACTGCAAATTTGCCCGAACGAGTTATCGGCAAAGGGCCACTGAACGTTTTTCTTCCTTTGTCCACGCCCGACTTCTATGAGTGCTTTTTTATCCGCAGCTACATGTCTCCCAAGCTTTGGGTGGACTTGTTGCAACGTCACACCGGTTTCATCCGTTGGACGCCTTTTCCGCGTGCGACGGTCACGATTACTCGGTGCGACACGAGTTTGCTCCGGCAGGACCATCTAATCGCTGGCACAAAGGCTGTTCTCGATGCACTGAAGCGTCAGACGAATGGCCGCAGAGATGGACATCGACTTTACTATTTCGGCGCCATTCTCGATGACTCTGCCGAATTCGTGACGGTCGCATATTCCCAGAAAGAGGTTTCGGCGTCGACCGAGATGGGCGTCCGCATTTCCGTATTCGCCGATACAGCCTAACCATGCGATGGAGCGAACGGCGGACCGCTGTACGCTCCACTCTTGAGATGATTTCCACACTCCCATTCCGATCGACACGCGCTCCCGTCCGCCGTCGCTCATCTTGGTCTCGTTAGGTCTAAAGGATTTCATGAATTGGGAAATGATTGGAGCGCTCGGGCAGATGGTGGCCGCGATTGCGGTAATTCCTTCTCTGATCTACCTCGGGATTCAAATCAGGAATCAGAGTAGAGAGTCGCAGCGTGCGTCCGCCAAAATTTTCATCTTGCACTGGAGCGATATTCGAAGGTCGATGTCTGACAATGGCGAGTTAGCAGAAATTCATCTGCGCGGGCTGCAATCATTTGAAGAGCTTGATCCTGTTGCGAAATTGAGATTTGGATCCGCGCTCGGTCGCTTGTTTCTCCTGAGCCAAGGATTGTATCAATTTTATCTGGATGGGGCGTTGTCTCCAGAATTATGGAGAACCTTTGAACGCGCGACGGCGGACTTGGCTGCATATCCGGGTGTGCAGGCATGGTGGGCTACACGCAAAGACTGGCATACTGAGCAGTTTCGAGCGTTGCTTGAAAGGATGATATCAGAAGCAGGTCAACCCTCGGCCTACGAGCGTTACAGCGGGCCATCAGCTGATGTTTAGTCCCGCATGGCCGCTTGCTGCACAACTTATGTTTTTGACGACAAAGACCTAACCATGCGATGCAGCCAACCGCTTTCCGGCGTTATGTTTTCGATATCAACCTTGGCTAGCGTGAATCAAACGGCTGCCATTTGCGCCTGCCAGAGCGCTGGCTGATCTTATTGTCGTTAGATGCTTTTTCCGCGCTCACACGTTTGGAGACCGCTGCAAAAGTGCCTCATCACTGGCGCAGTCATTTTGGCTCTCGTCTCGTTTGGGGCACTCGTTTACGTCTACGAGCGATACCATCGTGGGCCTACTGACAGTGTCTTCTTTGGCACATGGCAGATTGAAGATGGATGCATGGACTGCACACATCTGATCACACTCCAACCCAGCCATAACGCAGTCGGATTTGGCGATTACATGGGACGAGAAGGCATACTCGACTATCGCGGTCGCTGGTATGCCGGCGGCGAGCTTCTCGTCATCCATTACGATACGCCCGAGGAAAGCCAGTCTATTATCATGCGGATTCTAGACATCACACCAGACGTGATTCGAGTGCGGTGGGGAGGCACCGAAACGCGCTTAACACGCTCGGACCGAACGCCACCCCAAGCATCTAACCAAGCGCTGGAGCGAACCGCCGCCCGGCGCGCGTTCACATTTCAGACAAATACAACAGTTTCAGCCCGAGCCGCGCTCGCTCTCGGCGGCGGTCGCTCAGCTTGGTCTCGTTAGGCAGCAAAGCTCCAGGGCTTCAAAAGAGCCGGGAAATCCTAATCTAGAAAATAACCATGAAACGCCTAAGCATCATTCGAGTCGTTGCAGTTCTTTGTTCTGGCCTGATGGCAGGACTACTTTTCGGAGATTGGCTGGGGCCCTCTTTTGCTCGCGCGGCGATGAATGCGTCCAGTTTCATTCAGTTCCAGCAGATCGTTCACATCAACTATTTGCGTACGCTGCCAGCGCTCTCGACGATCGCCGTGGCCGCGCCGATCTTGTGGTTGATTATTTTGCGCACTCGAAGTGATAGCGCTGAATTCAAGATCCTCTTGAGCGCGACTGTCGCGATCGCAGTAGGGTACACGATCACCTTCGTGTTCAACGTTCCGGTTAACAACCAGCTCGAGACATGGGACTCTGCTGCCCCGCCCGCCAACGCCCGTGAGATTTGGAGCCATTGGGAAAAGGCTCACGTAGTGAGAACGATTTTCTGGGTAACCGGTTTTTTCCTCGAAACAGTTGCTTTTGTGATGCCCGCGTCGCCGCGACACGACCCAGCCTAACCAGTCGCTCCAGCCGACGCTTAGCCGGCGCGATTCCTTCTTTTCTTATGATTAAGACATTCCCACGGACAGCCAAGCGCGCTCTAGCTAGGCGCGGCTGAGCTCCATCTCGTTAGATGAGGCTGCGCACCGGCGATTGCTGAAAGAGCAATTTTCTATGTCCGAACTTGATTTACTCAATCTCGCCCGTTCCACGACGGAGCATGAAGTGACGTGGTTTGCACAGATGCTTACGATTAACTTTGCGATGATTGTGGCGATTTATTATTTTCTGAACACCGCGAAAATCACCCTCAAGCTCTTCAGCTTCTTCGCGTACACCGTGGGAGAATTCGTTTTACTAGGACAGATGTTGGCCGAAGCGAACGTGAAGGTGGGGGCGATTGAGGCACTGCGGGCGCTACCAGCGGCTCAGTTGTCGAGACCTAGCGTCAATTACTTAGAGGTTTCTAATTCCTGGCTCGCGCTTGCGACGAGCATCACTTTTAATCTTTCAGTGTGGCTACTCTGGTTCGGTGTTTTATACCTTCTTTTCTTCTCCGAACGGCACTGGAAAGCACGCGATCTCCAACAAACATCTAACCAATCGCTACAGCCAACCGCTGGCCGTTGCGACGACTAGCTGTCGCATGACTTCGACATTAGGCTCCGAAGCAAAGCTCGCTCCCGCCAGCAGTGGCTGAGCTCCTTCTCGTTAGGTCTATGCGTTCACGCCAGGTCAACCGAACGGAAGCTGGGGTGCTAATCGTTGTCGCCGTCGGATGTTTTGTCGGGGCGTGGCTCTCATATGCTGGCCACCCGGTAACGGACTCTAATCTCTACGCCCCTCAGATTCCGGGTTGGATGCATCTATTCATATTCATTTTTGTCGGCGTGATCGCAAGGCTTACCTATATTAGCAGTCGACCCCGTGAAACCAAGAAAGACGATCGAAGTGACGAAGCGCGAAAGACCTAACAAATCGCTGGAGCCAACCGCTGGCCGCTCCATTACTCCACTTCAATGATCTTAGCCCCTCCACCGCAAGCAAAGCTCGCTCCCGGCAGCGGTGGCTCAGCTTCGTCTCGTTAGGCCGCTTCAGGAGCACGTAATGCGACGCCTGCGTTATTCCATCAACGTCACATTGGACGGGTGCTGCGATCATCGTGAAGGGGTCCCGGACGAAGACTTGCATCGTCACGCGGTCGAGAACCTCAACCGGGCCGATGCCCTCCTTTTTGGCAGGGTGACCTATGAAATGATGGAGGCCGCGTTTCGGCCGGCGTGGACGGGAGAAATGCCCGATTGGATGGAACCCTTCCGCCGGACGATCGACGCGGCAAAGAAGTACGTCGTGTCGAGCACGTTGAAACGGGTCGATTGGAACGCGGAACTCGTGTGCGGGGATCTAGGTAAGGCCGTTCAGCAGCTCAAGCAGGAGCCGGGTAAGGGACTTTACGTGGGCGGCGTGAAGCTCCCGCTGGCGTTGGCGGAGCTGGGATTGATCGATGAGTACGAGTTCGTGGTACAACCCAGGTTAGTGGGCCATGGGCCGACGTTGTTCGCCGGGCTATCGAAGCGTCTCGACTTGAAACTCGTCAGCCGGCTGGAGTTCGGCTCGGGGGCGGTGGCGATGCGGTATGAGCCGAGAAGGTTGCCATTGGATGAGAGAGACGCGGCCTTACCATGCGCTGCAGCGAACGGCGGCATCCCGTCGCAGTTGTAATCGACGCGTCTCGTGGCCGCCGTCGCTGAGCTTGGGTCGTTAGGCAATCCAGACGTCCAGTCCCGCATTGCTATGAAAGTAGATCGAGTCCTCGAAACCTCGCTATATGCACACAACCTTGACGCAGCCGAACTCTTTTACACAAGGGTATTGGGGTTAGAGGTGTATTCCCGGGTGGAGGACCGTCATGTGTTCTTTCGATGTGGATCAGCTATGTTGCTGGTATTCAATCCGGACAAGACGGAGCAAGAAGAGCACTCGCACGGTTGCCGTGGGAGAGGCCATGTCGCTTGGGCGATCCCATCGCAGGACTTAGATGCATGGCGGCAATGGCTAAGAGCAGCAGATGTTCCCATTTGCTCGGAGGTTTCCTGGCCTCATGGTGGACATTCTCTATATTTTCGTGATCCCGCAGGCAACAGCTTGGAATTAGCAACCCTACCGACTTGGGGAATGGCGGAAAATGCCTAACAATGCGATACAGCTAACGCCTTCCCGTACTGCGTTCACGTTTTATCATGATTAGTCTACATCCATTCCAATTCAGCCTCGCTCTCGCAAGGCGTAGCTGTTTTTTTCTCGTTAGGCCCCTAAGATACGCGCGGCCAGAATCAATTCGTGAGCACAAACACAAAGAAAAGCGTCTGGGCCGTGATCGCGGGGCTTCTCGTGATCATCATTGTCACGACCGTCGTCGACTTCCTGCTGCACGCGGTTCATGTCTACCCACCGGGGAACCAGCCGATCGACGACGCGCTGGCGGTGCTTGCGACCGCCTATCGTGTCATCATCAGCGTCGCTGGCGCCTACCTCACCGCGAGTCTGGCGCCCGACCACCCTGTGCGGCACGCGATGATCCTCGGCTGCGTGGGTGTTGTCTTGGGGTTGGTGGGCGTTGTTGCAACCTGGAATTTAGGACTGGGCCCCAGATGGTATCCCATTGCACTCGTCGTGCTGGCGATTCCCCAATGCTGGGCAGGAGCGAAAATCTGGGAGATGAGGGCGGCCAAGCGAGAGAGTCGGTGACAACCACGCCTAACCAAGCGCTGGAGCGAACCGCCACCCGGCGCGTGTTCATATTTCAGATGATTAAGATAGTTTCAGTCGAACCCACGCCCGCTCTCTGTGGCGGTCGCTCAGCTTGTTCTCGTTAGGCCCATAAAGCCATGATGCACACACCCACAACTCAAGAAAGGGATCCCACAATGACAATAACACGTTTCTCTCGCATGCTGATTCTGGCGCTGCTCTTTTCCTCCATGTCCGTCGCCACCGCAACGGCAGCACCCGACAGCGCCCAAGCCGTGGATGAGGCTTGGCGCAAGGCGATCACCGGCAATGATCTGAACGCCATCATCGGGCTCTACGCCGAAGACGCCGTGATGTGGCTTCCCGACGCCCCTGAAGCAAAGGGCCGGGAGGACATCCGCAAATCTTACGCGGACCTGCTGGCCGCGAATACCGTGACTGGCGCCACCTTCGCCAACACTCACTATCAAACCTCTGGCAACCTTTCGGTCGGTTGGGGCAACTTCACTCTCACCCTCTCTCCAAAGGCCGGGGGCAATCCTGTTACCCTGTCTGGTCGCTTCTCGGTAATCGCGAGGAAAGAGGGCGGCACGTGGGTTTACGTGGTTGACCACGCCTCAGCTGATCCCGCTCCTCCGACGCCACGCTAATCCAGCTTGCCCAAGTGCCTAACCCGGCGTTCAACACGGGCGCGCCACCTACAGCCGCTGGGCCTAACCAATCGCTCGAGCCAACCGCTGGCCGCTCCGATGTTTAGCTTTTACATGACTCCAATACTTAAATCCGTAGCAGAGCGGTCTCTCGTCAACGGTGGCTCAGCTCCGTCTCGTCAGATGCTGAGCGAAATGATCGAGCGGTTCGGTTACGAATCGCAGTTCTGGGGGCAAGTGCTAAGATCGTCATATCATCCATGAGTCTTGCCGATCTCGCATCACTTGCCAGTAGCGTCGCCGTTGTGGTTTCGCTTCTCTTTCTTGGCCTGCAGATACGGCAATCCAATCGCAACCAAAGATCGTTAATGCAACAGGGACGAAGCGCGCGCAACGTCGAACTCCTCTCTCGCCTGAGCGATCCCAGGGTTAGCGACGTCATATCGCGCGCCGCCAACGGCGAAACTCTGACGGATCAGGATTGCTTCGTCTTGTACAGTTACATGACCTCGGTGTTCTGGAGCTACGAAGACTGCTTCTTTCAGTTTCATTTGGGCATGCTGGATCCCAAGAGCTGGGCGTCCGACGGTACCATCTTGAGGCGCTTGCTCGGCAACCCTGCCTATCGCGCGGTCTGGAGGTTCGCGCGGGGCGGGATCGGCGATGAATACAGGTCCTTTCTCGATGGACTCGCCGCCGAATCCAGGCACAACCCCGTCCCGCCCAATTTGCCCAACACGCTCCGGCAATACATCGCGGAAGAGAGAGAAGCGCTCCAGAGGTCACAAGATGTTAGGCCTTGATTTCACGGCGGCACAAAACATCTAACCAGGCGATGCCGTTTCGACGGGCTCAAGGCCCTGAGCGGAGTCGAAGGGCAGCCAACCACTGGCCGGTGTACTAGAAAGTTGAGGGTTGAGAGATGATTCGCCTTCGCATTGCTACAGCGCGACAAGTAGTTGAGAGTTTAAGAAAGCTCGCTGCCGCCAGCGGTGGCTCAGCTTGTTCTCGTTAGATGCTACGAGCAATGCGTTCACAAACTTTGCAAAGATTTCTTGAAGAGAATTTCAGCGGCAGACATGATGACGCAATTAACACTATGAAAACAAAACTAATTCGATCAGCTATGGTTCTAACGTTGATTTGCGCCCTGACCACCGGTGCGGCAGCCGACACTGCGTCAGACGCAGCCCTGAAGCGAAAGGTGCTCGGCTACTGGAAAACTGGCCGGCACGCGTATCTGTTTAAATCCGATGGCATCCGTTACATGGTTGGGGGTACACCTACACGTCACTGGGATATCCGCGGCGGCGTGTACTACGAAGACGGAAAGCCGTATAAGATTTCGAAACTGAACGAGAAGGAGTTTGACATTGCCGGCGGGGATCTCCTAGAACATTGTTCGGAAAAACATATAGAACAGTACAAAGCTTCTTTCCCGGATTGGATGAAGGAACACCAGTAGCATCGGGACGCATCTAACCAAGCGCCGCAGCCGACGGCTACCCGGTTTGTTACCTTAGCCAAACGTGATTAGACTACACTCAGAGCAGCGAAGCCGCGCTCCCACGTAGCCGCGGCTGAGCTTGGTCTCGTTAGATGTGAGTTGCCACAGCCTGAAGCGCACCGCCTTACAGTTTGCCGTTATCTGCACGCTGGCTGCTTCGCCCGCCGGTGCGCAGCAGCCAGAGGACACTACCCGTGGCTTAATACGCTGGATGAGCCGACAATTTGTGGCATAATTAATCCTTTCTCTCGCGACTATCATCGGCAAAGGAAATGGCACACGGGAAAGATCCTTCAGGGCAAAGCGAGCGCGAAAAGAGCGACGAGACGCGTCGTGACTCAGATTCGGCTTCTGAGCATCAAGCAGACTTAACCCGGGATGCTGAACGAGTAGAAGCAGATAAGGCCAAGTTGCAAAGTCGAAGCGACTCAGACGCTTCTCGTGACTTCGGGAGAGCGGATGTGGGAAGAAGCGGCGCAAAACGCCAGGCTGAAGGAGATGAAAGGCTGCGAGTAGAAAGACAAACGTCGGACCAGGCAATCAAAGGCGAACGACTCCGAACTGATGCTGCTACAGAAAAGGGGCGGAGCCATCATCAGGCATCCGCCCGGTCTTCCGCCGAATTATTATCGCAGGAACAAAAGAGCCACCAAAAAACCAGGGCGACTCTTACTACCAGGGAAGAATTCCTCGCTATTGTAAGCCATGACTTGAGGAATCCTCTCAATAACATATCGCTGGCAGCGCAGAATCTATTAGAGGACCCGAAGGATATAAAAGAGCTGGCCGCATCAATAAATAGAAGCGCTGGAGAGATGCTCCGGTTAATTGAGGATTTGTTAGACATAGAAAGAATCGCCGTAGGCAAATTAACACTGCACATCGAGCAGCATGAGGTTAGCGAAATAATAAAACAATCCGTAGAACAACTACAGGCAGCCGCCGTCTCCAAGGGAATAACCCTGGAAGCAGAGCCTCAAAACGTGTCTGGTTACGTGGTATGCGACCGGAGCCGCGTCATGCAGGTGCTGTCAAATCTGATTGGAAACGCGATTAAATTCACACCGGCTAAAGGCGAAATTTGTGTAAGCTGTCAGAGAACCGGTCCTGACGGGGAAGAATTACAAATTTCAATCAGCGATACCGGGGAGGGAATCGCTCCGGAGAAAATTAAGACAATCTTCGAGCGTTTCTCACAGTTACATAACCAGGATCGTCGCGGTATCGGACTTGGACTCTACATTGCAAAGATGATGATCGAAGCACATCCGGGAAGAATATGGGTTGAGTCGAAGCTCGGAGAAGGCAGCACGTTTCACTTCACTCTTCCCCTTCGTTCTGGCGCAATCCGTGAAGCCAAACCGCAATAATGGCGTCGTGTTCGTCGCCTAACGATACGATCCGGCTCGAAACGGCTTTTATACGACATATAGTTTTTTACGGAGATTTTTTGCGCGTGGGTTGCTTCAGAGTGCACACATCTAACCAATCGCTCGAGCCAACCGCTGGACGTCGTACTGAAAGGCTGAAGGATGAATTATGAAGGATGAAGCGAAAGCAAAGCTCGCCGCCGCCAGCGGTGGCTCAGCTCCGTCTCGTTAGATGCGTTTGCTCCCTTATCCTGTTATCGCCGCCGCCTTGCTGACGTTTACGCAACACTCAACCGCTGCGAAGCAGATTCAACTATTGCATGGTCAACTCTCATTCGTCACGTTGGATGATGTATCAGACGCAGGGGGCTCCCGGGTTGACACCGACCGATACTCGATTTTGGCTGATCTCGCGTCTGCCGACCACACCTTTTCCGCACAGGTCACATACGGCAAGCAAAGCCACAAGAAACCAAACCTCGCCGACTTTCTTCACCAGAAAGTCAGCATGTACAGCAAGCCGAGTGCGAAGCTCCCGCATTTCCACTGGCTAAACCATGAGTTAGTCGAGCGTCAGGGCGAGCAATGGGCAGCAGTCAGTTTTACGCATGATAACGTATCGGGTTCGCACGTATACACCCGCTGTCTTTCGCGCTTTGTGCGTGGTCGTCTGCTGGAAATATGGGCGCTAACGCGCCGCGCAGGCGATCCCACACAAAGAGCTCGCGTCGACCGTCTCGTTGAGTCTATTCACCTAGCACCCACAGCTTGAGCAAAGTTACCGAATGCATCTAACCAAGGCGATGCAGCCAACCGCTGGCCGTTCCGATACTTAGCTTCAAATGACTTCAACACCTCCATTTCAGACCAGCCTCGCCGTCGCCAGCGGTGGCTGATCTTGAGCTCGTTAGACCTCGCGAATCCCCATGCATCGACTTGCCACACTCACTGACCTTGACGCCGTATACTCGATCTACATGCACAAAGACGTGATCCCCTATCTCGGGTTCGACCCAATGCCACCCGCCGACTTCGTCAAGGTCTTGAGCGACCTCGTCGCGAGCAAGTCCTTCTACGTCGTTGAGCACAGCGGTCGCGTCCAAGGGTTCTACAGCACCGCACGACATGAAGGCCGCGAGCGCCATGTGGCATATCTCGGCACGTTTGCTGTTGCGCCGGAAGCACGGGGTACTGGTCTCGCTAGGTCCATCATTGAAACGGCAATTTCACGCCTGCACTCCGAGGGCGTGACGCGGATCGAACTCACGCTGGAGGCCGACAACCCGCGCGCGCTCAGCTTCTACAGAAAGGTTGGTTTCGGACTCGAGGGCACCATGCGGTCTGCATACAAGCGCTCGAGTGACGCGCACTACGTGGATCAGCTCTTCATGGCAATGCTGTTGCCACCTCTTGCGGATCGCAGCGAGGCCTAACCAGGCGATCCAGCGAACCGCTGGCCGTTGTGCTAAGAAAGTTGAAGGTTGAGAGATGATAGTTGAAAGTGAAGCAGAGCTCGCCGCCGCCAGCGGTGGCTCAGCTCCGTCTCGTTAGATGCTACCGAAGATCCTCCTAGCCAGCCTCACGGCGCTCGTACTGCTTGCCGGATGTAAGCCATCGCCTGAGCAGATGCTCGTCGGCACATGGAGAATTCAAGGCCTGAACGCCGGTGGAGCTTGGACCTACCGCGCTGACCACACACTCGAGTTCCACGGCTCTGATGGGCAGGGCCGCGTGTCGGCGAGTGGCACTTGGCGAGTCCAGGGCAATAAACTCACCTTTAACTTGGGAGATTCGGACAGACACGCAGGCGTTCCCGACACTACAGTCACCATCGTGAGCCATACCCCCACGCAATTGCAACTCCAGACCGTTGGAGAAACCGTGGTTACATTCGACCGCATAAAGTGATCTTCGCATTCGCATCTAACCAAGCGCTCCAGCTAACACCGCCCGGCGTGTTTCTTTACACTCCGAACGCTCAATCCGCTTTTGGGTTTGCCACACTCGCTCTCGGCGGCCTAGTTGGGCTTGTGTCTCGTTAGATGCGAATGCGCGTCGTTGCCGTCATGTTATTGCTGTCCGCGGGCATCGCTGCTGAGGCGATGTCACACTCGTTTGTTTCTAAGGCGAGCGGGCGATTGGGCGGGCCGATCCGCTTTGAGTTTTACCGTGATTCGAGCAGACGCCCGAAGACCGATATCAAGTCATTCACCGTTTCTATTCGGACCGCCGACGACCGGTGGAAGGCGATGTGGTCCATCTTGAGCGGCCGTGGTCTGACGAAGCCGATCGAGTACGGAGTTACGCCTCCTGGTTTTACCACGATGATTCAACCGCAAAAGCTCATTCCCGGTCGCGTTTATGCCGGGTCCGCTACTGATGGACACGGAGGCTCATCTAAAGTGACTTTCGGATTCGATAAAGACGGAACGATGGTCTTTTTGGATTCAGTCGATTGATGAGTTGGGAATCAAATCATCTAACCAGTCAGTGGAGCTAACCGCCACACGCCGTACGCTCACGTTTTCAGATGACTAAAGCCTTTTTACTTCGAGCACCACTCGCTCTCGGTGGCGGTAGCTCACTTCTGTCTCGTTAGGTCTACGGAAGTTGAAACCTATGTCGTTCGAACAATTATCTTATCTCGCGCAAATTGTTGCCTCGATCGGCGTGATTGTGTCTTTGATCTTTCTCGCTTCACAGATCAAACACAACACGGCCGCGCTTCAGCGTAACGAGCACAATTCCACGATGGAGCAATGGACGGTGCTTCGTCAGGCAATCGCCCAGAACCGCGACATTGCCGAGCTCATGACCAGCGGCCTTAGCGGAGAGCGCGCGTTGGATGCTGCCGATCAGCTGAGGCTGGAGCAGATGCTGCAGGAATATGCCTGGGCGTCTTTCCACATTTGGGACAGAACGCAACGCGGTGTCTTTCCAAAGGGGACTTTCGAAGCGACGGCTGGTGCATTCCTGGGCACGTTGCTCAGAACGCCGGGTGGCGAGAGCTGGTGGCGCAAAGCCAAACATATTGGATTCCCTCCTGGGTTCGTCGTGGACGTCGACGCCGTGCTCGCCAAGACCTAACCAAGCGATGCCGTTTCGACAGGCTCAAGGCCCTCAGCGGAGTCGAGGCCAGCCAACCACTGGCCGGCGTACAGTTTCACTTTTGATGACCAAAACACATCCATTCCAGGCTACGCGCGCTCCCAGGCGCGGTCGCTGAGCTTGATTCGTTAGATGTTGTGAGCGGAGCGCTAGTTCGCTAATACCATCCGCATGTCCAAAGTTATTCTTGGCCTGATAGCCGGCGTGGTCTTCGGCGCTCTCGATGTCGCTCTGATGTTACCGATGTCATTCCCCGACAAGACCACGGCTCTACTTGGAGCATTTGCCAGCCGTTTCGCCATCGGATTCGTCATCGGTTGCGTGCAGCTGCCTTCCTGGCCCGGCTGGCTGGTCGGGTTGCTGTTTGGGCTACTTATCAGTCTGCCGGATGCCATCATCACTCAGAAGTATGTTCCTATCCTCGTGCTCGGCGGCATTGGTGGCCTTGTCATAGGCGGGTTAATTCATGGTTGGAGAGTCCACATCTAACCATTCGATGCCGTTTCGACAGGCTCAAGGCCCTGAGCGGAGTCGAAGGGCAGCGAACGGCTGGCCGGCGTGCTGCCAAGGCTGAAGGATGCTGCAACGGATGCGAAACAACGGCCAGGCTTTCAATTATGAAGGAAGAAGGTAAAGCAAT
Source organism: uncultured Verrucomicrobiae bacterium (assembly GCA_963709435.1). Lineage (GTDB taxonomy): Bacteria > Verrucomicrobiota > Verrucomicrobiia > Chthoniobacterales > UBA10450 > AV69. Next base: position 155,756 of record CAVPWK010000016.1, read on the forward strand.
ATTCGCTCTCGCCAGCGGTCGCTGATCTTGAGCTCGTTTGATGGTATGATCGCATCAAGCCGGAAGCGACTGCTGCTGTTGTTGCTGGCGTTCCGTTCGCGTTTCTCGCTGCCACGGCTTTTCTCGTCCTCCTCGCTTTCTTCGAGTCGCTCGTATATGTCTGCATTGCACTGCTCATATGGTGGTCTATTCGACGTGAAGCTCGAGTGCATCGTTTATCCCAGCCGTCGTTACCACGTCGGTGACAATGCCATGCCAACCATCTAACCAAGCGATGGAGCCGACCGGAGCCGCCATTTTGCGCATATGATTGATATCTCTTTCACACCTTTTCCATTTCTCACGACGGAGAATTATGCATTGCGGAATCTCACGCCGGAGGATGCGCCGGACATTTTCGCTCTGCGCTCCAGCGATGAGATCAATAAATATCTTGATCGACCGAAGGCAAATACGCCCGACGATGCGCTAAGCTTCATAACCACAATCATAAACGGCATTGCGAAGAACGAAGCGATATTTTGGGTAGTGACGCCAAAAGGTGAAGCGAGATTTCTTGGATCAATTTGTCTCTGGAACATTTCAAGAGAGGAAGCGAAGGCGGAAATCGGCTATGAGCTGCTTCCGGAAAATCACGGCAAAGGAATTATGCAGGAAGTAATTCCGAGAGTGATTCAATTTGGATTTGAAGAAATGAAACTGCGAACAATCGAAGCTGAACTTAGCCCACGGAATCTGAAATCGGTTCGGCTCCTTGAGAAAAATAATTTCAAATTGGCTGAAGTGAATGAAGAGAATTCTGATTCGGTAGTGTATGCGCTGAAGAGGTGACAGAAAACAATCAGAGCGCACACCACTTAAAGCTTTCGACCGGTTGATTGATACACTCTTTCTCGACAAAACATCTAACGAGACGATGCCGTTTCGACAGGCTCAAGGCCCTGAGCGGAGTCGAAGGGCAACCAACCGCTGGCCGGTGTACTGAAGGGCGGAAGGATGAAGTGAAAGCAAAGCTCGCTGCCGCCAGCGGTGGCTCAGCTTGTTCTCGTTAGATGATGCGAGCAATGCGTTGACAAACTTTGCAAAGATTTCTTGAATAGAATTGCTGTGGGACACATGATGACTCAATTATGAAGACATCAATGTACAGTTTGGCAGCGATCCTGAGTGTGGCACTGAGCAGCACGGTGTTCGCCACCAGTGGGGAAAAGCAAATGACCGGAACGGTTGTGGCATCGGACGCTTACGGGTTTGAAATCGAGACGGCAACCAAGGAGAGTGGTGTATTTCATATGGAGGCCGGTAAACCGAAACTAGGTGAGAAGGTGACGGTATATTACAACCCTTCCCAACGTGATCGTCGGGGTTCTTGGTTTGCCATGAAGGTCGAAAAGGGCGGCAAGGCTGGGAAGGGCTCGAAGAAAGACTGAAGGCGGTGACGAGCGGAATGCTAAAATCGCCGTTTGCCGATAAAGACAGAGACATCTAACCAGGCGCTGCCGTTTCGACAGGCTCAAGGCCCTGAGCGGAGTCGAAGGGCAGCCAACCGCTGGCCGGTGTACTGAAGGGCGGAAGGATGCTGCAACGGATGCGAAACAACGGCCAGGCTTTCAATTATGAAGGATGAAGTGAAAGCAAAGCTCGCTCCCGCCAGCGGTGATTGAGCTTGTCTCGTTAGGCCGCAACATGAAGGTTCGTCTCGCTGAGAAATCTGAGGCCGAAGCCATCAGTCGATTCGTGTCGGAGCTCACAGTGACGCATATTGGGCCAACCCTTCCGGTTGAAGGCTTGGAGCACCTACTCAGAGGTATGGATGAAGAGTCGACGACGACGCGAATGACCGATGGATTCCCGCACTGGGTCGCCCTGGAAGATGGTGCGATCGTCGGGGTTGCGGCGGTTAAGCCCCCCTCGCACATCTATCACTTGTTCGTGCGTTCGGACCGACAGCGGAGCGGAATCGGACGACGGCTCATGAACGAGGCGCTACGGTTTATTTCCAATAGATGTGGCAAAGCGGCCGTTACCGTGAATTCTTCGCTTAATGCAGTGGATGCCTATCGCAGATTTGGGTTCCGAGATGCGGGCAATGAGGTGTTTGACAGTTCCGGAGTTCGCTTCCAGCCGATGTCGCGAGATTTACCATTGCGTGCCCCCTGAAGCAGGCCTAACCATGCGATGGAGCGAACGACGGACGGCCGCATGACAAGGCTGAAGGAAGAATTAAGAATTATGAAGCGAGCGACGCGCGCCCTTGTCGGCCGTCGCTCATCTTGGTCTCGTTAGATGATGACGGCGGAGCCCCGTTGTTACAAGGTCATAGTCCGGGAAGCATATACCGCGCAGTATGGCGATCCGATTGCATTACGCCCCGGCAACCCGGTTCAGGTTCAACGCGCCGATGCCGAGTTTACCGAATGGCTTTGGTGTCGCGGACCCGATGAAAAGGAGGGATGGGTTCATCGCAGTTTTCTCTCGCAGTCGAGCGGCCAAGCGGTCGCCGCCTCCGATTACTCAGCCAAAGAACTTACCGTGGCGGCCGGGCAGCAGGTCCGAATTATTCGGATACTTGATGGTTGGGCATTTGTGGAGCTTGACGGGAGTGGAGCCGGCTGGGTGCCCGAACGAGTCTTGGAAACTTCTACACTTAAACCGGACGATGCCGTTTCGACGGGGCTCAAGGCCCTGAGCGGAGTCGAAGGGCGGCCGACGGCGAGCCGCCGTAATGCCTAGCTTTCACATGATCAAAACCCTTCAACCCACAGCCACGCGCGGTCCCGCTCGCCGCGGCTCTGGCTCGCTAGGCTTCATGTGTATTGGGCAACATTCCAGGATGAGATTAGCCCTAGCCGTGTTCCTCGTCATGCTCAGCACCCCGCTGAGCGCGGATCCCGCAACGGTGGCGAAAAATTCGCGAGCCTGGCGAGCAAACCACGAACGCGAAATCCTGGCGGAATTCGCTGAGCTCCTTTCAATCCCGAACCTGGCGAACGACACGCCGAACATCCGACGCAACGCCGAGGCGATCCGCACGATGTGTGAGAAGCGAGGCCTCATCGCCAAACTCCTTACAATCGAAGGCGCGCCGCCTGTCGTAATCGCGGATCTCGCACTGCCAAATGCGAAACGAACAATTGCATTCTACGCTCACTACGATGGACAGCCGGTCGATGTCTCCCAGTGGAAAAGCGGACCATGGAAGCCGGTCATGCGTGACAGCGGAGGCAGCGATGTCGATTGGCGCAACGCGAAAACCATCGATCCGGAATGGCGCTTTTTCGCCCGCTCGGCCGGCGATGACAAGGCTCCGATCATCGCCATGCTCGCAGCGCTCGATGCTCTCCGCAGTCTGGCGGTGAAGCCGGCGGTAAATCTGCGTTTCTTTTTTGAAGGCGAAGAAGAAGCGGGTTCGCCCCATCTCGCCGATTATCTAAAGAAATTTCCGGAAATGTCGCATCCCGATGCGTGGGTCTTTTGCGATGGACCCGTACACCAAAGTCGCAGGATGGAGCTGGTCTTCGGAGCGCGCGGTACCGTCGACCTCGAGCTGGCCGTTTATGGTCCAATCAAAGGGTTGCACGATGGCCACTACGGCAACTGGGTGCCCAATCCGATCGTTCGCCTCACCCATCTTATCGATTCGATGCGGGACGAGAGCGGACGCATCTTGATCAAAGGATTTTACGACGACGTCCGCAAGCCGACGACGATCGAAACAGAAGCACTCGCAAGAATCCCGAACGTGGAGGGCGATCTTCGCCGCGAATTTCAGATCGGCGCTACCGAAGGAAGCGGAAAATCGCTCAATGAATTGCTCATGCTGCCGAGCTTGAACTTGCGTGGCATTGAAGCCGGACATGTCGGGGTGCAAGCGTCCAACACGATCCCGACCGAAGCCCGCGCCTCGATTGATTTTCGTCTCGTGCCTGACGAAACGCCGGAATCGATCAAGCCCCTCGTCGAGCAGCACATCGCCGCGCAAGGATACTCCATCGTGCGGCAGACGCCCGACGCGGCAGCACGACTCGCGAACGCCAAAATCGTGAAAGTTGAATGGAGCTCCGGTTATCCCGCTTCGCGCACGCCGCTCGACCTTCCGTTTTCCCGCGAGCTCGCTGCCATCATGGCCGCCGCTGGTCACGAACCAGTCTGCTTACCAACTGCGGGCGGAAGCCTGCCGATGGATCTCTTTCAGCAAGGCGACAACGCGCCCGTGATCGCCTTCCCCATCGCCAACCACGACGACAATCAACACGCCGCGAACGAAAACCTGCGCCTCCAGAATCTTTGGGACGGCATCGAAGTCTTCGCTTCCTTCTTTGCCAGTCTAGATAACGCGAACAACTAGCAGCCAACGGTGTGGCGACGGCCATTTCTCATTTCGCTTCGCTTGAGACGTTGCATTTCTGATGAGACTCGTATCGCATCACAAATGACAATGACTTACCAATCAATTGGCCTAACCAGGCGACGCCGTTTCGACAGGCTCAAGGCCCTGAGCGGAGCCGAAGGGCAGCCAGCCGCTGGACCGCGTACAGCCTCATCAGCAGTGGCTGATCTTATTCTCGTTAGATGTCGGCGCCTGGTCGAAAAGTTACGTTTGATGGCCCATGTCCCCTTTGTGGCGAGATGATCACGCATACCGACATTGACCCGTGTCGCGCGATCTTCACCGCCATCAGCAAAAACAGAAAGCCAAACTCTATGTGAGTCGCTAACCGCAGAGCGCTTCTTTTGCTTTCATCCTTCATCTTCATCATATGGCCGGGCATTTTCTTGATCACATTGACCTGCGGGTTTCCGATCTCGCGGAGGCGCGGAAATTTTATGACGGGTGGCTGCCGGCGCTGGGATTGTCGGAGATCGAGGACGGGGAGGATCAACGGGGGTACACCATGCCGGGAGGCAGGAAGGACACACCATTCGTGTGGCTGGACGCGCTGCGCGGGCATCGCGGCGGCGAGAATCGCATCGCTTTCTGGGCGGACAGCGAGGAAGAGGTTAACCGGCTGGGAAAGATCGTAGCGGAGGCGGGGGCGCGCGCCGTCGAGGGGCCGGAGTATTGCCACGATTATACGCCGGGATATTACGCCGTGTTTTTCGAGGATGCCGACGGGAACAAGTGGGAGATTTGCTGCCGGACGGCGCGGGTGAGGTGAGGAGCGGGTGGTGGGTTCTGGGCGATGGGATTTGTTCGCGGATTTTCGCAGATTGAAGCCATCCTACTCTGATTATATGGTGTGAATTAGCTTCTCATTTGGCGCACCGAGGTGCTTTTATAGCGTCAGATGACAAAGGCGAAAATGAAATCGACCCCCGAAAGGCGCAGTTCCTATCAGAAGCCAACTCTGCGCAGTGAGGCGTTTGCGCGGGCGGTTCGCAAAGCGAAATTGGGTGTCGTCGGTTCCGGCGGTTTGCGTTCGCTTTTTGAACAAGCCGCAAGAAAGGCTGCGTCGCTCCCCAGGCACCAGTTCAAGGAGAATTGGCTTTATCTTCAGACGATGTTGCGGCTGGTCGGCGCGTACGAGCGCGGTGAATACAAGCAGGTTTCAAATGATGATCTGACGTGGATTGTGGCTGCTCTCAACTATTTGGTCGACCCATTCGATTTGATTCCGGACATGACTCCGTTGCTTGGCTTCGTTGATGACGCAACCGTTGTCGGATTTGTCGCCGATAAAACCCGGCAAACGCTGGACGAATTCATGATTTGGGAAACCATTGGCGTCAGCAATCTTGCGTAGTTCCGCCTGAATGAGTGCACAGTCATCGGCGGCGTGGCGAGTCAGGCACCCTAACCAATCGCTGCCGTTTCGACAGGCTCAAGGCGCTGAGCGGAGTCGAAGGGCAGCCAACCGCTGGCCGGTGTACTGAAAGGGCGGAAGGATGCTGCAACGGATGCGAAACAACGGCCAGGCTTTCAATTATGAAGGAAGAAGGTAAAGCAATATTCACTCTCGCCAGGCGCGGCTGAGCTTGAGCTCGTTAGGCGAGCTATCGACAGCGAGTTCAATCATCACGCTCCGAACCAGCGAAAGAAATACGATTTATGTATGCAATCATGGGAGTCACTGGTCAGATCGGAGGTGTCGTCGCACGCACTCTTCTTGCCGCAAGGCAACCGGTCCGCGCGGTTGTACGGGACGCTGCCAAAGGGCAAGCATGGGCGGATCGCGGATGTGAAGTAGCGCTGGCCACGATCGAGGATGCGGTTTCCCTCGCCGCGGCGTTCCAAGGGACAGAAGGCGTCTTTGTGCTAATACCGCCAAACTTTGATCCGCGCCCAGAGTTTCCTGAGGCGCAGGCGATCGGGGTGACACTGCGCTCCGCACTGGAAGCGGCGCGTTCGGATCGAGTGGTTTATCTTTCCACGATCGGGGCGCAGGCCCGTCAACCTAACCTCCTGTCGCAGCACACCATCATCGAACGGGCGCTGGGCGGCCTGTCAGGATCGACGACGTTTCTACGTCCGGCTTGGTTCATGGAAAACTGTCGGTGGGATGTGGCTCCGGCGCGGGAGCAGGGTGTGATTCCAAGCTTTTTGCAACCGCTCGACAAACCGGTGCCGATGGTGGCCACCGCGGACATTGGGAAGGTCGCAGCCGGGCTGCTTCAGGAAAAATGGAGCGGTCGCCGCGTTGTTGAACTGGAAGAACCGCAACGCGTGACGCCGAACGAGATCGCCAGCACTTTCACGAAGCTCCTTGGTCGTCCGGTACGCATGGAGACCGTGCCGCGCGAATCCTGGGAGGGTCTCTTCAAGTCGCAGGGCACGAAGAACCCGCTGCCTCGCATGCAGATGCTGGATGGCTTTAACGAAGGCTGGATCGAGTTCGAGAACGGGGAAGCAGGCTCGCAGAAGGGAAGCATTGCCCTGGAGAGCGTTCTGAAAGCCTTGATTGAAGGTGAAGGGGATGGCGACGCTAATTGAGCATTTCGGCTTTTGGCCTCTCGTGGCTCAACGTCTTGCGCGAATGGCCGAAGCACCTAACCAATCGCTGCCGTTTCGACAGGCTCAAGGCCCTGAGCGGAGTCGAAGGGCAGCCAACCGCGAGCCGGTGTACCTGAAGAGCGGAAGGATGAAGTGAAAGCAAAGCTCGCTCCCGCCATCGGTAGCTCAGCTCCGTCTCGTTAGGACAGTGTGTTGAAGGGCAAAAATAGGAGGAACTGATGGCAGAGAAGGTTGATCTTTATAATAGCTCGTACGGCAACTACGCGCTCGATGCGTACAGTGAGATCCGGATCGAAACCTATGGCGAGGACTATGGCCAAACCAGCTGGGTTACGACGGCGGAGTCTCATGAGATACCGAAGCTACTCCAACTGTCGTCTAGCTCCTCGGTGCTGGAAATCGGATGCGGGTCGGGTGGCTACGCCGTACACCTGGCGAAGCGTATCCGCTGCCAGGTGGTGGGACTCGATATAAATGCCGAGGGCGTGCGCAACGCAAAAGCACTGGCTGAAAAAGACAAGCTCGGTGCCCGCGTGAAGTTTGAGCAATGCGATGTGTCGCAGCGTCTCCCGGTCGAAGATAATGCGTTCGATGCCATTTATTCTAATGATGTGCTGTGCCATGTTCCGCGGCGCAGCCAAGTACTTAGTGATTTGCGGCGCGTGCTTAAGCCTGGTGGGCGGCTTTTATTCAGCGACGCCTTGATTATCGGGGGACTGCTTTCGCACGAAGAAATTGCGACCCGAAGCTCTATTGGAATGTATTTCTTCAGCCCACCAGGCGAAAATGAACGATTAATGAAACAATCCGGGCTTAAACAGATTGAAGCGCGCGACACTACCGACTGCGCCGCTCTACTGTCAAAACGTTGGCATGATGCGCGCGAAAAGAGAAAGGCTGCGCTGGTCGCGAGTGAAGGCGACGCAAATTTCGCCGGAGTCCAGCGGTTTCTGGAGTGCGTCCATACCCTGACCGCGGAGAAACGCCTGCTTCGCTTTCTATACAGCGCAATAAAATAAGATCATGGATTATCTGTACGGCGAGGGCGCTTGTTGTACTAAGAAAGTTGACGGTCGAGAGATGATCCGCCTTCGCATCGGTACTCCGAAATGTTTCGTGAGCAGGCGACCGCGACAAGTAGTTGAGAGTCCAGCCATGCTCGCCGCCGCCTGGACTTCATCCAGGTTCCCGGCTTCCCTATTGCGATTCGCCTCTTCGCACTCACGCCGTATTGTTTTGCAACGATATCGGTGGCTCAGCTTCGTCTCGTTAAGGCTGTTGCCGGAGGAATGGACAAGCAAAATGTTGAATGCCGGATAGGAATAGAATAGAACTGTGAAAATGAAGGCGAAGCGAGTGAGCGAAATCAAAGACGGCGCACATTGCAAAGTCATCGGTGGTGTGCATGCAGGCAAATCGGGCATCGTAGGAGACATCAACACCAGCAAAACCGGTCACGTAACGATCACCGTGGTGCAACCGGGCGGAGAGTGCTTCAAAACTCTGGCGAAAAATGTTGTCGTCTAACCGACAACTGCTGCCTAATCACACGATGCAGTTAACCCAGCACTTTGTGAACGCTCGGGAAGAAGTAATGCTGTGTGTCAAAGAGCTAGGTAGTTGATCTTTATTGTCGTTAGGTGGACTGAAGAGGCGGCGAGAAGTTTTGCGAAGCATGGTACTCGGCGGTAGGGCGACATGATGGCAAACTCTGATTCTTGCGTAACGATTCATATGGTCGCGAGCCTCGACGGCTTCATCGCTCGAAAGGACGGGAGTGTCGACTGGCTCGAAACATCAGATGAATTCGCAGGCGGGGATACTCTCGACCCAGGATTCGTCGAGTCCTTCCTCAAGACGATCGACTGCTACGTCATGGGGTCGCGAACCTATGAGACCGCGTTGAGTTTTGAAGCCAAAGGGCTGGGGTGGGCGTACGGCGACAAACCCACCTTCGTCCTCACTAGTCGCGATTTGCGGCGAACCCGGGATACCGTCGAGTTCTACTCAGGCGATCTTGCGCAGTTCGTAAATGGGCGCTTGCGGCCCGCGTTCCGTGCCATCTGGTTTGTTGGAGGCGGTGTCGTTTCCGGCGAATGCCTTCGTCTCGGGCTGGCCGACGAAGTTCGTTATTCAATCCTGCCGATCTTGATTGGCGATGGGATATCGTTCTTCGAGAAACTCGACAGCGACGTTCCCCTCCATCTGGCAGAGGTCAAAGCCTACAAGAGCGGCACGGTGGCACTTCGTTACGAGGTGCGAAAACGTCGGTCGCGTGCCTGAGAACTCGGTAGTTCGTTAAGATCGCGGCCAAGACATCGCCAGGCGCCCGCGCGAGCAGGGGTATCGCGGCTAACTCACCGCAAAGAGCGCGGCCATCCGCTGTCTGGTTTTCGCATCTGGCAGCCGGCCAAAACCGGCCCCCATGTTGTCCTCCAGATGCTGCGGATTGTTGGTCGCTGGAATCACGCAGGTGACAGCCGGATGGGACACGACCCATTTCAATAAAAACTGTGCCCAGGAATGACAATCGAACTCGGCCGCCCATGCCGGCAGCGGTCTTCCCGAAACCGCTTTAATCACGCCGCCGCTGCCGAAAGGACGATTAATGATAACTCCCATGCGCAGTTCCTGCGCCAACGGCAGGATGCGCTGGGCCGCACCTTGATCGGCAACTGAATAATTGATCTGCACGAAATCCGGCCTCTGCGATTTCATCTTTCTCTCGATTTCAGCAAAGCCTTGAGGTTCCGAATATGTAATCCCAGTATAACGGATCCGTCCTTTGCTCTTCCACTCACGCAAAGTGGTCATCTGATTGTCGACATCGATTAGGTTGTGTACTTGCATGAGATCGATCTTTCTGGTTCGGAAAAACCCCAGCGAACGCTCCATCTGCGCGATGCCCGCGTCTTTACCCTTCGTCCACACCTTGGTGGCGATAAAAAGCGAACCGGTCAAGCCCGATTTGCCGGCGATTTCGCCAATCAAGCTTTCGGCATTCCCGTACATCGGGGAAGAATCGATTACTTTGCCGCCGCGTTTGACAAAGCGGGTAATGACTTCGGTGATGTCGCTCACTTTTGGCGAGTTCGAACGAACGTCGAACGTTACCGCGCTCCCAAGCCCAATTACCGGAAGTTTCTCACCGGTTGATGGAATGGCGCGCGTCAACGGAGATCCTTCCGCCGCAAAGATGCGCGATGACCCTATCGGCAGGCAGACGCTCGCAGTGGTGGCACCGATCAATTTAACAGCCCGTCGTCGTGTAATCATTTGCCGCACAACGTAGGACAAAATCGGCGCTCGACAATAAATTCGACGAAGACTGCCTGTTTATGAACTCTTTGATCCGAAGGCCGACGAAATCGGCGCGCCCTTTTCGAAGTGTGCCTGATAGGCCTCGCGAAACGTGTCTTTAACAGGGAGCGGCGGCCTTTACAAGGATTATGCAGGAAGACATTGCCTTAATCCTGTGAATCTTGTTAATCCTGTCCAGTTAGAGAATGGAACGGGTAAATGGAATTGGCGGAGTGTTTTTTCGTGCCAAGGATCCGGAGGCATTGGCCGCATGGTATGAAGAGATGCTAGGTGTCACTCGGGTGCCGGGTGATTACAACACGCCGTCTTGGACACAGGAAGCGGGACCGACAGTTTTTGCTCCTTTTCCAATCGATACCGATTATTTCGGCAATCCACAGCAAGCCTGGATGATCAATTTTCGAGTAGTTGATCTCGATCGGATGATCGCGCAGCTACAGGCAAAAGGAGTTGAAGTAGAAGTCGATCCTGAGAGTTACCCGAATGGCCGGTTTGCCCGGTTATATGATCCAGAAGGAAATCCGATCGAACTTTGGGAACCCAAGGGATGATTTCTGACCACAGGACTACAGACTAAAGAGAAGCAAACACCGAACACCGAGACGTCGCCAACCGCTGAAGCTCGAACGTCGAACACCGAATGCGCAGAAGAGCGCTGGCAATGAAGTACCGGGGCGGCCGAGCGACATGCCAAACATCCAACTTTCAACTCTCAACTCTCAACCTAATCGCAGCCGATACGCTTCTACCAACGCGACACCGGTTGTTCCATTCTTTCCGCGCACGATTGCGGTGTAGTTGCCCGCCGGCAGCGAGAGAACGACGGCCGATTCGCGGCTATCCTGCGGCTGAAGCAAGGCCGCTTTCACTGCTGTCGGCGTGTTGTCCTGCCAATCGTTCTCGAACGCAATCAAACCGCCATTACTATCGCGTACTTCAAGTGTCGGATCTTGTAATGGTTGCGTGATTCCGAAACCGCTTAGCGTGGGTCCGATCGCGCGCAGCACGATCACTGGCTGTTCGCCGCTTCCGATAATTAATCCACCAATTAGGGCGTCGTTGTTGCCAGTGCCAACGAACCCACGCGTACTTAGATTTTGAAAAATCGAGGTCGACGCGTCTAGCTCGTACACATCCACCAAGCCGATGCCGGTCCCGCCATTTTTGCCGCTCACCACCGCGCTGTAGGAACCGGGAGGGACCGTAGCAATAATGGCCGATTCCAAATCGTTAGGCGGAGCAAAGCCGCTGGCCGCGATTTGAGCCTCTTGCGTGTTTCTCCAATCGTCGTTAGATGCAACCACAACATTGCTGCTGTTGACAATGGCAATGGTTGGATCCGCCAGCGCACCGCTCACTCCAAGCGTGCTTAAGGTTGGCCCGAGCGCACGAACAATGACCTTTTTTGGCTGGCTGCCGCTAATAACGAATCCGGCGATCAGCACATCTTCGCCGGTGCCAACCATTCCTCGCGTTGAGATGTTGGTCGCTTTGGCGAGCGGGCCGACCTGGCCACTCAGCAGTCGATTCGCTTCGTTGGCCAGATCGTGGTGGCCACCCGTGGTAGGGTGAAGATCATCCCAGAAAAGATACTGGTCTGGATTGACCCCCGATCGGTCCTGCGCCGAATCAATAGTGTCGACGAAGCCGTAGCGCCTGGGCTGGCCTAATACGCGGATCACACCGAGCCAGACATCAAAGGTGTAAACACGAATGGTAATCCCGGTTGCAGCCAGTCCGCTAATGGTAGACGCAACCACGGAATTTAACTGATTGCGATAGTTAGCGGAGGCGAGGTCAAGTTCTGCCACCCGCGTAGGGTTGCCGAAAGAGTTCGGGACCGCGCCGAGCGGCGGAACATTGGGGACGAGGAAATTTCGCGCGCCGGCGTTGGCCAGGCGCTGAATCAAGACGCCGACGCGGTTGGCAGTATCAATGACGCTTTGTGCGCTGTGGTCATCGAAGAGATCATTACCACCGCCCCACAGAATGTACAACGCATTAGTATCCGGGGTATGACTGGCCAGGTAATCGGCAATTTGCTTGCCCATGTTATCGATGGTGATGGTGTAATCGCCACCGCTGAAGGGGAACGGGTTATTGACGACGGTACGGTTCTGTGTGCCGTCCTTGGTAGTGGCGCCGCCAAATGCATAATCGGTCCCGCCATCGAGACTGTTTTTTGCGATTGCCAAACCGAGGAATGTTTTTTCCAGTTGTTCGTGCCAGGTGCCGAAGTACAAATTCGCCGCCGGCGAAGTGTTGCTATCGTCGGTGAACCGGTAATCGCTGTAGTTGAATGGCGGATTACTGCTCGGATAACTAAATCCGAAAGCGTCGCGAACCCGGTGCGCGATGTTTCCATCGTCAGAAAGACTGTCGCCGAAAACGATAACCTGAGTAAACGCCGGCGCCTGCGCGTTAACGAGAATTGGAGTCGCCAGAAAAATGGCGACACTCAAAAGTTTTGTTATTCCCATGATTTCCCTTTATTAAAAAACGGAATTCACGTGCCTTTCGGATGCAATGTTTGCATCTCGCAAAGCCCGAAGAAGATAGAGTTCATATTCACCTTCCTTGCGCGGATTGATACGGCAATAATTGAAGGACCACGCGCTGTCGTGGCCCAAACTTTAGGACGGTGCGAGGCGCACGCGCAACTACCGGTCGATCCGATTTGAACCGCGCAGTCGCTTATCTTCGATCAACGGCAAGATGCCCGTTGGCCCCCGAGGCAAGATGCCTGGGCTACGATTCGAGCGCGCGCAGAAAATCGGCAAAATCCGCGCTCTTTCGTATGGCCCTGTTCAATCGCTCGAGGCTTTCGTCGGCGGGTTCCGGCAAGAGGATTTTTTGGGAGCGACCATCGCCCGTCAATACAATCTCGTTCCATTGAATCGATTCGATCTGATCGGTAAAACGCGCGACCGCGCGCCCACGGAAAAACGCACGCGTCGTTTCCGGCGGAGAAAAAATTGCATGGCGAATCTCATCTTCAGTGATCACGCGCCGCATGGAATCGTGACGCAATAGTTCATAGTATAATCCGCGCTCCAAATTGATGTTGTGATACTCCAGATCAATCGATTGCAGCCACGGATCGCTCCACGCCAGTTTTTCTTCCTCATGCAGCTCATTCAGGAGAAATTTCTTCGCCACCCAATCGACGCGATCGCGACAGATCATGACATCGCGCTCCAAATCGTTCAGGGCGCTCTCCCATTCGCGCAAGATCCAGTCCTTCTCCTCGTTGCGATTCAGCTTCTGGGCCGCGCCCAGGTAGAGTCGCTGCACTTCGATCGCAGAAATTTTCCGCCCGTCGCGCAACTCAATAATCCAATCGTAGTTCTGGTCCCGACTGATCGATTTCGCCGCATCAATCGGCTGCGCGATCTCCAACTGCGGCGCTTTCCCGTTCTCGATCAACTCCAGGACTAAGGCCGTCGTCCCCAGTTTCATGGCCGTGGCCCATTCGCTCATGTTCGAGTCGCCAATAATCACATGAAACCGTCGGTATTTGCTCGCGTCGGCGTGTGGTTCATCGCGCGTGTTCACCAGCGGGCGGCGATTCATGGTGTCGATGCTGACCAAAACGCTAAAGAAGTCCGCCCGCTGTGAAATCTGAAATGCACCGGGCTGACCGGGCGCGCTCTCCGCTTCGATCCCCATCTTGCCTGCGCCGGCGAAAATTTGCCGCGTAACCAGAAACGGCAGCGCACCAGCGACGATACGGTCCCATGCCACATCGCGGCGCATCAGGTAATTATCGTGGCAACCGTAGCTGTGACCGAGAAAATCAGTGTTGTTCTTGTAAAGGCAGACACGCTCGTTTTCCGGTAGATGCGCATTCCGGCGTCGGGCGCACTCGGCCAGAATCCGTTCGCCCGCCTTTTCCTGGGCGACGATTTCACGCAAGGTTGTGCATTCGGGGGTGGAATATTCCGGATGGGCATGATCGTTGTAAAAACGCGCACCGTTCGATAGCACGAGGTCGCTTTTGATTTCTTGAAAGGTCAGCGGCCGGTTCTTATCAATCTCGTAATAGGCCGATTCGTCCACGTCCTGACGCAATTCTCGCGCGCGAAAGCCGCGGGCGTCACGATGCGGGTCTTCATGGCCGTAATCCCATTTCATCAACGCGCCATGCTCGGTGTAACTACGCACCAACGCGATCGATTCCGCGACAACATCGACCGAGTCCGCGCCTTCCACGGTGATCCCATATTCCGTCTCCAACCCAAAGACGCGTTCCATCCGGTCGAAACATAGCGCGGGAGTATCCGACACGACAAATTTCGAAGACGTGATTCGCTTACTTTCTTCTCTCCTTTTTATTTGACGCCGACGGGCCTGCGGGAAAGATCATGGCCATGAATACCCGCATTTTTTCAGCACTGATTGCTCTCGCGGCGATAACCTCCGTTGTTTCAGTCGCCTTTGCACAATCTCCACAGCCGAACGCTCCGTCCACCACCGCCACAACACCAGTGGTCTCGGCACCCGCGACAACCGCGGCCTCGCCGGACCCGGCGGAGATGATGAAGCAAATGATGGAAATGGCGAAGCTCAACGAAAATCACAAGCTCCTCGCCGATCTCGCCGGTTCCTGGAGTTATACCGTAAAAATGATGGCTCCGGGCGAGACTCCGTCTACGTCCACCGGCAGCCTTACGCGCAAACCGGCGATGAACGGTCGTTTCTTCGTGGGCGAGTATACCGGAACCATGAAAATGCCGGGTGCCGACGGCAAGATGAAGGATTTCACATTTAAGGGAATGTCGCTCGAGGGCTACGACAACGTGAAACAGAAATTTGTTTCTTCCTGGGTTGATAACATGGGCACTGGAATCATGAATTCCGAAGGCAGCTACGATCCTGCAACGAAAACCTTCACTTATAACGGCGAAGTGGAACCAGTTCCGGGAATGAAGATGCCCGTTCGCGAAGTCATTAAGATCACGGATAAGAACCATCATACTTTCGAGTGGTACGAAAATCGTGGTGGCCAAGACGTGAAAACGCTGGAAATCAACTACACTCGCAAGAAGTAGCGCGATAGTTACCGCCAAGCGTTCAGCGACGCGACGTTCTATCCGCCTGCGCTGAACTTGCCGCTGCACAGGCAGGGAAGCTTCAACATCCAACGCTCAACGTCGAAATCACTCGGTCTGCGCGTGCGTTGACACTGATTGGCGCGAACGTACGCTGCCTTCATGGATGAGGAATTTGCGAGCGATCGGTCCGAGCAGTCACGCGGCGGAGTTACCCGCCGAAAATTTCTAGGCACGACTCTGATTGGCGGAGCTGCGCTATTCGCCGGAGGGTCTAAGATACTCTTTGCGGGGGATCCGCCGGCGGCGGCGGACAAAGAGACGGTTTTTCGGGTGGGCGGTGATCTGCCGGTCAATCGACTTGGCTTTGGCGCGATGCGTATTACCGGAGAGGGTATCTGGGGCTGGCCGACCGACCGCGATAATGCTCTCAAGGTTCTGAAGCGTGCAGTCGACCTCGGCGTCAACCTTATCGATACAGCCG
Source organism: uncultured Verrucomicrobiae bacterium (assembly GCA_963709435.1). Taxonomy (GTDB): domain Bacteria; phylum Verrucomicrobiota; class Verrucomicrobiia; order Chthoniobacterales; family UBA10450; genus AV69. The sequence goes on from CAVPWK010000016.1 coordinate 171,564, forward strand.
ATGCTTACGGACCAGAAACAAGCGAGCTCCTGATTGCCGAAGCCCTCTATCCCTACCCTAAGGATCTGGTAATTGCGACCAAAGGCGGGAATACGAGACCTGGACCAGGACAATGGGTCCCAAACGGCCGCCCGGAGTATCTCTCGCAATGCGTCGACAAAAGTTTAAAGCGACTTCGGCTGGAACGGATCGATTTGTATCAGCTGCACCGGATCGATTCGAAGGTGCCGATGGAGGAATCGCTGGGGGCGCTGAAGCAAGCGCAGGAGGCCGGGAAAATCCGGCATGTCGGATTATCGGAAGTTTCGCCGGAAGAAATTGAGCGGGCGCGGAAGATTTTGCCAATCGTGACGGTGCAAAACCAGTACAACATTGACAATCGGAAGTGGGAGAACGCTCTGACGTATTGCGAGAAGGAAGGAATTGGGTTTATGCCATGGTCACCCATTGGCGGGAACAGGGGCTTGCACGACAATGCTTTGGAAGGGGCGGCAAAGGATTATCACGCCAGCATGGTGCAATTAGCGCTGGCCTGGCTCCTGCATCGTTCGCGCGTGATGTTACCAATTCCCGGCACGTCTTCCCTCGCGCACCTTGAGGAAAACATGGCGGCGGCGAACCTGAAGTTGACGCCGGACGACTGGAAACGGATCGATGCGTTAGCAACCTAGCGAAGAGAAGGAACGGGAATCGGCGAGGTAGGGGCGGTTCACTGAACCACCTCCGCCAATTCAATCGCTTTCATCTCAGCGCTCCACATGAAGCGCGGGAATTGAATTCAATCGTCCCTACCTGAAACGCTTTGCTTTAACTCACAACTCGAATCATCCAAACAGATTGCGTCGCATCAAAATCGATATCTGTTGTAAAACTAAACCGAACCAACCATGAAAAACCTATTATTTGTTTTGCCGCTGGTCGTTTCTCTCGTCACTGTTGCAGCGCAGAAAAAGGAGGGCTCGACCGAATCGGCAACGACCGAGCAACACGTTGCCTTTAATCCGGATGATCTAAAATGGGGGGACGTGCCTCCCGGATTACCGCCCGGAGCGAAGATGGCTGTATTGGCCGGCGATCCAACGAAAAAGGGACTGTTCACCGTGCGGCTGCAGGCACCTGCCGGCTACAAGGTGCCGCCACACACACATCCGACAGCTGAGAATATCACGGTAATTTCCGGCACATTTAACGTCGGCACGGGCGATAAGTTCGATGAAGCAGCCGGAAAGGCGTTGGAAGCCGGTGGCTTTGTTGTCCTGCCCGCCGGGATGAAACATTACGCTTGGAGCACGGGAGATGCGATCATCCAAATCCACGGCAAGGGTCCGTTTCAGATCAAATACGTGAACCCGGCCGACGATCCGCGTAACGCGAAGAAATAGTCCAGGGGACTTGGAAGAACAAAGGCAGTGAGATGGGTAGGTCCAAGGAACAGCTGTCTTTAATGCTAGTCCGGCTCGGAACTGCCGCTGCCTGCCGGCTTCCAAGCCAGCTCCGAGATTAAATATTGTCGTTAGCATTTTCACCTGATTAGAATCCGATCTCAGTGAGCCTGCGACAGCTCTTCATTCATAGCGCGCTGCTGGTGCTAGTATTTGCCAGCGCAGCTCTCGCGGGGCAGTACCAACAGACCAAAGACGGTAAAACTCTCGTTTGGAATGAGGATCATAAACCAGACGACTTGGTGAGCTGGTCGGGTAAACGCGATGCCGACGGGTATGCTACCGGTTACGGTACCCTCACTTGGTACACGCCCGATGACATGCTGGAAACCGGGTCGAACCTTCCGCGCAAACACTACAGGGTTTCGAGCCGTGTCTCCGGAACGATGGTCTACGGCAAATTCGGGGAAGCACCTCCCGCTACAACAGCGGCGGCACCTATTGAGCCAGAGAAACCGAAAAAGAAGTGGGGATGGTTCGGCATTTTTAAACCGCGACCGAAATCGACTCCCGCTCAAATCGAAGCAACGCCAGTGCCGCGACCGAAATCGCGCTCCACTCACGTCGAAGCGACGCCCCAGACGCCTGGTCCTCCGCCAACGAATGCTGAAGCTACGCCGACGCCTCCAGCGAAACCGACGCCGACGCCAAGCGCGGCCAGCAATTCCCTGGATTCATTGATGCATGCGCCTTCCTCACTGAAGCTGGATTCTCCCGCAGCGTCGCCATCGCCGGCTATTCCTTCGCCAGCCGCCACGCCGGATGTATCACTGCAACCGGAGCAGCCTCCTTCGCCATCTCCGACTCCGCAATAATCAGCCGCCTTCGTCCGGCAGGTGCTGGACTACGGCGCGCAGGGTCACGATTTTTATCCCCGCGGCTGAACGCGTAAAAACCTTCCCTCGATCTTTTGCCATTCGGCATTCGACAAGAGCCTTGGAAAGCGCGGCCGATAACCTCGGCTACAGAACACTAAGCGTCCGTCAGTCTTTCAGGACCTGATCGAGTGTTGTGGAGTCATCCAACAATATCCATTCGATAATCGAAATCGGAAGGCTTCCGTTCTTAATCAAATCGTCGTGGAATTGGCCAAGGCGAAAGTTTGCGCCCATTTTGTCGTGATATTTGCCGAGCAGATTCATGATCTGCCATTTCCCGGTGATGTACCAGATCTTCTGTGTCGGCTGGGTCGCGGCGCCGGCTGCTTCTCCTTCCGCTGCTTCGCGATCGAGCCCGCCCCCTTCCATAAAATACTTCACTGCTTGCTCAAACGTCCATTTGCCGGTGTGCAAATTCACATCTACACCGATGCGCGCGGCCCGATATCGCGATAAACGCAAGATTTGCCCCTGCGCCGCCGACCCTTCCGGATAAAAGCCGGTCCGCATCAACATTTCTTCGCCATAGAGCGCCCACCCTTCCACAAAAACACCGTTTTGATGTTGGCGGCGAATCTCGTCAGGCAAATGATTTGCGATTGATAGCTGCATAAAGTGGCCGGGGATTCCCTCATGCCCAAGTATCGGGCGCGGATCCTCGATTGCCGCACGCAGATAAAAGTTTTTCGACTCCGGATTGTAGGTCGGAATGAAAAAGAAACCGGTCGGTTCTTTATCGTAAACGCCGGGCGGATTCATAAAACCGCCGGGACTGGTCGGCTTGAATGCCTCCGGCAGCTGTCGAATCTCAAACTTGCCAAGATAATCCGGGATGGTGACGAGCTGATGCGACTTCAAAAAATCGATCATCTCTTGCTCGCGACTCTCATACGCTTTCAGGAACGATTCCTGATCAGGTGGAATATTTTTGGCACGCGCAGGGTTCGGGTCGGCCATCGACGGATCGGGCAACAATGCTTCGAGAGCGCGGTAACGCGCTAACTCTGCCCGGCCAAGCATTTCCACCTGTATGGCATTTAGCGGCAACAACAGAACGTGTTTCAGATAGTAATTGTAGTTAGCTTCTCCCATCGGCGCGAAGTCGACCATCTGGGGTAGCTTCTTCTCCAGCCGATCGGCGAAGGCGTGAATGGCACTAAGGGCCACGTCCCGCGCTTTCTCGAAATCCGCGCGCTCGGTTTCGGACAAATCCTTCGCCAACGGTGCCGTGCTCTCTTTAAAAAGCGGATCGATGTTGCGCGCTGATTGAATCCCCAGTTGCGCATAAAGTTTTACCGGCCTCTGCAAATTCTTCTCCGCTTCTGCGAGCAAAGCCGGCATGGCTTTGAATCGGGCCGTCGCGGATAGCGCCCGATTTCGCGGCGTGTCGTATTCCTTTTTTAGCAACGAAAAGATCGAATTACTGCATTCGCTAACGTAGGTGTCCGGGTTCGTCTGCTCGAACTTCAAGATGCGCTCGGCGAAGTCCGCATCTTCGAGCTCAGCTCGGAAGAGTAGCCAATCAATCCGATCATCCTTGGACCACTTCTCCGTTTTCATGGCGCGAACTTGATCCAGGAGCTTGCGCACATGTTGCGCGCGCTCCGTGATCTTTGCGGCTGAATAATCGGTCAGCCGATTGTCCCAGGTATGCAGACCAGATCCACTGCTCGCGACTGGATAATTCTCGTTGCGCCAGTTGTAATAGTCGGCGGCAAGTTTGTGCAGCGCGGCCGAATCTGAGGCTGATGCTTTGCTGTCAGTGCTAATTGGTGGCGCGGTTTTTGTAATCAATGCTTTGTTTGAAACATTAGGCCGTCTCTCTGGTGGGGTAGGAGCGGCGAGGGCAATTACAGCAGGAAGAAAGAGCGCGGCAACGATCGATATTGTCTTCACGAGGGAATGCTGAACCCTGGCTTGGCATCGCGAAAGCGAAAATATCCCGCAATTGCGTCACCTTAAATCGCGAGGATAAGACCAGTCCGGCTCGGACTGAAGGATCTATCCTAGGCTCGAATATTCACGACCATTGGAGAGATCAGATCACGCCGCCCAAATTTGAGGTTCGCAGCGAATTCGCGTGAAATGGCGCGATTTTCACCACGTACTCCGGATCGTAATCGATCAACTTCAGCCAATCTTCCGTAATGTCAGTCGGCGGGAAAATATCGTTCTCGGCGTACTCAGCGTGAAATGACATCTGCAGGTCGTGTTCCGTGATGCCTTCACCCGGGGTTGTCCCCGGCGAATCCGCCAGTCCAGCTCGGACCGCGATCGCACGCTTGATTGCCATTCCCTTGGCCCGCTCCACTACCGATGCGATGATTGCGCCACTGATCAGATCACTCCGATACAATATTTCCTTGCGTCCGCTTCGCAGTGTGACCTCAAGGACCTTGTTTTCGTCGCGTTTGGCAAATTGCCAGTCAACAAAACGCTCAATGAGCTTGTCAATCGCATCTCCAATATGGTCGGCTTCCTTGGCCAGTGCGCCATCATAGGGTAACTCGTTAGTTAAATAGATGCGGTAAATTTCCCGAGCTCCTTCTTTGTTCGGGCGGTCAACCTTAATTTTCCGATCGATGCGTCCTGGTCGCAAAATAGCGGGATCGATCAGATCGGCGCGATTCGAAGCCAGTATGATCACCACATCATTCAGCGAATCGATCCCGTCCATCTCCGAGCAAAACATCGGCACCAGGGTCGAGAGAATGTTGGAGTAACGCGAAGCGCGACGCGTCCCCAGGATACTCTCCGCCTCGTCGATAAACAGGAATGGCATGAACCCTTCCCGGCGTTTCTCGCGCGCAGTCGCGAAAATTTCGCGCACCATCCGTTCCGATTCTCCCACCCACATATTCAAAATTTCCGGGCCTTTCACGTGCATGAAATATTCTCGCACGTCTTTGTCAGCGTCGGTTGCTTTAGCGCGCAACTGCCGGGTCAGATTGTACGCTGTCGCTTTGCCAATCAGTGTCTTGCCGCAGCCCGGTGGTCCATAAAGCAGAAATCCTTTCGGAGTCGCATGTTGAAATTTCGCGAACAAATGCGGATGCAACAGCGGCAGCTCGATCGCATCCTTAATCGCTTCGATGGCGGATTCCTGCCCGCCGACTTTCGACCACGCCAATTCTGGCACGGTATCGAGATAATGTTCGCGCGAGCCGGGCGCTGACATCATCTCGAGCGCCATGCGATAGTTGGAATCCACTCGCACTTCGTCGCCTTGCTTGATCGCCGTTTTCGCCAGCTGGGAAGAGCGTTGCAAGACCACCGATTGCGTCCCGTGCTCGTTCCCCACGCGCAACCGATCGGTCCCGATCACCTCGGTCACTTTTGTGACCGGGCCGGCTGGCTCAAAGCCGAGGTCGCCGACAATGACAAAGGCTTCATTGACCAGCACGCGGGTTCCCTTTTTCAGTTTTGCGATCGGAATCCGCGGATCGACGTTGCAATAATAATCCGCTCCGCCTACGACAATGTGGGCGGTATCTTTGCCTACGTTGCCGAGGAATGTGCCAATCCGATTCGCCGGCGAGGTTACTTTCTTGATGACTTCCTCGAGTTTTTCGATCGTCTGGCGCGCCTCGACGAAAATTTCGTCGCGCTGGGAAACCTCCCTCCGCAGGTCAAGCAGCTCGCGCCGCATCGCATCGCCCGGCGGGAGGGTTGCGATCAAAAGATCGATGCGATCGAGCAAATCGAATTCCCTTTCTCCCTCGTGCCGCTCGTCGCTCATCCTTTTTTCACCCGATTAGACTATACGATGCGCGAATTTGTTCGACAATCCCCACACTGCTCCTTTCAAAGCATTAAACGGCCCACAAATGGATAATGTTTCTGTAAATTTGTTGAACAAAAAAGCCCAATCTCCAGATCGACTCGGGCGATGGGCGCTACTTAACGCGGCGGCTAACCACATTTCGACTGAGACCCGCCACATGCCCTGCTCGCGTTGACAAAATGCGAGGTGAATGTTATCGGTCGCGCAACTTTACCCTAGTCCCTTGACGGTAAAATAAGGGTAAAGTTTAATAGTCAGTATCTATGTTACTGAATAGTCAGGTCCTGGTGTTAAACCGTCTCTGGCAGGCGGTTAACATCTGCTCGGCGCGGCGCGCGTTCGCGCTGGTTTACGCCGGGCACGCCCAGGTCGTGGCCACTGATGGGCAAGACAATTTTCTCACCCACGATTTCAATAGTTGGTGCGATTTCTCCGCACAATCACCGGAGCCGGAAATGGTGACTACCATTTCTTTTAAGATCCGCGTCCCGCGCGTGATCGTGCTGCTGTTGTTCGATCGGTTGCCGAAAAAAGAAGTGAAGTTTACCCGGCACAACGTTTTCGAGCGCGACAAGAACACCTGCCAGTATTGCGGCAAGGTTTTCGAACGCAGCGACCTGAATCTCGATCACGTCCTGCCACGTGATCGCGGCGGGCTAACGACATGGGAGAATGTTGTCTGTTCCTGCGTCGGATGTAACACACGCAAGGGCAACCGGCTTCCGCATGAAGCCCACATGACGCTGATTCGAAAACCGAAGCGGCCAAAATGGCGACCATTTGTGCAGGTAACGTTCACGACACAACAGCACGAAAGCTGGCGACATTTCGTGGACCTGGCGTATTGGAATGTTGAGCTGAGCGATTGAATCGCCGGTTCGACGTTTTAATGCACTGCTCAACGAGCCAACGCGTCGAAGATTGGCTGGGGATAGACGCCTAAGACGAACGTGCCGGCAATGAGGGCTATTAGGGTAGCGCGAGTCAGCGGGCTAACGATAATTTTATCCGTGGACGGCGGAGGTGCGTCCCAATAAATGGCACGCACTACTTTAAAGTAATAGTAAAAGCCGGCGCCGACGGTGACAATGGCGACAAGGACCAGACCGAAATGATGCGTGGCGATAGCGGCATCGAAGACCAGAAACTTGCCGAGGAAGCCAGCGGTGAAAGGAACGCCGGCGAGAGACGCCATTGCGACCAGCATGGCGAAGGCCAGGAAAGGCGAGCGCTGAGACAGGCCGGCGAAACTTTCCAGCTGATCTCCTGCCGGCTGGCTAACGAGAATCAGGACAGCAAAGCTCAACAGAGTCATCAACAGGTAAGCGACGAGATAGAAGGCAACAGCGCGTCCGGAAAATGAGACTACCGCCACCAATAAATAACCGGCGTGAGCAATACTGGAATAGGCGAGCAGTCGTTTAACATTCGTCTGCGGCAGCGCCGCCAGATTACCATAGATAAGAGTAAGGATAGCGATGGCCACCAGCAAAGTCTGCATTCGCGGCAGGATCAGAAATGGGTCAAGCACCCGCAGGAGAACGATGAATCCAGCCGCCTTCGAACCGACTGAAAGATAGGCCGTGACCGGCGTCGGTGCACCCTGATAAACATCGGGCACCCAAATATGAAATGGGACAGCGGCGATTTTGAATCCGAGAGCAATGATGACCAGGACCCCCCCGAACAACGCGGCATTTTGCTCAAGACCAGGCCGTGACAATACCGTCGTTATCTTTTGCAAATTCGTTTCGCCTGTAGCTCCAAAAATCCACGTAATTCCATAGACCAGGAATCCGGTCGCAACCGCGCTGAGGACCAGATACTTGACTGCCGCCTCCAGTGAGGCCGGATTGCGCCGGGTAAAACCAACCAGCACATAGAAAGAGATCGTCACCAGCTCGAGCGAAACAAAGATCAAGACGAAATCGATCGCAGAAGACATCCACATCAGTCCCGCGCAGGTAAAAAGTGGAAGCGTAAAAAATTCGCCGAGTCCTGATTGCGGCGTGGTGCCTTGAATCCCGCTCGACACGAGCGGAGCGAAATCGAGCATCATTACGATCACGCCAGCGGTGGTGGCGAGGGCGATTCGCTTGAAAAAGAGTGAGATCGCGTCTGCGGAGTAAAAATTCCAGAACGGCGCGGACGACGTCGTGGATTGAGGTGCGACAAGGAAGGTAGCAAGGAAAATCAACGCGAGCCCAATCAAAGCGGCGTAACCGAGGTAACGACGATCAAGTTTTGAAGAGAACGATTCAATCAGCAGGATGACGGTGCCGAGGATCACGACAGCAACTTCGAGATAAGGCGCTGAGATCATTGGGTCGCGCTGAAGTAATTGCGAAAGGTGGGCATCAACCGGTTGACGGCAATCTGCGGGTAAAATCCCAGAAGAAGCGAGACCGCAATCAGCAACGCGATAGGAACGCGAAAGCCGGAGCGGATGTCAGTTATGACAAGTTCAGACTTCGCTGAGCTGCCAAAAAAGGTGCGGCGATAAGCGCGCAGCATATAGACGGCCGAGATCACGACACCCCAAAGCGCAAGAAGCGTGGCCCATTGGAAAATATGAAAATGTTGATAATCGAAGCCGTTTTGAAAAGCACCGAACACGACCATGATTTCGGCGGCGAAATTGGCAAAACCAGGGAGCCCGATGGCCGCAAATACTCCGAGCCCGAAGGCAAACGCGGCCAACGGCATCGCTTTGGCCAGTCCGCCCATCGCGTCGAAGTCAAGGGAGGGAACGCGTTTGCGGATTTCGCCGGTGATGCCGAAGAGGAGAGCGATAGAAAGCCCGTGAGCAAACATCAAAATGGCAGCGCCGGTGGTGCCGAGGATGTTGGCGCTGGCGATGCCGAGAAAAATATAGCCCATGTGCATGACGCTGGAGTAACCGAGCATCCAATCGAGGCGGCGTTGCGCGATCGTGACCAGGCCAATGTAGATAATGTTGGCCAGGAGAAGGACCAGCAATATTCCGGACCATTGTCGGGCGCCATCCGGGAGTAACGGCAGGGCCAAGCGAAGCAAGCCGTAAAGTCCAAATTTTTTCAAAACTCCAGCGTGCAACATCGCAGCCGGCGCGGGAGCAGAGGCATACGCTTCGGGCGCCCAAGTGTGGAACGGCACTAACGAGATTAATATTCCGAAGCCAATAAGTAAGACGAGATAAATACTGGATTGCAGCGAAGACGGAATCTGTCCGGCTTGCAGTATTCGCAAATCCAGACTGCGCGCGCTTACCGGCACGGCGCGATACAGCATGATTAAGCCGACCAGCAGAATGATACTCCCGAGCGCGAGATAGATTGTCACTTTCCAGGCGGCAGCGCGGCGATTCCCGGTTCCCCAGATTCCAATGAGGAGGAAGGTCGGGATCAACGCGAGCTCGTGGAAAGCGTAGAAGAAAAACAAATTAAGCGAAGCGAATGCGCCAATGGCTCCCCCGGCAATCAGGAGAAGGCAGGCGTAAAACGCGTTCTCGTGATGCTCGATTTCGCCGGTAAACCAGACCGCGGCGACCAGGACAATGGCGCCGAGCAAAATCATGAGGAGACTGAGCCCATCGACGCCAAGCGTGAAATTCAACCGCAGTTCGGGAGAAATTGGAAATGTGACGACGAATTGAAACCCGCCGAGGGCATTGAACCGCAGAAAGATGATCGCGCCGACCAGTAAGGTCAGGAGGGACGCCGCCAATGCGGTTAGACGCGCCGGGAAGCCGATCATAATTAAGATGGCGGCGACAATCGGCGCGAATGTGACGAGAAGAAGAAGCATTAGCGGAAAAGTACGAAATAGATGATCCAGATAATTCCGAGTCCGAAGATGAATGCGTAGGCCTGCAGGTTCCCGACCTGCATGAGACGAAGCAGGGCACCGAAGCTCCAAGTTGCGCCACTGCTTCCGCGCACGACGGTTGCATCAATAATCCAGCGATCGGTGAACCCCGAGACGCGGGCGAGAAATTCCTGGGTGGCGTTAATCAGAACACGATAAAGTTCATCGAAATAGAATTTGTGGCGAAGCAGATTGATCGCGAATGGGTCTTCCACGCGCCTGCGATAGAGAATAATCGCGCCAACCGCTCCAAGGAGCACGGCGACGAGGGCAACCCCGGGGATGAACGCGGAGGCGTCGCGTTCATGAGGCAGAGTAAGAAAATGGCTGGCAAAAAAGTTGAATCCGCCAACGAGGGAAAGCAATGCCAGAACCGCGAGCGGGACGAGCATACTGGTGGGCGATTCCCGGCTAGTTTTCGCGGCGGGTGAACGCGGCTTACCGAAGAAGACGACAACGAATAACCGCAACATGTAGAACGCGGTGAGGAAGGCGGTAAACAGCGCGACCCCAAAAATTGTGGGGTTTCGGTTGTAGGCGAGCGAAAGAATAGCGTCCTTGCTAAAAAATCCGGCGAACGGGGGACAGCCAATCAAGGCGAGCATCCCGATGCCGAAAGTAACGAAAGTGAGGAAGAGGTTGCGACCTTGTCCGCCCATTTTCCAAATATTTTGCTCATGATGAAGCGCAACCAGGACGGAGCCCGCACCAAGAAAGAGCAAGGCTTTGAAAAAGGCGTGGGTAAACAAATGGAACATGGCGGCTTCGCCGGAAGCGAGCCCCACCGCCATGACCATGTAGCCGAGCTGGGAAAGAGTGGAATAAGCCAGAATGCGTTTGATGTCGTCTTGTTGGGTCGCGATCAACGCGGCCATCACGGCGGTGATGGTGCCGATCCAGGCGATGACAGCGAGCGCGACGGGCGAGGCTTGCACGAGAAAGCCGGCTCGCACCAGCATGTAAACGCCGGCCGCTACCATGGTGGCGGCGTGGATGAGGGCGGAGATCGGGGTCGGACCTTCCATGGCGTCGGGTAGCCAGACATGAAGCGGGAACTGAGCAGATTTGCCAATCGCTCCGCAAAAAATCAGTAGCACAGAAATCGTTAGGAAAGTGGGGTTACTGGTGACGCGCCAGAGTTGCGGAATGATGTCGTCGAACACGACAGATCCGGTCGCGCCCCAAACCATTAAGATTCCGAGCATAAACCCGAAGTCGCCGATTCTATTGGTGATGAATGCTTTTTTTGCGGCATCGGCTGCGCTATCGCGTTCGAACCAATGACCGATGAGCAAGTAGGAACAAAAGCCAACCAGTTCCCAAAAGATAAACATCATCACGAAATTATTGGCGAGCACGATGCCGAGCATGGAAAACATGAAGAGCGAGAGGGCGGCAAAGTAGCGGGATTTGCCGGAGTCATCGCGCATGTAACCGAGCGAGTAGATGTGGATGAGCGCGCCTACTCCGGTAACGAGAACCAGCATGGTCTTGCTCAGGGAATCGAGGACAAAACCGATCGGCACACGGAGTATCCCGTGAAATTCGATCCAGGGAATTTCCGCTGCGCCTGTTTCCGATCTGGCAAAGACGATACAGCTACAAGTGAAACTGACCAGAACTGCAACCACTGAGATACCTGCACTCAGGCGACGGGCGCGGCTGGTGATCAGCGCGATGAGCGCAGCACTGACCAGCGGAGCAAGCAGAACAAGCCAGGGGAGCATAAGATTATGGCCCACGAAGCACACGGAATAACACGAAATTTTCAGAGATACACATCGGCTACCTCCTGTTTTCGCGTTACGAGACGCTCATACTCCAGTCCCGGATAGTGACCGAAGTTCACGAGCAGGCCAAGCTCGCAGCCCGTAGCGTCGAGATAGTTTAACAGTTGCGCTCGGTGTTCATCGATTAGCGTGGATACAGCTTTGATCTTAAGGACAATTTTCTCATAGCAAATGAAATCGGGCGAAAAGGTTTGAACAAGTGTTCGACCGCGATACTGCAGGGTCTGCGGCGGTTTGGATAAGAACGAAATTCGTTGCAAATCGAATTCAATTTCCAAACACTCGTGATAAACCGGCTCGAGAAACCCACGTCCTTTTTCTTTATAAACGGCAAAGCACGCACCAATAATGGCATAACTCTCATCCTTCCAAATTAACGGGGTCTTCTCTGTCATTCGTGTCATTCCGTGTGGTTCGTGGGCTAAAATTTCAGGCTGTTGATATCTTCCACGTGGGTAGTGCGGCGGGCGCGATAGAGGGCGACGATGATGGCGAGGCCGACTGCGACTTCGGCGGCGGCGACGGTGATGATGAAGAAGACCAGCACCTGCGCGTTGTAACTGGGGAGACCGTCGTCGCCGAGGCGAAAACGGGAGAAGGCTACGAGCGAAAGATTGGCCGCATTGAGCATCAGCTCGAGGGCCATGAAAATGATGATGATATTCCGTCTGAGCAGCACACCGCTGAAGCCAATGGCAAACAAAATTCCGCTAACGGTGAGATAGTCGCCCAGTGTAGTCATCGGAGTTGGCGCTTGCTCAAAACGATAACACCGACCGTTGCGACTAGAATCAAGACGCCGATTACCTGAAAAGGCAGGTTGTAGTGGCCGAACAAAAGCAATCCAACGTTGCGAACGTCATCGACTTGTTGAGGAGCAAGCGGCGGAAAGGTTTGTTTCGCCATCTGAGTCCTGCTGATGACAGCAAGAATCTGCACGAGAAGCGAGAACGCGACGACAAAACCACCGGCGAAAGCAACCCAATTCATCCTGCGCCGTTCTTCGGCGCGCAAATCGAGCAACATGATGATGAAGAGAAACAATACCATCACTGCACCGGCATAGACCAGAACCTGAATGATCCCGATAAAAAATGCGTCCAGCGACATGAACAAAGCGGCCAGGCCAAGGAAGCAAACGACAAGACTCAGCGCACTTGCAATGGGGTTGCGGTTGACGACGACGAGGGCGCCGAAGATGAGCATTACGCCAGCGAACAACCAGAAAAGAAAAGCAGGCATAATAAGGTTCAAAGATTCAGGGTTCAGAAAGCATTGAACTTCATTTTCTTTCTACTGAACCCCGAGCTCGGAAACCTGTCTTCATTTCTTCTCATTCCACTTTAGGACGACGCCGTGCATGACGCCGCCGATCTCAAGCAGCTTTTCTTTGTTGTGAACCATCTCGGCGCGCGTCAGCCCGGTAATCGCGTAGTCTTTGCGCAGGTAAATGGCTTGTTCCGGGCAAACCTCCTCGCACATGCCGCAAAAAATGCAGCGAATCATGTCGATATCGAACTCGCGTGGATACTTTTCGACCTTGCTGAAACGGTCTTTGGCGGGGATTTCTCCGGGTTCGATCTTGATGGCGCGCGGCGGACAAATGAATTCGCATAGTTGACAGGCCACGCAGCGAATACGGCCCGACTCATCCTTCACTAGTGCAGGCGCACCGCGAAAATGTTCAGGCAACTGCGAGTCCCATTTTTCCTCCGGGTATTCCATCGTCACCTTCGTCCGCCTGAGGAGCATGTTTTTGAAATGGCGGAGCGTGATCGCCATTCCGGCCGCGATCGCAGGTAAATACAACCGTTCGGACCAGGTTAGTTTTGGACGTGGAACGTTGATGGACATGATAGGAACGACGAATGACGGGGCTTCGTTAAGCTACTGCGCGACAGGCGAATGACGAATGACGAATCAATGACGAAGGACATCATCGATGAAAAAAGGCAAGGATGGCGGCGGCCCAGAAGATATTCACGAGGGCGATTTCAAAGAAGAAAACCCAGCCCAGTCGCATCAACTGATCGTAGCGGAAGCGGGGGAGAGTAAAGCGGACCCAGATGAAAATGAAAAGGAGGACCGCAATTTTGGCGAAGAAAACAAAGATGTTAATGAGACCAAAAATCCAGCCGTGAGAACCGTCGGGAATTCCTGGAAAATGCCAGCCGCCGAGAAAAAGGGTAACGATAATGGCGGACCCGGTGATCATGGCGGCGTATTCGCCCAGGAAGAAGAGAGCGAATTTCATCGAGCTGTATTCGGTATGATAACCGCCGACTAATTCCGTTTCCGCTTCCGGTAGATCGAAGGGCAGGCGGTTTGTTTCGGCAAGAACCGCGATGGCAAAGACGGCAAATGAAATCCACATCGGGACAGTTAGCAGCCAACCAAGCGGATTTCGCCAGTCGCCGGCAAATGGAACAATCAGCCATCCATGATCGATCTGGTATCGCACAACTTCCGTTAGCCGCAGGTTGCCGATAAGGAGAAAGATCGGGATAACGGCCAAGCCTAACGCGAGTTCGTACGAGATCATCTGTGAAGTTGAACGCACCCCGCCGAGGAAGGGGTATTTCGAGTTCGATGCCCAACCGCCAAGGACGATTCCGTAAACGCCGAGCGACGCGATCGCAAAAACGAAGAGCACGCCAACGTTGATATCGGCGATTACCATCGGTACTCCGAACAAAGTGCTGCCAAAGGGCACCACTGCGATGGTGGTGATGGCCGGCACCATCGCCAAACAGGGGGCAAGCCAGTAGTAGAGTTTGTTTACGTGCGCCGGGGTGAAGTCTTCCTTGAGCACGAATTTCATGGCGTCGGCAATCGGTTGAAGTAAACCAGCTGGCCCGACCCTATTCGGTCCGAGGCGGTCCTGAATCAGGGCGCTGACCTTTCGCTCGGCATAAACGGTGTAGGAAACCATTGGCAGAATCACGAAAAAAACGATGCCGACGATTTTCAGCAAGGTGGTGAAGATGAAGAAGGTTGTCGGATTCATGCCGTTTTCATTTGGGCGCGTGCAGCGACGGACGCTCAAAAATGTTCTCATCGACCGGTTCACCGGGCGGCACCGGAGTGGTGGAGTCCTCGGGTGTCGCCATTATTTTCACGCCTAGGTCGCCAATGTTGCTGAAACTCAGGCCGGCGAATTGCGGAATGGACTCCGCCATTTGCCGAAAGACGTCTTCGACGGAACCAAGACCGTTATTGCCGGTCAATTCCTGGAGAAGGTCACGCAAGATTTCCCAATCCTGCCGGGCCTGACCGGGCGGCCGGACGGCATGATTCAATCGCTGCAAGCGGCCCCGCCCATTGATCATGGAGCCGCGTTTTTCTGCATAAGCGGCTGACGGCAAGACGGCGGTAGCATGGGCGGTGGACGAATTGCGCAAGATGTTGATCACAATGAAGGAAGGCAGTTTCTTCAGTTGCTCGACCGGGATCCCGAATGCGGTCGGGTCTTCGCCCAGCACGACGAGCGCTTTAATGCGACCTTCCGCCACACCGGAAGCAATAGCTTCAAGGTTCGCTCCGGGTTTATTCTGCAAGCCTAGAATCAGTTTTGCGCCATTGGTATTGGGATTTCGATCCTGGCTCAGCAAAATATCATCCCCCTCGCCTTTCCTCGGAACGATATCGATGAGCGAGATCTTCAAATGTTGCGCCAAACGCGCGGTCAACCAAAGCTCCTCGTTCGTCATTCGGCCCGAGGCGACGATGGCAATGTCCCGGCCGGTGAAATGCCGCAACTGCTGAGCGGTGTGGGAAATCACCGTCTTCCAATCGCCGGCTTGCAGTTTCTTGCCCCCGAAGACTTCAGGCTCAAGCAATCGTTCAGGACTCGTTAGATATTCGAAGTTGAGCCGACCGTAATCGCACATCCAGACGGAATTAACCGCAACGTTCTCGCGCGGGGTTTGTCGATAAATGACATCTTCGCGGGACCCGATGATGGTGTTGCAGCCGGTCGCGCAACTGGTGCAGATGCTTTTGGTTTCTTTCAAGAACCAGACCCGCATCTCGAATCGAAAATGTGAAGAAGTGAGTGCGCCGACCGGACAGATGTCGACGGTATTAAGCGAATAATTATTTTCGAGCGGCCGGTCGGGGTGTGCCGTCAGGGTGGTATGCCCGCCCCGTTCGGTAAAACCAAGGACGTCGTCGTTCGCGATTTCCTGACAAAATCGAATGCAACGCGAGCACAAGATGCAGCGCTCGTCGTCGAGAGTAACGCGCGACCCAAGCCGCACCCGTTTTGGTTTTTTGACCTTGTTCTCGAGAAAACGCGAATCGGCGCGCCCGTATTCGACACTGAATTCCTGGAGGCGACATTCGCCGGCCTGGTCGCAAATCGGGCAATCGAGCGGATGATTGATTAGGAGGAATTCCATAACACCGCGCCGACATTCCTCGACTAGCGGCGAACTGGTGCGGATGCCCATTCCTTCGGCGACATCCTGCGCACAACAAATCTGCGGGCGCGGCATCCAATTGATCACCGGTTTGCCGTCTGCACCCAACTCGAACTTCCGATCCGGCCCCATGCGCGGCAGGCCCATTTCGATCAAACACATCCTGCAATTCCCAGGTGAGCTGAGTTTTGGGTGATAACAGTAGCGCGGAACGTAGGCTCCGACCTTCGCGCATGCCTCAATCACCCGAATACCCTTGGGAAACTGATGCCAGACCCCGTCGATCTGGACGTTAACGAGCTGCGGCTTTTCAGCCATTGCACCTACTCCCATTCCTGCTCTTGCTCATCCTCCTGCTCATGATCGAAGCAGGTCGAGCATGATTGTGAGCAGGAGCATGAAAGAGAAGATTCACAGTTCAGACCACCCCCGAGGCGCCGGCTTTTTCCCAGCCCGGATTATGTGCCAGCGGGACAGTCGGAATCTTTTCCTCGGCGATCAGCTCCTGAGGCGTGTATTCCGGCGGCAATGGCGGTGGCGCAGATTTCGTTGCGCGGGCAGCAAAATCTTCCGGAAACTTCTCAACGAAGCTTTGAGTCGGCCAGGCACAGGCTTCTCCGAATGCGCAGATGGTGCGGCCGGCAATGTTATCCGCGGCCGTTTTTAACGTCGCCGGGTCCTGCATGACCCCGCCGCCGAGCAACATTCGATCGGTGATCTTTTTCATCCAAAGCGCGCCTTCACGGCAGGGAGTGCATTGTCCACACGACTCGTGGGCATAAAACTCGTTAATGTTATTGAGTGCCCAGACCATATCGCGCGAATCATCCAAAACGATGACACCACCGGAGCCGGCCATTGATCCACAGGCGGCGAGGGAATCGAAATCCATCGGAATTTCGTCGATGGAAATTTCGCGCTCGATCGTCGACCCATCCGGTTGCTTTTCCTTCATTTTGAAACGTTCGTCTGCGCGCAGGACCTTGGCCGAGCTTCCGCCGGGGATAACGGCACGAAGTTCTCGGCCGAACTTCATTCCACCCGCCATTTCGTAGATGAGCTGGCCCATGGTTACTTTGCCCACTTCAATCTCGAAATAACCAGGCCGCACCACGTCCCCGCTGACACAAACAATCCGGGTACCGGTATTGCCGGGACGACCGAGCCTGGAATATTCCGCTCCCCCCATGGCGATGATGTGCTTCACATGGCAGAGCGTCTCGACGTTGTTGACGATGGTCGGACACATGTAAAGGCCCAGCACCGCGGGAAAATACGGCGGCTTAATCCGAGGATAGGCGCGTTTGCCTTCGAGCGATTCGATCAGCCCGGTTTCCTCGCCACAAATATAGGCCCCGGCTCCGCGATGAATGTAGACTTCGACGTCAAACTTTGATCCGAGGATGTTCTTGCCGAGAAAGTTGTTCTCCCGCGCTTCCTCAATGGCGCGCTCGAGGATTTTCGCCCCTTCCGGGAACTCGCCCCTTATATATATATAGGCAGTATGGGCGTTGAGGGCATAACAGGAGATCAGGATGCCTTCGAGCAACTGGTGCGGGTCCTGATGAATAATGTAGCGGTCTTTAAAGGTTCCCGGCTCCGATTCGTCAGCATTACAAATTAGGTACACCGGCTTCTTTTCGTCCGGTTTGATAAAGCTCCATTTCACCCCGGTGGGAAAGCCGGCGCCCCCTCGTCCGCGTAAGGCCGAAGTCTTAACCTCGTTAAGAATATCGACGCGCGACATTGTCACGGCTTTTTTCAACTGCTCGTAGCCGCCGTCACGGAGGTAACAATCGATGTCGGTAGTCCAATCTTTGCGGCCAATGTTTTTAAAGACGAGCATGCGCTCGAGAGGATGAGGAGAAGGTTGAGGGTTGAGGGTTGAGGATTGAGTGAGAAAAAGATCGCCTGCTGAATTTGGGTCCACGTTCTGCCGCAGCTCGTCATTCACCATGCAGACTGGAGCGGTGCCGCAGCTGGCCAGACATTCCACAAACTCAATGCTGATATTTGCATCCGGGCTAACGAGAACTGGATCGTGAATTCCGTCACGTTCCTGGGCGATGCCAGCCGTCGCGCAAAGGTTTTCCATCAGACGGTAACCGCCCGCCATAGCGCAGCTTAGTGTCCGGCAGACGCGAATATGCGTTTTGCCCGTCTTCTTTTGTCGCAACATCGGATAAAACGTCACCAGCTCGAGAATATTGATCGGTTGCAGCTCCAGCTTTTCCGCAATCCATTTGATGCCCTCATCAGTGATGAAGCCAAAGTGTTCCTGCCAGAGATGCAGCAGGGGCAAGGCAGCGCTGCGTTTATGCTCTGCCGGATATTGTGCGATGGCGGCGTTTACCTGCCCCTTTAATTCAGCCGGAATTTTCGCCGCCGTCATTTTCGGTCGCTTATTTGAGAGGCAGGGTGCTCGATTTTGCCGCCACCTTGTCGTCCTTAAACAACACCGTCACCGTGCCGTTGGATTGCCGATAGACATAGGTGGTGCGCTTGAGCAGCATAAAATCCTTTGTTTCGACGCTCGTCGGCGGTCCAAGGATCGATTCCACCTGTTTCTTGCTCATTCCTTCGGTGACTTGATCGACATTGGCCGGGGTAAGACGCTCGCCGGTGCAAGAGAAAAACAGTGCGCCAAGAGCAAGCCAGACGCATTGGAGACGACCAGTCTTCATCATCTGCCAAGATTGGTATCCTTGCTGTCGACTTCTTCGTTCTTGAACGTAACTACGGCAAACTTGTTCCCGTCTTCATAACGCCAGGTCGTCTTCTTAAAAATGATCATATCCTTGGTTTCCATCGATGTTGCAGGACCCAGGATTTTCTCCACCTGCGCTTTGCTCATGCCAGTCGTGATCTGGCTGTAATTATCGAGGGTCAGTTTCGATCCGCTCAAAACATTGCGATTGCACGCGGTTAAGACCAGAATGGCCGCACATACTGCTGATATTATTTTCATCGATCGCATTCTCCCATAACGAAATCCAAGCTGCCTAAAATCGCCACCACATCGCTCATCATGCAACCCGGCAGCAATTCCGGTAGAATGCTGAGATTGACGAACGAAGGCGCGCGAATTTTTAGCCGGTGCGGAACGCCGCCGCCGCGGCTGTTGATATAAAAACCGAGCTCACCCTTCGGGTTCTCCGCCGCAAAATAAATCTCGCCGGGGGGCGCTTTCAATCCTTCGGTCACGACCATGAAGTGATGGATCAATTCTTCCATCTTTGTCATCACGCGCGATTTCGGCGGCAGCATATTCTTCCAATCAGCGACATTGATCGGGCCGCTTGGCAGCTTGTCGATCACCTGCGACAAAATTTTTGCGCTCTGCCGCATTTCTTCGATGCGGACAAGATAGCGGTCGTAACAATCGCCGGTCGTTCCCGTGACCACTTCGAAGTCGTACTGGTCGTAATCGAGGTAAGGATGTTTTCGCCGCAGATCATGTTCGATTCCGCTGCCGCGCAGGTTCGGGCCGGAGAGAGCGTAGGCCATGGCACGATCGGGCGGGATCACGCCGATGTCGCGGGTGCGATCAACAAAAATGCGATTGCGAGTGAGGAGGTTGTCGCATTCATCCAGCTTGGGACCGAAGGCATCGAGGAACTTTTCCAGCTGCGGAATAAAATTTGCCGGCAGATCGCGGATTTGTCCGCCCACGCGGGTATAACTGGTGGTGAAACGTGCGCCGGTGAGCAGCTCACATAAGTCGTAGATTTTTTCACGCTCTTCAAAGGTGTAGAGGAATACAGTCATGGCGCCGAGATCGAGCGCCATCGCCCCCAGGCCCATGAGGTGCGCTGAAATGCGGGCGATCTCGCAGCAAATGACGCGAATCGCTTTCCCGCGCGGCGGAATTTCCCAGCCCATCAATTTTTCCACCGCCAGAGCGTAGGCGACGTTGTTCGACAGCGGCGCAAGGTAATCAAGGCGATCGGTGTAGGGAACGAACTGGTTGTATTGCATGTTCTCGGCGATTTTTTCGTCGCCGCGATGGAGAAATCCGATATCGGGGGTGGCTTTGGTGATGATCTCGCCATCGAGTTCGAGCACGAGTCGCAGGACACCGTGGGTGGCGGGATGGGACGGCCCCATGTTGATGACCATCTTTTCTCCGATGTCGTCACCCGATTGCTCAGCTCTTTGTTCGCGCAGCGCCGCATCGGCCGCGACAAGGCGCGTCACCGGATCCGGATTTTCAATTTCGCGCGTGGTAAAGGGCATGGCGACGGGGTTGGGTTTATGCTCGCGAGTAGCGTCGCGGGCGCAAGACGAAAAAGGGCGGAGCGATGAACTCTCCCGCGTGTGGCCGTATCGGATCGGGGTCGGATAGCGTACGCGTCTCGCGTGTTGGCGATCGCGTCCTCGCGATCGCGGACTTCTTCTTTGCCGCCATATGACTGAAAGGAAATGAAGCTCTAGCAAAGCACTTTTCGGCGAGTCGCCGAAACCAGACACGCGAGACCCGTACGCTACCCGGAAAAGATGAAAACTGCTCGCAAACCGATAGCGAGGCGCGTTAACTAGAACGCAAATGGCTCAAAAGATCGGACTTCTTTTTGCCGGACAAGGCGCGCAGGTGGTCGGGATGGGAAAAGATCTCGCCGACGCCTTTCCGGGGGCGGCTGAATTGTTTAACTCGGCCAATTCGATTCTTGGTCGTGACCTAACGGAGGTCACCTGGAACGGACCTCTCGAGGAACTGACGAAGACATCGAATTGTCAGCCGGCGCTGTTTGTCCACGGGCTCGCCTGCCTCGCGGTCCTGCGCGAATTAGCCGGGAATTTTCCGGTCGATGCGGCGGCGGGTTTGTCGCTGGGAGAACTGACCGCGCACGCCGCTGCTGGAACATTTGACTTCGAGAATGGGTTGAAACTGGTACAGCGGCGCGGCCAATTGATGGACGAAGCCTGCGCTGCAACCGATGGCGCGATGGCTGCGATGATCGGCGCGGACGAAAATTCCGCCCGCGCCCTGGCCGCAGACGCGGATGTCGACGTTGCGAACATTAATTCGCCGGGGCAAATCGTGCTCTCGGGCGAACGCGCGAAGGTTGAAATCGCCGTCGCGTTGGCGAAGGAGCACGGCATCCGCCGCGCAACAATGTTAAACGTCGCCGGTGCGTATCATTCCCGTTTGATGGAGACCGCTTATCAAAAGCTGAGCGATGCTCTGCTCGAAGTTCCGATGCAAGCGCCGTCATTTGCGGTTTTCAGCAACGTGACGGGTGAAGCGGTCTGCACTTTACCGGATATCCGCCGAACGCTGCAGGATCAAGTCACAGGGACGGTGCGCTGGGTCGATTGCATGGAAGGCATGCTCAAACGCGGTTGCGATTTTTTCATTGAACTGGGGCCGGGAGGCGTGTTGGCAGGATTATTGAAGCGCACCAACGGGGATGCTGAAGCGGTGGCGGTGAGCGATGTCGAGTCGGCGCAAAGATGCGCCGAACGCCTGCGCGTGCATTGACCTTGATTGGGGAGCGCAGGCTGCTAGCCTGCCTTCGTCGGCAGCTTGCCGACGAAAATTAGTTTCGGCAAGCTGCCGGAACTCGCGAGCAAGCTGTCTGCGCGACCTATGTCACTACAGAAACGAATCGACGAGGATTTGAAAGACGCGATGCGGGCCAAGGACGCCGCCCGGTTGAGCGTTTTGCGGTTGCTCAAAGCCGCGCTTAAGAACGCTGCGATCGAAAAGGTTGGCGCCGACGGTGAACTCAACGACGCTGATGCGGTTGCAGTGATTCGCAAGCAGGTCAAACAGCGCCAGGATTCGATCGAAAGTTTTGAGAAAGGCGGGCGCGCTGACTTGGCGGACAAGGAAAAAGCCGAGATCGCAGTGCTGAACAACTATCTTCCACAGGCGATGAACGCTGAGGAATTACAAAAGACAGTCGCTGAGACTATCGCTGAAGTTGGTGCGACATCGCGCGCGCAAATGGGAGCGGTAATGAAAGCGTTACAGCCGAAGGTGGCAGGGCGGGCAGACGGAAAAACGCTGAGCACGGAAGTGGTACGGCAATTATCGTGATGCGTCGAAGCGATGAAGCGTAGCCGATCCTCACGCTCCTCTCCCCCGCTTCAACCCTTCAACGGTATAACGCTTCAACCATGTTGACCGCGATCATCGTCGCCGCGGGCGGCAGTAAGCGGGTTGGCTTTGACAAGTTGCTGGCAAAAATCGCCGGCCGCTCCGTCATTCAACATACCCTGGCCGCATTCGAAAAGGCGACCTGTGTAGACGAGGTTCTCGTTGTATCCCGTGAAACCGTAGCGATGCGGCATTTCATTGTGAGAACGAACTTCAGAAAGGTCCGCAGAGTGGTTCGCGGCGGTGCTCGAAGACAGGATTCGGTCCAGGCTGGATTAGACGCACTGGACGAGAGGTCGAGTTCGTCGCCGTGCACGATGCGGCACGGCCATTGATCACCTCTCGCGAGATCGAGCGCGTTTTTGCCGCGGCACGGAAACACGGCGCGGCGGCATTGGCCACACCCATCACGGACACCCTAAAAGTTGCCGACGCCAATCGTGTGGTGAGCGGCTCGATCGATCGGCAAAATGTTTTCGCGATGCAGACGCCTCAGATTTTTCGGCGCGAAGTGCTGAGCAAAGCGTACGAGCACGTAAAAAAGGATTCGTTAACCGTCACCGATGAAGTCTCCGCGATTGAACATGCCGGCGGAAAAATTGTGATCGTTCCGGCAGAGGACCACAATTTGAAGATCACATTCGCGAGTGATCTGCCACTGGCAGAGATTATTTTGAAACAGCGCGAATATCTAAACGTATCCGAGGTAGTTAAGACTGAGCCGCTGGCTTCCCTCTGACCCCATTTGTAATCGACATCGATCGGAACGCCTAAGGTGAACCATACGTTCACAGGAAGACTTATTAACTGTGCATTCGGACAGAGCTCCCGCATTTTAGCTGTGAGCCCTCTATTGACGGCGGCGGAGCTAGCCGGAAAGCGAGAATATCCCTTCACCACCAGTCTTCAAGACGGCTTTGCTACCAATCTGCGGCTTCCCTATCAAGTCCGAAAGGGATCGAGTATTACTTTGAACCGAAGGAGAATACGAAGCTTGAGTTGCGACAGATCGGAACGGCTGGGATGTCTTAGAAGACGTAATGGTTTTCCACGGTCCTTATTCATTGTCAGCGACCGTGGAGTCTGACCTGAGGCACACAGCTCTCCGCTGGTATCCAACTACCGCGGATCGTGAGTTGCGGCGAGCGTCGCCGGACTATGCTCGATCGATCTACCCAAGTTGTTCCAATCAAAACTCCCGACCAGATGACGATGGCAAAGATCGCTGTTCCAAGCTGCGAGGATACGCGCGATACACGGTCTGGACCGCGTGCGAACGTCGAATGACACCCTCCATGCGGCGGATTGCTTGCCGCTGGGTCTGTGCTCAACCGCGAAGGAGCGAACGCGCAAGTACATAAAACAGAGCAACTGCCACGAATGTACCGGAATGACGTTGCCCCAGCGAAGTCGATATCCAACGTCAAGACGACGATGTACTGCAGATACGACGTTCCACCGGGGGATCGTCCGGGACCACCGACGATTCCCGGTGTGAGCATGATTGACGAAGTCGCGCCGACATTGCTCGATACCACTCTGCTAAACCAGCGGCTGCTTTGCCAGCGCGCGCAGGGCCAGGTCGGCAACCGGCCCGACGTCGTCAGGCAGAAATTTTCGGCCTTTCTTGCGCAAATCAGTGTCAGATTCGAGGTCGGCGACGCGAATGAGCTTTCCATTTTTCCAAATGGTCGCGGCCCCGTTGTAGGGACCGACGCGGCGTGGATCGGTCCAGGTATGAATCGAAACCAGATTCGTGGTCACCGCGGCGGCCACATGCATCGGGCCGCTATCGACGCTGATGACAAAGGCAGCCGCGCGCAATAGCCAGATCAATTGCAGAAGCGAAGTTTGATTGGTTAGGTCCACGCAATTCTCTGGCGCGGAAAAGTTGCGGCCGGATTTACCAACAACGACCACGCGGGCGGGTGCCAGGGCCCGACAAAATTCCACAATCACGTCCGATCTGACCGATTTGTTGCGGCCGCGAGCGAAGGGATGCAGGACCACAAATCCGGGAAAGTCGTCGAATCGCGGCAATTGATCGCCGGTGGGAATGGGAAAGCGCAAATCCTTGCGCAAAGGCGCGCCAAACGCTTTTGCTAGCTTTAGGTAGCGATCTATGGCGTGTTCGTGCCGATCCACACGCGCAATTTCGGTATAAAATAAGCGCGAGCCCTCGCGCGCGTCGCTGGTCCCGAGAATTTTCTTGGCGCCACTAATTTTTGCGATCAACGCGCTGCGGAACAGCCCTTGAAAATCCAGCGCGACATCCGGTTGCAACCGGCGAGTCTCTCGCATCCAAGGCAGCAAACGCCCTGGCGCGCCGAACCCGCTAAATTCACCGCGCGGGAAAATGTGGACATGATCGATGTCGCGATTTCCGCGCAAGAGCGGCGCCCATTCCGGATTGATGACCCAGGTAATTTCCGCATCGGCATGCGCATCGCGAATCGCCGCAACCGCCGGCAGGGTGTGAACGACATCGCCGAGCGAGCTCGGTTTAATGATCAGGATCTTCAACGGCACGAGTTAACGAAGCTTTTGATTACAAGCGTACGAGTTCTTCGTGCTCGTTGCGATTCAGATCCGGGGAGCGCACGCGGCTCGCGTGCTGGCGAAGGCGGCTCGCCTTCGCGAACTTTGAGTAAAGATTGTTTTGGCGAGGCCGCCAAAACCAGCACGCGAGCCGCGAGCGCTCCCCGGAAAAGACGACCCGCATGGCGGTCATACGAGCACAGAAAAGTCCGAGGAAGTCGGCACATTTGTCTGTCTTTTTCACCAATATAAAACCCGCACGATACTAACGACCGAGCGCGAGACGATCAGCCAGCAAGCGCGGAAGACCGGCGGCAATGATCTTCTTGCGGGCGCGTTCGACATCGTAACGGACCCGGCGCTGCTCGATCAGATTTTCGTCGGCGTGGTAAATGCAATAGGCGGCACGCCAGTCACCGTCGCGCGGTTGTCCGACGCTGCCGGCGTTGACGAAATACTTTTTGCCAAACTCGACATGAATTTGTTCCTGCTGAATGCGACGAGCGCGTTCGTCGCGGATGAAGGCGCACTGAATATGAGTATGACCAAAGAAACAGACGGTGGTGTGTTGATAAGTAAAACTGGCGGCCGCATCGAGGTCGCGAAAGACGTAGCCCCATTGCCCTGGAGTATCGAGGGTGGCATGGACGATAGTAAAATCGCGCACCTGGCGCTGGAGACGTAATTGGCGGAGCCATTCACGATCCTCGTCACTCAATTGCGCGCGCGTCCAGGTCATGGCCCGCTCTGCCATTTCATTGAAATCGCCAGAGGCCGCCGGCTGGGAAGCCTGCTCGTCGTGATTTCCTTTTACGGTTGGGCAATCCAAATCGCGCACAATGTCGACGCAGTCGCGCGGATTGGCGTTGTAGCCAACGATGTCGCCCAGACAAACAAAATGCGTGCAGTGATGTTCGCGGGCATTCGCGATCACTGCCTCGAGCGCCTCCAGGTTTCCGTGCACATCGCTGAAAATGGCAAACCGCATTTATGGAATTCTTTCGTTGGCGGGAAGGTTGAGACGTTCTTCCATGGCCCGGAGTTGGTTCATCAGACGCGGGAGGCGTTCCTTCTCGCCCCGTTGATAAAGCGTACGTAATCGTTTATAGGCCTCGCGTTCGCGGCCTTCGCAGTAGGAAAGCTCGTACGCGGAAAAGCGTTCGTCATAGGAGGCGTGCCCGGGAAGACGCGAAGCTTTCTCGAAGTTTTCGGCGGCGCGGGCATGATCGTGAAACTTGTCGCGATACAATCGTGCCAGCGCTTCGTAGAGTTGGGGCTTCTCCGGATTGTGGGCGGCGCCGCGAACCAGAAAATCCTCACCGAGCTTGAGGTACTCACGCTGCAACCGCTGTCGAGTAGCCGGCGATTTGGAATCATCTTCCAGCGCCGCCGTCCCGGCGTTCCAAGCCATGTGCCATCCCGCCATTTCCCAAAAGAGAATGGCGCGCGGCTGCAGCTCGGTTGCCTGTCGTAAGCGCAAGAGAAGCTGTGTCCAATCGGTCCGTTCCCATGCTGAATAGGCATCGATGAAGAGCAGATCGGCAATGACGGACCGGAACCCGCCGAGCACGGCAACGAACGCGGATTGACCGATTTTTTCGCGCAAATCGAGAGAAAGAGCAGCGGGTGCACTTTGCTGGCAGGCCGATTCCATTTTCAACTTTGCCGGCACGAACCCGGCTAAAATGACAATGAGCGCGAGCAGAAGTCTCATAGTTCGCGTTGCGCAAAGATCGCAATTCCGATCACGAGATATCCGACAATGTAAACGGCGCCGAGTCCAAGCAGTTTTGTCAGCGCCAAACTGGAAAGCGAAGCTCCGGCGATAATCTGATCGCTAAGGTTGAAGGCGTGCAGGTCCGGAAAAAAGAGGACGACAAGCGCGAGAAAAGCGCGGATCCACCAGCCCGCAGAGTGTTGATGCAGCCAGTAATCGCGCGCGACGGCTTCGAGATGACCGACCAAATAAACCATGGCCATGGCGCTGATGGTAAAAATGTTTGAAGTGGCGAAACTGGAAATACAGAGCGTTGCCGAAGCCAGGATGGCGGCCTTGGTCAGGGTGAGCAGAAGCGCAAAAACCAAGTCTTGATTGACTCCGGCTTGGTGCAGCGCGGTCAGAGCGCGCTCCAGTTCTTCCGGAGGCGATTGCGTCATCTGCTGCATTGTTTCCCGAACAGCCGATCCTTCCCGCAGATGAATCACGGCCAGGCAGAGAACACTCATGGCGATGAGGGAGATCGTTAGTAATCCGAGCACGCCAAAAAATTTTCCCATCATGTATTCAAACCGTCGAACCGGTTTTGCCAGCACGCTATAGATGACCCGGTCTTCGAGATCGCGCGGCAACAACTGCGCGGTCGCAACGATCGCCAGCATGCTGAGAAAGAAATTGATCGCGCCAAGCGCGATGTCTCGCGTCACCTGCAACTCCTGTTGGAAGGAAATGCGCGCGATGAAGGAAGAGCAAATGATAAGGACGAGAGCGAAGAGAACCAGAACATAAAAAACGCGCAGCCGCGCCAGTTCGATGAAAGTGGTGCGAGCGATCGCACCAATGCGGTTCAAAGAGGATCTCATTCGTCAGAGGCCTCGGTCACCTTGAGGAATAATTGCTCGAGGGAAGTCTGCGGTTTGCGGCGCAGCACCACACGCCCAGTGACCGAGATAATCTGCCGCTCGAGTTGATCGAGAAATTCAGGCGTCGCGTTTTCGACGATGAACTCGGTTTGATTTTTAATTGCGAGCAAATCTTCCAGGCGGCCTTCGCGGATCAATTTGCCGTGATGCAAAATGCCGACGCGATCGCAAACTTCCTGGACTTGCGTGAGCAGATGCGAGGAAAGGAGAATGGTGGTGCCGGTCTTTTTTAAGGAAGCAATCAGATTTTGAATGTCGCGCGACCCAGCGGGGTCGACCGCTGCCGTTGGTTCGTCCAGCACGAGAATTTTCGGTCGATGGATGAGTGCCTGGGCCAATCCGATTCGCTGCAACATTCCCTTTGAATAGGTGCTGAGGCGCGCGTCAGCCGCCCGCGTCAGTCCGACCGTCTCCAATAACTCCGCAATGCGCGATTTGCTTTCACGCGATCCCAATCCGCTTAGCCGGGCGTGAAATCGCAGAGTCTCTGCGCCGGTGAGAAATTTGTGGAAATAAGCGTTCTCCGGCAGGAACCCGATATCGCGA
This sequence comes from uncultured Verrucomicrobiae bacterium, assembly GCA_963709435.1. GTDB lineage: Bacteria > Verrucomicrobiota > Verrucomicrobiia > Chthoniobacterales > UBA10450 > AV69. Next base: position 199,552 of record CAVPWK010000016.1, read on the forward strand.
CGCACCGCTACGGTTGAATTATCGCGACCAAAAACGCGAACATTGCCGTGCGTCGGCTGAATTAGCCCAAGAATAATTTTTAAGGTCGTGCTCTTGCCAGAACCGTTTGGGCCGAGCAAGCCGTAGATTTCGCCGGGAGCAATTTCGAGATTCAGATGCTGCAAGGCGACAATCCGTCGCCGACGAAATGGCGTGGGAAATATCTTGCTCGCGTCGCTAACGCGAATTGCTGGCTCTGTCATATCCGGATTTCGAAGCCGTGAGTATCGGGTGGAGTTGTCAGTGCGTTCGCCGATTCCTTTCGAATCAAAGAGCCGAGTTCGCTTTGGAGAATGCCTTCCAAAAACGCATCCACCTCCTCCGATTCGCCGCTCGCCTGCAATTCGACCCGGCCATCAGCCAGATTGCGCACCCATCCGGTGACGTTGAATCCCTTCGCGATTTGTCTCACGGAGTAACGAAACCCGACTCCCTGTACCCTACCCTCGTAAACAACCTGGACGGCTTTCATAACAATTTGCCGCCTACTTAATCCGCAGCACACCGCACTTGTCCAGTTATGGCGTGGCGGACGCTTCCGCCCCGGGAATCGGTGTTGGCTCGGGCTGGTCTTCAGGCAACGGCGGCGGCGGCGGCAGGAAACGCGGGTCCACTATGTTGTGATGAAATCGCCGATTGCGGTTCGCTTCACTCGTTCCGCTTACAGTCGGCTTCGGATTGGTCACCGCCTGAACAACCTCCGGTGGCGCGGTGTGAATGTCCTGGCTAGCGACGTAACCCTGCACGCCATTCATGAGCTGAACCTCGCTATATCCGAATGATGTACGCAGGAGCCCAACCAATGTGCCCTGCGCCAGTTTCTCGTCGGGACCACTAGCTTGCTGCGGCCCGTAACGATAAAACGCCGCTTTCCTAGCGCTAACGACATAGTATTGCCCGCTATTGGACGCGGCTGGGGCTGTCGATTCAGGGGCCGAACAACTCGTTCCGCACAATGCCAGCAGAACAAGCAGACTACCGGAAAGACAGCTCGATAGCTTCATAGCGAGGGACTTCCAAAGCTAATCCCATTCCTCGCCCCAGCCTACTTATAAGAATAGATAAGGCAAAAGCTGCTCGACCCGCCCTCCACCAGATCGACTGAAACGAAATATTGACCGCTGTCGGTCGGCGAAAATCCTGCCGCGGCCCGGTCCCCGCCGTCGTAATGGTCCGTCGTCAGCAGTTTACCGGTTTCATCATAAACGTTGACCGCGATTTTCCTGGCCGGATCGGTGGCGCCGACAGCAAACCAATACTGATTCCCGGCGTATAGATTGACCGCGATCAAAGCGTGATCCTGCGGCTTTAACATGCCGCACCAATGCCCATCGCGAAGTTTGAAGCCGTCGTTAGTAAATGCGCCTGCCACGTCCAGCGCATTCTTTCGAGCATTCACTTCCGCATCCGTATCGGCCAGAGAAACCCGTGCGCCGGCAATAACCAACAACATAATGAAAAAGAGGCCGCGTCTCATTTTGTGTCGGTCTTGTGTTGAATTTGCTGAATTAAATCGGTGACCACGCTGTTCACTTTGCGGACGTCATCAGGGCTGGGAGATTTGCCGGCCGGAAACGTCACCAGTTTTTCCAGGTTCGTCAGCTGGTCGTTCACACTTTTGACTAAAGGATCAGTGCGCAACTCTGGCGAAACATCATTCAACTTTGAATGAATAAAGCTTACCAATGCGGGTTGCCGCAGCAGTTTCGCGCTGCGTTCATCGTAATTAGCCGCAACCGAGCCGCTCACCACTTGCGTCCCGCGAATCCAGCCGCCAATGCTGACCAAAATCACCAAGTCCTGGTCGCTGTGCGACTGCATCGAGTTCTTCACTTCGTTTTGCGTCGCCTCGAGTTCTTCCTGAAGCGAATCCCACTGGTTCGTTTCCGCAAAATCATTGATGCTGTTGCTTCGACCGAGAATGTTCTGACTAACGCCGAGCGCCTTAGCCAGCTTGATCACATCTGAGCCAATGTTTTTTACCTGTTGGCTATCCTGCGCTTCGACCGCGATAAAACCATCCGCAATTAATCCGCCAAGGTTGAGCGCAAGCTGCGCACGATTTTTGTAGGTGGTGGGGATCGGAGCGCGATAGGCGCCGGTCCAATTCGGCTTCCCTGGTTTTTGCAAAGCAGCAAAAAGTTCGCCGGGTGTCGGAATGGTGATGGTGTCGGTGCGCGCGGCTTTTGCCATCTGATCGGGCGCGAGCTTGGCGGGCTGGGCACCAATCAATGCGCCAGCCGCAATCGGCAACAATAACAGGGCCGTTCGTCCGCGGACCAACATCAGGCTCATACCGTACTAATCTGGATCGAGATTACCAGCGCGAATCTCTTTCCGGGGGGCAGGCTGGCAGCCTGCCCTCCCCAACGAGTTTGTTCCTCTACAACATCTGGTGGACAGCGTCCCGACATCGCGCATCATACCCGCGCGAAAAAATGCAAACGAGCATTGCTGAAATAGTCGGCCGCGAAGTCCTGGATTCGCGCGGCAATCCTACCGTCGAGGTCGATGTACGCCTGGAAAGCGGCGCGCTCGGGCGTGCGATTGTGCCGAGCGGGGCGAGCACGGGCGAACACGAAGCCTGGGAATTGCGCGATGGCGATAAGAAACGCTATGGCGGCAAGGGCGTTCTGAAGGCGGTCGCAAACGTGAACGGGAAAATCGCGAACGCCCTGCGAGGATTCGACGCGCGGGAGCAGGACAAGATTGATGCGACGCTGATCGAACTTGACGGTTCACCGAACAAGAAAAATCTCGGTGCCAACGCTCTGCTTGGCGTTTCACTGGCGACAGCGCATGCGGCGGCAGCCGCGGCCAATCTTCCGTTGTTTCGTTATCTCGGCGGACCTGGCGCGCGGGTTTTGCCAGTGCCAATGATGAATATTCTGAACGGCGGCGCGCATTCCGATGCGCCGATCGATTTTCAGGAATTCATGATCATGCCGAAGGGCGCTCCTAATTTTCGCGAAGCGTTACGTTATGGCGCGGAAGTGTTTCACGAGTTGAAAAGAGTGCTGCACGAGCGCGGCCTTTCCACTGCGGTCGGAGACGAAGGCGGTTTTGCGCCGGCCCTTTCCTCGGTCGAGGACGCGCTGGAATCGATTGCGATGGCTGTAACGCGCGCCGGCTACAAGTTAGGCGAACAAATTTTTATCGCGCTTGATGCCGCCTCATCGGAATTCTACGACCGCGCCCAAAATCTCTACATTTTCAAAAAGTCCGATGGATCGAAACGGACGGCGGAAGAACTGGTCGAATTCTACGCGCAACTGTGCGGAAAATTTCCCATCATCTCGATCGAGGATGGTTGCGCGGAGAACGATTGGGCCGGCTGGAAGAAGTTAACAGAGCGCTTGGGAGATAAAATCCAGCTCGTAGGCGACGATCTTTTTGTTACGAACGTTGAATTTTTGCGCAAGGGAATCGATGAGCACGTTGCCAATTCGATCCTAATCAAGGTAAACCAGATTGGGACGCTGACGGAAACACTCGATGCAATCAAGCTGGCGCACGACAACAATTATACCGCGGTCATTTCCCATCGTTCCGGAGAGACGGAAGACACCACCATCGCCGACATTGCCGTCGCGACCAACGCCGGACAAATCAAGACAGGATCGTTGTCACGGACTGACCGGATCGCGAAGTATAATCAATTGCTGCGAATCGCAGAGGAACTTGGTGACAACGCCATATACGGCGGTAAGATGCGCTAGTGGATCAGCCAGGCTATGCTGATTTCCGTGCGCGTCGCGAGGCCACGATCTGGCAGCGATTAAACCGGATACTCTTCGTCCTGTTATTTCTCGCGCTCTGGCTGGTGATAGTCAGTTTGTTCGTTCCGCTTTACAAACAGAAGCAGGCAGCGCTGGCCGAGATCGATGGCCTCCAGGCGCAGACGGATGAGCAAAAGCTTCTGCTGGCGCGAGCCACGCGTGAGATCAACTGGCTCAAAACCGATCCGACCTATCTGGAAACGATCGCGCGCGATCGCCTCGATCTAATGAAGGATGGGGAAACCATCTTCAGGCTGGAGCCGGCGAGGAATTCGAAGCCGCCGCCGCCGCGATAGCCGAAACATAGGCCTTCGGCCTGTGCGCCCAACAGGCATGTTGCCTGTTGTTCTCGGAAAGCGGGCCGAGAGTCCAAGGCTTAGCGAACAGGCCGGGAAGTCTAGGTTTCGGTTTCGGCGAGCCTCTACAACACCCTTTGCACCGGAGCAGCGGTTCGCTATATTTTCGCCATGGCTAACGAGATTGCGATTGTTGATGGAGAAGACTTAAGGAAACGCGCGGGTGCACTGCGGAGGTTTCTTTGAGGTCGACAAGCTGCAGCAACAATTAAGCGCTCTCGAAGGGCGAATGGCCGCGCCCGATTTCTGGAGCAACCGCGAACGCTCCCAGGCCGACGTCGAGGAAGTGTCGCGCTTGAAGTCCCTTATCAACCCTGTTCGCGAACTTGAACGCGAGATTGCAGACTTCGATGCTCTGCGACAACTGGCCGAGGAGGAGAACAACACTCACACTCGCGCCGAAGCGGAGCGCGAGGTAGCACAGGAGCATGAACGACTCGCTCAGAAATTAGCCGACTTCGAGTTGCGCCAATTTCTTTCCGGCGAAAACGACCGCGCCAATGCCTTTCTCACCATTCATTCCGGCGCCGGTGGTACCGAGTCGTGTGATTGGGCCGATATGTTATTGCGAATGTACCAGCGCTGGATCGAGCGTCACGGTTTCAAATCGCAAATGGTCGATATTCAAACAGGCGAAGAAGTGGGAATTAAATCGGCGACCTTGGTGGTCACGGGCGATTACGCCTTTGGCTACTTGAATACCGAGCGAGGGGTCCATCGACTCGTTCGAATCTCGCCCTTCGATGCCAACAAAAGGCGGCACACCTCATTTGCCAGTGTCGATGTCGTTCCTGAAATCGCAGAAAACGCGCCGATTGAAATCAATCCAGCCGATCTTGAAGTCGGGACTTATCGCAGCGGCGGAAAAGGCGGCCAGAATGTGAACAAAGTAGAAACGGCGGTTCGAATTGTGCACAAACCAACAGGTATCGTGGTAGCGTGTCAGGCGGAACGAAGCCAGCTTCGCAATCGGGAACTCGCAATCAAAATGCTGAAAGCGAAACTTTACGAACTGGAGCAGGACAAGAAGCGGGCGGAGATGGATCGCCGCTATGGAGAAAAGGGAGATGTGGCCTGGGGGAACCAGATTCGCTCGTATGTCTTTCAACCTTACCAGATGGTGAAAGATCATCGGACTGGCGCAGAAACGAGCAATGTGCAGGCGGTGATGGACGGCGACCTGGACATTTTTATCCAGGCGAAATTGCGCGGACAATCCGCCGATGGCGCGAATCAATCTGAAGACTAACGAGTTAAGCTATCCCCTTCATAACGTGTCATCCCGAGTCGCGAAGACGACGAGGGATTTCACGAGTACGGTGTAGACGACCGATTTGGTTTGTGTCATTAACGGCCGTTGGTGACATCCCTCGCTTGCGCTCGGGATGACAAACCGTGTGCTTGCGGCCGAAGCTCACTTGGTCGCGGAATAGCGCCTTCGATTACACCTAACGAGAACTAGGGCGATGGGCTTTCGTCGTAAACTTCAACCAGTGCCGTCCCGGTCGTGCCCCCTACTCCGGTCACCAAGGCGGTATAATTGCCGGGATTAAGAGTTGGAGCGATGGCTGCTTCCTTCGGATTCGAGGGCGCCAGCCCATCGGCGCTGACAACGGTCGCATCCGGGCTTTGCTGCCAATCGTTGTTCGCTTTGACCAGATTACCGTTGCCGTCGCGCAATTGCAGAGACGGATCTGCCAATACGCCGGTGACGCCGAATTGAGTAAGGCTTGGCCCGAGCGCACGAACTACCACGGGCTTTGCTGTGTTTCCCCCGACAATAACCCCTCCGATCAGAATGGAGTCGCCGGTGCCGACGTTGCCGCGCGTAGAGACATTCCCGAGGCGACTAGCTGAATTGCGCAGATCGTAAACTTCAAAAAGCGCGACTCCGCTTTGGGCGGGTTGCTGCGCGCTGGAAAATGATCTGACGATAGCGGTGTAGCTTCCGGGATTCAGCGTAACCAGGAGCGCTGACTCGATGCTATTCGGCGGATCGCGATGGTAACTGGAGATTGTCGCGGCGTCGTTGCTGGTAAACCAGTCGTCGTTGGAAGCGATCAGGGTGTTGTTAACATCGTAGAGTTCGATAACCGAATCACCCAGGGCGCCGGGAATACCATAGCTGGCGAGCGAATAGGCCAGACATCGAACAACCAATTGCGCGGGTTGTGATCCCTGGATAATGAAGCCGCCGATGAGCACGTTGTTCCCCGTAAAGGTCGTACCGCGCGTGGAAAGATCCATCAATACCGGCGCATTTGGAATTGAGTTGTAAGCCGGACCGGTTCCGTAAATAGAAGTGACTCCGTTAATATCGTCCTGCGCCAGCGTATCCAAATCACTCACCCTTGAATTCATAATAGCGGTGACAATTTGTTTCGGCTGCGCCTGATCGGGATGATCTAGACCAAGTGTATGCCCAAATTCGTGGATCGCGACACGGTGAAAATCATAAACCGGAGGTGTGAGATTTCCCCGATATGAATCCCAGGAAATCGCACTATTGAAGACGGTATCGGTTTCTTCGAAATTCCCGTTCCGGTAGGCGAGCAATGTTACTGCCAGAACTCCGGTGCCGAAATTATCACCGAAAATTTTGTTATCGAACATGACCGACATTTCATCGTCACCCTGGGCGGGCGTCACGGGAGAATTCTTTATCCAGGAGAACTGAAGATGAGCGAGGTACGGGTTCCAGGTCTTCAGGGCGTCAATGGCTGAATCGTTAAACGAGGTAAAGCCGTCCCGCAGGTTGCGGGTTCCGCTGCCGAGCGAAAGCTGCATGATCACAGTGCGGTCTTTCACCCAGGCCAGCGGAGTACCGTTATCGAACTCGCGCACGTACCCGAAGGAAGCTGAGGCCAGAGCGGCAGTTATTGCTGCCAAAAATGGACGGCTGATCTTCACTCGGGAGGATTTTTCTAAAAAACGCCGGAAATTAGCTCAGGAGGAGCCTTTTTTGACAAGCCGCAGCCGGAAACGTTCATCGTAATTACCTCGCGCAAACTTTCGGCAACAGTCCAGGCAGGCGGTGGCGCCGCGAATCCGGTGCACCCGCGGAAAGTGGCGTTGACAGTGCGCGCACCGGTAAACGAATCGACGACACAGAGCGCGCCCGATCAACGGCAAAGTATGACCGGCGCGCTCGCCCGGGATCCCAAGATCACAACACGCTTTCTGCCATTGGGGTCCGTGCGGCGGAATCTGTCTGCGTGAGCGGAAATGTGCCAACAGATGGGCCAGCTCATGGCGCAGCGTTCGATCGATTTCAGCAGCCCCGAATTTTTGCAAAGCTGGATTAAGCAAAATAAGGCAGCGCTCGAAATCAGCACGACCGACGGTGGTGCGCATGCGATCGTTCCAGTCCACTCGTAAACGTGCCGCCAAATTTTCGGCCCTGAGGCCGAGCAAGAGCGACACGGCACGTTCCTGTAGGGCGGTCGCCGACGGCAGCGGGAAAACGACGGACGCCTCGAAACAGAACTCGAGCTGTCTAAACGGCGACTTTTCTCTGGCGGCGTTTCGCATTCGTTCGCTGCACAATCTCGGAAACAATCCCGGCCGTTGTGGAAATTTCTTCCGCAGTCGTGTGTTTGCCGAGCGAAAATCGGATGGCTGATTTGGCAAGCGCCAGCGGCAGACCCATGGCCAGCAAAACGTGCGACGCGATTACGCTCCCAACCATGCAGGCCGACCCACTCGATGCGCATACGCCTTCGAGGTCGAGTGCCATCAGCATGGTTTCTGAATCGAGTTCCGGAAGACTGACGTTCAATGTGTTTGCCAATCGGCAGTTGGCGTCGCCATTTAACACCATTGACTCGCTCTGACCGGAAATTTCCTGCCAAAGGTGATCGCGCAATTTCCTTTGGCGCGCCTGTTCGAATTCGCGATCGGGTTGCACAAACTCCGCTGCCGCAGCCATGCCTGCAATCATTGCCACATTTTCTGTTCCGGGTCGCCGCTGATTTTCATGAGCGCCGCCGAACTGAATTGGTTCAATCGGAATTCCGCTCCGCAAAAACAATAGCCCGGCACCCTTGGGTCCGTAAAATTTGTGAGCCGCAAAACTGGCGGCATCAACGAGGGAAACAGCTTCGCCGGAAATCTTTCCGAACGATTGCACCATGTCGCTGTGCAAGAGAACGCCACGTTCCCGACAGATATCCGAGATCTCGCCCAGCGGTTGAATCACGCCTGTTTCGTTGTTTGCGTGCATGATAGAGACGAGCACGGTGGCATCTCGGATCGAACCGGCCAATTGATTCAGATCGATGACGCCGTTTTCTGAGACGTTGAGCCACGTGACCTCGAAACCTTCACATTTCTCCAGATGCTCAACTGCATTCAGAACCGCGTGATGTTCGGTTTTCGTACTGATTAAATGTTTGCCCTGCGGCGCGCGACTGCGGGCGAGGCCCAGAATAGCAAGATTGTTCGCTTCCGTTCCGCCACTCGCAAAGATCAACTCATGCGGTTTCGCCCGGAGCAAACTTGCCAGCTGGTCGCGCGCGTCGTCGATCGCAGCGCGCGCCTCACGTCCGGCGGCGTGAACGCTCGACGGATTACCGAACTTTTCCTCAAGAAACGGCAGCATCGCCGCTCGCGCTGGCTCACACAACGGCGTCGTCGCGTTGTAATCGAGATAAATCATCCGCCGAAACTGCCGTTTCTCCGACCGCGCAGGCGCGGAGGCTTTTGTACAATGTGCAATTGTGTCTCCTCGTAGGACACAAGCGAATCCGCCGGCACACTTTGTACCAAAAAAACATTGCCGCCGATTGTGCTGCGCGCACCAATCACGGTTTCGCCGCCGAGCACGGTCGAATTCGGATAAATCGTCACATCGTCTTCGACCGTCGGATGTCGTTTGCCGCCCTTTTTGATTTTGCCGCCTTCGTCTTTTTGAAAGCTGCGCGCCCCCAAGGTGACGCCATGGTACAGTTTCACCCGGGTTCCGATTTCACAGGTCTCGCCAATGACGACGCCGGTGCCGTGATCGATAAAAAAGTGGGAACCGATTTTCGCTCCGGGATGAATATCGATACCGGTGCGGCTGTGGGCCCACTCTGTCATGATTCGCGGGATGAGCGGCAGATTGCGCAAATAAAGTTCGTGCGCCATTCGTTGAATGGCGATCGCCTCCAGCGCGGGATACGCGAGGATGATTTCCTCGTAGCTAGTGGCGGCTGGATCACCCTCGTAAGCCGCATCAATATCCGTCCACAGCATCTTGCGCACGGTCGGCAATTGCGAAAAGAATCCCGCCAGCAATTCCTCAGCCCGCTTTTCCACGGCCGCGTCCGGCGGATATTTGCCAAGGCTTTTGCAAAACTCCGGCTTCAATCGCGAGTGCAAGTTGCGCAGCCGGCTTCGTGTTACTGCCGGCAGATCGCTGGAGTCGAACAGCGGTTCCCCGCGAAAACCGGGGAACATCAGACTCATCAATTCGGTGCAGGCCGCGTCGATAGCCGAACGCGACGGGAGCAGGGCGGCGGCGGCCAGATAATTAATCCCGCCGTCTTCCGTGTAGGTTTGGAGCAACTCCTCGGCCCCGTCGCGCACGGTTGGTTCCATCTCGCGGGAATATGCCGCGGGCATGCCACGATGGAAAACGGAAAGTCGAGGTTGACGGGAGAGACCGAATTTTATTCAGCGGAATAAAATCTCTCGTTTGCGATCCTACACAGCCGTCGATTTGGAGCGTGACGATTATCTCTATGACGGCAGAGCGGCGACCCGTGTCCTCGTGGACACGCCACGTCTGCTCAGAAACTAAACAGAAAACCAAAAGATGAAGAAACTACTACTTAGCATTGCGGTGGCTGCAGCGGCTCCGTTTGCGTGGGGGCAGGTCTCGGAGACGACGACTACGACCACGACGACAGAAGCCGGCGGCACGATCACCGAGTTTACACCTGGCAGCGCCATTGTGTTGAAAGAAACCAGTGGCCCGCGGCGTTATCGCTTCGGCAAGACTGTCACTTACGTGACCAAGAGCGGTAAGACACTCGATGAAGACACGGTCAAGACACGCATTAGAGTCGGCATACCTGTTCATGTCCACTATGTGGGCACGGGCGACGATATGATGGTCGATCGCGTTATCGTCGACGAAGATTAAGATTGGCTGGTGTAGGGAGATTCCGCCTTTCGCGAAGCGTGCTTGAGACGTAACGCGAAGGCGGACTCTCTTTGTCATTAACGCTAGAGCAATTAATCGGTGGCTCGACAGAGTCTCGCCCTACCATTTCACGTTCTCGCGTTCACCAGTTTGGTAGGGCGACGCTCTGCGGAGCCACGGACAGTTCTGTTTGGCTCGCAGCAAACTCGGGCGTTTACTTGCTCAGCTCGAGCATTCGCCGGATGGGCAATTCGGCCCGCGCGCGTAAGGGCTCGGGCAAAGTGATTTCCGGCGTCAGATCGCGCAGGGCGTTGAATGCTTTTTCCAACGTATTCATTTTCATGAACCGGCATTCGGCGCAGGCGCAGTGTTCCGTCGGTCCGGGAATAAAATTTTTGCCCGGGATTTCGCGGCGGAGGCGGTGGAGCATGCCGGCTTCGGTGACAATGATGATGTCTTTTGCCGGCGATTCCTTGCAATACGTTACCATTTTCTCAGTCGAGCAAACCTCGTCCGCTAACATTCGCACCGCCGCCGTGCATTCCGGATGAGCGACCAGCGGCGCGCCAGGATGTTCTTCACGAATCTTGCGAATGCTGCGCGCGGTGAACTCGACGTGGACATAACAAGTGCCGCGCCATAAGTCCATTTTGCGCCCAGTCCTTTCCATTACCCACGCGCCCAGATTTTGATCGGGAACAAAAAGAATGTTGCGATCGGCCGGGGCAGCCTCGACGATTTTCTCCGCGTTGCCGCTGGTGCAGATGACATCGCTGAGCGCTTTCACCCCTGCACTGCAATTGATGTAAGCAATTACGTAATAATTTTTGTCGGCATTCTTTTTTAAAAACGCGGCGAGGGCCGGCGGCGGACAGGATTCCGAAAGCGAACAACCCGCGTCGAGGTCGGGCAGAACGACGCGCTTGGTCGGATTGATGATTTTCGCGGTCTCGGCCATGAAATGAACGCCGCAGAAAAGAATAACTTCGGCGTCAGTTTTCGCCGCCTGATAACTCAGCCCAAGGGAATCGCCGACGAAGTCGGCTACCTCCTGAATTTCCCGCACCTGATAATTGTGCGCGAGGATGACGGCGTTGCGTTCGCGTTTCAGTTCCGCGATGTCCGCCGCTAGATCAATGCCGTAATTAATACCCGCGGTCACCATTAACCTAGTATCGGACAAATGAGGCCGCGCTCAAACCGGACCGCAATGTAAGGCGTTTCTGTGAAACGCCGTCGTGATGAAACTGGCGTCTGACACAGACGCCCTCCGATTTCCCGCCACCTTTTTGCAATCAATCGGCTTGCGAGAGATTCGGCGTCCTTCACAATAAGACGCAGGTGAAAAAACATTCGCTCGGTTTCATTGGTGCGGGCAAACTCGCCGGCTCGGTCATCCGTGGATTGCTCCTCAAGGATTTTTGCAAGCCGGATGCGATCGTGGCAAGCGAGCCGAACGGCGAGACGCGCGCACAATTACAAAACGAACTCGGCATATCATTCGCCACCGCCAACACAGAGGTTGCGGAGAAAGCGGAAATTGTTTTCCTAGGCGTGAAACCACAAATGGTGTTGCCGGTTTTGCGCGAGCTCGGTGGCGCGCTCGCCAACAAGCTGGTGGTTTCATTCGCGGCCGGGATCCGCATTGCCCAAATGGAAGCAGCGACACCGGCGCGAATCATGCGTGTGCTCACGAACACGCCGAGCGCAATCGGACGGGCCGCGAGTGCGTTCGCCGGCGGATCGCGCGCGACGGATCAGGATCGGGAAAAAATTGGGGCGATGTTGAGCGCAATCGGACTCGCAGTGCAAGTTGATGATGAACAAATGGACGCAGTAACCGCGCTGGCAGGCAGCGGTCCAGCATTTGTCTATGCCATGATCGAAGCTCTCGCGCGCGGGGGCGAGAAAATGGGATTGACCAGACAGTCAGCGCTGCGACTCGCCGCACAAACTGCGCTAGGAGCCTCCGACCTGATGATTACAAGCGAAAAATCGCCGGCCGATCTAATTAAAATGGTGGTAACGCCCGGCGGGACAACTGCCGCCGGTTTGCGCGTGATGGACGAGCGCGGCATCGCCGATGCGATTGCCGACGCGGTCAAAGCGGCAACCGAACGCAGCCAGGAAATGGCGAAAGAGAATCGTTAACCCAACCACGTCATCCCGAGCGTAGTCGAGGGATCCCGTGGCGTTACCTTTAAGCTTTCACGGCGGGATCCCTCGACTGCGCTCGGGATGACAAAGTCGCTTTACAACACCGCGCGCATCACCTCGATCGGGGCTTCGCGTTCAAACCAAATCTCAAACGCGAGCGCGCCCTGATGCACCAACATCGCCAATCCGTTGGCAGCGCGCGCCCCCGCTTCGACAGCGGCCGAGACAAACGCCGAGCGGCCATCGCCATAAACTGTGTCGTAGATCATCAAATGGGGCGCCAGCAATCGCGCCGGAATCGGCGACGGATCGCTGCGATTGAGCCCAAGCGGCGTGGCATTCACAATGAGATCCAGGTGGGCAATCTGGAACCGCATGGACGACTCTTCCCACGGGACCGCCTGCAGGCGCGCCACCGGTCCCAAAACTCTCGGACCCGCGAAATAATCGCGCAATTCTTCCGCCAATTGTTGCCCCTTCTCGAAGGTGCGGTTCGCGATGACAAGCCTCTCGCAATTTTCCTTCGCACATTGCATCGCGATTCCGCGCGCCGCGCCACCGGTTCCCAGAATCATGACCCGCAAATCGCGAAGATCGACCGCGAACTCTTGACGAATGGCGCGCGCGAATCCTTTTCCGTCGGTGTTGTAGCCGCGCAGTTTTGCATTCTCGAGTTTGATGGTATTGACCGCGCCAACCCGCCTCGCGTTGTCATCGAGCTCGTGCATGAACGCGCACGCCGCGATTTTGTGCGGCACGGTGAGATTCCCGCCAACGAAATCGAGCGCATGAATCAGTTTCAGCGCTTCGCCCAGCTCATCCGTCGGAATTTGAAAGCGCCCGTATTGCATGTCGATCCTGCATGCCTCCAGCGCTGCATTTTGTATTTGTGGCGACAAAGAATGCGCCACCGGATCACCCACTACGCCGAGGCAGATTGGGGGCTTGATCGCCTTCCACGTTTGCAAATCAGCCAACGTGTAGATTTGGTTTGCGGCTTTCTTTTTCACGTCATCCTGCTTCCTTTTTGCGTCATCCCGAGCGAAGTCGAGGGACCTCGACGCGAAACCTTTAAGGTAACACCACGGGATCCTTCGACTCCGCTGGCGCTTCGCTCAGGATGACACCCGTTAACATCTAACCTATGAGCGCGAAAGTTGTCGACTCATGCGTCCCCCGCTAGTTTTTCACACGCGAGAATGAACAAAGCTGCTGAACTCACCGCCCCATCCGACTTCATCCGCGACGTTGTGGCGGATGATTTGCGGACCGGAAAGCACACCAGGATTGTCACACGCTTTCCACCAGAGCCGAACGGTTATCTTCACATCGGTCATGCCAAGTCGATCTGCTTGAACTTCGGGATCGCGCACGAGTTCAACGGCGTCTGCAACATTCGGATGGACGACACCAATCCGACCAAGGAAGAAACCGAGTATGTCGATTCCATCATGGCCGATGCGCACTGGCTCATCGATGATTGGGCCGATAAAAATCTTGGCGGCGCGCCGCTTTATACTTCGGATTACTTCGATCGGCTTTACCAATTCGCGCTCCAATTGATCGACAAAGGCAAAGCCTACGTCGACGACATGACGGCGGAAGAGACGGACGAGTTTCGCCGTCTCGGAAAAGAAAGCCGATTTCGCAATCGTCCCATTGCGGAAAATCGCGACCTGTTTGAACGAATGAAAGCCGGCGAATTTCCGGACGGGACGCGGACGCTGCGGGCAAAGATTGATGTCAACGCGCCGAATGTCTGGCTCCGTGATCCCGTGCTTTACCGCATCCGACACGCTTCGCATCATCACACCGGCGACAAATGGTGCATTTACCCGATGTACGACTGGGCTCACACCCTGAGCGATTACATCGAAGGTATCACCCATTCTGTTTGCACTCTCGAATTCGAGGTGCACCGGCCGCTTTACGACTGGATTTTGCAGGCCCTGGAACTGACACCGCCGGTGCCGCATCAATACGAATTCGCCCGGCTTAACCTTACTTACACGGTGATGAGCAAGCGGAAATTGATCCAGCTCGTTAACGAAAAGTTGGTTAACGGCTGGGATGATCCACGCATGCTAACGATTTCTGGACTGCGCCGCCGCGGAGTAACGGCGAGCGCCCTGCGGGCGTTCGCCTACAATATCGGCATCACCAAATACCCGAGCATGACCGACATGGCCGTGCTCGATCATACCATCCGCGAGGAGTTCAATCGCACGGCCGAGCGTCGTCTGGTCGTGCTTCGACCGATCAAAGTGGTTCTTACCAATTATCCTGAAGGAAAAGTGGAAGAGCTGGAGGCGGTAAATAATCCTGAAGATCAGAGTGCCGGGAGACGGAAGGTGCCGTTCGGGCGCGAACTTTTCATCGACGCGGCTGATTTCATGGAAACGCCGCCGCCGAAATATTTTCGGTTAAGGCCCGGCGGCGAAGTGCGGCTGAAGTACGCATACATCATCAAGTGCGACGAAGTAGTTAAGGATGCTTCAGGCAATGTAACTGAGTTGCGCTGCACCGTCGACCTGGAGAGCAAATCGGGCGGCGCCACCTCTAATCGTAAAGTAAAGGGGACGATCCATTGGGTGAGCGCCGCGCACGCCCGCGAGGCCGAAGTTCGACTTTATGACCGGCTCTTTTCAACGAGGCCGGAACCGGACGCAACCGGTGATTTCAAATCGTCCATCAATCCGCATTCGCTTGAAGTAGTTACCGCCAAATGCGAACCCGCGCTCTGGCGGAGGCAATCGCGAACAAACGTTATCAATTCGAGCGGCTCGGTTACTTCGCGCTCGATCCTGATTCAACGCCGAGCAGACAAGTGTGGAATCGCACCGTAACGCTCAAG
This sequence comes from uncultured Verrucomicrobiae bacterium, assembly GCA_963709435.1. Lineage (GTDB taxonomy): Bacteria > Verrucomicrobiota > Verrucomicrobiia > Chthoniobacterales > UBA10450 > AV69. The sequence continues at coordinate 214,864 of CAVPWK010000016.1, forward strand.
GATACCTGGGCAAAGGAAGTTAGGCATCTTGCCTGACTCGGCCGGCAGGCTACCCGCCTGCCGAATCCCTGCACGCGAAGCAAGATGCTTCGCGGCCGAGTCAGGCTGGAAGCCTAACCTCCAATTCGCGCAAGCGCGCTATCGATTCGAGGGAGCACCTTTTCTTTCCCGAGAACTTCCAGCAAATGATAAAGGCTCGGCCCCGCGTTACTACCGGTCACCGCGAAACGCGTCGGATGCACGATCGCACCGACTTTCACCCCAAGTGTTTTTGCCGTTGCTTTCATCGTCGTTTCAATCTCGGTCGCCGAAAAATTCTTCATTCCGGCGAAAACATCGCGAACTGTTTGAAGTCGCGGCATGTTTTCCGGCGTAAAATTTTTGGCAATGCCTTCCGGGCTGTATTCGATTTGGTCCACGAAATAGAAGCCGCAGTAAGCCGGTAGCTCATCAAAAGTATTGATCTTGCCTTTGCAGGTTTCGAGCGCGGCCCGAATGTAATCATCGGAGAAGTTCTCCAATTTCACGCCGCTGGACCGCAGCGCATTCCGGGCAAGCTCTTGAAATCTATCGTCCGGTAGCTCGCGCGCATATTCACCATGGAGCCAGTGCAGTTTGTCCGGATCAAATGTTGCGTGGCTGCGCACAACCTTGTTGAGGTCGAAAATCTTAACGATCTCGTCGATCGATATTTTCTCGCGATTGTCTTTCGGCGACCAACCGAGAAGGCAGAGATAATTGCGGACCGCCTCCGGCAAAAAACCCCTCTTAATATAGTAGTCCACGCTCGCGCCCTGATCGCGCTTGCTCATCTTTGAGCCATTCCGATTCAGAATTAGCGGGATATGCGCATAACGAGGCGGCGCAACACCAAGGGCACGAAAAAGCTCGATGTGTTTCGGCGTGTTCGAAAGATGATCTTCCCCTCGAATCACGTGCGAGATTTTCATCTCCATGTCGTCAATCACGTTGACGAAATGAAAAATCCACGAGCCATCCGGACGACGGATGGTCATGTCAGGGTGGATTTCCTCGTTCGAAAGATCGAAATCGATCTTGCCGCAAACGAGATCGTCGACCACTACATGCTCGCGGGGCGAACGAAACCGCAGCGCGCCCTGGTCGTCGAAGATGTGACCGGCATCCTGCAGTTTCTTCAGGTAACGCTCGTAAATTTCATTGCGCTGACTTTGGAAATAGGGCCCGAACTCTCCGCCAACATGCGGCCCTTCATCCCAATTCAGTCCGAGCCATTGTAAGCCTTCGTAAATGGCCGCCGCGGCTTCTTCGGTGTTGCGGGCGCGATCAGTATCTTCCACCCGCAAAACAAATGTCCCGCCGTGATGTCGCGCAAAAAGCCAGTTGAAAAGCGCGGTCCGCGCGCCGCCGATGTGGAGATAACCGGTGGGCGATGGAGCGAAACGAACACGGACTTCGGATGCCATTGCAGTAATCAAGCCGTCATCCCGAGCGAAGTCGAGGGATCCATATGCGAAAGCTTCAAGGTAACTGGGCGGGATCCCTCGGCTAACGCTCGGGACAGTTTGTTCGAGGACTGGTTTATTCGACGAAGATCTTTCCCGCGCGCCGGCGAAGGTGCCGATCACGCGGGCAGATTGACCTTTGCGAGCTTTGTTCCCGACTGAGGAGCGTGCGCACATTTTCAACGACATCGAAACTGACATCGGCAATTTTTCGCGCGCGCAACCAACGTAGAATCGTTCGTCGCTGGAGCGCGACCGGCAGTTTCCGCAATGACGCGACATCGAGTTGTGGCCTTTGCGGACTGAGACCATCGAATCCAGCAAGGCTTCTTCTTCGCTCCAGATCTGCGCGGCGCGCCAGATAGCTTTCCGCACATCGCGACCAAATTGTCTTTTCAATGTCCGGAAGAATGCGGTGACGAATCTTGTTACGCGAAGCGCGAAGCGATGCGATTCGTTTTGTCCTCACGAAATTCCAGACCATGCTCCTGCACGTAAGCGTCGATCTCGCTCCGCCATACTCCGAGCAATGGTCTAAGGATCGTTAGCTTAGTTTTACCGATCCGATGGATTGAGACCTTGCGCATCGCCGCCATCCCACCAGGACTGGCACCGCGAAAAAGATTCAGCAACGCGGTTTCGACCAGATCGTCGGCATGATGAGCGAGAAAGATCCGAGGGCAACGCCGGCGACGCGCCGCCTCAACAAAAAAACCGAAGCGCGCGAAACGCGCGGCGGTTTCGATCGACACCTTCGATCGTTTCGCCAGTGCGCTGACATCAGTCGATCCGATCTCACAGTCGAGCCCAAGCTCTCGCGCGATTTTCTCGACAAAACGTGCGTCTCTGCCCGAATCGCCGCCGCGCAGCTGATGATTCAGATGGCAGACAACCAATTTTCGGTAGCCGAAATCGACGAGGAGACTCAGCAGCGCGACGGAATCGCGGCCGCCGGAAACGCCGATGAGGTAACGACGGGTTACAGGGAAATCGCGTAATAGGTCTTTCCCCAACGAGGAAAAAGGATCGCGCGATTTCATCCTGGAGTGGGCCTGGCCACATTGTTTGCTTGTCATGTCGAGCGTAGTCGAGACATCTCTTACCTCTTGTCAGAAGAGTAACGCTAGAGATTCCTCGACTGTGCTCGGAATGACAGAATAGGAGTCATTCAGTTCTGGGGAGCACAGGCCGCTTGCCTGTAGTCCGCGGCAGCTTGCCGCGAACATGCGTTGCCAACGCAGATCGTGATGAAAGATGCATTCGGCAAGCTGCCGAATGCTGCAGGCTGGGCAGCCTGCGCTCCCCGGGAGGTCCCCTTTCCTATATAAATAAGGGCAATCCTCCTGAAGGATTTGACAATGAATGAACGTTCATTCATCTTTTGCTGCCATGTCCCAACCCCAACTTGAACCTTCCCTCGATCGGCGCGCCCAAATCCTCGATGCTGCCTTCGTTTGCTTCGCCCAACGCGGCTTTCACCAGACCAGCATGCACGATATCAGCGCCGAGGCCGGCATCAGCGTTGGTTTGATTTATCGCTATTTCGCCAACAAAGAGGCGGTCATTTCGGCCATGGCCGACCGGCACAAAAGCGAGATCCAGGAAGTGCTTCGAACGCGCCCGGCAAGCGCCCACCTTACTCGAATCGCTCGAAATTTTGTTCACTGCACATTGCTGCGAAAATTCGCCAAGAGTGCTGTCGGCCTTCGTGGTCGATCTTTATGCCGAAGCTTCGCGCAACCCAGCAGGTGGCAAATCTGGTGCGCGACGTTTTGCAAACCTCAATGGACGGCGTGACGGATTTGATCGCGCGTTCGCCCGAAGGCAAAAATGCCGCGGGCGGCCTCACCCCCAACGAATTGTCGGAACTAATTTTTGCAGTCGCTCGCGGCATGTTGATGCGAGACGTCCTGCAACCGCAGGAGATGACCGAAGCGGAAAGGCGCACCGCGCAATTGGAAGTTATGCGGCGTTTGTGGCGCCTGCTTTTCACTAACACCATGGAGCTTGCTGAAGTATGACGATGGCAGTTTTGATTATTACGATTCTCGTGTTGTTGTTCGCGATTGCCGCAATTGTGTTCTTTAGGCGGAAAGCTCCAACAAAAGGAGCAATTTTCGCAATCCTCGCCTTGTTCCTCACGCTGGCGGAGTGAAAGCTTTTCAGTTTCGCAAGATGACCTCTTCGCCAATGACGATGCCTCCAACCACGGTATCGAGTGCGCCGGTCAAAGAGGAAGATTGGGCGCCCGTCACTTTCGTCCGTTGGATCAATTTCCGCGGTCCAGGGCGCGGTTGTTTCGACTGAGCTTGGCGGAACTGTTGGCGAAATCAGGTTTCAAAACGGTGGTGAAGCGAAAAAGGGCGACGTCTTAGTAAGACTCGATGCTTCGGCGGAAGAAGCACAGTTGCACACGGCGCAAGCAGATTTGGAACTGGCGAGCGCCGATCTGCAGCGCAGTCGCGATCTGGCCGCACGCCATGTCATTTCGAAAGCGGAGCAGGATGCAGCGGAATCGAAGTTCAACAGAGAAAGCTGTTGTCGACCAAATGAGCTCGATGATCTCCAAGAAAGACGGTGCATGCGCCATTCGATGGCCAGCTTGGCATTCGACAGGTCAACGTCGGGCAAATGATCAACGCTGGCCAGCAGGTCGTTCCGTTGACTGCGCTCGATCCGGTTTATGTCGATTTTGCGCTGCCGCAGCAGGAGCTCTCGAAACTTTCGCAAGGATTGGAAGTCCGCGTGCATGACCGACGCGATGCCCGGCAACGAATTCAAAGGCAAGCTGACTGCGATCAACTCGATGGTCGATTCGGTGACGCGGAATGTCACGGTGCAAGCGACGCTCGAGAACCCTGATCATGCTGTTGCGACCGGGAATGTTCGCCAAAGTGGAAGTCGAGCTTGCCGGAGAAACACAAGACGCTGGTCGTTCCGGGCTCGGCGATTTCGTACGCGCCATTTGGCGATTCGGTTTTTGTGATTGAGAAGAAGAAGGATGAAAAGACCGGAAAGGAATCCGAAACAATTCGGCAACAGTTCGTGCGTGGGCGAAGCGCGCGGCGATTTCGTTGCGATCACCGAGGGCTTAAAGCCGGCGAGACGATCGTGAGCACGGGCGTTTTCAAGTTGCGCAATGGAATGTCGGTGACGATCAACAACGATCTCGCGCCCAAACCGCAGATGAATCCGAACGCCAGTCGATTCGCTGATGCTGCGAACTAAAACCGCGATGAAATCGTTTACCGATCTATTCATCAAGCGGCCGGTCCTCGCGATGGTGGTGAGCTTCGTCATTCTCATCGCCGGCTTGCAGGCGATGAAGACGATCAACGTTCGCCAGTATCCGCGCAGCGATATCGCCTCGATCACGGTGACGACGGTTTACGTCGGAGCGGACGCCGAACTGGTCCGTGGATTCATTACCACGCCGCTGGAGCGCGCCATCGCGGCCGCCGACGGCATCGATTACATCCAATCGCAAAGCCAGCAGAGCGTCTCGACCATCACCGCGCGTCTGAAACTGAATTACGACGCGAACAAGGCTCTCTCCGATATCAGCTCGAGAGTGGATGCGATCCGGCGCGATCTGCCGCCGGAATCGGAGATCCCGGTTATCGCGATTCAGGCGGCCGATTCGCAGTTTGCCTCCGCTTATCTGAGTTTTACGTCCAACATTCTTCAGCCTAACGAGGTCACCGATTATCTCGTCCGTCTCGTCCAGCCGCGACTGACCGCGGTCGGCGGCGTGCAAAAGGCGGATATTCTCGGCGGACGCACCTTTGCCATGCGCATCTGGATGAAACCGGAACGCATGGCGGCGCTAAATATCAGCCCAGCGGATGTCCGGGATGCGCTTTCGCGAAACAATTACCTCGCCGCGGTCGGCAGCACCAAGGGTTCGCTGCTTCAGGTAAACCTGACCGCGAACACCGATTTGCACACGGCCGATCAGTTCAAGCAACTCGTCGTTCGCCAGGACAAAGGGACACTCATTCGGCTGGGCGACATCGCCGACGTCGTTCTCGGCGCCGAAGATTACAACACCGAAGTCCGCTTCTCCGGCCAAAAAGCGGTCTTCATGGGCATCTGGGTTCTGCCCAATGCGAACTCGGTCGACGTCATCAAGCGGGTGCGCGTCGGAGTTGGAAGCAGATCAAGAAGGAACTGCCGAGCGGCATGACAGCCGAGATGGCTTACGACGCCACCGCCTACATCAATGACGCCATTCACGAAGTCGTAAAGACGTTGATCGACACGCTGCTCATCGTGATGGTCGTCATCTTCCTGTTCCTCGGTTCGTGTCCGTTCCGTTCATTGTCCCGATCGTCGCGATTCCGATTTCGCTCATCGGCGCGCTCTTCCTGATGCAGGTGTTCGGCTTCACCCTCAACCTGCTGACGCTGCTCGCGATCGTGCTCTCGGTCGGGTTGGTCGTCGACGACGCCATCGTCGTCGTCGAAAACGTCGAGCGGCACATGCGCGAAGGATTGTCGCGCATGAATGCGGCGCTGGTCGGCGCGCGCGAACTGATCGGGCCGATCATCGCCATGACGATTACGCTCGCGGCCGTCTACACGCCGATCGCACTGCAAGGCGGCCTGACCGGTGCGCTTTTCCGCGAGTTCGCGCTCACGCTCGCCGGCGCAGTTTTCATTTCCGGCGTCGTCGCACTGGTTCTGTCGCCGATGATGTCGGCACATTTGCTACGCGTGAGCATGCCGATCATGGATTCAGCGGCTTCGTCAATCGCACCTTCGATCGCTTCCGCGATTGGTACGGTAGCCATCTCGATCGGACCTTCAATGCGCGCCCGGCCGTTTACGTCGTTTGGGGCGGCAGTCTCGCTCCTCGCGCTTTTCATGTTCCTGGCGATTCCGAAAGTGGCGACGAAAGAACTGGCGCCGAAAGAAGACCAGGGAGTCATTTTCGGCATCATCACCGCGCCGGCCAACGCGACCATCGACGATACGATTCGTTATGCCGATGCCGCCGGAAAAGTCTTTCAGGATATTCCGGATACCCGTTTCACTTTTCAGATCACCCATCCGAGCTATCGGATTTGGCGGAATGGTCTTGAAACCATGGGGCACGCGCAAAACGCCGACGAAAGCATACCTGCCGGTCGTGCAAGCAGAAGCTTGGCGGCTATTCCCGGCATCCAGATGTTCCCGATCATGCCCGAAGCGCTTCCGGGCAGCGACAATTTTCCGGTCAGTTTCGTCATCGCTTCGACCGCCAGCCACGAACGCATTCTCGACATGGCGAAGGAATCTTTCTCAAAGCGATGCAGGCGCATATTTTCCAGTTCGGCGACATCGATACCAAGATCGATCAGCCGCAGGCGCAGATCGTTTTCGATCACGACAAGGTTTCGACCATGGGCCTCGATATGCAGCAAGTCGGCGCCGATCTCTCCGCCAGCATCGGCGGAAATTTTGTGAATCGGTTCAACATGGATGGCCTGAGCTACAAGGTCATCCCGCAGATCAAACGGATCGACCGGCTCAATCCCGAGCAGTTGTAAGATATTTACGTCACCGGCCCGAACAACCAGCTGATTCCGCTGAGCACGATTGCGACGATCGAGCACAAGACGGTCGCGCGTTCGCTCAACCGAATGCAACAGCTCAACGCGGTCACCATTAGCGGCGTCCCGACCGGTTCGGTCGATGCCGCGCTAAAGTTTCTCGAGGACGAAGCGCACAAGGTCTTGCCGGCCGGTTACGTCATCGATTACACCGGCGGCTCACGTCAGCTGCGAATCGAAGGCAACAAATTCAGCAGGTCTTTGCTCGCCGTCGTTCTGATTTTTCTGGTTCTGGCGGCGCAGTTCAACAGCTTCCGCGATCCGTTTATCATTCTGCTCGGCTCAGTGCCGCTCGCGCTGTTTGGCGCGGCCATCTTCATGTTTCTGAAGATGCCTTTGGAACATTTCTTCACCGATAGCTGGACGACTTCGTTCAACATCTATTCGCAGGTCGGACTGGTTACGCTGGTCGGCCTCGTTTCGAAAAACGGCATCCTGATCGTCCAGTTTGCGAACGAAAGACAACGCTCGGGACTAGAAAAAGTTCGACGCCGTCGCGAAGCTGCGCGCATTCGTTTGCGCCCGATCATGATGACCAGCGTCGCTACCGTAGCCGGTCACTTCCCGCTCACCCTCGTCACCGGCGCCGGCGCGGCCGCGCGAAACTCGATTGGTCTCGTGCTCGTCGGCGGAATGACCATCGGAACGATCTTCACGTTGTTCATCGTTCCGTCGCTCTACATGCTCATCGCGAAGGAACATCACGAAAAATCGCTCGCTGAACGAGAAGAAGAGCCAGTGGAGGAAATCGATCTCACGCCGGAGTACGCGACCACGCGCGGGAATGGCAACGGCAACGGCTGGAAAAAGGGCTGAGCATTCTTCCTTTTCGTAGCGCGGTCTGTGACCGGCCGGCCCCTAGACAGTCACAATATCGTCGGGGTCATAGACCGCCGCTATAGGAAGCTTACCTCAGGCGGCTTGATTTCGTCCTGCTCGCTCCTCCAGCCAGATCTGAAACGGCAAATCGCGGGTTGAAGCGCGCGCCCTCCGAACCTATCGTGGCCAACTTCTGAGGAGCCTTAGCTCAATTGGTTAGAGCGCTGCCCTGTCACGGCAGAGGTTGCGGGTTCGAGCCCCGTAGGCTCCGCAGGTGAATTTCACGAATCGTGGATTTTCATGACGGATTCATGACACAAATTGCGCGGCTCTTTTGGCTGCCGAATAATAAACTTGCGTCTCTTCTTTCACTCGTCCGGGGTTTGGCTTCCAGTATCGCCCAATCCATACGTGCGACGTGCCCACGCTTTGTTTTCCGATGTGAGCCAGGACATAATTTGGGGATGAGCTTTCGGCGCTTTTGCTTCTGCGATTTCTGAAAAGTTGAATTCGAGCCAATCGCAAAGTGCCTGCCTGAACACTTCTCGGAGTTCTGGGTCGCTGGCCGCCTCAACAATCGTACGGCAGAAATCAAAAGATTGTTCAGGGGTAAGGACACCTAAATTGGCGCACACGTTTATACCTCGGATCGTTTGCGCGATAATGGATCGGCCCTCTTGAATTCCGACTCCGTTGGCTCGTACCGAATGGATCTCTTCGAGCTCGCCCGCCTGCCGCCAGCGAAGCTATTCATCGCGGTAAACCCGGCCGCTGCGAAGGGCCGGACATCCTTGGCGCTTGGCTTCCCTTAACTCGGAAATGTCGATCTTAAAAGCAGCCGCGGCGCACGCTTGACTGTCAAAATAAGCATTTCGGAAGTGTTCATCGG
>CAVPWK010000017.1:0-18738 GCA_963709435.1 uncultured Verrucomicrobiae bacterium
GTCATCGTGGTCGAACACGACGAAGAAACTATTCGCGCGGCTGATCACATTATCGATCTCGGACCCGGGGCGGGCCCGCGCGGCGGTGAAATCGTCGCACAGGGGACGCTGGGCGAAATTCTTCGAGCGGAACATTCGATTACCGCCGACTACCTTTCCGGTCGGGCTCGAATCGCGGTTCCAAAACATCGCGTGGGGCCGCGTTCAAATGACAACGGCAGTAACAGAGCGTTGCTGCAGGAGGGTTGGCTAACGATTCTTGGGGCGAGGGAAAATAATCTCAAGAATGTCAGCGCCTTTTTCCCCCTCGGTTGCTTCATTTGTGTGACTGGCGTGTCCGGCAGCGGGAAGTCTACCCTGGTGGATGACATTTTGCGGCGGGCATTATTTCGTCATTTCTACAACGCAAAGGAAAAGCCGGGAGCATTTCGTGGTCTGCGCGGGGTCGATCAGATCGACAAAGCCATCGTCATTGACCAGAGCGCGATTGGGCGCACCCCGCGCTCAAATCCGATCACTTACAGCGGAGCGTTCACCCCGATTCGGGAGTTGTTTGCGCAACTTCCCGCCGCCAGAGTGCGTGGCTATGATGCCGGACGTTTCAGTTTTAACGTCAAAGGCGGCCGCTGCGAAAATTGCGAAGGTGGCGGCTTGATCAAGATCGAGATGCATTTTTTGCCCGACGTTTATGTCGAGTGCGAAGTGTGTCACGGGCGACGCTACAATCGCGAGACGCTGGAGATTACTTACAAAGGGAAGAACATCGCCGATGTGCTCGATCTAACGGTGGACGAAGCGGCGCGTTTTTTTCGAAATGTTCCAAGCGTGTCTGACAAATTGAACGCGATGCTGGATGTTGGGCTCGGTTATTTGCGGCTGGGGCAGCCCGCCACGACACTTTCCGGTGGTGAAGCACAACGCGTAAAGCTCGCAGCCGAGCTGGCCAAGAAAGCGACCGGACGCACGTTTTACATTCTGGATGAGCCAACGAGTGGTTTGCATTTTGCCGACATTGAAAATTTATTGCGCGTGCTGATGAAGCTGCGTGACGCCGGGAATACGCTGGTGGTGATCGAGCATAATCTCGAGGTAATTAAATGCGCCGATTGGTTGATCGATCTCGGACCGGAAGGCGGGGAACGGGGTGGCCGAATCATTGCCGCCGGTCCGCCGGAGAAGGTTGCACAGGTTGCCGGAAGCTATACCGGAGAGTTCCTGCGGCCGCTTTTGCGATGAATCTCTTACGAACGCTGGCCGGCGCGGTTTATATCGGGCTGATTGCATTCGCGGGCCTGGCCTTTGCCGAGCGCACCAACGAAATCGCAGAAGCGGCGCGACCTATTGATGAAGGAGTGCCAGAGGTAGCAGTTTACCAGCTCCAGAAGCTGACCACCAGACTGAATGGCGCGGACAAGATTACGGCCACAGAGAAACTCGCTGAGGCTTTGATCGCGGCGCAGCGCCCGAAGGAGGCGCTCCACCTGCTGGAAGAGCCGGTTTTGCGCGACTCAACGAGCGGGAAATTTCTCCGGGCTCAAGCATTTGCAGAATTGAATCGGCACGACGAGGCGCTGCCATTGTATCGCGAGGTTGCGCAGGGCAACGATCTGCAACGTGCTGCGGCCGCATTCGGTACTGCGGAAATGCTGCGTGCGCTCGATCGAACCGATGAAGCAATCAACGCATATCGCAGCCTCGAAAACGATCCGCGCTTTGGTGTCTCTGCGCGCTTGCTGGAAGCCGAATTGTTTATCGCTAAACAAGACAGTGGCATGGCCCGGCGCCTTCTCGACGCGACGCAGACGAAAATCGTACGCGATAAACGGCAAAAACGTCTCTTGCATGCACGCCTGGAGTTGCTCAATCAAAAGCCGGAAAGGGCGATCGGATTGCTCGATTCGCTGGTGAAAAAGCCGGAAGGTGAATCGCGCGAAACGGTGATTGCGGCGCTCTTTGCCATTGCGGACGCACATTTGCAGCTGAACACGCCGGAGGCGGGCGATGATTACCTGGAAGATTTTATCGAACGCCATCCGAATGATCCGGCCCTGCCGCAGGTCTTCGCTAAACTGGACCAGGTTTACCGGGCGGAACGGAAGGCGCCGCGCAATGAGCTGGAAAAATGGGCGCGAGACCCGGTGCAACCGAGGCGCGGTTTCGCGCGTTGGTATCTGGCCCAAATCGATCTGCGAGCAGGTCGTCGCGAAGAAGCGATGCGACAGTTCGAGCAAATCCGGGGTGCAACACCGATAGCGGCGGCTTTGGCCCCGGCGCTCCTGCAGTTTGCACGCCTTCAAATCGAGGCGGGAAAGATCGCTGATGCGCTCACCATCCTCGGTGAAGCGGAGAAGACGAATCCAGCGCCGCAGGTGCGCGAGCAGATCGATTTCGAATCGGGCCGCGCCATGTATGCAGCGCTGAGATTTCGGGATGCGGCGAGCCGTTTCGAGATTTTGGAAAACGATCGCTCCGCGATTGCACCCGTAGCCCTAGTGAACGCTTCGCTGGCGTCGCTTCAGGCGGAGGATAAAACAAAAACGGAACGCGATAAGGCAGAGTTAATCAGCCGGGGTCGATCTGATGACGCAGCAGAAATTTCATTGGAGCAGGCATTGGCCGCAGCTCAGCGCGCCCAAAAGGATGCGGCAGCATTGCTTCGGGATTTTATCCGCCGAGCACCTGATCATCCGCGCGTTTCCGAAGCGCAGATAGCGTTGGCTGAGATCGCGTATCATGCCACTCCGCCACGGCTGGATGAGGCCGAAAAAGATTTGGTCGCGGCGCGTGAAGCGCATCCCACAGAACTTGCCGTAGAACGCGGCGACTACCTTGCCGTCTGGCTGGCGGACGCGCGTGGAGCAGACAGCGATCGTGTCATCGCATCGGCCCGCGATTTTCTGCGAACCCATCCTCATTCGCCGCTGGTAGGGGAGGTGCGTTTGAAACTGGCGGAATCGCATTTTCGCCGGCAGGATTTTGCCAGCGCACAGACCGAATTCGAAACTCTAGCGCAAGAGAACCCAAAATCGTCCTTTACCGAACAAGCCCTCTTTCTCGCCGCGCAGTCGGCGATGGCGAGCATGGCCAGCCACTCACTCGATCACGCTCTGGAATTGCTGACGCAGGTCGTGACCATGAACGGTGATTTCAGGTGGGCCGCGCGTAACGAACAAGCCGCGATCGAACGCCGATTGGGTAAATGGCAGGATGCTCAGGCGCTTTATGATGAGGTTTTGAAAGGAGACGCGCGCGGCATGGAAAAACGCGAAGCGCTCTGCGGGAAAGCTGACATTTTTTTTGAACAGGCGAATGCGGACTTGTCAAATCTGCAGCGCGCGGTCGCAATTTACGATCAACTCGCGAACGAAGCGGTGAACCAGCCGCACTGGCGCAACCAGGCATTATTCAAAAAGGGCGTTTGTCTCGAAAAAGGCTCGGACCGGGAAGGTGCGCTCGCGACCTTCTACCGCATTCTCGAGTTCAATCCTTCGCCTGATAGACCGCCGGAATTCTTTTGGTTTTACAAAGCGGGATTCAACGCCGCGCGTTTACTGGAGGAACAACAAAAGTGGGAGGCAGCGGCCGTAATTTACGAAAAACTGGTGGCAGCCAACGGACCGCGCAGTGAAGAAGCTAATGCCCGGCTGGGCCAACTGCGGCTGGAGCATTTCCTTTGGCAATAATAGCAAGAAAATTGGCTGTTTTTACCGGTTGTGTTTCGCTGAAAACTGCCGCATAATCCTTACATGAAAACATGGTTCGGGCTGCCACGCCTGGCCGGTTGGATGGGGCGATGCGGCGTCGCGTTGATCGCGCTGACGTTTTGCGCATCGACCTTTGCTGATCCGAGTAAGAATGTAGTGGTACCGACGAAAGCGTCGGTGACCAATGCGCAAACTGACGCGCAACGAGCCGCCTTCAAAAGGCAGGTCTACATCTTCGTCTCGAGTTCAGGCATTCCCCAGCCAATCGAGCGCGTGGCCGGCCACATCCCAACGACCGTGGTCCCGATGTTTATCGCCGGGAATCACGAATAGCGGCAGGAATTACGTTTGCCGCGGCAACGCGCTCACGCAGAGCGCGGACTGGATCGTTTATTTTTTCGCCAGTTCATTAACGCCCGCAAACGTCGCCCAGTCTTTTCGATGGGCTGCCGCCGTCCCTGTTGCAACAGGGCACGATAGCGCTGCTGCCCAGTCTCCATCTCGCGAATAAATTCGCGTGCGAACTTTCCACTTCGGATTTTCTCGAGCGCTGCCCGCATGTTTTTGGTGACCCGCTGATTCACAATTCTTGGGCCGACGGTCAGATCCCCCCACTTTGCGGTATCGGAAATCAAGTCGCGCATCCCTGCGATCCCGACTTCGTGGATCATGTCGACGATAAATTTGAGTTCGTGCAGGCATTCGAAGTAGGCGAGCTCCGGGGCGTAGCCGGCCCGAACTAACGTCTCGAAGGCAGCATGAATCAGCGCGGTGGTCCCACCACATAACACCGCCTGCTCCCCAAACAGGTCGGTTTCAGTTTCCTCACGGAAGGTGGTTTCAATCACGCCGGCACGCGCGCAGCCAATTGCTTTAGCCCAAGCAAACGCAATCGCGCGCGCTTGTCCCGTAAAGTCATGTTCGACGGCAACCAAAGCGGGGACGCCGCGACCGGCTACGAACTCGCGGCGCACCATTTGCCCAAGGCCTTTGGGCGCCACCATTACGACATCGACGGTTGGCGGCGGCACGACGGTTTTGTAAACAACAGTAAAGCCGTGCGCAAAGAGGAGGGTCTGTCCGTTTCGTAAATGCGGCGCGATTCGTTCGGAAAAAACGCCTGGCATCGTCGTGTCCGGCAATGCTACAAAAATGATATCCGAGCGCTGGATCAACTCCGGCAACTCGAATACCCGCAGGTGGCGGGCACGCGCCAACCGACGCCTTTTGCTATTGCGGCGCAATCCAACAACAACATTGAATCCGCTATCGCGAAGATTCAGTGCGTGCGCATGACCCTGTGAACCGAAGCCAATTATTCCGCAGACTTTACCGCGGAGAGCGTCAAGTCTGATCTGTCTATCGCGATAAATGCGCACCGACATCGCCGGACAGAGTGGCTGATGCTGACAGCTGCGCCAAATTGAATTTATTTAGCGGCGATCCGTGGCGAGGTTGCGATTGCTTTCAGTCGCGCGGCGTCGTCACGCGCGTTTTGTGCCTCTGATGTTCGTCCCAGTTTGTCGAGAATGTCGCTGAGTAGGAGGTACTGGCTGGGCTCATTTGGTTCGCGCGCGACGGCGCGGCGTTGGACTGCATATGCCTGTTCGAGCTGATTTTGGTGAACAAAAATTGCGGCGAGTAAATTCAAAGCCTCGACGTCGTGGACATCGAGCAAAGCAGCGTAGCGCAGAGCGCGAGTAGATTGGGCAACGTCATTATTCTCCGCATATAACCGGCCTTCGGCGAGCCAGGCGGCGTGATGCCACCAGTTTTCACGAGTGTAATTTTCTATCAGACGCAATGCTGGCAGCGGACCTTGTGTTCGACGAACTAATTCTGATTCAAGGCTGATCAGTTCCCATACTTGAGGGTAATTGGCGCGCGCGCTCTCCAGCACCGCAATCGCTCCGGCATCATCTTTCGCTCGCGAACGCATGTGCGCGACGTTGAAAGCGGCAATCCAGGTGCGAGGGTACTGACCTCTCGATTCCGCGGCACGCTCGGCGCTGCGCGAAAATATGGCCTCGCTCTCGGCAACTTTTCCTTCATACGCCAGAACACTAGCGAGATTATTACGCGCGATCGGATAGTCCGGGGTGGTTTCGACGACGCGGCGAAGGATTTTCTCAGCTGCGGCATATTCGCCACGATTCGCGTAAGTTTGCGCGAGGTTTACGTAGACGCGTGCGCTTATTCCGCCTGCGGCCAGTGTGCGCTTGTAAAATGTCTCATCATTGCTCCAGTCACTGCTGCGAATCGCGCTGCGAACGCTTAAGGCAAGGATTGCGATCGCGGCAACGGCAGTTAAACCGGGCCGAAATCTTCTTGGCAGGTCGAGCGCGCAACCGCCGAGGAAGAGCAAGAAACCCACGCTTGGCAGGTAAAGCCAGTGCTCCGCTACGGTGGCGTTAAGTTGCACGATATTCGAGATCGGAAGATAGGCGGCAAGAAACCAGACCGTACCCATGATACGGACTCGCTGGCCCGGTCCATCTCTCAAACAGCCCCAGACGAACGTTGCCAGCACAACCAGGCCGAGAATCGAGAGATATTCTGATGCAGCTGTCTTGCGCCAGCTCTCGCGACTGAGGTAATTGCTGGGATCGAAAACGCTGCGCTCCATATGCAGGTTCCCGGGAAAGACCATCAGTCGCCCGTAATCACCCAGCGCGCGCAGCATTAGTGTTCCGCGAACGGCGGCCGACCAATTTTCGGTGAAGCCCTTTTCCGCACGGGCAACTGGAAGTCGACGCAATTCGACGTACGCGCCAAGCACCAGCGCGCAGCAAACGATCGTAGTGATTTTCACTCTTTTGCTGAGGTTCCCGGCGAAGGCGAGAGTGTGGACGAGAAAAATGAGTATCCAGATACAAGCGATTTCACGCGAGCAAAGCGCCATTACTCCGGCGAATGCCGCCAGCGGATAAAGCATGCTTTTTAGCCAGCGCGCTTTGGCGACTCGAGCCTGCAATACCAGCAACCAGGCCCCCGCCGAAAGAGCAAAGGCGAGGCTGTCGGCCCTTCCTGAAATATAATCGATCGCGGCGGAATGCGCCGGATGCACCATCCAGACGCCCGAAATGATAAAAGCGGCGAGGGCACCTGCGCGTGCTGATCTCGGATCGTTACCGCTGCAAAGCCCACCCCTTTCGCCAAACAGGTAGGTAAGTAGGCGATAAAGGAGGAGGCCAGCCGTGACGTGCAGCAAGATGTTGCTTAGATGAAAACCGGCTGGGTCGGTGTTCCAAAAAAAGTAATCGACTATGTAAGAGAGATTCTGGACGGGCCGATAATGGCCCGAGTATGAATCGAGAAAGAGATAATGCCGAAATGCTTCGAGGGCGAGGAGCGGGCTTTTTATGAATGGATTGTCTCGGGCCAGGTGAACGTCATCCCAGATGAGCGGTCCCTCGATCGCGGGCAACCGGATGATAAATCCGATCGCTCCGAGGAAGAAATAACGCGGCCATTGCTTGCCGCAAAAGGAGGTCAGACGCGCGTAGAAGTTAGGACGTCGCCACGAGCTAGTCGGAATCTGGTCCATGAGCAGGGTTAGGAGAGAGAGGCTGCATCGTTAAACAAACGAGCGTCCTCCCGGTTTGCACGAGAGGACGCCCGAAGTTTAGAACTCCTATAGCCTGTTAAGGGCCGTAAGGCGACCAGAAGCCCGTGCTGGCGACGTCTGACAATACGGCGTAGTCACCCGACGGGACCTGAGGGATTTGGTCGACGGTCTGAGGACCGTAAGAGGTACCGAAGAGATTCGCACCTGTGTTATAGAGGATGCTGTCTTTCTTGACGTACTTCGTCCAATCCGTGACGGCAACTGTGTTACCGGTGGTCCGATTGGTCTCGATCGCGTACTGATCGACGGCACCGTCGATCATGCGCAGATCATTAAGGATCTTGGAAGCCTGCGAGCGTTTGCGCGCGCGCAAGAATCCAGGAACGGCTATCGCGGCCAGCAATGCGATGATTGCGACCACGATCATGATTTCAACCAGCGTGAAGCCGGCATGTTTCCGATTCAATTTGCTTAACATTATTTTATTGCGTTGGTTTAGTGTTTTGTTTGTTTTTGGGTTGCGATAGGCGCGGCTTCTTCTGGCTGCGGTCTCACAACTCATTCCCTGCCACTCCCGCTCATGGGGAATGGCAGGCGAATGAATTGTCAGTTTCGATTACGGCCCGTAAGGCGACCAGAAACCGGTGCTGGCGACGTCCGACAAAACGTTGTAGTCGTTGGTTGGCACCTTTGGAATCAAGTCAACTGTCTGAGGGCCGTAGGCACTGCCCAGGAGACTGTTCCCGGTGTTGTAGAGCGAAGAACCTTTTTTCAGGTAGTTCGTCCAATCGGTGACAGCTACGGTATTCCCGGTGCTGCGGTTAGTTTCGATCGCGTATTGATCAACGGCGGCGTCAATCATACGCAGATCGTTGAGGATACGGCTGGCTTGGGAACGTTTACGGGCGCGGAGGAATCCGGGCACGGCGATCGCGGCCAAGAGCGCGATAATCGCGACAACGATCATGATTTCCACGAGGGTGAAGCCCCCGCGGCGATTATTAAGTTTATTAAACATTGCGTTAAGTTGCTTTCTGTTCTCTAGGTTCGTTTGATTGCGTTCCGGAGCACCCGCCCCGGATGAGCGTGTAAAGTAGCAGCCTCAATGCCAAAACGATGGCGGTCTTAGAATTTCTAGAAAATGCGGGCGGCTTCCCAAGCCTCAGCAGCCGTTCGGCTTGATTCTGGCTCCCGAGACGGGTACCCCGACCCTGTGACCGTGCCTAAGCTATTCCTGTCGTTGCGCCTCCAACCTGCGGGCTACGTTTTTGCAGCCGTCCTCCTCCTTCGCTTGGTTGTTCTCGGGCGACTAGCGGCGTCGCCTTTTCTGCTGGCGACACATGGAGACATGCACTTTTATGATGATTGGGCTGAGCGGATTGTTAGTGGTCAACTGACCGATCACCTCGCGTTTTATGGTCTGCCAGGATATGCCTACCTGCTCGCTGCTCTGTATACGCTTTTCGGTTACGGGCCCTTTATCCCCGCATTGTTGCAGGCCATGCTGGATGCCGGGACTGCGCTCCTAATTTATAAGATTTGCGTCGCGATTTTTGCTGAAAAAGGGGCGGCACGCCCTCAAGTGGCAGGTTTGATAGCGGTGGGCGCATGGGCGGTTTTTGTGCCCGCGCAGACCTATGCGTCCATCCTAATGCCGACAGCCTGGGTCATTTTCGCCTTCTGGTTTGTCGTTTGGCGCATTATCAAAAACAAGAACGCACCAGGCCGGTGGGAAACGCTACTCCTTGGTCTTGTTCTCGGTCTGACCGCGACGGCAGTGGCGACCATTCTGTTTCTGATCCCATTGATACTTTGCGCAGTCGCACTCAAACCACCGGCTCCACCCCGTCCGCATTTTCGTATTACTGGCTGTGCCCTGGTCGTGCTGGGCGTTGCAATGGGCACTTCGCCGTGCTGGCTGCACAACTATTTCATTGCCGGTGACCGCGTCCTATTGTCCGCGCACAGTGGCATTAATTTCTGGATCGGAAATAATCCCGACGCGAATGGGTACCCGCGCTTCCCACCTGGGCTTCATGCGGGCCAGGCTGCCATGTTGCAAGACTCAATCGATGCGGCGGAGTCCGCTGCCGGTCACCACCTCAAACGAGGCGAAGTGTCCCAGTATTGGTCTTCCAAAGCGCGCACCTACATCACAAACCATCCACTGGCCTGGCTGCGACTACTTGGCGTCAAACTGCGCACGTTTTGGAACGCGTTTCAATATGACGATCTCAGTATCATCACCAGTCTGCGCGAGCAGGGCGTGACGATCCCGGGAATTTATTTCGGTTTGCTCGCTGCGTTGGCGCTGCCTGCGATGGTTTTGACGTGGCGTGCTGCACCGCTTGGGCGCTGGATCGTCGCCGCGATTTTCCTGCAGATGCTGGCGCTATTGCCGGTCTTTACCACAGAACGCTATCGCCTCGTGATTGTCCCCGGATTGGCCGTCTTCGCCGCATTGGGACTGGTAATGTTTTGTAACAACCTTGTTTCGGGAAAATTTTGGCCCGCACTCGCCTACACAGCGCTGCTGATCGCTTCTACGCTCTTCGTCTCCTGGCCGCAGCGCAATCCATCATTGTGGGCGCTTGATGCTTACAATAGCGGCTGGCAGGCATTGGAATCGGAAAATTTGCCGCTGGCAGAACGAAAGCTCGAGCTTGCGCGCGCCTACGTTCCAGATAATGCCGAGATCAATTTTGCGCTGGGCAATCTGAAGCTCGCGCAAAATGATTCGGCGGCCGCACAATCATTTTATCGCGCCGTGCTCGATCTCGATCCGAAACACAAGGGCGCTTTCAACAATCTCGGCGTCATCGCACTCGAGGCTTCGCAATTCGGCGAGGCCGAAAGATGGTTTCGTCACGCGGAAAATATCGATCCTCGCAGTGCGAAGACGCATTTTCTTCTCGCGAAAACATTGCTCAAAGAGAACGATCCCAGCAGCCGCTAAGGCGGAAATCGAGACCGCGCTGCGATTGAAACCCGAGCAGCCGGAATTCAACGCGCTCAAAGAAGAAATTGAATCGAATCGCGGTGACTAAGTTTCTGAAGTACGCGGAATGGGTCGTTGCCCTGGTTCTTTCCGCAACAATCATCTTTCTTCTGATTGTCCGCGCAATGCATGCCGGCGGACTCTGGCGTGATGAATGCGCCGTCGTCCAACTGGCCCGGATGCCATCGGTCTCAGACATCTTTCACAACTTCCAACACGAAGCATTCCCGCCTCTGTTCCCGCTTATTGTCCGCGCCTACACAATTCTATTTGGATCAACCGATCTCGTCCTGCGCGTTTTCGGACTTTGTGTCGGGTGTCTTCTCATCGCCGCGTTCTGGATTAACGCACGCTCGTTAAGTAGTGACGTTCCTTTGATTGCGTTGGGGTTAACCAGCTTGAACACGACCTTCTTCGTCTGGGGAACAACGATTCGCGGTTATGGTTTGGGCAGCGCGATGATTGTGCTCATCTTTGGCTGCCTTTGCGCTTTAGTGGTCACTATAAGACTGGCGACGCGTCGTCACCGCCACCCTGGTCTGTCTCTTCGGTGTTCAGGTTCTCCTCTACAACAGTGTGCTGTTGCTGGCGATCGGCGGAGCAGCCGTCGTGCTCCTTCTGGTTCAGCGGCGATTCAAACAGGCGCTCGTTATTCTCGCAGTTTGCGCCGTTGCAATATTTTTTCTTTTGCCCTATGTCCCGGCGTATTTGCACGCGAGAGACTGGAACATCCTGGTCCGAGGTTGGCCCACCTCCTACTCACTCTGGAAACATTTCGAGGTCGCGCTGGGCAACCCTGGATATAGCATTCCGGCGCTTTGGTACGCCATTGCTGTGGGACTGATGGGCGTATTCATTTTCCGGCTCCGGCGAAACAGGGGTAGCGAGCAAGAAACGCCGCTGGTTTGGTTTGCGATCCTGGCCTCTGGAATGAGCCTGATCGGTTGCTACGCCTTTCTTCGTGTCCTGAGCTATACGACCAGCAACTGGTATTACCTTGCGTTCATTTGCGTCGTCGCCGCGGCGTTGGATTTAACCGCGTCAATTCTTTGTCGCTCCAATTGGCTGCGATTCTGTCGTCTTGCTATTGCTACGGCAGTGCTGGTGATCGCCCCCATAGCCGATTGGCCGGCCATTACCGAACGTCAAACGAATGTCGATCTTGCGGCGCGGGCAGTGACCGAGCGAGCTGGAGCCAACGATTTAGTAGTCGTAGTTCCCTGGCAATTCGGGATTCCGTTTAATCGTTACTATCGCGGTGCTGCCCATTGGACGACCATTCCGAACATCGAAGATCATACCGTCCATCGTTACGATCTCTTCAAAGCAAAAATGGTTTCTGATCATCCGATTGATGATCTGACTGAAGCGATCCGCGCGACGTTGAGTTCGGGAAATAGGCTTTGGCTCGTCGGCGGACTGAATCTTCCGCGACCGGAAGCGGGACCGATGTTACTGCCACCCGCGCCGGCGTCGCGATTCAAATGGGACAATCGCGCTTACACTGCCGCGTGGTGGCAACAACTCAGCGTCTTTGCTGCAATGCATGCGGACAAGATCGACTCGATCGCTCTGCCGCAATCGGAATCAGTGCGTCTCAACGAGCTTGAGCAAACATCGCTCGTTGCGGCCGAGGGTTGGCACTGATCGAACGAATCACTTTTGAGCGAGCGGCTGTGCACGATCGATCGCGCCGCCTTTTCGCGCCATCACCACAAAGCTGTTGGTTCGCAAGAAGGGTCGATAATTCTGTTGAAACCATTCAGCCACCGGATGCCACGGTGTCAGTGCTATCGTCTCGTGTGCGGCAATGACGAGTTCCGGTTCGTTCCGGCTTAGATCGTGCAACAGTTGCCCTGATAACCTACGCGCCAGCGGACCGTCCTGCATCGGATAAGCGAAAATCAAACCCGATGGTGGTTCACGTCGCGTTGCGAAATAAAAGCCGGTCTCATTGCCCCATTCATAAAACGTCGCGCCGCGCGGAAGTAAATTGTCGACCCTGGCGGCTAGCTCTTCTGTCTCAAGAAATATGCCGCCGTATTTTTGCACCGACCAGGATTTGGCCGGAGCCAGGTAACACGGCATTTCCATCATCACCAAGGCGAGGCCGCAAACTCCCGCCAGCGCATAGGAGGACCACGCAAAACGCTGGGGCAAAACTCGCTTTAACAATTCGACCGCCCAGCCCGCACCAATTACCAACGGCGGAAGCCAAAGTTGATAATAATGCGGAAAGAACCAGCCTGGCAGCTGCACCGTGACGTAGGTCGCAATTCCGAATGCGAGAAGTAAAAGCCACCCGTGACGCGGACAAACCCGCAGACCGATCACCAATCCGATGAGGGTAAGAGCGGCGATGGAGAGTGCGACCGCCAGCGCATCAGGTGAAAGCCCCGGCCAGTTCCACAACTCGCTAAGATAGCGCGGCGGATGCGCCGAATACCACCGATTATAAGTGAAAACCGCGTCGAAGAAAGCGTTGCCGCGGTCTTGAAAAAAGAAATAGCCAAATAAGAAGAACCACCCCGCGGCGCCGATCGCGGCCACGATGCCAATTTCAGCGAACGCGATTCTTCGCGCCGACCGGTCAACACAAAAAAGATATGCGACGGAAAGAAATGCAGCCTGGAGAATCACGATTTGTTTGTAAAACGATGCGATCACCAAGAGCATGCCAACCAGCGCCGCGCTGCCGAAACCAATCCGGTTTGTTTTGGCTCGGACAAAGATGGCGAATGCCGTCGTCAGCAGAACGTTGAGAAAAACTTCGGTATTTGGCTGATTGCCTTCGATCGAGGGCTCTCCCGACGCGAGCGTCCAAAGCGTTGCCGCGACAAGACCAGCCAGCGGACCGCGCCCACCAGCGGCGCCGGCAAAGTAACAAGCCACAAGTGTTCCCATTGCCGCCACCACGTTCATGAGAAAAATTGAATTGCGGCCGTAGCCGGTGATCCATTCAGCCGCGGCATAGGTCACGTGGATAGCCGGCGGCTTATGATCCCACAGATCACTGTAGAGATTTTTCCCGTTCAACATCTCGTGCGCGATCACGGCGTAAGTGGTCAGATCGCGCTCAAGCGGTTCGTTGTAGGTGTGCAATCGGAGCAAAAAAATCACCCCGCACAGCCCGGCTAGCGCTACCCTCGGAAGAACTTTTTTCAATCTTCCCATCGCTCGAAAGGAAATGGATGCTTCTTGCTGTTAGCGTGGTTGGGATCGCTCAGTGTGATCTCAGGTTTCCCATGCAGAAGTCGCTCGACGACTTCTAAGCCCTGCATGAACGAATGATCCTGATTGCTGACCTCGTACTTCCAGGCACCGAATCGCCCACGGGAGTAAATATTCTCGGCCTCGAATGCCGGCAGGATTTGCGCAAGAGCTTTGTCTCGATCCAAACCCGGCGTTGGGTAACCGTACTTCGCCCGATAGCTCCAGGCCGAGAGAATCTTGTCGCCGTTCAACAGCTGCGTGTTACGCAAACCGTCGATTGTTTGTTGAACCAGTGTTTCATGACCCACCGGTTTCTGTTCGGACTCGGATGTTTCCGTCATGAGCGACCAGTTGTTCTCGCTGTCCGGCACGTTGTGGGGCGAGTAATTGCTGAAGACCGTCACGCGATAAAATGGACAGTCGCTTTCCGGAAAATACATCCAGCATTTAGTCCGCAAATGTTCGGGCGGCTTCCCCTTTAAACCGATTCCGACAATGTTCGCGCTCGAATATTTCAATCCGGCGATGGCCAGATTAGAGAACTCATCACGACCGCTAAGGCGCAACAACTCTGTTAACGGTAAAGTGCTGATGAGAGCATCGTAATTCCATTTCCGACCATCTGTCGTCATCACCCGTTTTCCCCCCGGTTCGATTTCTTGAACGCGACTTTGGAAGTGCATCCTTTCCTTTGGCAATCGCGTAGCACACGCGCTCCAGATCGCGCCGGTCCCGCCTCGTTTCGGGAAGTGAAAGACATTGTTCGGGCCCCACGAAATATCGTCTTTTTCGAAAACAAGATTCTGAAGCACACGTGCCAGGTCAGTCACGGCGACGCGTTCGCCGACCCAGCTGTGCTGCATTTGTTCGGGCGGATAGGCCCAGACCTTGAAGTTGTAAGGAAAGAGAAAGATTTCCGCGATGCCGGCCCCGAAGGTTGCCAGGATCCATTCCCGGAAATTGTTTGGTTTATGTGAGCCGTTCTTTTGAATTTCCACCAGCCCGTTCAGGCAACGAACAATTTCCTGACGTGGAAGTCGGTGCAGGTTGTTTTGAAACGGATAGGGAACAAAACGATTCCGGATCCAAATCCACGATTCGCGCTCGTGCGTCAGCCATTCCTCTTTTGGAATGAGTTCATGCATGAGCGCGTCGAAGTATTCGTAATGCGAAAACTGGACGTGTCCGCCGATGTCCCAGAAGAATCCTTGCTCATCGCGAAATGAAGAAGCCAGACCGCCGGCGAAATCATTCGCCTCCAGCAAATGCCAATCGCCGTGCCCCAGCTCGTTAAGACGCCAGGCGGCGCCGAGCCCAGCGGGGCCGCCACCAAGTATGAGAATCTTCATGGGTGAGCCGTCGAAAATCGCGCAAAAGATTGACCCCCATCTTTGCGATCTTGCGATAGTTGATGCTGTTCTCGCCGCCGCGCCGCGCTCGGAAGTGTATCGGAAAATATTTCCAAGCCAGTTCTGGTTGTTGTTTCAGCGCAAAAGCGAGCCCGATATTTTGAAGTTCAAAATCGGCCGTAACCTTTCGCAGCGCTTTTCTCAGCGCACTCGAACGCATGAGCCGATAGGGAACGTTCGGGTCCGGCAAATAGGTACCAGTGACTAACCAAAGCAGGAGCCGGCAGCAAAGGGAAACGACAACGCGACAAAACCCATCATCGCGGGTCCGTCGGTACCCGAAGATGCAATCGTATGCCGCCCGGTCCCGGTAGGTTATCTCGAAAAATGCCGGATCGCACTGCCCGTCTGAGTCGATCTGGAAAATCCAGGGTGATCCCTCGCTCAACGCCAACTCGTAACCGTCACGGCAAGCGAGTCCATGGCCGGAATTAGATTTGTTCACCACCTGGAGCCGCGGTCCAAGTTCGTTTCTTAGTGAGTCAAGGATCTCTCTGGTGCGATCGTTCGAGCCATCATTGACCGCAAAAAGAACAAAGTTCGGAGCAACGATCGAAAGATAGTCAAACCATTCGTGCAAGACCGCCGAGATATTCGCGGCCTCATTATAGACAGGCATCACCACGGCAAGCTCGGCCGGAGAGACTTGTGGGGATGTCTTCATTCCTGCCTTCCGGGAAGCAGGTTCTCGGCCTCCCCGTTCCTTTTCCTGAGAAATCGTCAGCTGCGATAACCGACCCGGTTTGAAACTTGCTTCCAGCCTGCAAACCCTCTGGTCGAGTCGACCAACATCACCTAGCCTCTGGAATCGATGCCCACCAAAGAATCGTGCCGGCTTGAGATCGCCATCCCGCTTCTGGCGCTGATCTTGGTGGTGGGTGGCTTCCTCCGTATCCCACCGGCTGC
The DNA here is from genome assembly GCA_963709435.1 of uncultured Verrucomicrobiae bacterium. GTDB lineage: Bacteria > Verrucomicrobiota > Verrucomicrobiia > Chthoniobacterales > UBA10450 > AV69. Next base: position 15,799 of record CAVPWK010000017.1, read on the forward strand.
ATTCTCGCCCGGCGGACCGTTGCATTTCATCGCGGCGCTCCATCCAAATCCCGCATACACGTCAATGGGTTTTGATGAAGGTCTTTATCGCGATTACGTCAACGCTCTCATCCAGGATGGGGTGACGTCATATCCGAACATCGTCGAAGCTTACAGGACGGCGCAAAACGAAAGGAGTGAGGCGATTCTTTCCCCTCTTCGGTTTCTCTTCATTTTCACGGCCTACGTTTGGCATTCGATCTTCGGTTCCGAAGCGCTCGAAGCTGTGCGCGATGTTGCCGCCTTTTTCAGCATGCTGACGCTCGTCCTCGCCATGAATTTTGCCTGGCGATTGCGCGGTTCGACCTGGGCACTGGCGATTGCAGCTTTGATGGCTTGTGCGCCGACGCAAATCCACATGTCGCAGCACGGCCTGATTGACGGCTTTTTTACATTTTGGGCGCTGCTGTGTCTTTGGCTCCTTTGGGAAAACTTGCGCGCACCGCGAGATTGGCGCTGGCTGTTTGCTTACATTTTAGCGCTCTCGTTGCTTGTTTTAACGAAAGAAAACTCTTTTTTTGTCTGGATCGCACTCGTTGCCCTCATCCTCACGAATCGCTGGCTCCAGTTCGGAAGCGTTACCCGCGAACTTGTTATCGCTACAGTTCTTGGGCCGCTCCTCGGCGCTGCAATTCTCGTCTTTCTCGCTGGTGGTGCCGCCGACCTAATCCACACCTATCAACTTTCGGTCAGTAAAAATTTGCAGTTGCGCTACGCCATCCTGACCGGCGACGGTCCATGGTATCGATACCTTGTCGATCTTCTGCTCGTCAGCCCGGTAATTCTGATCCTCGCGTTTGGGGCAGTCTTTCGACTCAATCGGGCGATGAAGCCTGAGCTCTTCATGGCGATCTTCATCGCCGCGAGCTACCTCGTGATGTGCAACGTCAAATACGGTATGAACCTGCGTTATGCCAACATGTGGGACATGCCGTTGCGGTTTCTCGCTTTTAGCTCGGTTATCGCGCTGGTCGCGCCGGTCCCCCGGCCAAACTGGAACATTGTTCTGAGTGCCGCCATCGTGCTGATCTGTGCGATCGAGATTCGCCAGTATTACATCCTCGCGGTGCACTATCCACTTTACGAACTGATCACCGAACACCTCGTGCGCGCACTTCAGATTTTGAAGTCGCCGTAGCAAGAGCGCAGCCGCGTAGCGGTGCTGGTAGCTAACCGGCCATAGACTGCAATTATTTGAATAGTTCCGAAGCGTAAAAAAGCTGGAAGGTTACTGGATCGTAAATGCGTGCGTGAACGAAGTAGCGCCAGTACTGAAATAGATCCACGGCTACCAGGATTAGAATCAGGCAAGCGAGAACAAAAAACGGCTTTATTCGTGGGAGCTTTCGGGCCGACTGAAGCACCTGTGACGCCGCGAGCCAACGCAACGGAAAGTCCCAATACGCCGCAAAACGCAAACTCATTCCGCCCGAGACAGCGGACATCGCAACAAAGCTAAAACCGAGTAACAGTGCGCAAAAGAAATCTACCCGCGACTCCTTGTTGATGTTGAAAATGCGTCCGAATACGAAGCGCAACGATGACCGGCGACAGCAGGGTGAAATCGACCAAATAGCGATACCACGCGCCGCCTTGAAACTGAACGACGTATGGAATATCGGCCGATTTTGTCGCGTACATGCGATAGAATGTGATCCATTCGCCGAGGCCACCCAACAACGAGGCCAGGATGATCACCGCGAGCGCTCCTGCGATAAACGTCACCAGCGGCAACGCGAAGCTGATGGGCCACCCAGTCCGTGCGAACAAAAAACAGATCCAAGTCCCCATCAAGGCGACGCAAACAAAGGCGGCGTTTTCTTTAGTCAGTACCAGAAGAGCGAAGGCGAAGCCGTAGGCGACCAACCAACCGATTGATTGCGGAGCTCGGAGACTCTCGAGAAAAAACCATGCGCAAAGAACAGCCAAAAACGCAAAGTAAGCGTCCCCCAACGCCCGTTGCGCAAGAGCAATTTGCAGCGGCGCGACCGCCATTAATGTCGCGGCCACGAGCATCTGACGTACGGAACCGAAGCGATAGCCGAAAATCGCCGTCGCGATAAGCAGCAAAATTGCCGACAAGTGCGACATCAAACGCAACGCACGAAGTGGATCGAGATTGCCGATGCGCGCCAGGAGAGTCGCTGGCCAAATAAGCCCGATGCGTGTCGCTGGAACGACTGCCTTCGCTTGTTCGACCTGGGACGCAATGAACTCATCGACCACGCGGCCGTAATTACTTAGGCCGTATTTCACCGCCTTTCCGACGTACGCGGCGTAGTCGCGTTCGTCGATGCCGACACCTTTCAAGCCGGCACTCGGCCAAACGCGCAGGAAAATCCCTGCGCTCAGGATGACAATCAGCAGAGCGAGCGAAAATTTCGTTAGTCGGTCTGATGACGAGTGGTTGCCCATTTGTGCAGTTCGACTGTGCAATTCCCGTGCACAAGATGTCGATCTTTCAATCGCTTTTCTAGAGAGCGGTCAAGCGCTCGTGGCCCAATGACTGCTTCCCGGTCATGCATCAATCCTTTCCGTCGATGTCTCCCGTGTCTCAAACCCACACCGCAGTTTTGCCCGAATTCCCGCTAGTTTCATCGGGAGCGAAGATCAACTCCATCGGCGAAAAATCGTCGCCCGTTTCAGCGCGGCCGCTGATCGGAATCCTTTGCGGGTCGGCCGTCTTTTGCCTGATCGGAATTGCGTTCGCCTTTTGGTTGCGAACTGTTCCGGCCGGGAATCCGGATCCGCAATTGGGTTTTAATGTCTTTTATGTCTTGTTCGCCCGACACGAACCGGCGGGACTCGCAGTTGTGGCGGTATTCAGCCTGATTGCCGCTGTCGGTCTAGTTCGTGGCGGCAATGTAGCGGGCCAGCAATGTGATCAAAATCCCCATCGGG
>CAVPWK010000018.1:0-58510 GCA_963709435.1 uncultured Verrucomicrobiae bacterium
CACGCCATAGATCAGGTGCGGATCGTCGGTGATGACGGTGTCGCCGATAAACTCAAGCTGCTCGATGGTGTTGCCGGTGATCGTCGCCTCAAAGCCGGAGATGTCGAACCAGCCGAACTTGATCTCCTCACCGGGAAAGCCGGGATGCGTCACCAGAATGCGGGAGCCGACCTGCGCCAGGATCGGCGGCACCCACTTGCCGATAGCGGGCGGGCTCACCGGCGTATTGGCGGCGGTGACGCCACCGACCGGAATCACGGCCTCGGCTCGACCGAGAGGTCGTAGACAAAAGGCTCGTCGTGACCGGGAGTGCGATCGGAAGCGACCATGCCGTAAACGGTGTCGCCAATAACGGTGTAGCCGCTGACGAAGCCGGGATTCGGGATACCGGCAAAGTTGATGATGTCGAGCGCGGCCGGGCGGCAGACACAATTGCCGCGGGTCGTCGGATCGGGCACTAGGTTGGTCAGGGCCCGCATCGCGCCGCGCGCGACGTTGGTGCCGTCAACGGTGTCGCTTAATCCGCGAGCCTGAAAATTGACCGCGGCAGCATTGCGCAGCGAGGACGCCACATCACCACCCGGCTACTTTGGTGGATTTGGCGCGGCGGTAAGCCGCCGCCCATCGCGCCGGCAAAGCTGCGGGCATCCAGCTGGATCGACTGACTGCGGTTCTGCCGATCCTCGTCTTTTTGCGGATACTTAGCGAATCCGCGTGTCAGCCAGCCGTGCAGGTTGAGGGCGTCGCTGGTCGTCGCTAAGCTCGCCAGACGGGAAGCGAGTTCGGTGATCAGATACTCGTCGTCGGGGAACCAGGGCACCGAGAGGTGATTGACGATCGGCGGCATCAGGCGCTGGTAGCGCACCGTCACGGGGTAGGTACCTTGCGGCGGCGGGTAGACGTAGGCGACGGGCGCGATGCCGAAAAAGACAGATGCGCCGTCGAGGCGGCGGAGGTCGGCAGGGACAACGCGATTTGGCTGGTCGTGGCGTCGATGCCAAGGATCGTGGAACCCGGCTCGATCCCCTCGCCCGCTGCCGTCAAGCCGACCGTCAGGCCATCCAGGGTCGGCAGGTTGCTAACCGTGCCGTCGAGGCCGCTGATGTCGCCGGTGGTTGAGAGGATGATCCGCTGCGTCAGGGGCCCGCCCATGTCGGTGGCCCAGATTCCGGCGTCGATTGGGACGGGAATTGCGGGTAGCCGTCAAACTCGGCGATGTCGATCGGCACCATGTAGATCGGCTGACCCAGGGGAAGGCGGGCGTCGGGTAGAGATACCAGACGGAGCCGGAGGCGCCGGTGGCACCGGACGAGCCGGAGGTGCGCAGATAGTCGAGCGGCAGGCTGTACGGACCGCTGCCATACATCGAGGCCAAGGCCGGGTTGAAGGCGAAGCGGTAGACGCCGCGGGCCAGCGCGAAATCGTGGTGCTGGCAGATGTCGCTGAGGATCGCGTTTAGGTTGCGGATACCGAAGGTCGGCAGATAGCCCGGCACCTTGGCGCGATAGACCGCCTCCTCGCAGATCTGGAAGGCGGTCAGCACGACTTATTCGGCCGCTGGCGAGAACGAGAAGACGTCGCGCTCTAGGGCTGCCGGCTGCGGCGGCGTGGCCGTCGATAATCGCCTCCAGGCGCGGGATCTCCATTCGTCGGCGGATCGTCGCGATCAGGTCTGCTGAGCCGATGGGTCATCGCGTTGATGTCTGGTCGGCCGGCTGGGCGCCGTTCGTTGCGACGTCGCCGGCGCCAATTGGCTTGCTGCGCTCCTGCTTGGCGACGGCCTCCGTGCGACGCGCGTGGACCTTCGCCTCTTTCTGCGCCAGCCGCATCCTGGCAAAAGGCAGATCGTGCTTCGCCTTCTGCCGTGACGCGGCATCCCCGATACGGTCCAATAGTTCGTTCAAGTCCTCCAAACTGGCCGTGCGGTCCTCCGCCACCTCGTAGGCGATCATTTGCCCCTCGGCGATCTGGAAGTGATAGGCGATCTTCAACCCCGGGACGGGATAGCCCTGCAGGTCGTAGACCGGGTTGCGTCACTCATGCCATCACCTCGGCCTTCAGCCTCAGCAACGGGCCGCTCGTGGGCGCGGGCAAACTCAATGGCGTCAGCAAACCACGAGATCATCGAACCCTCGTCGAGGTGGTGGCCGTGATCTCGTGCACACTTGCAGAACTCCGCCGCCCACTTCTGGGCATCGAGGCCCATATAGGCCAGCAAATCGCCGTCGCTCGAAACCGCACCTCGTTGAAGATCTCGGCCCGCTGCTGCCGCAGACCGTGCAGTCGGCCTTTGCCCTCGAATTCGAGTTCGGCCTGCTGGCTGCGGTAGATGATATCGCGGATCAGCAAGGCCCGGCCGTAGGGCACCGTATAGGTTTCGCCGTGGCGATAGGTCGTGCCGTCGATCGTGATGCCTTCGGACACGATGCCGCCGGTATCACTGAGGAACGGCATGCGCGGGGTGATCCGGCACCATGCGGTTGTTCTTCTCGGCGAGCGCCTTCTTCTCCAACTCGGCCGGGGTCAGAAGACCGCTATTGGCCCGAGCGTGGTCCTTGGCTTTCGCCAGTGCGTCCGCCCGCAATTGCTTGCGGCGTTCGGACTTCGCTTCGCGCTCGGCCGAACTCGAAAGCTTCGCGCAATTCGTCGAGCGACAGCTCGGAGCGCACCTCTTCGGGCAACGCCGCGACGTAGAGCCCGAACGGCGTTGCGTCCGGCACCTCAAGAGCCTCTTCAGGCTCGGGCGGGGGGTCGATACCCTCCTCGGTCACCGCCATCTCGGCGATGTCCTCGATCTCGGCCTCGGTCACGGTCGGCGCGGCAACCTTCGCCTGTCTGGCCGCCCTGGCCGCCGCGCGCTTTTCCTGCGCCACCCGACGGCTCTCTTCATCCTGGCCCGCAGGTCGTCCGACAGTTCCGACATCTAGCTATGAACCCAACTGGCGCCCACGGCGGCGGCGGCCGTCACCAGGATGACACCGCCGGTCGCCGGGTCGAACGCGATATAATCGCCGGGGTAGATCGTCAGCGAACCGCGGTTCGGCACCCAGAGCTTGCCGGCCGACTGCTCCAGACCGCCGACGCCGCTGATTTGCGCCACGGGTCGCCCGGTGGTGCGGTCGTCCTTGATGCCGGCGACCATCAGCGCAACATCCGCCCGCGACAAGACAGCCGGGTCCTGCGACCACAGCACCGCCGACAATGTCGTGGTGCCGGCGGTGCCCATCGTTCTTAACGCCATCTCAAGCTGCCTTTAGCGTTACGGTCACGTTGTACTCCAGCCGGCCATCCTTCGATTCGAAGGAGCGCTCTATCTCGGTCAGCCGGAAGCGGATCATCATCAGCGCAGGCGGCAGCCATCGCATCGCCCGGCCTTTCGGCAAGGATCTCCACGAGATGTCGCCACGCCTGCGGCGAGAACTGCATCGGGACAAGGCCGAGATCGGCCAAATTTATCCGCCCCCACTATTCCAGGCGTTGATCTTCGCCAATTCGGTGGCGTTGATGATCGGCGTGCCGGCCCCGCCAAGGTGGTCGAGGCCGCGTCGAGCGCCGTCTTGATGTTGGCGAGCGTAATCGCCCCGGCGGTGCCCGGCACATGCTCGGAATCCTGGATGTAGAAGGTCTGCGCAAACGGCGCGGCACCGGGCGCAGCGACTGCCCGTAAGACGGGTCGTCGGCGTTGAGGCCGCCGAGACCAGCCGGGCCGGCACCGACCGTACCGCCTCGATCGCCCGGCACTCACCTCAGTGCACAGGCATCCTACAGTTCCTTTGTCGTGCATGTCTGGATTACTTCCAGATTAGCATCAGCCAAATGCCCCAGTTGAAGATGCAGTAGACTCCATTGCAGCGATGAATTGCTGATTTAAAACCACCCATCCTTCAAAAAACTTCCACCCTATTACTCGGAGCTGATTATGCGGATCGCTTTGTCGGCATCCATTAGTCTGTTCCACTGAACGTTCTCTAGTTTCAGTGTGGCGAACGCTTCCTCGCCGAAGACGTAGGTGCGGAAGACGGTGACGCCGGTGGCCGGTGCGGATGGCGGGATCTGGTAGAGACCGATGCCGGTGACGATGCACACGGTGCCGGGCGGCAATTGGATGGCATGCCCGGTATAGGGGCCGTTGGTCGGGGCGGCAGCGTTCGCGGTGAGGCCGAGATTGGTCGGGGTCGAGCCGGCGCCGGAGCCGACGTAGATGGCGTAGGTGAAGCCGGCGGTCGAGGGGCAGGTGACGGTGATACCGCCGGTCGTTACCGAGATGTCGGAGGAGATCTGGTAGATCCGCGATTCGTAGAAATTCTGGTTGTCCCAGCCGGTGACCTGCACCGTGTAGGTGGCGGTGGTGAGATTGCCGACCGCGTTGGCGCCTTGGATGGCGGCGACACCGGTCCAGGTCGGCATCATGTTCGACTCGGAGAACACCATGCCGCCCCAATAGCCGTTCTCGTTGATGTAGAGCTTGCCCGGATCGGAATACTGGAAGGTCTGCACGACCAGCGGGTTGTTGCGGAAATCCTGCATGACCAAGGGATCGCCGATGGCGACGTAGTGGGCCGCGCGCCCCGGGGCCATCTTGCCCTGGTTGGCGTTGTAGTCCATGTCGCGCAAAACTGTCTCGCCACTCGGGCCGTTGAACATCGGCGCCCCGAGCTTCTTCAGGTTCGTGTAGGTGCGGGTTACCGTGGTGGGATCGAGGTTGTTGCCGGCGACCAGCGCGGCGCGGCTACCGGCCTGGGCCACATAATTGACCTGGGTGATGCCGTTCAGCATGTTGAAGCCGTTGCGCTCCTTGGTCTGCATGATCTGCTGACCGAGGAGATCGGAGCCTTTGGCAAGGAGGTCGTCGGGCACGGTCTTGACCGCAACGTCGGTGAAGACGAGGCGACCGGCCCACTGCAGGGCGATGCCGGTGACTTGTTGAAACGGCATCTGCTGCGGTGTCGGCGGCACGCCCTCGGAAACGGGGGCGGTCGGCAATTGCAAATAGGGCCAGCGATTGGCGGTCCAGGTGACCCCGGCGCCTTCTTTCATCTGATGCACATCGGCGAACTGCGTTAAGACGATGAACGTTGCGCGTTCTTCAGGGCCCGCCGCTCGATGGTGCGGGTGATGGCGCCAGCATAAGAGGCGCTGATATTTACTGTGCAGGCCAAATTACCCTCCCTGCCTTAGGGAGAGACGGGGCTCTCCCTTAGAAAAGCCCTTTGCGCAAGGCTTCGGCGGCCATGCGCGCGTCGAATTCGGGGTCGCCCCAGGTGCCCTTGCCGCGTCCGGCGGCACCGTCGCCGCGACCGTTGGTGGGCCGGGTCTGCTGCTGCGTGCGACCCGGCGGGCGGCGGCGCGGCGCTGGCTGTCGGCGGTGCGGGCACGAACGAGTAATGGCGTCCCGCCCGACCAGACGGTGAAGGATATCGTCGCGGCTGGCGCGCAGGTTTCCCCGCTGGCGCTCGGCGGCGAGGTCGCGCTCGACCTCGTCCCGGTACTGCGCGTGGACGCGGGAGGTGCGGGCTTGTTGGTCGAAGTCTCGTTTATCGAGCCGGTCCTCGGTAGTGCAGGTGCTGCAGGAGCATCTGCTGCTGAAACTGTTGCGCCTTCTCGTTGGCGATGAACTCCGCCGCCTCGACGGGGCTCATCATCGAGAGGCGCTCCATCCTCTCCTGTTGCGCCCGCTGCTGCCCCGCATAGTCGATCTGCGGCTGCTGCTGCGGACGGAATTGCTCCGCTGCCTGCCGGAACCCGCGGAGTTCCGCGACTTCCCGCTCTCTCTCCCGCAGCTGCTCCCGCAGCCGCTCCGAGCGGCCGGGTCTGCGGCCCCTGCCCTCTACAGCCCTCGCTTGCCCTTCGGCGCGGTCTTCGCCTTCGTCATGTGGATCACCGGAATCGGCTTCAAGCTCGCCATCGGCTTGGTTGCCTTCAGCGTCGCTATCGGCTTCATCTTGCCCATCGGCTTCATCGTCGATTTCGCCAAGATCAAGCTCCTCGTCGCCGGGACCACCAGCGCCGCTTGGAATATCGGACATTTTCTTACTCCGTCCTCCGCTTCACACCGTAGGCGTTCTCGCGGATTCCCGCACTCGCGTGCGCGCGTTAGGGTAAGTATCAACGGGTGGTTTCTGTCAAGCCGAATTGGCTAGATGTTGAGGTCCCGGCGAAGGTTTTCCTTCAGGATCGGCAGGATTTCGGCCCACCGGGCGCGTATGTCCGCCGCGTCATCACGCAGAGGCGACAGGTGACTCTGAGGGAATCTAACCCTGTGTCGGACCGCCGCCTTCTCCAGCGCGGCCTTGCTCACTCCGAGTACCTCGGCAGCCTCTCTCTGAGACTTTCCTTCTACCGCCAGAGCTCTCAGCCTGCGTATCTTCTCGCCGGTCCACTGCATCACAGTCCCTCCCGCGTGATATTCTTCCGACATTATGATGCCGGGAGGTCCGATGCCAGAACACCCATCCCTAGCTGTCGCAAGAGCCGCTGGCGGCGCATTCTATGCCTCAGGCAAGCCGTGCCCAAAGGGGCACACCGGGGCCCGATACACCAGCAGCCAAACCTGCGTGCAGTGCAAGAAAGAAGAAAACCTGATCCGCGGCCCACGAGGCGGCAGATACTCTCCTGAAAAATATCAAAAGAACATCCTCCGCTTCCGCGCAAAGCAGCTCCGGCAGAAACGCGCCCGCAGAAGCAGAGCCCCATGGGAACTCGTGATCCTCGCGGCCAAACACAGAGCCAAATTGCGTGGCAGAGATTTCACTATCGACTACGCGTGGGGCGCCGCTCGATGGACCGGGCGATGCGAGATAACAGGCATTGAGTTTGACACTTCGTCCGTTGAGCCAGGAGGCGTGTCGATGTCGCCAAGCCTGGACCGGATTGATAATCGCGGCGGCTATACGCCCGACAACTGCCGATTCGTTCTCCGCTGCGTCAACAGCCTGAAGGGCGGATTAACCGACCAAGAGATGCTGTGCGTCGCCAAAGCCGTGGTGACCGGTCTGGTTACATATTTCGATTCATCGGGATGCCCCCGGCCTTAGGAAGCTGGTCGGGGTGAATCATGCCGGGCGGGCCTTTGGCGACCAGCCTCGGACCGGCCGGCGAGGCGCCGGGTTGGGGCGCGGCAGCCCCGGGTGGACGCCCGGGACCACCGGCAGGAGGACCACCGGCGGATGGCTGCCCCGCCCCCTGCTGTTGCATCTGCATTTGCTGCATCGCCTGCGCCTGGAGCTTCTGCGCGGCCTGCTGCTGGTGCGCCATCATGTGCGGGCGGATGAGGCCGGTCGGGTCGCCGGTCGATTGCATCGACTTGAAATGCGCTCGCATGTGTTGGTTGTCGTCGTCGAGCGGGTGAACGTGCGCCATCAGCCCTTCGAGCATCCACTCGTCTTCCATTTCGGGAGGGTTTGTCAGGGTTTCGCGGACATCGACGATGGTCCTGGCCCCCAGTTCGGGGCCGAAGCCGTTGATCACCATCTGCTCGATCAACGGGCTCAGAACCAGTTTCTTACCCTCGGCCGCCAACACCTGCTGCAACGAGGATTCTGCAATACATTCAAGAACCCGGTCCCCAATTGCTGGATCATGGCGTTCTGTCGGACCTGCTCGCCGCCGCGCCACACAAAGGTGAAACCGTGGCGATTGACAGGGCGGCACCTCCTGCATCACGGCCTTGTGGCCGGCCTCGCCGAACATGCGGACGGTCGCGGAGTCGCGAAACTGATAGTCGAGATCTACGATCCAGGCGATCCTCGGTCAGGACGCCCTCTTCGAGGACGGTGACGCCGATCGCGGTGGTCAGCAGGTCGACCGCCTGCTCCTGCGCCACCATCGCTTGGCTCGGCTTATCCGCCCGGGTCTGCTGCGGCAGCATCGAGGGGTTGATACCGAGAGAGTTTGGAAGATGGCCTGGAGGGCCATTTGTACGCGCGTCGCTGCGCGTGGCGTGAGATCAGGAAACGTGAGGAGTTCGACCGAGCCGGGGGGCGCATCCCATACCGCGCCCACGTTGTAGACGAGTGGTCCGTCAACCTTCTCCGGCGTCGCTAGCAACAATCGGGGCGGCAGAGTAGGTCGCAGCATCCGCGCCCTCGTTAACCGCGTCGTTCGCTTCATATTGCAGCGATTCGACGATATTTGATCAGGCTCGGGCCCTTGATCGCCCCGGACATCTTTTTGACCGGGCGCGAAATCAGCGGGCAGCGGTCATTCCAGTACGGATTGCGTTTGGCGCTGAGGAAGGCGCGGTTCGGGCCGAAGAAGACGCGGCAGAGACGGCGGCGGCCTTTCTCGCTGTAGGTGCCTTTCGGCCCGAGCTTCAGCATCGTCCAGGTTTCCCAGACACGGGCGGTCTTGCCTTTGTCGGAAATCCCGACCTGCTCCAGGATGTGCTTCTCGGTGTCCGGCACTTGATCACCGGCGTCGGACATTGCCACCAGGAGGTCGTCGGCCTCGTCGTCGCGGATATTGCCGGCGGCTTGCATCGCTTTGATTTTGGCTTTTGACCAGCGGCGCACGATGGTGACGCTACCGCCGCAGGACAGCGCTTCGCCGACGCTATCGGCGGTCGAGGGCAGGATCAGGACATCGTTGTCGTGCAGGACTTCGAGGCACGGCCCACCCTCGACGATGTCTTCCTCGACGATATCCTCGATCTCCTCGCCCGGCATTTCCTGGCCGGTCTCCGGGTCGATGCGGGCCGTGTGTTTCACGTGAAACAATTTGCCGCTCGATCTCGGCCCAGTCCATGTAGAGGTTGTACTGGCCCTCGACGACGCCGTTGCGGGCCAAGGGTTCGGCCACCTGGTTCTTGACGTTACCTCGCGGATGTAGTGGTCGAGGATGGCGACGAGCGAGCCTTCGGTCGAGCCGTCGCTGGCGATCGCCTGGACGTAGCGCCCGCCTTGCGGGAAAAGCTGGTTGACGTCGCGGGTGACGATGGCTTCGGTGCCATCGTGGATGATCGGGAAATAGATGTTCGCGATGCCGTTATAGTAGCGGTGCGAGTTGGCCTCGCAATTATAGCAGTCCCAGTAGTCCTGGTTTGAGTCGGCCCGGTCCGCTGGTCGTCAAAGCCGCGTTGATGTCGTCGAACAGGTCGTCGAGGCGGGCGCGGATACCGCTGGTGCTTGGGCGCCGCTGGGCAGCTGGCGGCCTAACAGATCGGCGTCGCGGCCGAGCGCCTCGGTTGGCCGGGTCGGTCTCCGGGGGCTCGTCCAGCCCGTCGTCGGCCATCAGTTTCCGCTGCAAGTTGCAGCAGCTTAGCAGAACAGCGCCAAGATCGCGCCGGCAACTAGATCTGCCGGATCACGTCGCGGCGGTCTTCGTAGAACAGGCTGACGACGACACCGCGCTTCGGCCAGCAATCCCGGTCGCGGTCGTCCATTCCGGCGACCATCGTCCCGGCGTCGACGGACCAGACGTTGACGGATCCATGGTGGCATGCCCTCATCAAGCCGCCAGAAACCGTCTCCAGCATCTCGCGCGTGCGGCGCCCGCATCCATAGGCCTTGCAGCCGTCACGCGGTATCGACGGGTCTCGGTGACGCTACCCGGCGACGATCGGGTGATTCGCCGCGAGTCGCAAACCCGTCGAGGCGGTCGCGCAGCATGCGGGCGATGATTTCCAGATCGCGAAAAGCCGGGGTGCGGGCGATGATCATCTCGACGAGACCCAGGAGATCGTAGATCGACCGGTCCTCCTCGTGATCCGGCCCCGCCGGCCCTCGATCGGCTCGGCGTGCCCGGCGGCCTTCGACATCTGCTTGGACGGCGGCGCTCTCGGTATCGCCCGTCGGCATCGCTGGCGGTCCCGCAGCCGGTTGGCCTGGTCGCGCCGGCGATCGGCGCCGGCGGCGATCGGGCGAGAGTTCGCGCTGCACCCGGTCGGATGGCCGATTGCGGCGTGTTGCGCACCCGCAGCTCTTCAGCCTCGTTTCCTCGTCGGTCAGCGCGGTGCGCTTGGCGTTGAGCTCGCGCAAGCGGCCCGCTTCCCCGGTCGCGCGGTGAGGGCGGGTGATCAGGACGGCTTCCCGGCGGGCGCTGGCCCGAGGTGCCTGGTTCTGCGGGCGTTCGCTGGGCCAGCCTCTCCATCCGCTCCTCGACGAGGCTGGGCTCGGGCTTTTGCGCGCAACTCGTTCGAGGTCGCTGCTGATCTGCTGATGGTGCGCTGCCGGTTGGTGCGTGCTGGTCGTCGTGTTCGCCGGAGCGTGCCATCGGCTCTCCTCGGGTCAGAGTGTCGTACCCGTAGATTAACGCCGCGCGGGCATCGCTGTCTTATAGCGGTTTCCGTAGCGGTCCTCGGCGACGGGCTGGGCGGTATCGGTGTCCTCGTCATCGGCCGAGAGCGTTTTGCGCTGCAGGCCCAGGAAGGCTTCTCAAGGCCCTCCATCAGTCAGGCGATACGGGCCTTCCTCGGCAAATTCCTGCAAGCGGCCTCGCACCAGCGCCCGGGCATAGCCGCCGGACAGGGCCCGGCAGCACCATTGAGCGCGGGGGCTGACCGCGACGGCGGGGAGACCGCGGGCGATCTGCCCCAGCAGTTCCTGCAGCTTCACCTGACCGCCGGCTCGCCGCCGCCCAACCGCAACTCGGCCGGGATCGCCGGATGGCCTGCATCAGGCCGACATTGGTGTATTTGTCCTCGTGGTGGGCGGGAACCACCCAGGAGGGCGGCGCGTTGCGGGTGACGAGGCGATCGGGGACGGGGGCTTTGAGCATGGCGGACCAGCTGCGCGGCCGGTCCCGCATCAGGACTGCGGGGCGAATCCGCCAGCAGCACCGACTCATTATATAGTGGCTCCACCAGCTCGCCGGGGTTCCCCTCGCGCACCCAGTCGTGCAGCAAGAGCAATCGACCGTCGTGGAACTGGCACAGGACCGCCGCGGTCATGCTCCCGGTCGCATTCGCCACCAGGAACAGCGGCCGGCGTCGGATCGTGCTCCAGATCCGGCACGATGTGCTCGGCCCCAAAGCCGTCCAGGACCGGCAGCCCCGGGCGCATCTGGAGGGCGTAGGCCAGCGCATTCGGCGCGTCGATCTTGCCGGTCGGGTAGTTCAGCAGCTGCTCGGTCAGCGCCGGGAGCGGCTGCGCGAACTCGCACTCGCGGGCGGCGAAGAAGGGTTGTAAGCCCCGTAATGAAATCCAGTTTGCCACGCGGCGCCCGCACGCCGCGCACCGGGAGATAGGTCCCACGTCGGACCATCTCGTGCCGCAGCGGCTGCAGCAGGAACTGCTCCAGGCCGTCGAGCTCGACCCCGACCCAGACCGGGTCGTAGCGCTCGTGGATGTCAAACGCCAAAGCGACGATCTCGTCGGGGAGGAGGAATTGCGCATCGGCTGCCCACACCACCAATCGGTTGTTGACCCAGGACCACACCGCCCAGCCGGTGGTGGCGCTGTTGGAGCCGGTCGTGCGGGCCGGGTCGATCATCGCGTAGGCGGCTTGCCAGGTTCTGCTCCGCGGGGAAATCCGGATCATCTCCCGGGTGAAGATCCGGTCGCTTCGGAGAAGGCCCGGCAGAGCATCTCCCGCTCCCAGACCGCCAGCTCGCCGACCCGTTCGTAGCCCTGGCGCTCGCGGTCGATCTTGGAGAGAGGCCAGACCTCCGGCCAGGAGGCACGCGGCTTACCGGCCGCATCCAGGTACTCCACCGGGTAGGTGGCGCACGGCCAGCCCCACTCCTTCTCCAGCTTGACCGGCAGGCTCTCGGCGTCCATCGGCGTCGCACGGATGCGCACCTTACGGTTGGGCGCGCAGGCCGGCAGCAGCTCGGACGAGAAACCAGCGCAGCGTCTTGCGCCGCTGGTCCGGCGTCTGGACCGAGTCCGGGCACTCGACATCGTCCACGAAGATGAAGTCGGGGCGGTGGTCCAGGTGCTTGATGCCGCGGATGTCCTGGTCGCGGCCAATGGCCTGGATGCAGACGCCGGTGGTGGTCACCAGCTTGGTCTGGGTCCAGGCGTCGCCCTTTGAGGTCGCCGAAGACCCCGGAGATCCACGGGTTGTTGATCAGCTCGTAGGCGACGGCGGCGAGGCGCTCGCTGGCCCGGGTCTCTTTGACTGCTGATGATCACGATGTTGCGGTGCGCCATCAGGCAGGCGGCGAGGACGATGTCCTCCTCGCCTAGGGTCGATTTGGCGCTGCCGCGGAAGGCCAGCGAATGCTGTAGGCTCCGGCGACCAGAAGTCGGCCACGAGGTCTTCGTGAAAATCCGCCGGAGGCGTGGCTACGCCGTCATATTGATGGCGATGGCAAAAAGGGTTTTATGCGAGGCCCATTTATCTTCGCCTATTATCTCAGTATCTGCGACTTGGCGGCCAGTGCCCGGCGGCATCGGGGGCCGGGCTCTTCAATGCGCCGCCTCCGCGCGGCGCGCCTGATTCCTCAAAAGCCTGGATGCGCTCGCCGATCCAGCGGATGACCGGCACCGCCATGCTGTTGCCGATGGCGCGGTAGCGCGGCCCGTCGGCGGCGGGCTTGCCGCGATAGGGAATTGCGGTAGTCGTCGGGGAAGCCCTGGAAGCGCTCGCATTCGCGCGGCGTCAGCCGGCGCACCGACATCGCCGTGGCGACGTTCACGTTCCGGCTCGCCGCCTGCTGCGCCGACGCGTTCAGTCGAGACGTGATGTCTCGCTGCGTTCGCGTTCCCGCCGTCGCGCGTGTTGCTCCATGTACCACCGCCGCCGGGCTAGTGTCGGCCGCCGGCTCGTCCCTCGCCGCGTCGTAGGTGCCTCCGCATCGGTCGTCCGCGCTGTACTCGCGTGGCGCAAATGCGATCAGCGTCTCAGCCGGGATCTGCCGCCGTGCGCGCACCGACTGCGGAGTCGTATCATCGGCCGGCGTGTTGGTTTCCGATGTCGGCGATCAGGGTGTGGCGGTCTTCGCCGGTCGATGCCGCCGTCAGAGCCGCTAGAGACTGGGCGGGCAACTCCTTCCCCCGCTTCGCGGCGCGGCGCAGGATCCCCGCGCAGGCTTTCGGGCTCAAAAAGTACCGCCGCGGGACGTCGCCAGTCTCCAAGATATCCGACAACGAAGACGCGACGGCGTCGCTGTGGAACTCCGGCGTGCTGAGCGTCAAGAACTCGGTAGGCGAACCCATACCCGAGTTCGCCCAGGAGCCCGAGGAAGGCACCAAAATCCCGTCCTCCGTCAGACGACAGGACGCCGGGGACGTTCTCCCAAACCACCCAACGGGGCCGGATGCGGCCAACAAGGCGAAGGCCGACGAGGGCCATGTTGCCGCGCGGGTCATCCAGGCCGAGGCGCTTGCCGGCGACGCTGAAGGACTGGCAGGGGCTCCGAAGACGACGAGGTCAACAGGCTCAACTGCATCGGCGTCGATCTCGTTCACGTCGCCGAGGTTCGGAATGTCGGGGTAGTGGTGCGTCATGCACCGCGCAGGCGAACGGGTCGATCTCGGCACACCAGCGCCAGTCGATCGATGGCATCGCGCCTTCCGGAGCGCCAATGCCGGAGAACAGCGTGCCGCCCTTCACCGCCAGACCCAGTCGTGCAGCGCGGCAGCGAGCAATATCGCCGCCAGAATCGCGGTCGCCAACAGGCCGGGGCCGCTCATGGCTCGCGCCGCTTGGGCGGCAGCAGCGAGCCGGGGTAGCCGTCTTCCTCTTGGAAGTGGTGCCCGCCCTCCCACGGCCCGGTGCGCCCGATGCGCCTTATTTCCTTCTGGGTGCGCAGCAGAACGCCGCGCACCTCTGGCGTGACTTCACCGCTTCCCTGACACCATCCGCAGATTTCGCGGCGCGGTGTCCCGGCAATAACATCCTCGGTGACGCGCATAGCCGCGGCACTCTTGACACAGGAGCGCGCTCACGGCGCGTCCCACGGTCCGGTGCGGGCGGATTCGCGTCGGCGGGCGGCGGAAACTCGCTCGATGGCATCGTGAGCGACGTGCGCGAGCGTATAGCGCATGTCCTCAATTGGCCCAGGTCAGACGCGCCTCGGCGACGCTGTGTGCGGCGATGATTTCGGCGTAGATCGCTTCCGCGAGGTCGCGGTCGGCACTCACGGCAATCCCTCCGATTCCAGGCTCTGCAATTCGTAGTCGAGCCGCTCCAGATCGCCCAGAAATCCCAGCAGCGCCTTCTGGTCCTGGCTGCGGGCGACGAGCTGCCCACCGTCCCGGTGCTCGACGGTCAGCCGGTATTGCAGCCGCTTGCCGCTCACCACCTCCAGGACACCCCCGGAGAGCCTCGCCTTCTGCCCGCTGGAGAGACGAATTTCACCGCTCACGCATTTTTCCCCTTGAAATCCCATCGCCCAGGCATACACGCGCGCGTGCGCGTACTATATATCTGTCATTCATCCGCCTCGACGATCGGGATTGCCAGCTTGTGTTCCAGGCTGATGCGCTCGGCCCGGTCCCAATCGGATACCCAATCGGCACAGACCACATCGACCTCGCCCGTGCGGGCGCCGTGCACCCCGATCGCGACCAGCTGCATCAGCAAGCTGAACTCGCCGTCCGTCAGATCGAGGACCGGCATCACTCGGCCGCTTCGCCCAGCGGCACCACCCCGGATTCGCCCTTGGGGTGCCGATTCTGGCTCCTCACCGTCTTGACCTGCACCTCGCACGGCAGTCCGGCGTCGCGCAGGACCTCACCCAGATTCTCGATCGCCGCCACGACCCCGGCGTTCCCCAGCAGCTGATAGCGCCGCAATTCGTCCTCCGGGGCCTCGCCTGAAAAAATAATTTCGATCCGGTGCGCCATCGGTTTTGCCCTCCAAACCCGCAGAAAGCCTACAGGAATGGGGGCAAAAGGAAACCCCCGGAGCATGACTTCCGGGGGTTATCGGTTAAATAGGGGGTTTAACCGATGCCTTGAGGGATTTAGGATCCGCTTCTGCCAAGAAAAGATCCAGATGTCAGATAGCAAATCCCCCCCGAATAAGCAAGGCCAGCGATGAGCGGCTGGCTCCTGTTTGCTTTCGGCGTCCCGACCAATCTGGTCGCGCTCTGCCATCGCTCCGGCCTGCGCGCCACCAGAAAGAAGCCGCAGAACTTCTACCGGAAGTTCGATGGCGTGCCCGCCGAGCGCGATGAGGCGCGCCGGGTCGTCGGCGCGCTCAAGGCTTCCGGACTCCAAACCAAGTGGCTGGCGATCGCAGAGGCAGAGACGCCAAGCCCAACCCCAACCAATCCGCCGCCATTACGGCTGGCGCCGCCATACGAGGGACAGCGACAGGCCGAGACGCTATTGCAACGCGACGCTTACGCCCGAGCCAAAGACGCGGTTCGGCGCTCACGAGGAGATCGGCCGGGCGATTATTCCCGGAGGCGAGACCCGCTGGCTCCGTAACACGGTCTAGGCGAGCTACCGACCCGCCTCGTTCAACGAGGGCCAGGGCGGCGCACCCGACGACACCTCTGCGACCAGATGCTAATCGATGACCCGTGTCCACCCGGCAGCGCCAGAAGCGCACACCGCACGGTCAGCAGCAACCGCGCTGCGCCCGCAGACAAAGCTCAACTTCCGTGGGGGGAAACCTACGGAAGGGGGGGCCACTATGACCGCCGCGAAGCGACCGTTCACAAGCAGCCCCTCCAATGGCACAATGCATCCATGAAACACTCAGCCTCTCCACACTGCTGGTGCGATCCCGTCCTCGACGAGGATGGGCCTCTGTATCACACCACGCTGTAGGGGGGGCACCTGAGTGCCCCCCTCGCTCCGATGGTTCAGGAAAATTCGAAACTGCGGTTCCGGTTTGCGATGGGGAGCTCGAAAAACTCTCGCCGGTTTGCGAGAGGGGTCTAAATTTCACCGATAATACTACCTCGTGGGTAGGTTTACCCGAACGGAAAGGTTCGGAATAGCCTAGGTAAATCAATGGCTCGGCCCGACGACGGGTGACGAGACACGCTCTTGCTGGCAACGCGGATGGCCTGGTCGTTTCAGGACCTCAAGGCCGAGCTGAACATGAGCGACGGCAATCTCATCACGCACCTTCGCACCTTGCACAAACTAGGGTTGGTGGCGGTGACGAAGGAAATTCGGGATCGCCCGCAAACGAGTTATGCGTTGACGGCGAAAGGGCGTGTCGCCTTTCAGGAATACCTGCGGGTGTTGGAGCAAATCGTGAAAGCGGGGCGGAAATAAAAATTTTTGGATCTGGACTTTGTGACACAAAGTAAATGAAAGTTATTGTCGCAGAACATTTCGGCATCTGCTTCGGCGTCCGCGACGCCATCGCCCAGGCCCACGCGCTCGCTCGGGAAGCGCCCCTCACCATCCTCGGTGAGCTTGTCCATAATCCAATCGTGCGCGAGCAACTGCGCGCCCAGGGCGTTCAGGAACAGTCGAGTGCGGATGCCGCAAATGGCCGCGTGATGATTACCGCGCACGGGACATCCGACAAGCAACGTGAGGCTTTAAGCAAACGCGGCTTGGAGGTGGCCGACGGGACTTGCCCACTCGTTCGATACGCGCACGACCAGCTCAAACGCCTCGTTCGCGCTGGCTACTTTCCGATAGTGATCGGTCTCGCTAATCACGTCGAGGTCCGCGGTTTGGTTGGGGATTTTGCGGATGCCTGCGTCATCAACGAAGTCGCCGACATCAGAAAGCTTCCTCCGCGGTGTGGTTACGGAATTGTTTCGCAAACAACGCAACCAATCGATCGGGTTCGCGCGCTGGTTGCGGAGATCGCGCGTGCACATCCGAACGCAAAAATCCGGTTTACCGATACGGTTTGTAAACCGACCAAAGATCGACAACTCGCGCTCAAAAAATTGATCGCGGCGGTAGAGGTCATCGTGGTTGTTGGCGGCCGCCAAAGCAACAACACGCGGCAACTGGTCGAGACCTGTCGGGCGGCCGGCAAAAGATCGCTGCACATTGAGCGCCCGGAAGAATTGCAGCCGGAATGGTTTCGCGGTGTCGCCGTCGTCGGACTCACCGGCGGAACCTCCACCCTGCCGGAAACGGTCGAAGCCGTTCGCCGGCGGCTCGAGGAATTCCATGATTAAACACCTCAAGGCACTGTTGCGTGGTGAAGTTGACGCGCGTTGTCTGGAAAAACCGAACGTGAGGTGGTTTATCGGCTATTGCATTGCGATTGTTCTGGGCTCGTCTGTTTACGGTGCGACCATCGGACTTTGGCGAGCGCCACTGCAGTCGATTTTCACAGCGATCAAGTTTCCGCTCCTGATTTTTCTAACCTGCATCGGCAACGGCGCGGTCAATGGAATGCTGGCGCAAGTTCTGGGATCCGGTCTCTCGTTCAGACAAACGGCGTTCGCGATTTTAATGAGTTTCGCGGTGGCATCTCTGATTCTCGGAGGCTTTAGCCCAATCACACTCTTCATCCTCTACAACGCGCCGCCGCTTACATCGGAACACGCTATCATCGGTCACAGCGTGATGCTGCTCACGCATGTCTTTGTCATTGCCTTTGCAGGCGTCGTAGCCAATCGGCGCTTGTTCGGGCTACTGCAGAGAGTGAGCGGCCACGACCACACGGCTCGTGCAGTTTTGTTTAGTTGGCTCGCCGGAAATCTTTTTCTGGGGGCACAACTGGCCTGGAACCTTCGACCGTTCATCGGGTCGCCGACTCTCGCCATCCAGTTTCTCCGCGATGATCCCCTTCGCGGAAATTTCTACGAAGCGGTCTGGCGCGCGTTCCGACATCTCTTTCTCTGACAGAAAAAACCAAAACCAAAAATCAAATGAATCCGCCACCGCTTCCATCAAAACAATCACCATTCTTTGGCAACAATTTCGTGTTCGAGCCGATGCCGGACCCAGAAAATCCAATCAGCCTCCTGGAAAACTTATTAAAATTTCCGGGGCGCGTTGTCCACGAGCTGCATCAAACGCGGGCCGCGATCTTAACGGCGTGGCTCCTCATTTTCGGAATCGTTGGTGTTGCCATTTACGGAATTGTCGTCGGCGCGCAGTCGGGCGGCGCGCAGTTGTGGATCGCTCCGGCAAAGCTTGGACTCGGCACCCTGCTGTCTGTGCTGATTTGCCTGCCGAGTCTTTATATCTTCGCCTGTCTCGGCGGGATTAATGCACAACTTCAAAGTGTGTGCGGCGCGCTTTTCGCAGCTGTTTGTCTGAGCTCGATTTTACTAATCGGTTTTGCTCCTGTGGCATGGATTTTTTCGCAATCGACCGACTCGGTCGTTTTCATGGGCACCCTTCACTTACTTTTTTGGATAATCGGCATCCGTTTCGGTCTACGGCTGATCGATGCGACGGGCCGATTTCTCGGTGCTACTAGCAAAGGAAATCTCAGAATATGGAGCATCATTTTCATCCTCGTTTGTTTTCAAATGACGACAACGCTGCGACCCATCATCGCTCCGTCGAAAACCTTTTTGCCAACTGAGAAAAAGTTCTTCCTCGCGCATTGGCTGGATTCGATCGCCAGTTCACGGCAAGAGGAAGTCAGAAAGCCCGTGCATTAGTCTCTCTGGCTTTCCAACAGCAATCAGTTGCTGATAAGTCTGTCCCGTCTGACAGCCGAACCCTGTGTATCTGAGAGAATTTGCTTTACTACCGTAAAATGTTCTGTGCAAAATGCGCTTTTTATGGCCGCGATCTATCCAGACTTCCTGGTGCGAGTTGATTTAGCGACAGCTCTTCGGGCGCGGCGCGCGGGCCTACGCCGCGGCAATACTCCCGCCGATACCGCAATGGTGGCAAAACTGACCGGCCGCGAGCTGGAAGTTCTGCGTTGGGTGGCTCAAGGCAAACGCAACCGTGAAATCGCTGCGATTATGAACATCAGCCCACGGACGATTCAAAAACACGTGCAGAGTATTTTGGTAAAGCTTTGCGTGGAGACCCGTGGCGCAGCGGCGGCGGTTTGGTTTGAGGAAATGATCCGGCAGAAGTGACGCGTTTTTTCGCGTGCGCGCGCGAGAGGCAGGCGTAGTCGCGACCTACCCAAAAAGGCCTAGTCGCGACCTACGCTTTTTGGCCTATCGACAGTTTAGGTCCTTTTTCCGCAGAATTCGTTCTTACGCAAAATTTAAATCAGGAATTCCTTTTATGAACAACAAACGTGTCCGATTTTCATCCGAACCGATAACGCAAAGGACTTTCTGCGCGATACGCCGACCTCACCAGCTGCGCTGGATCCTAGCAATCGCGGCATTAGGTATTCACGCCGGTTTGCTCGCCGATCCCGTTACTGAAGTTATTGTCAAGACTGGTGACAAAGCGCCGAAGGGAGACACCACATTCGGCAGTGTCAACGCTTTCACCGCGCCCGTGCTGAATAATCACGGGCTGGCAGCATTTCGCGCGTTTCTCAACAACGGCAAATACGGTCTATTTCTTGGTAGCGGAAATCACCTGCGGGAAAGGCTGCGGACCGGTGATCTCGCGCCCGGAGGCGCCTTTTACACGCTTGATGCTCCAGCTTTGAATGACTTGGGAGAACTCCTGTCCATCAGTAAGCCGGTGTCGAACACCAACCTTTACGATCTCGTCCGCAGTGAACCCGACTCCGGCGTATTCAGCCGACTGCTCGCCGCAGGGCAACCCGCTCCCGGCGGCGGCAACGTTTCAATTGCGAATATTGGCCAGCCACCCGCCTTCAACCAGAGCGGGCAGGCGGCGTTCGTCGGCAGCATTCCCAATTCGAGCATCAGCAGTGCGATCTACCGTACTGGCGCTGCTGGCAGTCTCGTTACAATCGCGGCGCTGAATCAGACCGTTCCGGAAGGTAATGGCAAATTCGGCGCGTTCCATGCCGAAAGGACCACCCATCTCGTGCTGAATGAATCTGGCCAGGTAGCATTTGAAGCACCTCTCTTTAACACCAGCGGCGGGTCGTCTGATAATTCGGGCGTTTACCGTGGAGATGGCACAACCTTGACGAAGATTGCACGGGCAGGACAATCGGTTCCGGGCGGTGGAACTCTGCTGAATTTCCTCGGTGATACATCTCCTGATCTGAACGATTCCGGTGAGGTGGTTTTCCGCTCTCAAAACGATTACGCTGGCTTTGTTAAGTATGCTTTCCTTAAAGGCTCAGGTGGCGCATTGATAGAAATTGCCCGGTCGGGGGAGACGATTCCCAATAGCACCGACCTCTTTCGCTTTTTCGATGGGTATGCTCGGATCAACAACGCAGGGCAGGTTGCTTTCATTGCTGACATTACTCCGGTCCCCAGCGGCGGGCATATCGATAGCGCGATTTTTCGCGCCGACGGATTCGCTGGCCACGGCATAGTGGTAGCGCGCGCGGGGCAACAAACTCCGAATGGAATCGGAATCTTCTCTTCGCTTGGGGCGAATTCCTTCTGCCTTAACAATTCGGGGCAAATCGCATTCACCGCAGGGCTGGACATTGATCTCAGCAACAACACACCGATCGAAGAGCACGGGATCTTTTTCTTCGATGGAACGGCGCTTCATCAGGTTGCCCGCGAACACGACCCGCTCCTCGGAAGCACGATCAGCTCATTGCGCCTGGCAGGAACAATGCAGACACCCAGCGGTGGGGTCTCCCAGGCGGAGCGCAGTGGGTTGAACGATCTGGGGCAAATCGCCTTCGGTTTTACGCTTGCCGATGGCCGCGAAGGAGTTGCCATTTGGTCGAGCAATCCGAAGGGCCAGCTGATCAACACCTCTACCCGCGGTTCCGTTCAGACCGGTGGTAATGTCATGATCGGCGGTCTAATCATTACTGGCACGGGACCTAAAACTGTACTTTTCCGAGCTCTTGGTCCGACTTTGGCGCAACCACCCTTTAACGTGCCCGGCGTGTTGGCTAACCCTTTTTTGGAGTTGCATGATGCCAGCGGGGCGGTCATCGCCTCTAACGATAATTGGCAACAAGCGGCCAATGCCGGCTCCATTCCCATGAACCGCCGCCCGCCCAACAGTGCCGAATCAGCGATTCTCATTGATCTTAATCCCGGCAGATATACCGCCATCCTCCGCGGAGTTAACAACACAACGGGCAATGCGCTGATGGAAGCATATGATCTGGATGTCAGCGGCGACAGCAGGCTAAGTAACATCTCCACCCGCGGGCTGGTCCAGACCGGGGCCGGAGTTATGATTGTGGGCGTGATCGTGCAGGGCCCTGAGAATGCGAACGTCGTCATCCGGGCGCTTGGGCCGACCCTCGGGCAACCGCCCATCAATCTACCTGGAGCTTTGCCTGACCCAATCTTGGAACTGCATGACGCCAACGGAAATCTCATTACCTCTAACGACAATTGGCAGGACAGCCAAAAGCCGCAAATCCAAGCGCTTGGTTTCGCGCCGCCCAACGCGACCGAGTCCGTCATCGTGGCACCACTTGTTCCGGCTAACTATACTGCTGTTGTGCGCGGGAAGAATAATACCACCGGTGTCGCGCTCGTAGAAGTTTACGAGTCGGAATAAGAGACTTCGCGAATCGGGACCAGATGACGAGAATAGTATCACCCACGGCGCTAAACAGAGTTAATCTACTCGCTCCAGTGTTCCCGTTCCGGCCGTTTTTGACTGCGATTTGCCGGTGACACTAATCTGGCTTGTCATGTAGCGTGCCGTCTGGCCGTCGTCTGAGACGGTGAGGGTGGCCTGCACCTGTACGTTCGTGGTGGTGCCTAATCTGTAAGAGCGCGTGTAAGTCAACGTCCTCCCACTGCGGGATACAGAACCGCCATGCATATTGCTCCAGCGTGTTTCGCTCGGATCGATGGTCAGTTCCAAATCGGAATCCCATGTGCTTCGCGGACCCACGCTATGAACCTTGCCGCGCCATGTGCCGGCAAATAACTTTTGTGTCAGCGTTATCGAAGGCGCGGGCGGAACCGGAGGTGTGACGGCAGGTGCAAGTTTCGTGGTGGGAAGCGGCGAGTTTGAGATGTTCGCAGCCGTGTCCGAGGTGCTCGGGACAGAAGCGGTGGGCAAGGGAAGACTATCGTTTTTCGCTTCCTGAAGTTCGGCAGGTCTTGAGTTGCCGGCCCGATGTTTCCATCCATTCGAGCCAAGCCAGCTACCTGCTACGATTCCCACTGCTCCGGCTGCCGCCGCCGCAAAGAGCAAAGTGGACATGGCGGCTCGTCTTCGCCGCACATGACGAATTTTCTGAGGCAAACGTGGATTACCTGCTTCTGCCTCGTGTAGATTTACCAGACCAAGTCGGATTCCATGCTTGACTTCACATTCGCCTAGCTCGTGCAACAATGGCCGCCAGCGAGCGTGATGTTCCAGGTCTTCGG
This sequence comes from uncultured Verrucomicrobiae bacterium, assembly GCA_963709435.1. Classification (GTDB taxonomy): domain Bacteria; phylum Verrucomicrobiota; class Verrucomicrobiia; order Chthoniobacterales; family UBA10450; genus AV69. Next base: position 22,193 of record CAVPWK010000018.1, read on the forward strand.
CGGTGTGCTTCGATAGCAAGATATGGCCGGCGTCGCCGCAATCCATTACCCGCTGGGCGATGTTGATTCCGGCACCGGCGACATTTATTCGATGGTTGACATCGCTGACTTCGCTTACAGGCCCGCTGTGAACTCCCATACGGACGAGGATCGGTTCCGACTGATTTTTGAGTGCACGGGTGATCTCAAGCGCACAGCGGACGGGCGACTCAGGACTATCGCGGAAGACGAGAGCCATGCCATCACCTGTGGCGACGCGTATCAGCCGATGTTTCTTTTCCGAAACGCGAAACTGTTCGGTATTCTGAACAATCTCGTTTAGCCCGCGAACGATTCGGGTTTGCTCGTTGTTTAGCAGCTTGGAATAACCCACGACATCGATGAACAACACGTGTCCGATGTAGAACCGTGTGTCGGGAGCCGCCTCCGTGTTCATGGAAGGCAGAATATCAACACCGCGCGAGAACGAAAAGTCTTATCCAGACCGCTGATGACCTGGGGTAGATAGCTAAGTCCGTAATCCCGCAGATCGGATGGTTCGCGGGCGCAAGATTACGTCTCTTCTTCGCTAACCAAGCCAAGGGATTGGACTGTCGCTTCGTCAATCGCGGCAGTAAGCTCAAGGTCGTGGTCGCGCTGGTAGGCAGCAATCGCATCTCTCGTTAGCTGGCCCAGTTGGCCATCAATCTCGCCAGTGTAGTAACCCTGATCCTGCAGCGCCTCCTGGATGTTTACTACCACTTGGTCTGGCGGGAGATTATCGTAGGCATAGATCGGCCCGTCATAAACATAGTTCACGTATCCCGGATTATAGCCCCAGGCCGGAAACCAGTAGCCGCCGTCCCAGTACCAGTAGTTGTTCCAGGGACCGCCACCAATAAATACGACCCGATTGTAGTGCGCGCTCCACCATCCGCGGTCATGCCAGACGCGATGATAGCCGGCATAAACATCGTGATAGTTTCGCCAGTGGACGTTACTGCGCCAGTGGCGTTCTCTGACGAAGTTGCTGTGCAACGCACGATTCCCCGAAAATTGGCCTTTAATTTTTTGTTCCGAGGTGACGCGGGTATTCGCCTTCGGCCCATGTTCTGCGCCGGAATGAGCATTTAGGCCACCCTTGGCGACTTGGTTCGCGTCATTCCCTTTGAGATGGTGAGCGTTCAGACCGTGTTCTCCATTTTGGTGTGCATTAACTCCGTGCTCCGCGTCAGCTCCTTTGGCGGCCTGGTTCGCGTCATTCCCTTTTAAATGGTGAGCGTTTAGACCGTGTTCTCCATTTTGATGTGCATTAACTCCGTGCTCCGCATCGGCTCCTTGCCCGTTGTCGCGCAGCTTGTTTCCATGAGCGGCATGCTGCGCAGGTGCGTCCATGCTGCGGGAACGATGAGCGCTAGCTTGGCTGGCTTGCTGGCCGCCAGCCTTTCCTTGGTTGCCGGCCGCAGCTTGAGTACTTTTGCCGGCCTTCTTATTGTCTTTATTCTTATCTCCGGCGGAAGCGCCGTGCGTGGCAAAAAGAACGGCTAACGAAATACAGACACAAATTGCAATTTTCATAGTACTTTTCTAGAGTTCCGCCGCATCGGGATTTTGGCGACCAACCCGACATGATGCGGGAACTGATTTCCGATTGTCGATACGCCAAATGGCGTAGGTCGGGGCCTGTCCTTCTTTTCTTGTTCGCCCCAGCTTCGCGCTTGACACCAAAAAGCGGATTCCGTTGCAATATGGCTATGTCCCGACGATCCATCGCTCTCGTTGCGGTATTTCTCGGAGCGCTACTTATTGCTAACATCCTTTTTCTGGCCATCTGGCTGCCAGGGCGGAAAAGCGGTGAGACAAAGAGTGCACCGGCAAATTCGATGACTTCTGCATCCGCGCCGGCCGCACCATCAGTGAGTGGCTCCAGCCCGGCTGGAAAAACTGCCGGTGCCGTTGCGAATCGAGCCGAACCCGCGGGAGACTTTGCGCTCGAGCGACAATTGAGTTCTTCTAGCGGCAACATTCGCATAAGCTATTTTCGCAATCGCAACACCAAGATGCGCCGCGTCACTGTCGAGGATGCGAAACACCCGGGCGCCAGCACTGTTTTGTCCGAATCAAAACAGACCGTATGGGTTCTGGTTTCTCCGGATGATCAGTGGATCGCGGTAAACGAACGCGACACAGTGAATGGAGGCGGTGTCCGGTTATATCGGCGCGAGGGCGATTCTTCGGGTCGTTATGTTCCGGCAAACGATACCGGATCGCAGGGTCGTACTTTGCAGGACGCGGTTTGGCAAAGTTATGCGAATGCCAGCCACGTCGAGCCGAATACGCCACGGCGCAATGTCACCGTAGACGCGACTGCCTGGGAAAATGACTCGCGGCGCCTGAATCTCGCTGTCGCCTATTTGGCGACGCGCGATAATCCCGATGTGCCTGAACCGTGGAACTGCTCCTATGACATTGTCTCAAAACAGGTAGAGGCAGCGCCGGATCAACCGGCCCCTGGGGTGAACACCGCCGCGGCGGATCAGGAGGGAGCGGACGTGGGAAGTCCGGCTGAAGGTCCACAGCAGGAAATCACATCGGAAAATCATGCCCCCGAGGATGCTCAAGATTCGCAGGCCGAGACTGAAAATGATGTGGAACTTGCCGGCGAAAGGTTTCCTGCGACACGCCTTGACGAGTTGACTGTGCCGGACGTAAACGAATCAAGCTTGGCCGATATCAACTATGCGATTAACGAGATGTACGCACGGCATGGCGCAGAGTTCAAGGATAGGAAAATTGCGAAGGAATTTTCTGAGCTCTCGTGGTACAAACCGCGTCCCGGCTTAAGCCTCGATCAAATCGAGAATGAGTTCACCGACCTGGAGAAAGCGAACCTGAAGGTGCTCCGCCGATGTCGCGACGCCAAGGTCGCAGCAGCCCGTCGGCAATCCCATCCGGTCCGCGGTGAGAAGGCGGAAGAGGAAACGACCGGCCAGAAAATCTTGCGCGGGTTTCGGACGTGGCAGGATTTCGGCGGTCCAATGCCACCTCACCCTTGAGCGAAGGATGGCGGTAATGGCGATGAGCCCATGCCGTCATCGGCTGGAAATTAGATAGCCTTCCAATCTGGTTTCCTGATTTCTTCCCGCTTTCCTGCGTTCCTTAACGATGTTAGCTTATTTGTGATGGCAGACGGTCGCTGGTGAGTCGCAGGATTCGCCAGAGGAAAGTCCGAACACCATACGGCAGCATGCCGCGTAGAATACGCGGGCGGCGTTCTCGAAAGCGAACGTTGACGGAAAGTGTCGCAGAGAAGATACCGCCGGTTCTTTGAGAAAAGCGCAGGCAAGGGTGAAAAGGCGAGGTAAGAGCTCACCGCGTCCCGCGTAAGCGAGATGGCAGGAAAAACCCCATGCGGTGCAAGACAAAACAGGAGGAGGACAGCCGGTCCGACAATGCCTCGAAGAAATTCGGGGCCGATCTCCGGGTATCGTCGCATCACGATGGCTGTAGCGGCGGTCTATGACCGCCGAGCGGTTGTCGGGCGTTCGGAGAAATCCGGGCGAGATAAATGATCGTCGTCTCGAAGAAATTCGGGAGACAGAATTCGGCTTACCGCCATCACATTATGAAGGGCGCTTCGAAAACGGAGCGCCCTTCGCTTTTTTTAGATCATAGATGAGTTATGAATCAGGCTTCGGTCGATTCTTTCACCTTATCTACGTCCTCTTCGATTTTTTTGTACCGTTGGATGCAATTCCTTAAGGATTTCGCGCTCTTCCCTGGAGAGTTCTTCAATGCTGCGGGCCTGCTCTTGCAGCTCTTTCAGTACAATGTCTTGGCGTTGTGAAATGCGGTGCATCCACCAAAAACAAACGGCCCAACAGCCGATGTCTAGGAAGGTAACAAAATTTACTAAGGCAGGACTCATCGCATTCGAATCGTGTCTCGCGGTGTAGTTGGCGGGGCATTAATATCAGCGCTGCTTTACGAGTCATCCGAGCGCCGCGAATGTCGATGAATGTTTGTCGGAAACTCGGAAACCAGAAGGCGAATTGACTGGCGCATTCCAGCCGCCTGGCTGACGCTCTGCGTTGTCTGGAGCTCGACCTGGCTCGCGATCAAAGTCGGTCTGCGCGATCTCCCACCGATCTCATACGTTGCGATCCGTTTTCTGATTGCGATCATTGCTCTGGTTTTGGTTTCGGTTGGACGTGTCCGGTTGCTGCCCAAGCGCCGCTCGGATTATGTCGTCCTCGCTTTTACCGGCATTCTCATGTTCACAATCAATTATGTGCTCTTGTTCTGGGGCGAATTGCACGTCTCCTCGGGATTGGCGGCGATTTTGCAGGCATCAATTCCGATTTTCGGAATGGTCTTTGCCCATTGGCTTTTGCCCGAGGAGCCGTTGCGGTGGCCGCGACTGCTCGGTTCCTTCGTCTCAATCGGGGGCGTGGCATTGATTTGCGCGCGTCTGCTCAGTTTCAACGGCTGGTTTGCGTTCCTGGGCGGTCTTGGGATTACCTTCGGCGCTGCCAGTGCGGCATTCTCGAATGTGTTGCTGAAATCGCGACGAATGGACCTCGCACCGGCGATGATGGCAGCCTGGCAAATGATTTTCGGAACGGTACCGTTGCTGGTTATCGGATCGATTGTCGATGGCAATCCCGCCCGGTTTCATTGGACCGGGACGGCAATCTTTTGCCTGCTCTATCTCGCGATCATCGGATCCTCGCTCACCTTTTTGCTTCTCTACTGGCTGATGCCACGGATGTCGGTAACGAAATTGCAAACCATCGCGCTGATCACTCCGCCCGGCGCGATCGCGATTGGCTGGGCTCTCGGTGGGGAACGATTGTCAGCTTGGTCGCTCCTTGGTGCTTGTTTCGTTCTCGCAGGTGTGTGGATGATTTTCCGGCCACTGGCGGATGAAAAAGCGACGCCGGATCGTGCGCTGGAACCAGAGGTCGCCGCGCCACGCTGAGACACGTAAATCGGGCCACTTTTGCGCGTCGATATGACGATGTTATGACGTCCGCGATTTTCCCTTTTATCGGCGTACACGAAGAGAAAGATCGCTACCCGAGGCAGTCGTCGAGACAGGCGAGTAGATGCGCGACGGTTTCCTGGGTTTCGTCGCCCATGTTGGAGAGGCGGAAGGTTTTGCCTTTGATTTTGCCGTAGCCGCCGTCGATGACGAGGGAATGTTTTTCGCGGAGATCTCGCACGAGCTTGGCAACGTCGATGCCACGGTTGTTTTTGACGCAGGTTAAAGTGATCGAGCGAAAATTTTCTTCCGCAAAAAATTCGAATCCGTGCTCGTTAACCCAATTGTGAACCAATGCGTTAGTCCGGACGTGACGTTCAAAACGTTTCGGCAACGTTTCGCCCAAGATTTCATCGAGCTTTGATTGCAGGGCGAAGATGTGTCCGATACTCGGCGTGCTCGGGGTCATGAACTCGTTTTGCTGTTTCTTGAATTCGAGAAAATCAAAATAATAGCCGCGATCTTTTTGTTTTTCGGCGCGGGCAAATACTTTTTCGGAGACGCTGAAAAGCGAGAAGCCCGGTGGTAGCGCTAATGCCTTTTGGGCCCCGGTCAGCATGACATCGATGCCGAGTGCGTCCATCGCGATCGGGACCGCGGAAAACGATGAGACGGTATCGAGGATGAGCGCGACGTCCGAATATTTGGCGAGGGTGCAACAAATTTCCGGCAACGGATTCATGACGCCGGTCGAGGTCTCGTTATGGATCAGGGTAACCGTGTCGAACTTTCCAGTAGCGAGCTGTTGATCAAGGGTTTTATGATCGATGTGTTTTCCCCATTCCACCTGCAGCGGCTCTGCTTCCTTCCCGCAGCGGCGCGCGACGTCGAGCCACTTATCGGAAAATGCGCCGCACATGCAGCAAAGGACGCGCTCGCGCACCACGTTGCGGATGGCCGCTTCCATCACACCCCAGGCTGATGAAGTGGAAAGGAAAACTGGCTGTTTCGTTCCGAATAATTCCTGCAGGCGTGGATGAATCTCTCGATAGAGATTTTTAAAGGCTTCGCCGCGGTGACCGATCATAGGGCGCGAAAAAGCGGCCAGGGTTTTCGGAGAAACCTCGACCGGACCAGGAATAAAAAGCTTATCGTGCGGGATCACGCAGCAAACGTCGAACGCCCAACCCGCCTTCGCAAGGCTACGGCATGGGAGGCATCCAACGTCCGACACCGAATGCAGAAGGTTCGCGGGCGGCGCGCAAATCCAAAACAGCGCTACTTTTTCCTCTCGATGAAACTGATGTCACCGCTGCGTTCGACGTAGGCGTGGCGGATGTCCTTGATTTCTTCAGTTCTCGCCTCCAGCCGCAGATCCTCTTCAAGGTCGTGTTTGGAGACGTGATTACGTCGCATCGCGCTCAGGACGAGATCGCCATCTTCGATAATGAGTTCCGGCGTGCCTTTGATCAATACGCCGAACCAATGTGAGTAATAAGCGATAAAAGCGAAGAGCCGGTGGACGACAACGATCACTACGCTCCCGCCCAAGGTGGCAAAAAATGCGGCGCTGCCGTTTATCGCGCGGGACAGCACCGACGCCAAAATGACGATGAGCACGGCATCAAACGCGGTTTTGCGCGCAAGCGACCGTTTATGACCGAGCCGGATCATGGCCAGAGTCGCTATGAAAACGATAATTCCGCGGAGGGAGATTTGAATGAAGGTCAAATCTTTCGGCTCCGCGCCAAGACCCAGAAGTGGTCCGACAAAATTATAAAAGGTGTCCATTTCTGAAAAAAGTTCGCGTGGTTCGCGTTTGCTGCGTGTATCAGCATTGCAATGCGATAAATCCACAAATACGCCGGCCGGCGAAATTTAGGCAAAGGAAGGATTTATGGCACGCGGAAGCAAATCGAAATACACGAGTAAACAAAAACGGAAAGCCGAGCATATTGAAGATGGTTACGAAAAGCGGGGAGTAGGGCGAAAAGAAGCAACCCGACGCGCCTGGGCCACGGTCAACAAATCGAGCGGAGGCGGCAAAAAAAGCGGAAGCGGCCGCGGCAAAAAAGAAAGTAAAGCCAGTTCACGCAAAGGCGGGAGAAAAGGCGGCCGGAAGAAGAAGCGTTAAGCTTGTTTCGACGGCCGAACCCGTCATCCCGAGCAACGTTAGGGGATCCCGAATGAGGTTACCTTAAAAATTTTAGGGCGGGATTCCTCGGCTCGCCTGGATGACGCTCAAGCAGCCTAACGAGAACTATGCGACAGGGCTAAGCTGCCGATACATTACGTAGACATCGACAAATCCTTCCTGGGCGTGGCGAAATGCACCCGGCAGCCGACCGACAATTCCAAATCCAAGATCTTTCCAAAGGCGCAGTGCGGTTTCGTTGGTAGAGACGACGAAATTGAATTGCATTGCGCGAAAGCCCAGACGTTCAGCCTCGCGCAGACAATGCTCACCCATGGCACGGCCAACTCCGCAACCTTGAGCCGAAGGCGCAACCATGAAACCAGCATTGGCCACGTGAGATCCGAGTCCCGGCTGGTTGGCGTTGAGGATGTAGGTGCCGACGATTCTTTCGTCGGAGACTGCAACGTAACAGCGCCTTTTCTGACCGAACCAGTATCCCAGCGCTTTTATTCGCGAGATCTGCGGATCAAAAACATAAGTATCGCCTCGCGCAACAACCGCCTGAAAAATCTGCCAGATGGCGTCGCGATCATTTTTTCGCGCATGGCGAATCTGGAGCGATTGCCGACGCGAATTTCGGGCCTGAGGTTGCTTCATGTCGGCTGGGATTATCGGCAGTTTGGGAACCATCGTCCGGGTTTTGCCCGAACAATTATTTGCATGCTGACTACCTACGTCGGCGACCGGGACCGTCAACGAACGCGAATTAGGGGTAGGGGAGTAATGTTATAAGCATGAGTGCAAAACGCATCACTTTGGCGCTACCTGAGATTGGGCTTATTGCGATGACACGAGGCGCGCTAGGCGTGGGGATTGGTCTGCTCCTCAGCAACGGTTTGGAAAAAGATGAACGACGCAGTGCCGGTCTGGCCCTTCTGGCCGTCGGCCTCCTGACAACCATTCCAATCGTGTTGCGATTGCGAAACGAACTGAAGTAGCGATCTTGCGCGTCGCGCGAGCGCGTGGCATAGACTCGCCCGCTGTAATTCGCATGCCAATCGCAAAAGAAGCCACTACCGATCCCGCGCTCGATGCGCAGGTTTTTTGGTACAAATACCGAAGAGAAATTACCATTCTATTCGGACTGGCGGTCCTTGGAATCGTGGGAGTCACGGGCTACCGGCTCTACCGAGATCGGCGCGAAGCAACCGCGGCGACGTTGTTTTCCGCGGCCAAAACGCCCGCTGCGTATGAGGAGCTCATCAATCAGCATAGCGATACAGCGGCAGCTGCCTCCGCATATCTGTTGCTGGCAGATGCGCAGCGCAAAGATGGAAAGTATGCGGAAGCGAATGCAACGCTGGTGAAGTTCCTGGAGAAATTCCCGCGGCACGAACTGGCGAGCACGGCGCGAATGGCAATGGCCGCGAACTTGCAAGCGATGGGCAAGGAGGACGAAGCTTTTGCCACTTACCAGCAAATCGCGTCGGCAAGTGTTCCTGGTTTCAATGCCCCGATGGCGTTGATCCAGCAGGTGCATATTTTGCAGGAGAAGGGCAAGACGGAGGATGCGCGGCGCATCTGCGAGACGATAATGACGCAATACCGCGACAGCTACGCAGCCATGGAAGCGAGCCAGTTGCTGCGAACGTTTTTGAAGACGGCGAAGCCGGAAGCACCGCCGGTCGTCGCGCCACCGAAACCCGGCGCTCCCCTGACCGCTACAGTTCCACCAACCGTGAAAGTCGTGCCAGCTGCGCCCCCTCCGCCGAACAGTGCGCCATCAGTGCCGACGAAACCGTCGGTCGCGCCGGCGACGCCAGCGCCAGCGCCGAGTGCAACGCCTAGGTAACTTTTCGAAAAAATGGCGGCGATTTTCAATCGCCGTTTTGCTAGTAAGCGGTCCGAGCCAGACTCGTGCTTGAGAAGCCGCTCACTTGTGATTAGCGCTTGGAGAATTGGAAGCGTTTACGCGCTCCCGGTTGGCCTGATTTCTTGCGCTCTTTCATGCGCGGATCGCGCCGGAGCAAACCCTCCGCTTTAAGAGTGGTTCGCAAATTGTTATCGACTTGCAACAAAGCCCGCGAAATTGCCAGACGCACCGCACCAGCCTGCCCGCTGCTACCGCCACCGGTGGCATTAATCGAGATGTCATACGCGTTCGCCAGCTTCACCGTTTGCAGCGGTTGCAGCACCGCGTTCTGCAGCGGCGCAGTCGGGAAATACTCTTCAAAGCTGCGTCCGTTGATGTCGATCTTGCCACTACCTGCGGTCATGCGCACACGCGCGACGGAAGTTTTGCGACGACCGGTAGCAACGATTTCCTGAGATTGTGGCATGATATTCTCCTAACGTAATTTCACCGGCGACGGCTGCTGGGCTGCGTGGGGGTGATCTTCGCCCCGATAAACCTTCAGCTTCCGATAAACGGAACGGCCCAGGCGATTATGCGGAATCATTCCACGCACCGCGCGCTCGATGAGCAATTCCGGATGGCGCACCCGTCGCGCCCTGACGTTTTCCGATTTATGGCCACCAACGTAACCGGAAAAGCTCATGAAGGTTTTTTGCTCTTCCTTTTTGCCGGTCACCCGCACCTTTTCGGCGTTGACGACGATAACGAAATCACCGGTATCGACGTGTGGAGTGAAGACAGATTTTTCCTTTCCGCGCAATAGATTCGCAGCTTTCACGGCGACACGGCCGAGCACCTCATCCTTCGCATCGATGAGCCACCATTTGCGTGGGACTTCCGATGCTTTCGCTGAAAACGTCTTCATAACGGGCGGGAAAAGGCACGGAAACTACGGGCGATGGCCGTGGGTGTCAACCGTGCAGAGCTTCCCAAAACCGCAGGGTACTCAGTGCGGCTTCGTTGCAATCGGATTTTAGAAACCGCGGATCAAACCGATAACGCGGATCACCGAATTACCGTCCACGAAACCTCGTTAGATGCGAGGGGAGGTGAGGGCGGATTCCCGCGACTGCGGGATCGGGGCGATGACACATGAATTTGGCTTCCCTGAGCCCGACGAATTTTGCGTAGATTGCGCGAGATCGCCTCGCGGTTCGCAAACGATTCGGGCCTGCTCTTTATCCGGCAGTGCAGCTCGCACTGGCACCTCGGGCGCTTTATGGAAATTATGAAGCCCCTCGCTCCGTTTTTGCCTCTCGTTTTCGGCCTTTTCTCGCCGCTCTGATTCGCCGCCAAGCCGGACCTCGCGCCCGGAGATTCAAACAGGGTTACCGGCACCGCGATCATTCGTGAAACTTAGCTCGGCAAAACCCGACGCTTTATACGACCTTCCTCGAACAAACCTGCCAGAACTATGCCGGTCGCGTTCGCTTGATGCCAGGCAGCGTTCGGCTGTGCACCCACGAGGGTGTCCGTGCAGTGGATGAGGCGATACGATTCTTGCGCCGCGCTCGGCTAATGCCACCGCTCGCGCTTTCGCCGGGTTTGTGTTTAGCCGCGGCTGATCATTGTCGTGAACAGGCTGGTGGTGCCGTCGGACATCACGGTTGCGATGGGGACGATCCAGGAAGCCGAATCAGCCGTTATGGCGTAGTCGCGCAAGGTTGGGCGGAGAATATTGCTTATGGCCAACGTTCTGCCCGCGCGCATTGTCATGGCGCTCATTACTAATGATGGCGTGCGCGGTCGAGGTCATTGCAGAAACATTTTCAACCCCAACTACAACGCTGCCGGAGCGGCTTACGGTCTGCATGCAAGATTCGGCAGCGTCTGCAGTATCGATTTTCCCAGCGGCTACGCCCAGGGCACGTTCGTACGTTACCGGGACCGATGCCACGAATTCGTTTTAACGACGCGACCCTAGTTATCGATCGCGGTGTTGCTGACGCACCCTCGGTGCGGTAGTCGGGGCGTTGGCCGACGAATTCCGCGCTTTTTCGAGAATCGGTTGAACGGATGGATCGGCTTTAAGCAACGCGTCGCGTAATTTATCGCGAAATTCCTTGCGCGCTTGCTCGTAGCGAGCCCGTGATTGCATCAACGCCGGATCTCGCATCGCCATGTCGTGCGCCGAGCGTAATTTTGCCTGCTCATCGAGCGAAAGCTTGGAAAACGGGATGCGCTTGAGGTCGTTGCCCTGTGGTGTCTGGCCAAAACCGCTCCCCGACAACAAGGTGGCGAGCAAAATGGCGACCAAAAGCTGTCGTTTCATAGCCTAAAGTTTAACCCAAAACGCCTGGCAAAGTTGCGCGCTAGATGAAACTTGCTCTCCTCTAGTGCTGGCGCAAATCGGACGTGACTCTCCGGTTCAAGCCACTGCTGTTAAGTCATGACAAAAGTTGAGAAGAACGCCATTTCGCCAACTCGGGAACAGGATTTCCCGGAGTGGTATCAACAGGTCATTCGTGCGGCTGAGCTGGCTGAACCCTCGGATGTTCGCGGCTGCATGGTCATTCGCCCCTGGGGCTTTGGGATTTGGGAAAACATGCAACGGCAGCTCGATGCCCTGTTTCGCGCCACCGGCCATCGCAACGCTTATTTTCCGCTCTTCATTCCACTGAGTTATTTCGCGAAAGAAGCTGAGCATGTCGAAGGTTTCGCTAAAGAATGCGCGGTCGTAACGCACACGCGATTGGAAGTGGACGCCACGGGAAAAATGAGACCGGCCAGTCCATTGACCGAGCCGTTAGTCGTCAGGCCAACAAGCGAAACCATCATCGGCGCGAGCTACGCAAAGTGGATCCAATCCTATCGGGACCTTCCTATTCTTCTCAATCAATGGGCCAACGTAGTGCGGTGGGAAATGCGGCCGCGATTATTTTTGCGCACGACCGAATTTCTCTGGCAGGAAGGGCACACCGTTCACGAGACCGAAGCGGAAGCGCGCGAGGAGACGCTCCGCATGCTCGGTGTTTACGAAACGTTTGCGCGCGATCATTGCGCCATTCCGGTCTTCACGGGGGAAAAATCAGAGAGCGAAAGATTTCCCGGCGCGGTCCAGACCCTGACGATTGAAGCAATGGTGCAGGACCGCAAGGCGATCCAGGCCGGGACTTCGCATTTTCTCGGGCAAAACTTCGCGCGCGCGAGCGGCATTCAATTTCAAAACCGCGAAGGTAAACAGGAATTTGGCTGGACGACGAGCTGGGGCTTGAGCACGCGCATGGTAGGCACTGTCATCATGGCGCATGCCGACGATGATGGAGTTATTTTGCCACCGCGTATCGCGCCGACACAGATTGTGATTCTGCCGATTACACCGAAGGAGGAAACACAGGGGCAGGTTCTGGAAGCGTGTGACAAGCTTGCGACCGAGCTTCGGGAGAAAAAGTACGCCGATCTCAGGCTCGAAGTCGAGATTGATCGCCGTCAATTCGGTGGCGGCGTGCGAAACTGGGAATGGATCAAAAAAGGTGTTCCGATTCGATTGGAGCTTGGTCCGCGTGATCTCGATAAAAATTCGGTGGCAGTGAGCCGGCGGGATCAGCCGGTGAAAGAGAAACAATTTATGCCAACGGGCGAATTTGTTGCCCGTGGACCGGAGATTCTTGCCTCGATCCAACAGAATCTTTACCAGCGCGCACTGAAGTTTCGAGATGCCAATACGCGGACGTTTGGGAGCAAGGAAGAGTTTTACGATTTCTTCACCCCCAAAGACTCGGCAAAACCTGAAATTCACGGTGGCTTCGCGCTCGCGCACTGGAATGGCTCGCGCGAAATCGAAGAGAAGATAAAGAATGACCTCAAAGTCACAATCCGCTGCATCCCTTTAACCGATCCGGAACCAGGCCGATGTATTTTTACCGGCCAGGCGAGCGAAAGACAAGTGATCTGGGCTAAGGCATACTAGTGGATTGGTTGACGTCGGAATGCGCGTTGTTTTACCCTTATTCATGAGCAATGATCTCACACTTTACAGCCGCGCCATGTGTTTGTGGTGCATCGACGCCAAGGATTTTTTGCAATCCCGCGGCTACAAATTTACTGAGATCGACGTTGGCCGGAATCGCGCGGCTTACGAAGAGATGAAGGAAATTTCCGAGCAAAGTTATGTGCCAACGCTGGTCGCCGGAGAGAAAGTACTGGCAAATTTTGACGTCGAGCAGCTGAAGAAATTTTTAGACGAGCATCGGATCGAACCGTAATGCTGTTCGGCCTTTTTCTCACCCTTGGCGTTGCCGTCCTCAGCGTCGCGTTGCGGAGTTTTCAGACCTCACTCTCGCAAAAGCTCGGTGCGCTTGGGATTTTGGTTGCGACTTTTTTGGGGTTTTATTTCGTTACCGGGAGCGTAGGCTGGGGAATTGCCGGCGGCGCGAGCTGGTTGTTCCTGCCGTGGCTGGAGATTCTCACCCGCATTCGCATATTGCGCCTGCCGAAGGAAAAACGGTTACGACCAAAAACACCGCCCTCGGCCAATCTGTTTCCGGCACTCGATGAGATTAGCTGCGAAATCGAGAACGAAGGTTTTGCTCACATCAATGACGCCGGCTGGGATTGGGAGGATTACCGGCAGTTTTTCCGGCTCTTTTACAAGACCGACGATCGTGCTCAGGCCACGATTTGTCTAAACGAACAGCACGACCTGTCGTTTTATTACTTGCGCATTTCGTCGCGCGCAAAAGATGGTCTGATTTGGACGACCTGGAATTACCCGTTGTCCTACGGATTGAAATTAACGCCGCAATTTCGGATCAACCGTCAGCGGCCAGATCAAAGCTTTTGGCAGCTCTATCAAAGCCACCGCGAATTTCTGAAACGGCATTCCGTGGAGACGGCCACGCTCGATTCTCTCGACGATGAGCGCATCCAAATCGACATTGAAAATGATTTGCGCGATCAAATTGCGCATAATGTCCGCGCCGGCGTGCTCAAAGTGGCGGCGAACGACGAGGTGAAGTACTCCTGGCGCGGGATGATTTATCTCTGGTGCCAGTTCCTGCTCGACTTGGTGCGTTTATAATCATCAGTTGATAGGGCTAACGAGAAAGAGGCAGACTGTGGGTGTCCTCGCGAACACGCCGAAGTTTCCTCGCAGTCGGGCCGCTGGCTTCATCGACATTTAACTCAGGGTTCTAGTGGCGAATATTACACTGTCACCTTGTCGCAAAAAGGAAGGCTAAGCACTTCGACAAGTGAGCGCCCGGAGGTTGAGGCCAACGGTCTTTCGCGTCGGTACGCGATCGCGATTGTGGCAGGGTAGCTGAATAACCGGGAACTGCGCGGTTGCAGTGTCCGGCTGCGGCATGGAGAACTGGCGCCACGCTAACTCCTTGCACAAATCATTTCTTGGCGTAAACGAGCGCATGAACGCCCATGCTCGCTCGATTGCACGTGCTATCATTCCGATTGTTGTCGCCGTTTCTTCCGGCTTAGTTGGTCAACTGCTTGGTGATCCGCCGCCGATTACGGTCCTGAAGGCGGCTCGGCTTTTCGACGGCAAATCAAAGGTATTGATCCAGAACGGCGTGGTCATCGTGCAGGGCGACAAGATCGTGGACGCCGGTTCTAACATATCATTGCCGGCCGGAGCTAAGTTGATTGATCTCGGCGATGCCACCCTTTCGCCAGGTTTCATGGACGCGCACACGCACCTGACGTTGGACTACTCCGGAAACTACAATGAACGGATTTACGAAGAGATGCAAACCGAAGTGCCGCTGCTCGCCTACAAAGCCATGCCTTATGCGCAGCGCACGGTGATGGCGGGCTTCACCACGGTGCGTGATGTTGGCGCCGCAGATTTCGTCGATGTAGCGATGCGTGAAGCTATCGCGCAGAACCTGTTTGCGGGTCCGCGCATGCTCGTTGCGACGAAAGGAATTGGGGCTACCGGCGGCCACTTCGATCCAACTGCCGGTTTCCGCGATCATCTCTTCGGGAAGGAACCCGATTTCACGCAGTCGATCGCAGATGGACCGTTTGAAATCCGCAAAATCGTCCGCTATGAAGTCAAGAACGGTGCCGACGTCATTAAGGCCGCTGTCTCCGGCGGCGTTACTTCACCGACAGACGAAGTAGATGTCCCGCAGCTCACTCCGGAAGAGATGGCTGCGTTGGTCGACGAAGCACACCGGTTGCGCAAAAAAGTGGCGGTTCATTCTCATGGTGACCAGGCCGCTCGGGAAGCAATCATCGCTGGTGTCGACTCCATCGAGCACGGTTCCTTCATGACGAAGGAGACGCTCCAGTTGATGAAGAACAAAGGCACATTCCTCGTCCCGACGCTGATGGCGACGGAATTCATTGCTGCAAAAGCGTCTTCTTATCCACCGGCGATCGCTGAGAAGGGTATCGCAGCGCGAAATGTTCGCTCCGAAATGTTCCGTAATGCCCTCCAACTGGGGGTGAAGATCGCCTTCGGCACTGACGCTGGCGTTTTTCCGCACGGCCAAAACGCCAAGGAATTCAAGTTGATGGTGGAGCTCGGGATGCCGCCGATCGACGCTTTACGCTCCGCGACGTCGGTTGACGCCGAGCTGTTCGGGATCTCAGCCAAGGTTGGAACACTGGAAAAAGGTAAGCTCGCTGACATTATAGCCATGCCGGGCGACCCAATTCATGACATCACGGCCACCGAACGCGTTTTCTTCGTGATGAAGGAAGGAAAAATCCTCAAGAGTTAATCACTATCAGGTCCAGCGTTCTTAAGCGCGCCGACGTTACACAGATGAAGTGCTACGCTTCGCATCGACCGGATCACGAGTCAATTTTTCCAATCGCGTAGCTGACGCGCAGCGGTTTCACCTAACTCTAATTAGGCAAAGTTCGCCTTATAATCATGAGACGTTTCATGTAGCTCGGGTTTTGAGCGAACAGGGATGCGAAAAGGGATGATCACGACCGGGCTTGCCCAGCCTTACACTTTCATGATCTCGGTTTCCTTGCGCGCGAGGTGATCGTCGATCGATTTGACAAGGCGGTCGGTCAATTTCTGAACTTCGTCTTCGGTGTCGCGCATGCCGTCTTCGGTTAGCGTACCGGACGCTTTCAGCTTTTTCGCTTCATCCAGCGCAGTTCGCCGATTCCCGCGCACTCGCACACGTGCTTCTTCGGCCATTTTGCCAAGCGAACGCACCAGATCCTTGCGGCGCTCCTCCGACAATTCCGGAATTGGCAGCCGGATAATCTTCCCATCCACCGACGGTGTTATACCGATGCGGGATTCGTTAAGTGCTTTCTCGATATCGCGGACTGTTCCGGCGTCGAACGGTTGCACCACCAGCAGTCGCGGTTCGGGCGTGGTGATAAGGGCAAGCTGCTTCAATTTCATGGTCGAGCCGTAAGCTTGCACATCGACGTTCTCGACCAGAGCGGGCGAAGCTTTCCCGGTGCGCACCGCGGCGAATTCGTGCACCATGAAATCGACACTTTTTTCCATCGCCATTTCTGCCTCGAGAAGAATGTCGTCCTTGGTCATAAAAAGATTCTGGCGCGAGCAAATCCTAATCGCAAACCAACGTGCCGATTTTTCGCCCCAGCACCACATCACGAATATTCTCCGGCCGATTCATGTCAAAAATGACGATCGGGATTTTATTGTCCATGCATAAACTGAAAGCAGTCGAATCCATGACTTGCAGTCTTTTGCTCAGCGCCTCGGTGTAGCTCACTTGCTCGTAACGGGTCGCATTTGGATTTTTCTGGGGATCGGAATCGTAGACGCCGTCGACCTTGGTCGCCTTCAAAATTACTTCCGCACCAATTTCGCTGGCTCGTAATGCCGCCGTCGTATCGGTGGAAAAATATGGGTTACCCGTGCCGGCGACGAAAATGACAACCCGGCCAAGCTCAAGGTGACGGACAGCCCGGCCGCGGATAAATGGCTCCGCCACATTTTTCATCTCAATCGCCGTTTGCACGCGCGTTTCGACTCCAATTTGCGCGCAGGCGCTTTGCAGGGCTAGACCATTGATCACGGTCGCGAGCATTCCCATGTAATCGGCGGTGGTGCGATCCATTCCACGATGAGCGGCAGAAGTTCCGCGCCAAATGTTTCCCCCGCCGATGACAACGCCGACCTGCACGTCAAGATTGCGCACTTCCTTAATTCGCTCGGCAATGGCGAGCACGACCTGCGGCGAAATGTTCTCCCGCGCGCCGGTGGCTTGGAGAGCTTCGCCGCTTAATTTAAGGACGATGCGTTTGTACGCGGCAGCTTCCGTCTGCATCGGGCGTCAAACATGGCGCATCGCAGCCGTAATGAAAACAAAAATGCGTGCGTTGTGGCCGCGGTCACACTGGCCCGGCTCCAGACAGACCGGACGTATGCAGAGAAAGCCGCGTCCGGCGACCGCGGCTACATCTACGCGATTTGGGAGTGGCCACGCAGAAAATCTGCCGCGCTCATTCGCCGTTTTCCTTCGAGCTGAACTTCATCGAGCAACAAGGCGTCCTTTCCGGCAGCGACGACCAACTTGTTTTCGCCCGCCAGAATCTGGCCGGGGTTTCCGCTACGATCGACAATTGTCGCTCGAAAAATCTTTAGCTTGCGCTTGCCGAATTCCATAAAAGCACCTGGCCAGGGATCGAATGCGCGAATTTTTCTTTCGATTACCTCGGCTGGCTCGGCCCAATCGATCCGGCCGTGTTCGCGTTCGAGTTTCGGTGCGTAGGTCGCAAGTTGGCTCTCTTGTGCAGTGCGAGGTGCATCTCCTTTCGAGAGGAGCGAAGTAGCTTTTCTCAAAGCCTCGGGCGCAATTTCCGCCAACCTGCCATGCAGAGAACCGCCCGTCTCAGTTGGCGCGATTTCGATTTTTTCCGCGAGCAAAATGTCACCGGTATCAAGACCTTCATCCATGTACATGACGGTGATTCCAGTCTCGCGGTCTCCCGCGGTAATGGCCGCCTGAATCGGCGCCGCCCCGCGCCAGCGCGGCAAGATCGATGCGTGCAAATTGAGGCATGCGATCTTTGGGACTTCGAGCAATTCGCGCGGAAGAATTTGCCCGTAGGCCATTACGACAATCAAATCCGCATTCAAAATGCGTATTGCCTCAATCGCCTCTCGCGCCTTGATCCGGAGCGGCTGGAAAACCGGCACTTCGAGTTCACATTCAGGTGTCGCGGACGCGACGCTCAGTTGTTGCCTTGCTGCTTTGATGGGAGGCGGGGTGAGTTTCTGATCGCGACCGACGGGTTTGTCCGGTTGGGTGACGATCCCGACAAACTGATGTTCGCGCCATTCGCGCAGCATTCGCAGTGTCGGCACGCCGATCTCGCCCGTGCCGATAAAAACGATCCGCATTCTCGTTAGGAATGCAGAGAAATTGGAACTCGCCTTCCCCGGCGCGCCTGTTGCGCCGCGATCGCTTGCGCCATTCTTTTGTCACCGGCTGTGACTTCGCGCGATCCAACTGAGGAAGCGCATCCAGTGCAGAGATAATCGTAGAGTTCTTTGTCGGGCAAAACTAACAGCAGCCGTTCGCGCACCGGCATGGTCGCTTTGCACTTGTCGCAATAAAGAGTGGAAGCGGTGAAATTCTCAAACTGATTCATTGTTTATGCCCGTCCACGCCGTTCACACTGGCGAGGATGTCGAACAAAACCTTTGCTGGTGGCTGCATCGCGTCAACTACGGTGATGCAGTCCTTCGCGTAGTAGGTCAGCACCGGGCGCGATTCTTTTTCATAAATGTCGAGCCGTTTCTGGATCACCTGCTCATTGGCGTCGTCGAGCCGGTTATCTTTTAGGGCGCGCTTTTTCAGGCGCACGAACAGCGTTTCGCGATTCGGACAAGCGAGATGGAAGACTTTTCGGACGTCGATCATGTCCTCCATGATTTTTGCCTGACTGACATTTCGCGGAATGCCGTCAAGCACGAGAGTATCAATATCGGGTTTGAATTTGTGAGCTTCGACCGCGGCGTCGATGGCTTCTTTCCACAGCTCCACCGTAATCTCGTCGGGCACGAGTTGGCCTTTGCTGGAGTATTCGAGAAAGGCCTTGCCTACTTCTGTCCGCGTATCAATGGAACGGAAAACATCGCCACAGGGGCAGTGAAAAAAGCGCGGAATACTGCCGAGGGTTTTGCCCTGTGTGCCTTTCCCGCTTCCGGGCGCACCGAAGAGGATGAACGTCTTGTATCTCATCATGACTGGAACCTTCTTTTATAAAAATAAAACAAAAGGAAAATCTGAGCAATGGTTGCAGCTGATGCCAAGCCAAAAGTCAGGTCTCGATTCGGCCAAAGCCCTGTGTCGTAAAGTCCCCCCAATGCTGGCAATCGACAGCTACTTCGCCGGCAGGGGATCGACGTTCACCCGTCGTCCCGCTCGGTCGAAGCGGACATTTCCATCGACTAGTGCAAATATCGTGTAGTCGCGGCCGAGCCCGACATTCTTGCCCGGCAAAAATTTCGTTCCGCGCTGCCGGACAATGATGTTGCCGGCGACAACCAGCTCGCTTCCAAATTTTTTAACGCCTAACCGCTTGCTGACGCTATCGCGCCCGTTCTTTACGCTACCCTGCCCTTTTTTGTGAGCCATGACTAATCCGTCTCCTTTTTCGTGCTCTTCTTTGCGCCCACACTGATCGATTTAATCTTGAGTCGCGTCAGTTTTCGCCGATGGCCGACGGTGCGGTGATAACCTTTTCGCCGTTTAAATTTGTAGGCGACGACCTTTTTGTCTTTGCGTTGCTCGATGACTTCCGCCGTCACTTTTGCCCCATCGATCGGCGCGCCATGCGTCAGCTTGTCGCCGTCGGCATGCATCAAAACGTCGGCAATTACGACCTGCTTCCCTGGCTCGGTCTCGAGCAAATCGACGTCAATCGTGTCGCCTTCCGCGACGCGATACTGCCTGCCACCGGTCTTTATGATTGCAAATGCCATAAGGAAATTACTTGCCCGATCAGGTAGTGACGCTTCTGAGGGAAAAGCCGCGCATAATCCCACACATGTGCGGATTTGGCAAACGGAAAGCTGGATCGGGCAGTCCTGCCAGTCCGGCCCGGACCTCGATGTTAAATCGCGGGCAGCAAAGCCGCCTCTAACTCGACATCGCCCGACGGAGCGGCCGATCCACCTCCGAAATGACTAAAACAATTTCGCCTTTCGGTGGATGCGCTTCGTAATGCGCGAACAACTCGGCCGCGTTGCCGCGGCGGTATTCTTCGAATTTCTTGGTCAACTCGCGTGCGACGCAGAGTTGGCGATCTGGCAAAATCTCGACCGCAGCGGCGAGCGTCTTCGTCAATCGGTGCGGTGACTCGAAGAAAACTGTCGTCTCATCCCGCGCGGCGGCCGCGCGTAACTCGCGCTCGCGTCCACCGCTCTTTGTGGGCAAAAAGCCGCCGAAGAAGAATTTTTCCGTGGAAAATCCGGAACCTACGAGCGCGGTTAGAATCGAGGAGGGACCGGGAACAACAGTAAACGGCAGATCACGTCGAATGCACGCGCGGATCAGACGTGCGCCGGGATCGGACAATGCGGGCGTACCTGCATCGGTCACTAGCGCGAGATTTTCACCGGCGACAATGCGCTCGATCAACTGCGCGGTGCGCATGGCTTCATTGTGCTCATGAAAACTGACCAGTGGCTTCTTGATTCCAAAATGTTTCAGCAACATGCCGGAGTGCCGAGTGTCTTCCGCTGCGATTACGTCGACCAATTTTAAGACCTCGAGCGCACGCAAAGTAATGTCACCGAGATTTCCGATTGGCGTGGCCACGACGTAGAGCATGCCACGATCATCGGATGAGATTTGGTTTTGTGCCATTCGACAACGAACGGCTGCCTTGGAAAGGAATTCGAGCAGAGCCGAATGGCGGAGGCAAAACGAACCTAAATAGGGAGGATTATATGAGAATGCCTTTTTATTTGCTGGCGCTGCTCGGATTGGCAGGGTGCGTTGCCGAACCGCCGGTCACGACAACGACGACAACAACAACTACGCGCGAAACTGTGTCCACTGGTCCAGCCAGGACAGTGGGGCGTGAGGTTCTAGTTACGGAGGCGCCGCCGCCGGTGCGTGTTGAAACGAGAACGGTTGCGCCTGGTACTGGTTATGTTTGGACAAGCGGTTATTGGCGATGGACTGGCGCGCGTTACGAATGGGTGTCTGGCAGCTGGATTGTGCGTCCGCGAACGACGGCAGTCTGGATGGAAGGTCACTGGGAACGTCGGGCAGGTGGTTGGATCTGGATCGCCGGTCACTGGCAGTAAACTTCGCTTCTGGTTCAAGCAAATCGATTTTGCCGGTGACGGAATCGATTTGCTCGAGTTTGGGAGCACGTTGATCGATCTATGCATCGACCCGCGCCGCGACCAATTCGCGTGACCGGCGCGCTTGTTCGCGCACTGGTTGTGATCGGTCTCGGCTTTCTTGGATTGATCGCGCTGATCTACTTCAAGCAGCACTCGATGATTTATCACCCGCGGCCTTACGACTCGAGCTACGTCCAGGCGTTACCGGCAAACGGCGAAGAAATTTCCTATACCCTGCCTTTCGGAAAGCAGACCGCGTTTTATATTTCTGCTCGCAATAACGGGCGACTGCCGGCGCGGCTGTGGATTGCGTTTTGCGGAAATGGTTCGCTTGCCCTGGATTGGACGACGATTCTTGCGGGTTTTCCGAATTCCAACGACGCGTTCCTGCTCGTCGACTATCCAGGTTATGGAAAGTGCCAGGGCTATGCCAGCATCGCCGGGATGCGCGCGTCGAGTGATGCCGCGCTGAACACGCTAGCGAAACAGCTCGGCCTTTCCGGGGAAGAATTGGAGTCGCGCCTCTGCACGATTGGCCATTCGCTTGGCTCGGGGGTGGCGATCGATTTTGCGGCGCGCCATAAGGTCCAGCGAGTGGTCGCGATTTCGCCATTCACGACTTTGCGCGAGGAAGCGGCGTGTATCATCGGCGGTCCGCTATCACATTTACTGATCGAAAGCTATGATAACCGCTCCAGCATCACTGAAATTCGAAAACGAAATCCGGAGGCGAAAATTGCGATCTTTCACGGCACGGACGATGAGGTGATCCCGGTGCGGATGGGGCACGAACTGGCGCGTGAATTTCCGTTCATCGACTTTTTCGCGGTCGAGGGTGCCAATCACGTTGGTGTTTTATCTGAGGCGCACGATAAAATCATCCATTGGATGAACAATTGAGAGGCAATCCGCAGCCCGGTTGCTTTTAAAGCTGCCCGTTA
Organism: uncultured Verrucomicrobiae bacterium; assembly: GCA_963709435.1. GTDB lineage: Bacteria > Verrucomicrobiota > Verrucomicrobiia > Chthoniobacterales > UBA10450 > AV69. The sequence goes on from CAVPWK010000018.1 coordinate 44,414, forward strand.
TGTGATAGTTTGGAACGATTCAAGCTAGGGAGCACAGGCGATGAAACCGAAGAGTCCGTGCGAAACCGACAGCTGCCGGATTCCGCAGACCGATTATTGCTTCCACTCCGATATGGGAGAATGGCGCGGGCATTGGTGGACTCCCGGCGACGAGGGAGAATCTGCTCAACGCCGGTTTTACGATTTCACGCGCCAGTTCATGCTCGAATCGGCGCGGGAACGAGCAAAAGAGATGTATGTCTTCTCGTTAGTGATGCTGGCCGCCGCCTGGCCGGTCGGCTACATGATCTACAGCGTCATCAAACTGCTGCTCAAAGGCCAGCCGCTGGATTAAACGACAATACGTATTGCCGCGGGCGATACGGGTAGGGCCTGCGTCTTGCGTGCTACGCCAGTCCGGCTCGGACCTTCGGCGTCACCCCGAAACAATCTTTCGACCAAAGTCGGCGAAAGCGGGACGCTTCGCCAATACGCGAGACGCGTGTGCTACCCGGAACCAATGCGCGGCAATTTATCTGTCGATGGTTCGCTTATCGCGGAGGCCAGAGAAATTCGCCGCGACGTTCGGGGGTGGCTTCGGGGGCGAAACCGTGGCGCATGATGTTTTCCGTGACGACACGCGGGACGAGGAAGTTGAGGAGGTAATCGCTACCACCGGCTTTGGTGCCGCCGCCGCTCATTTTGAATCCGCCAAAGGGATGACGCCCGACTACTGCGCCGGTGCAGGAGCGATTGACGTAAACGTTTCCCGCAACGAGTTCGGCTTTGATCCGCTCGATATTGGCCGGGCTGCGTGAGAAGAACCCGGCCGTCAGCGCGTAATCGGTATCGTTGGCAATTCTGATCGCGTCGTCGAGATCGCGCGCTTTCAATACGCTCAACACTGGACCGAAGATTTCACATTGGCTGAGCGTCATCTCCGGTTTCACATCGGTAAAAATTGTCGGCGGAATAAAATAGCCTTTGTCCGGAATGTTGGTGGCTTGGAACGCCAGCGTCGCTTCGGTTTTCCCCTCCTCGATGATTTCCTGAATTCGATGGTACGCAGTCTCATCGATCACAGGACCCACGGTGATTCCCGGCTGATCGGGATTACCAACCCGCAGACTGGCGGCAGCCGCGAGTAATCGATGCATCACGCGTTCATAATTTTCCTCGAGCACGATGAGACGCGAACAAGCGGAACATTTCTGCCCCTGATAACCGAAAGCCGAATAGATCGTGTCGACAATAGTTTCATCGAGATCGGCGTCGGAATCGACAATGACCGCGTTCTTCCCGCCCATTTCGCAGACGACGCGCTTGAGCTCGCGCTGGCCCGGCCGGGTTTTGCCGGCCGATTCCCAAATTCGCAGACCGACTTCGCGTGAGCCGGTAAATGCGATCATTTCAACGTCGGGATGATCGACCAGGTATGCGCCGATGACAGAACCGCGCCCGTGCAGACAATTCAAAACTCCCGGTGGAACGCCCGCTTCCTGGAAAACTTCCATCAAGAGTGCGCCAAGGATGGCCGACGGCTCGGCCGGTTTCATGATGACGGCATTGCCCGTGACCAGTGCGGCGGTGACCATTCCACAGAGAATCGCGACCGGGAAATTCCACGGCGCGATGACGAGCGCGACGCCGCGCGGCCAGTAATGCTGATAGCTTTCCTCGCCGGGCACATTTTGCGTCAGGCGAGGATATCCGATGAGACGCATTTGCTGCGCGTAGAAAAGGCAAAAATCCATCGCCTCGCGGATGTCGCCGTCAGCTTCGGCCCACGCTTTGCCGACTTCGAAAACTTCGACCGCAGAAAGTTCGAAACGGCGCCGGTCGAGAATTGCCGCCGCGCGCTCAAGTAACCGGCAGCGCTCTTCTACCGGTGTGCGCGCCCATGTTTCAAAAGCGCGCCGCGCCGCTTTCACTGCACGTTCGGTTTCGGGAATCCCGGCCTCGGCGACGTAACCAATGATTTCGTCTGGCGCGCTCGGATTCACCGACTTCAGGAGCTTGTCGGTCCAAATTTCTTTCCCATCGATCACCAAGGGGTGTTTATGTCCGAAATGTGCTCGCACTTCGCGTAACGCGGTGCGCATTTTTTCCTGACACTCTGGATAGGCGAAATTGACGAGCGAAGCGTTTTTGTAAGTGTCGCCGGAGGCGTCTCTAGGGTGGCGCCATTACGCGAGAAATCGGAGACACCTGTAGAGGCCGTGCGTGTCGCCCGCAAGACCTCCCCTTCCCCGCGGCCGGCCGCGACTACACCATTCACGAGCTCGCGCGGGTCGCGCAGTAATTGCGTCGCCGAAACATGATCGGAAAATTTTGCCCGCAAAAATCCTTCGTTCGACGTGTTTTCTAGGAGCCGTCGTACCAAATACGACATGCCGGGCAGCAGTTCGCCGACCGGTGAATACTCCCGGACGCGATAACCCATATCGACGAGTGCGCGTTTGATCGGCCCTGCCATTCCGTAGAGCAATTGAAATTCGAAACGGCTGCGATCGATCTGGAGCTCTTCCGCCAGGGCTTGCGCGTAAGCGATGCTGCGGACATTGTGTGAGCCGAACGCCGAGGTCACGATCGACTGATTCTCGAGCAGGATGCGGGTGAGTCTTTCGAAATTTGCGTCGCTCTCTGGTTTTTGCAGCCAGACCGGAATGACCCAGCCGTTCTGCGTCGATTTAATTTTTTCGTAATCCCAATAGGCGCCTTTGACGAGGCGAACGGTAAACCGTGTCCCGCGCGCCCGTCCCCATGCAATCAAATCGCGCAGATCAGTTTCGGCGTCGCGCAGGTAAGCTTGAATCACAATGCCAGCGTGCGGCCAGTCGCGAAATTCCGGCTCAGTAAAAAGCGTGCGAAAGAGTTCGAGCGTCGCGTTTTTGTGCGCGTAGCTTTCCATGTCGAAATTGACGAAAGCACCAAGCTCTTTGGCGCGGCGCACAATCGGGCGGAGCTTCGGAGCGAGATGCGCGATTGCGTCGGCCGGATCGGCCGGATTCATTTGCGAATAGAGCGCGGAAATTTTTACGGAAACGTTTACGACGGGGAACAGCTCGGAGTTCTTGCCGAGCGGATCGGTCCAGCCGCGAGTTTCCCGAGCAAGATGCTCGAGTAATTCCTGGCAACGCCCTGTGTATTCGGCGGCTTCCTCTTCGCTGACGACAGCTTCGCCGAGCAGGTCGACGGTAAATCCGATCCCCTGACGCCGCTTCTTGCGCAACGTCTTCATCACATCCTCCGGATTGCGTCCGGCGATGAACTGCCGCGCCATGCCCGAGACGTTCCAGCGCAGAAACTTTCCGCTAATGATTGGTACGATGCGCGCCAAGGACACGCCGGTGCGGATTAGCGGCGCATAGCCATTGCGCATGTCGGCGAAATATTCGTCGAGATGCTGTACGATATCAGAGCCGCGACGCAGCGAAGCAAGAACGTCGACAAACCGGAACATTTGTACTTTGAAATGTTCGTCACGCATCGAGAACTCCATCATGCGCTGATAGAAACCGGCCTTGCTGAAAATTGATTCCGGGTGGCGATCGACCAGATCAAAAATTTGCATGCCACGGCGCTCGACCTCGGCCTGGATCGGACTCATGCTCGACTGTAAACCGCGCCTCGCCGTTGGCAAAGCCGCGACTGATCAAACGCCGGCCGCTGATTACGCGATTGCCCGAAGCATAAAACTCGGGTAGCGACTCCATAAATGATTCCGCCGCGCCAGGAATTCGCGAGTGACAACACGGCCGGCATTTGTCCGGAAGCGACGGCAGCGCTGGCTCAGGCCAATGCCGATTCAGCGCCATCCTATGGTGACGATGAGTGGACCTGTCGGCTATGCGATGGGGTGCGCGAGCTTTTCGAAATTGATTGCGACGTTTTTCTTGTCTTCAACGGAACGGCGGCGAATGCGCTTGCCCTGGCACAACTTTGCCAGCCCTTTCACAGCATCATCTGTCATGAGAACGCGCACATCGAAAACGACGAATGCGGTGCGTGCGAGTTTTATACTGGCGGATCGAAGCTGATTTCCACCCGCGGCGCGAACGGCAAGATCGATTTGTTCGAAGTGGAGGCGGCGCTGCTGCGACAACACGAACTACATTCGCACAAGCCGCGCGTGATCAGTCTTACACAGGCGACGGAACTTGGAACGGTTTATACGGCGGATGAGATCCGCAAAATTTCAGCATTCGCAAAGAAGCGTGGGATGGTTTTGCACATGGACGGCGCGCGCTTTGCGAATGCCGTTGCCGCGCTTCGGTGTGCGCCGAGAGAGATCACGTGGCAGTCGGGCGTGGATGCTCTTTCCTTTGGCGGGACAAAGAACGGTCTGGCCGCGGGCGAGCTGGTGATTTTCTTTAAGAAACAGCACAGCGCTGACTTCGATTATCGGGCGAAACAAGGCGGTCATCTCGCCTCCAAGATGCGCTTTCTGGCGGCCCCGTGGATCGCTTTGTTAGAGAACGATGTCTGGTTGAAAAATGCGCGGCGCGCGAATGATGCAGCGCTGAGATTAGCGGACGGACTGCGTGATTGCGGAATTGAGATCGTTTTTCCAGTTGAGTCCAACGCGGTGTTTGTTCGGCTCGAGGCAATGATCGCCCGGAAGTTGCGCGAACTTGGATGGGATTTTTACAAGTTCATCGAGCCGGACATTTACCGCCTGATGTGCGCGTGGTCGGCCAACGACGAAACAATTAGGGCGTTGCTTTCCGACTACGGAAGTTGCGTGTCTTCGGCGGGCTGATAACATCGCACAATGACTCGCGCTGGGGCGATCGCTTTCCTGCTGTCGGTGGCTGTTTGTGGTTGCCGCACCGCGGAAAATGTGGTAACCGCGCCCGCGCATTTTGTCAGCAAGACGTTTGGAGGCGAGCAGACAACCACTGAGACCACGGACACGACAGTTTACGAGAATCAGCCAGTGGTGACAATGCCTCCACCGCCGCAACCGACTCCTGCGCGGTCGCCTGGCATTATCACATCGACGACGACTACCGCGTCGCCGCCCCCTCAGCAGAACGAAACTCATCCATCAACGTCTGCAACGTCCCATGCGGGTATGACACCGCAGAGTTCGTCGACAAATTCAGCGGCGCAGTTTCCGGTGGCAAAGCCGGTCCCCGGGAAACCTGGCTATGTTTTCAGTCCGTACGATCCCAACGGCGGTTACGTCGATGTCGGTGGCTATCCCTCTGGGAGTAAGGTAAAAGATCCTTACTCGCAGAAGATTTTTCTGGTTCCATAAGGTTCTCTGGGCCCGTCTGCGGTGTGTTGGTCCAAGGATTCAACCTTTTACGGTGCGCTATTTCGTTCAGGGTGCGAGAGCAGCGCAGATTTGCGAAAAAAGCCCAAACGCGCAAGTGTAGCTTACTTAGATCACGTATTAAGTCTGAGGCATTCGCAGCTCTGCGATAAGCTGGAAGGAATATGGCGATCGTTTTTAACGGCCATGCATACTTCGTGCTTTTATGGGTACTATGGGATTTACCCTGTTTCGCATACCCCGCGGCTATTCCCCCCAGCAGCGATCCGTCGCATCTCTGCAAATCCTCTCAATCCTGATCGTTTTGACCATCGGTATCCTCCTTTCTCACCGCGCACAGGGCTATGCCCTCGAGGGGGTCAGCTGGTCGAGCGGGAGTGTCGTTACCTTCCAGATGGGGCTCGGTTCGGCCGGACGCACCCTGATTGATGGAAACACATCCTGGGATACCGCGGCGTCCCCCGCACTCAGCGCCTGGGACAATGCCGTGGTTCGGCTGCGCTACACGAGCAACGTAGCCAGCACTTCTGTTTCGTCGGGGGACCGCGTCAACTCGGTAGTCTTTTCGACCACGGTTTTCGGACAGAAATTTGGAACGGGAACTCTTGCGGTCACCTACTACAAGTATATGGGCGGCTCGATTCAAGAGGCCGACATTCTGTTCAACAAGAATCAGCAGTTCGATTCGTATCGGGGGCCGCTGCGTTATGGTAACGGCGGATGGGCCATAGGCGATATTCGGCGTGTTTTTATCCATGAACTCGGTCATGCGCTCGGTTTGGATCATCCTGACCAGCATGGCCAGCATGTCGACGCCATCATGAACTCGGTGACGAGCAACCGCGAGGTGCTCTCTGCCGATGATACCGCCGGCGCGCAATCGTTGTATGGCGCGCCAACGCCGACGCCGACACCTACGCCGAGCCCGACGCCGAACCCATCGGGGAGCCATTTTGGTAATATTTCGACACGAATGGATGTCGGCAGCGGAAACAATGTGATGATCGCCGGCTTTATGGTTTGGGGCTCGCAATCCAAAACAATACTAGTCCGTGCGCTTGGGCCGACTCTCGGCAGCTATGGGGTTGCTAACGTATTGAGCGATCCAATGCTTGAGTTGCACAATTCTTCGGGTGCTACGATCGCGACGAATGACGACTGGCAGATCGGATCGCAGGCTTCACAAATCAGCAGCAGTGGCTACGCCCCCAAAAACAGCAACGAACCTGCCCTGATCGCAACTCTGTCAGCCGGGTCCTACACCGTGGTCGTGCGCGGTTACAACAACTCGACCGGCATCGGATTGGTCGACGTGTATGAATTGGACTCTTTATCAAGTCGTTTATCTAATATTTCGACCCGTGGAAAGGTTGGCACGGACCAAAGTGTTCTCATTGCCGGCCTCATCATCGATGGTTCGACATCAAAGAAGCTGATCATTCGCGCACTGGGTCCGTCCCTGGCCGCGCCGCCATTCTCGCTCTCGGGAACGTTATCTGATCCCGTCTTGGAACTACATGACGGCTCCGGTAACCTGCTCGCTAGCAATGACAATTGGGGCACTGGGGCCCAGGCAGCTGCAATCTCATCCAGTGGTTACTCGCCGCCGAATGCCAAAGAATCGGCGATTATCGCGACTCTCCCAACTGGCAACTATACTGCGATTATTCGTGGGGTGAATAATAGCACCGGTGTCGCGCTCGTAGATGCATATGATCTTGATCCATAGATTGAACGAAAACCGCGTCCTCGCGATCAAATGCTCTCCTTTTGAATCATTCGTAGATCCAGCTAGGCTTAGGTTCCTCCAATGAAAAAACTCTCCCAGTTACTGATTTCCGGGGCCTGTCTGATTTTTGCCGGCACCGCGCTGGCGACAACGGTTATTCCACCTTCATTCGATGAGCTCGTTTCCCGGGCCGAAATGATCTTTCAAGGCAGTGTGACTGATGTGCGCTCCGAATGGACGGGGGAGGGTGCGCAACGTCACATCATGAGTTACGTGACGCTGAAGGTAGAAGACACGTTCAAGGGCAATCCTGGTTTGACTGTCACTCTGCGCATGCTGGGCGGGACTGTCGGTGGTGAGACAATGGAAGTATCTGATGCGCCCAAGTTCAAGGTTGGCGACCGAGACATTCTGTTTGTGGAAAACAACGGCACGCAGTTCGTCCCCCTCGTCGGCATCATGCATGGTCGCTTCCGTGTGAAGAAAGATACCACAGGACAAGACGCCGTTTTTACCAATGAAGGCTCGCCGTTAAGCGATGTCACCCAGCTTGGTAAGAATGCAGGCGCGGCCTCCGCTGGGCGTGCCATTTCCAAGCAGGAATTCAAGCACGCCATCCAAGCCAAAGCGCAGGCGCAATCCACGCATTAGCAATAGGGCGTTTAGCGGGTCGAGTTTTAGGTGTCGACTTTCAGTCTAATCAAGGCACTTCGTTCGAAGCGCGCTCGCGTTTTACCTGCTGCCTCACTTCGTTAGTCCGATCAATCGCAGCCTTAGCCCAATCGTGTTCGCTTGCTGGCCGCGGCGTTAATGTCGGCTGAGCTGCCACTTGGGCCGTTCTTTTCGGCGCCTCCGCCGTGTGCGCTTTCTGCTGACGGAAGAAAATCACGCCGGCCACAATCAATGCGACGATGACGACGTAGCGCATGCTGTTTCATCAGCAGAATATGAGCCAGTTCCTACCATTGCCCGAACCGATGCCGAGTGATAAGTAATTGTATGAACGCAATTCAGCGTTCCGTATTGCTGATCTGGTTGCCGACGTGGCTTGCGATGACGGCGCATGCCCAAATTTATCAGGGCCGGCAGTTGGTACACGCCGATGCCCTGGCGAATGTCAGTGCAATCATTCCCGGCGAACCGTTCCTTGTCGGTGTGCGCTTAAAAATGGAGCCGCACTGGCACACCTATTGGAAATATCCGGGCGACGCGGGAATCCCGACCGACATCAAGTGGCAATTGCCCGGGGACTGGCGTGTCGGCGATATTCAGTGGCCCATCCCGCTGAAGCTCGAGGAACCCGGTGACATTCTGATTTACGGTTATCACGATGAGGTCCTTTTAATTCAACAAGTCACGCCCCCGAAAGGCCTAACCGGTGCGAGTGCGAATCTGTCGGCCAAAGTCAGCTGGCTTGTGTGCGAGAAAATCTGCATTCCCGGCGATGGCACCGTAAACTTGTCGCTTCCAGTTGCATCAGCCAATTCGCCCGCCAACATCGACCTGTTTGCGCGGTTTCAAAAGCAATTGCCAACCCCGCCGGCTGCCGATTTTTCCGCTTCGTGGAAAGGCGGCGCTGCGGGATTGGTCTTGCGCGTGAGTCATCCTGACCTGGGGAAATTTTCTTCCATCGAATTCTTCCCGTCGCCGCCGGAAAATGTGGCTGTCGGTCATCCGCGTTTGGCGTCGCGTGATGGCAATGTCTCCACCTTTGATGTTCCGCTGGACAATGCGAACGGGAAATTCAAATCGCTCCCAGGTCTGCTTGTGTTCGGAAGCTCCAACGACGCACCCGATCGCGGCGCCTGGGATATTTCAGTTGGACATGAAACGGCAGCGGCTAACGAGAAGTCGACGCTGAGGGAAATCATTCGTTTCCTCATTTTCGGGTTTATCGGTGGCTTCATTCTCAATTTGATGCCGTGTGTATTGCCGGTGATTTCTCTGAAGATTTTCGGTTTTGTTCAGCAGGCGGGTCAGAGTCGGGCCCGCATTTTCCGCAGTGGTCTCGCCTTCATTGCGGGAATTTTCGTCTGGTTTCTTGGTTTGGCGCTTGTCCTTGTCATCGTCAAGACGGCCGGAGGTCAGCCAGTTTGGGCAGCACAATTCACGAACCCCTATTTCGTCCTCGCTATGAGCGCGGTTGTGCTGGTCTTTGCGCTGAACCTCTTCGGCGTTTTCGAGATTAACCTGCCACAGTGGCTCAGTCGCCGTGCCGTCGCCGCGGAGTCGGCCCATGGGGATGTGGGGTCGTTTTTCCAGGGAGTTTTTGCGACCGTTCTGGCGACGCCGTGCACCGCGCCGTTTCTCGGCACCGCGCTTGGCTTCGCCTTCAGTCAATCGGCCGCCGTAATTCTGGCGATGTTTGCATCGATCGCCCTCGGAATGAGTTTGCCGTATTTCCTGTTAAGCGCGCAGCCCGCCTGGCTCAAATTCCTGCCGAAGCCGGGCCCATGGATGTTACGGGTGAAACAGCTGATGGGTTTTCTGCTGATCGCAACGTTGCTCTTTTTACTCTCCGTGCTCGGCGCGCAACGCGGCGTCGCCGCCCTCATCTGGACGTGCGCATTTCTGCTCGTGCTCAGCGTGGTGTGTTGGTTGAAAGGCGCGTTCATGACGCCAATTGCCTCCGCGCGAACCCGCGCCTCCGTGCTCCTGGTCATGCTCCTGCTCGTAATCGGGAGCGGTTACTATTTCATTGGGAAAAAATTCCAAAGCGCATCAGTAGCCGCGAGTCCGACAGCCTCCGCCGGCAGCGGCTGGGAAAAATTTACTCCGGAACGCCTCGCCTCCGAACTTCAGCAGGGGCACCCCGTTTTTATCGATTTCACCGCTGAATGGTGCATCACCTGCAAGTTCAATGAATCGACCGTCCTCGAGACCGCCGCGGTGCGGGCCGCCTTTTCCGAGCACCAAATCGTGAAATTAAAAGCCGATTGGACGAACGGCGATCCGGCGATTACGAAATTATTAAAACAATTCGGCCGGCCAGGTGTCCCATTGTATGTGCTTTATCCGGGAGGCACGGCGCAACCGTATGTTTTCCCGGAATTGCTCACGAAAAATATCGTGCTAGAAAAATTGGAAACCGTTAGCCGCAACATCGCGTCACAATAGATTATGAAAACAGTTCTTCTTGCCTTGATTTCACTGACAGCCACTACACTTATCGCCGCCGATTCACCGCCGGTTGGAGCGGCTGCGCCGGATTTCAACCTTCCCGATGCCGCGGGAAAAACGCACAGCCTTTCCGAATACAAAGGCAAATACGTGGTGCTGGAATGGTTTAATCCGGAATGCCCGTTTGTGAAAAAGCATTACGGCAGCGGCAACATGCAGAAATTGCAGAGCGAATACACCGGGAAAGGTGTCGTCTGGCTATCAATCGACTCCAGTGCACCAGGCTTGGAAGGTAACCTGACGGCGGAGCAAGCGCAGAAAGTGATGAAAGATTGGAATACCAAGCAAACCGCGCTGCTGCTTGACCCGCAAGGCAAAGCCGGTCGCGTTTATAATGCACGCAACACGCCGCACATGTTTGTTATCAATCCGGAGGGCAAAATCGTTTATGAAGGCGCGATCGACAGCAAAGCTACGCCCAATCCAGCCGACATTCCGAGCTCGACCAATTACGTGAAAGCTGCACTCGATGAATCAATGAGCGGCAAATCCGTCTCGAACTCCAATACACGCCCCTACGGCTGCTCGATTAAATACAATTAGCCGATTTGGCGCTTTGCAGTTGTAGCCGGCATCGATGGATGCCAGCGGGGAAGTTGCATACAAAACATATTTCGTCCGCTCGCAGCCCCTGCGTTTCGGGTCGATAAAAGCCCAGACCAAGGCTGCGATCCACCCGATCAGGAATAACGGCGTAAACAGCAGGTCGATCACCCAAATAGCGAAGAAGTGTGAGTGATTCCGATGGTAGGCGATGATCGCGGGCAGCATGTACAGGAAAGCGCAAATAGCGAACCAGTACGGCAGGATCCTGTCCCGATCACTCGCATAAGTCCCCGTGCTGAATGCTTAAACATCCAATATCAAGACGAGACCGATGGGCGTGTAAGTGAGAAGTAGCTTGGTGATGGATTTCACTGTCGTCGTCAATCACGTTGTGCGTTTGCTAAAGGCCAAATATCTTACCTTGCGTGAGGGTGCAGGTAGCGCTCAGCGACATCGCGAAGAATCTCATAACGGTTCAGTTCGCATACAACGCTTATCTCCGACGATGCGGCTACATGCGTCAGGATCAGGGGAAAACCGATTTTCTTTAGCATGCGGTTTGCCATCGGATTGTCGGCTTTGGGCTCGCAAATGATACGCTTCAGATTGAAGCGCTCGTAGAAGTCGAGCGCCGACAAGCAAAAGAGGCGCGGCCCGTAGCCCTTACCGCGCAGATCGGCGTGCCACATGTGGAGGTGCATGCTACCGAAGTCGCACGGTACGATGTCTTTTAGCGAGGAATGTCCGATAGCTGTAGCCATCAATGCACCATGCGAGCACGAAACTGGAAAGGCGATCTGGTGGAGCGCCAATCATCCCATTGAGGTCGGCGCGCAGTTGGGTGGCCGACGGCACGCGGTTGATATCGAGGCCCATGCGTTCGGCGTCAGCTTTGGAAGGGCGCGTGAAGTAGGCGATGAAGCCGTCCAGATCTTCGGTCGCGAGCGGGCGAATGCTAAACTCCGGGGGTCTAGCGTTACCGAAACCCATATGATTCAACACTGGCAAGGCGGTACTCTTTAGTGTAAATCGGTGGCTCGCTTTGCCAGGATGAACATTCTCTTGCGGACCAAAGAAGAAGTCGAGACACACTTTGGAAAAAAGGCGACCATGGCGCCCAATCTCCTCGGTATGGTCGGCCAAGGCGAAGAAGCGTTCGGTTTCCTGACCGGCGACATGAGTGAAGGTTTCGATATCACGGTCGGGTTTTTTAATGGCAAAGCCCGCTACATCGCGTTCAAGAAACGGACGGGCACATCGTGGGGCGAAGGCGATTTGCGCGCGGCGCTGATGCAAATCGGAAAATACTCAAACTGGTCGGTCAAACCCGCCTCGGAATTTTTCGATTATGCCGAGAAGCGGAAAAAGGGAGTGGTCAGCGAGGCGACTGGATGGCAAACGCCTAGGCGGCGCTACGCCTTTGTCTACGTCCCAGATGTGGGGGGAGAGATTGGGATCATGCCAGACAAGACCGCCATCGATCAGAAATTTCCGTTTTCGTGATTTGCCAATAGCGCCAGCTAGGGCTTATTTGTAGCTGATAAATCGCAGCGCTAGGCGTAGGACAGGCAACGGCAACCCGCGCGTAATCGCCATGACGAGTTTCGTGGCAAGGCCTGGAATGATTAAAGCCTTGTCCTGCTCGATGGCCCTTAACCCTGCCTGTGCCACTTTTTCTACCGCCACATGCATCGGACCGGAGCAAGGTTTTTCCCCGCGCGATTCTCGATTGGCCACTTCTGCAAATTCAGTATCCACCGGCCCCGGGCAGAGTGCAGACACAGTGATCCCGCAACCCCGCGTTTCGGCCCGGATCGCTTCGGAAAAACTGGTAACGTAGGCTTTTGTGGCCGCGTAAGCCGCAATGCCCGGCAGCGGGAGGAATCCAGCGGAGGAGCTGACGTTCAAAATCGCCCCCCGTTTTTGCGCGATCATCCGCGACAGTAACGCACGAGTCAGCGCAGTTAATGCCAGCACGTTCACCTGCACCTGTTCATTGACATGAATCGGGTCGGCGGTGGCAAAGGAACCGTGATCGCCGACGCCGGCATTGTTGATCAGGAAATCGATTGGCTCGTTCGTGAGCAAGGTAGCGAGTTGCATTGTCTGCTCGAGATTTGAAAGATCGGCCTGGCGGATCTCAACACGTAACGCCGGATTTCTGGCGACTAATTCGGTGCGCAACTGTTCGAGTCGATCGCGCCTTCTGGCGACAAGAACCAGAACTTTCGCACGTGCAGCCAGTTGCCGCGCGAATTCGCGCCCGATCCCGGCCGAGGCACCCGTGATCACGGCGGAGCAATTATCGAGATTCATCGTCAGTCGGAGCGAAAGTCGAGGAATCCCTTCGCGCAACCTTAAAGCGACCGCGGCGGGATCCCTCGATCCGAGCCGGACTCGCGGTTTTGTTCGGGATGACGCGAACTTCTTGGGCGCTCAAGTGTCGCCATTTCCCGCGCGGAAGTTCCTGTAGTCTGAGATTGCCCATTCGGACTCGAGCCAATTTTTTCGCGTGAAATCCGAAGCACTCGAGCATGCGCCGGATCTGCCGATTGATCCCTTGCTCGAGCACAATACGCAGATGTGTTGGCGAAATTTGCTGCACGCATTTGGCGCGTGCGCGTTTTCCATCCAGGATCACGCCGCGAAGTAATCGCTGTGCCAGGTCCAGAGTGGCCGCGCGATCGAGTACCACTTCATATTCCTTTCGATTTTGAAACGCGGATGCGTCAGACGCTGCGTGAGTTCTCCGTCGTTTGTCAGGAGGAGTAATCCTTCGCTCTGGGCGTCGAGCCGTGCCGACGTACGCCAGCGAGGAAAATTTGGGCGGCAGGAGGTCGTAAATCGTGTTTGTGATGTGTGGGTCGCGCCGCGTGACAGACAAAACCACGCGGTTTGTTCAGTAAGATGTGAACGGACGCGCGTTGATGGATCAGTTTCCCGTCGACTTTGACGTAATCAGTCGGGCTGGGTTGAAATGAAAATCCGTGCACGGTTTTCCATTCACCGTGATGCGCCCGGCGGCGATCAACTCATCCGCGCCGCGACGGGATGCGATACCAGTCGCGGCGAGGAAACGATTCAGGCGCACTTCGTGTTCGTTGAAGCGTTAAAACGTTAAAGAGTCAAACCGGGCCGCTTCAACCCTTCAACTCTTCAACGGCACCAATTAGACATCCGGCTTGGTCTTAGGCAGCCCAATCACCTTGCTCGTTTCCTTCCATTGTCCGCGTTTTTTTAGCAAATCTACGCGCTCGAACCGTTTTAAAACGTTGCGCTTGGCGGCAATGGTGCTGGCTCCTCTGAGACTGCGATGTTGTGACATGGGATAAGAGGTAAAACGTTACAAAGATTAAAGGGTTGAAGCGTTACATCGTGAACT
>CAVPWK010000019.1:0-81234 GCA_963709435.1 uncultured Verrucomicrobiae bacterium
TACCGTCGGAACTGCGAAAGCGCGACGTTAGGCGGCGCCGGTCAATCCCAGTCGGGTGGCTTATCGCCGCTGCGCTTTTGCTGATTGCGACCGCGGCGTGGTTTTTGTTCAGTCGTTACAAGACGTCGTCGCCAGCGAACTCTCTGCCTAACGAGAAGTCTGTCGCCGTCCTGGCGTTTGCCAATCTTTCCGACGACAAAGGGAGCGAATATTTTTCAGATGGAATCAGCGAGGAGCTGCTGACGGTGCTGCAAAAAATTCCCGGGATTCACGTGGCCGCGCGGACCTCGGCGTTCTCATTCAAAGGCAAGAATGCGACGGCCCAGGAGATCGGACAGAAACTCGGCGTGGCCCGTTTGGTCGACGGCAGTGTGCGCAAGGCAGGCGACACGGTGCGCATCGCGGCCCGGCTTACTCGGACCGATACGGGCGAGCAACTTTGGTCGGAAAATTTTACTCGCGACCTAAAAGACGTGTTCGCCGTCCAGACCGAGCTCGCTCAAACCATTGTGGGACAGTTGAGCGGTCAGCTTACAAATGGCGCTACCGACCCCGAAACGAAAGCGGCGATTCGCGCACAGGTCCAGGCGGCGGAAAAAGGCGGGACCAAAAATGTGGAGGCGCACCAGCATTATTTGCAAGGCCGGTTCTATATTAACCGCTACTCAGAAAAAGACGCGAGCACCGCGTTGGCCGAGTATCAACGCGCGGTAGAACTCGACCCTTCCTTCGCTCTCGCCTGGGCCAGCCTGGCCGAGACGCACTTATGGTTCTGCAAATATTCCACCCAAGGGGGACTGGCAATCTTTGATGCGGAGTTGGCGCGCGCGCGCGACGCGGCGACGCGCGCCCTAACGCTCGAACCCAACCTGCCCGAAGCATTGCGTGCCCGCGCCGACATCCAACTCAACTTTGATTTTGATTGGAAAGAAGGGGGCGAGACGCTGCGCACCGCTTTGGCCCTTGCTCCCGCGGACCCGGCGATCATTACGGACGCGGGTACCCTCGCTCTGGCCAAAGGGGATGTAACGCAGGGCATCGCACTTTTTCGCCGGGCGGTCGCGCTGGATCCCATTAACCCCCGGGCACGATCGTTTTTAGCATTCAATCTCGCGCTCACGGGGCAGTTTGCCGAGGCACAAGCGGAATATCCTCGACTGATCGAGTTAATTCCCACAGCGCCTTGGAGCCATGCTGGTCTCGGTATCTCATTCCTTCTTCAGGGTAAATTTGAGGAAGCCGCAGCGGAGGGACAGAAAGATGCTGCCGACTGGGCCCGCCTTCTGGTCGTGGCCATGGCGCGCTGGAGTCAGAAACGCATGCCGGAAGCAGATGCCGCACTTGCCGATTTAATTAACAACAATGCCGACGGGGCAGCCTATCAAATTGCTGAAGTCTATGCCTATCGAGGAGAGAAGGACCAGGCATTTGAGTGGCTGGAGCGGGCGCATCGACAGCGCGACTCAGGCCTGGTCGGCCTCCAGATCGATCCGTTCCTCAAGAATCTTCACCCGGACCCGCGTTGGAATGCATTCTTGCACAAGATGGGCCTGGCTAACGACCAATTGAAATGAGCGCTGACGAGCAACGCAAGCTGGCCGCCATCATGTTCACCGACATGGTGGGTTACAGCGCGTTGAGCCAGCGCGACGAAAAGCTTGCCCAGGAATTGTTGGAGGAACATCGCCGGTTGCTTCGCGAAATCTTTCCGCGGTTTAACGGCACTGAAATAAAAACGATTGGTGACGCGTTCCTGGTCGAATTCGGGAGCGCGTTGGAAGCAGCGCAATGCGCGATTGAAATCCAGCGAACGCTGGCCAAACGCAACGCCGATATCGCGCCTGATCGACGCATCGAGCTTAAAATCGGTGTTCACATTGGCGACGTGGTGCATCGCGGTGGCGACGTTTACGGCGATGGAGTGAACATCGCTTCGCGGATCGAGCCGGTGGCGGGGCCGGGCGGGATCTGTGTGTCGATGGACGTGGAGCGCCAGATTCGCAACGCGCTGGAGGCGCGGTTTGAGAAGCTCGCGACGACCGAGCTAAAGAACATTTCGGTGCCGATGGATTTATTTCGCATCGTGCTGCCATGGGAGCGGGATACTCGCGCCAACAGCCAGAACCGCAAAAGCCCGCCGTTCGGACAGTCGACGCATCAATTCGGAGTCGGCGCGATTGCGTCCATCGCCGTCTTTTGCTCGATGGCTGATTGCAGGCTGTTTTTGGCTGGGCGCAATCAACGCGTGCCGCGACAAACGCCAGCTCCGCGCAGTCGGCTGAAGTTCCGGAAAAATCGATCGCGGTGCTTCCATTTGAAAACCTGAGCCGCGATCCAGACAACGCCTACTTTGCCGATGGCATCCAGGACGAAATTCTGACCCGCTTATCCAAGATCGCCGATCTGAAGGTGATCTCGCGCACTTCGACGCAGCATTACAAGAGCGCGCCGGAAAATCTGCCCGAGATCGCGAGGCAACTTGGCGTCGCCCACATCCTGGAAGGAAGCGTGCAGAAGAGCGGCGACGCCGTGCGCGTGAACGTGCAGCTAATCAAAGCAGCCAATGATTCCCATCTTTGGGCCGATACCTTTGATCGCAAACTGACCGACATCTTTTCGGTCGAGAGTGAAGTGGCCAAAGCCATCGCCGATCAGTTGCGAGCGAAACTCACCGGTCAGGAAGAGCAAGTCATCGCCGCCAAACCGACAGACAATCCTGAGGCTTACGATGCCTACCTGCGTGGTCTGGCTTATACTCTGAAAACGGCAAACACACCCGCCAACTCCCTTGGCGCACAGAAATATCTCAGAGAAGCGGTGCGGTTGGACCCGAAGTTCGCCCTTGCTTGGGCGCTGCTGTCATACGTGGATGCGCGCGGCTACCGTCACAGCAGACTCTTCAACCAACGGTCGCCCTGCGTGAAGAGGCGCGGCAGGCAGCCGAAACCGCGCTCACTCTTCAGCCCAATCTCGGCGAGGCCGTATTGGCCAAGGGCTATTATCACTACGCCTGCCTGAAGGATTACGACACGGCGGTGCGTTACTTTGAGCAAGCACGTCAGCTTCTGCCCAATAGCAGCCGGATTCCTGAATCGCTGGCCTATGTCGAGCGGAGGCGAGGCCAGTGGGACCGGAGCGAGTCGTACTTCAACGAAGCCGAGCGGCTCGACCCGCGCAACGTTGACCTGCTCACCCAGCACGCGCTTTCCTATATCGATCTTCGTCGTTTCCCCGAAGCGCTGCGAAAGCTTGATCAGGTTCTCAATATCACACCGGACGACGTCGATACTCTCGCGTCAAAGGCGGCTATCGCACAAGCCGAGGGCGATCTGCCGCGGGCTGCTGCGCTCCTCGCTCCGCTCCACCCGGCCGCCGACGACACCCAGCGCGTTGGAAACACAAGTTTACCAAGCGATCCTGGAGCGTCGCCCTGCACCAATCATCCCTCGGCTAAAGGAAATATTGGCCAAGCCTGATCCAGCGTTGGGTTATCATCAATGGCGAACTGCGCTTTTGGTTAGGCTGGGCGCAGGAAGTCGCCGGCGACCATGCCGCCGCCCAGGAAAGTTGGCGACAGGCGCGCAGCGAACTGGAACCTTTTCTCAAAGAACAGCCGGAAAATTATAGCCTCATTGGCGATCTCGCGCTGACCAATATGGGCCTTGGTGACAAAGCCGCCGCGTTCGCTTTCGTCGAGACAGGCGATAGCCGCGGTCCCGATCGAGAAAGACGCGGTGGATGGTCCCGTTCCAATCGAGATTCTCGCCCGGGTGGCGGCGCAGATGGGAGAACCCGACCGCGCCATTGCCGCTTTACAGAAACTGCTCTCGATACCGTACGATGGCGCACTGGCTTCGAACGTGCCGCTCACTCCTGCGCTGCTCCGGCTCGATCCGATGTTCGATCCGCTCCGGAATGATCCGCGCTTCCAAAAACTGCTGCGAATCACCTGCGACAAAATAACTTTCTGCAATGGCCGCCGAGGTTAACAAAGAGATCGAGCTGGAGATTGCCTATGTGCTCTTTATCGACATCGTCGGCTACTCCAAGCTGGTTACGTCAGAGCAGCGGCGTTTGCTCGAGCTACTCAACCGAATCGTTCACGACTCGGAACACTTCCGCAAAGCGGAAGCAAACAGCCGCCTCGTGACGGTGCCGACGGGTGATGGCATGGCGCTCGTTTTTTACAACACACCGGAAGCGCCAGTGGAATGCGCGCTTGAGATCAGCAGCGTGGCAAAGGAGCATCCGGAGCTCAAGCTGCGCATGGGATTGCACAGCGGTCCGGTCAGCGGCGTGGTGGATGTGAGCGGACGGGCCAACATTGCCGGTGCTGGAATTAACATCGCCCAACGGGTCATGGATTGCGGCGACGCCGCTCACATCCTGGTGTCGAAACATATGGCCGAAGATTTGGAGCAGTACGGTCACTGGAAGCGACACTTGCACGAGTTAGGCGAAATCGAGGTGAAACACGGAGCGCGTGTTGCCGTGGTCAATCTTTACACCGAAGACTTGGGTAATCCTGAGGTGCCACAAAAATTCCGGCAGGCGCGAAAAGACACTGCTCCGGTGGTCGCAGAGAAGAGAGGACGCCGTTGGATTATCGCCGGCGTTGGCGTTCTCGTTGCCGCGCTGATTATCGGCGGACTACTCTGGTCGCGACATCGCGCAACCACTGCGACCAATGTGGTTAATTCGTTACCGCCGACTGGTTCGAGTGCAACTCCAACGGCAGCAATCCCCGACAAGAGCATCGCGGTGCTTCCGTTCGAAAACCTGAGCAGCGACAAGGAGAACGCCTACTTTGCCGACGGCATTCAGGACGAAATTCTGACGCGCGTATCGAAGATCGCCGATCTGAAGGTCATCTCGCGCACGTCCACGCAGCATTACAAAAGCGCGCCGGACAACCTGCCTGAGATCGCGAGGCAACTTGGCGTCGCCCACATCCTGGAAGGAAGCGTGCAGAAGAGCGGCGACGCCGTGCGCGTGAACGTGCAGCTGATCAAAGCAGCCAATGATTCCCATCTTTGGGCCGATACCTTCGATCGCAAACTGACCGACATCTTCTCGGTCGAGAGTGAGGTGGCCAAAGCCATCGCCGATCAGTTGCGAGCGAACCTCACCGGTCAGGAAGAACAAGTCATCGCCGCCAAACCGACGGACAATCCTGAGGCCTACGATGCCTACCTGCGTGGGCTGGCTTATACACTGAAAACTGGCAGACACACCCGCCAACGCCCTTGGCGCACAGAAATATCTCAGAGAAGCGGTGCGCTTGGACCCGAAGTTCGCTCTTGCTTGGGCGCTGCTATCATACGTTGATGCGCGCGGCTACCGCACACAGACTCTTCAACCAACGGTCGCCCTCCGTGAAGAGGCACGGCAGGCAGCCGAAACCGCGCTCACTCTTCAGCCCAATCTCGGCGAGGCCGTAATGGCCAAGGGCTATTACCACTACGCCTGCCTAAAGGATTACGACACCGCGGTGCGTTACTTTGAGCAAGCACGTCAGCTCCTGCCCAATAGCAGCCGGATTCCTGAATCGCTGGCTTATGTCGAGCGGAGGCGAGGCCAGTGGGACCGGAGCGAGTCGTACTTCAACGAAGCCGAGCGGCTCGACCCGCGCAACGTTCAGCTACTCACCCAGCACGCGCTTTCCTATATCGACACTTCGTCGTTTCCCCGAAGCGCTGCGAAAGCTTGATCAGGTTCTCAATATCACACCGGACGACCTGGATACCCTCGCGTTAAAGGCGGCTATCGCACAAGCCGAGGGCGACCTGCCGCGTGCCTCGGCGCTTCTCGCTCCGCTCCACCCGAGCGCCGACGACACCAGCGCGTTGGAAACACAAGTTTACCAAGCGATCCTGGAGCGCCGCCCTGCACCAATCATCCCTCGGCTAAAGGAAATACTGGCCAAGCCTGATCCAGCATTGGGTTACTTCAATGGCGAACTGCGCTTTTGGTTAGGCTGGGCGCAAGAAGTCGCCGGCGACCATGCCGCCGCCCAGGAAAGTTGGCGACAGGCGCGCAGCGAACTGGAACCTTTCCTCAAAGAACAGCCGGAAAATTATGCCTGATTGGCGATCTCGCGCTGACCAATATGGGTCTCGGTGACAAAGCCGCCGCGTTCGCTCTGGCCGAACGGGCCATGGCCGCGGTCCCGATCGAGAAAGACGCGTTGGATGGTCCCAGTCCGATCGAGATCCTCGCCCGGGTAGCGGCGCAGATGGGAGAGCCCGATCGCGCCATCGCCGCTTTACAGAAACTACTCTCGATACCGTACGAGGGCGCACTGGCTGGGGCAGCGTGCCGCTCACTCCCGCGCTGCTCCGGCTCGATCCGATGTTCGATCCGCTCCGGAATGATCCGCGCTTCCAAAAACTCTGCGAAGACAAACCAAAGTGAGCCCACGTGAGCATCTCAGCTGAACAGCGTCGGCTTGCCGCCATCATGTTTACTGACATGGTGGGCTACACCGCGCTGTCCCAGCGAAACGAAGCACTCGCCCTCGAATTGCTGGAGGAGCACCGCCGAATTTTGCGATCAATTTTTCCGCGCTTCAACGGCACGGAAATCAAAACCATCGGCGACGCGTTTCTGGTTGAGTTCCAGAGCGCGTTGGAGGCAGCCCAATGTGCGCTTGAGATTCAACGCACGCTTAGCCAAACGCAACCACGATGTCTCATCCGATCATCGCATCGAATTAAGGATCGGTATTCACGTCGGCGATGTCGTGCATCGCGAGGGCGATGTCTACGGTGATGGAGTCAACATTGCTTCGCGCATCCAACCGGTGGCCGGGATTGGTGGAATTTGCATTTCCGTGGATGTGGAACGGCAGATCCATAATGCCCTTGAAGCCAGATTTGAAAAGCTGGCTCCGGTCGAGCTGAAGAACGTCGAGGTGCCGATGGATTTATTTCGCATCGTGCTGCCATGGGAACGGCCGTCTGCGACGGCCGCCAAATCCGAAATCCGAAAAGGCCAGTCCGGCTCGGACAAACCCGAAACAGGAACACGGCGCATGCCATGGCATGAAGTCGTCCTTGCGCTGTTGCTGGTTGCCGCGCTCATCGCAGGTGGTTTTTTCTTTCTGCGTCATCGTGCGTCGCAGCAGGCGACCAATGCCGCCGCATCTTCTCCGGTCGGATCGGTTCCGGAGAAAAGCATCGCGGTCCTTCCGTTCGAAAATCTGAGCGAAGAAAAAGCGAACGCCTTCTTCACCGATGGCGTGCAGGACGAGATCCTGACCGACCTCTCCAAGATCGCGGATCTGAAGGTGATCAGCCGCACGTCGGTCATGCAGTACAAGACCGGCGCGCCGCGCAATCTGCGCGAGATCGGCCAGCAACTCGGCGTGGCGCATGTCGTTGGAAGGCAGTGTGCAACGCGCGGCCAACAAAGTGCGCGTGAACGCGCAGTTGATCGATGCCCGCACCGACGCGCATCTCTGGGCGCAAACCTACGATCGCGATCTGGCCGATGTCTTCGCCATCCAAAGCGAGATCGCCAAGGCGATCGCCGATCAGTTGCAGGCGAAGCTCTCGCCTAACGAGAAGAAAGCCATCGAGCAGCCGCCCACCACTGATCTGGCGGCTTTCGACCTTTACAGCCGGGCGAAGTCACTTCTCCTCACGGCAGGTTTCAGCGCGACGGGCGAGCCAGACCTGCGGAAGGCAATTGAACTTCTGGATGAAGCGGTCAAGCGCGATCCCTCATTTTTCGACGCTTACTGCCAGCTCGCCTATGCGCACGAATACCTTTATGCAGTAATGGGGTCTGATCACACTCCCGCCCGGCTGGCGCTGGCTGAAGCTGCTGTGCAAGCCGCGACACGGCTGCGGCCGGATGCTGCCGAAACGCATTTGGCGCGCGCACAATATCTCTACTACGGGCTGCGCGACTATGCCGGCGCCCTCGCCGAATTGGAGATTGCGCGGCGAGCGTTACCCAATGATCCGCGTCTCTTCGAACTCACCGGCTACATTCTGCGGCGGCGCGGCCAGCAGGAGGAAGGTCTGCACAATCTGGAGCGCGCGGTGGAGCTGGACCCGCGCAACTTTTATACTCTGCAACAGATCGCGCTCAGTTACCAACACCTGGGGCGCTATGCCGAGGCGATCGCTGCGCTGGATCGCGCGTTAGCGATCGTGCCCGACAACGTCGAAACGCGGGCCAATCGTGGACTATATTATCTCTGCTGGAAAGCGGACACCCGGCCGCTCCACCAGACGATTGATGCAATCCTCGCGCAAGGACCGGGCGCCATCGCCAGCGCCGCGGACACCTGGTTCTTTTGCGCGCTGGCCGAACGCGATCCGGCTGCGGCCGAACGAGCACTCGTCGCGCTGGGCGACAATCCATGCTGGGGCGAAGCCACGATTAGTCTGAGCCGCAGCTTTGGTGAAGGTCTGCTGGCGCGCATGACCAAAGATGAGGCAAGAGCGCGCACTGCGTTTGAAGCGGCTCGCGCCCAGCAGGAGAAGATCGTGCAGGCGCAGCCGGACTACGGCCCGGCGCTCTGCGTCCTCGGCTTAATCGACGCTGCTCTTGGGCGGAAAGACCTGGCGTTGGACGAAGGCCGTCGGGCGATCGCGCTCACGCCGGTGGAAAAAGATGTCAACAACGGCAGCCGCGTCCTTCAATATTTCGCCATCACAGCAGCGTGGGCGGGCGACAAGGAGCTTGCCTTGCAGCAACTGGAAGCTGGACTGCGTGCTCCCGTCGCATCGCTCATGCTGAGCTACGGCGCCTTAAAACTGCTCCCGGTCTGGGACCCGCTCCGCGGCGATCCGCGCTTCGAAAAAATCGTTCAATCACTCGCTCCGAAAGAATAGCGCTACGCTAACCGCGAATGGACGCTAATGGACGCGAATTAATCTTACAGAAAGTGATGATTAAGGGATTTCTGAGTGCCAAATCCTATTCGCATTTATCCGCGTCCGTTCGTGGTTAACCGGCATGCAAGACAAAATCGCGAATGCACACTAATAGACACGAATTGCTGTTACAGAAGGAAGTCTATGCGGTAGTGGGCTACGCCATCGAGGTTTTGAATGTGCGCGGACATGGGCTGCACGAAAAGATTCATGAGAATTGTCTCTGCGTGGAGTTCCGCTTGCGCGGTATCCCGCACACCCAACAGGAGCGACATCAAGTGGTGTATAAGGGCGAGCTGGTGGGCGAGTACGTTCCCGATCTTGTTGTCCAACAGCAACTGATCGTCGACACAAAGACAATTGACCGGATAACCAACCATGAGCGGGGTCAGATGTTGAATTATCTCCGGATCACTACTTTACCCGTCGGGATCATCCTGAATTTCAAGCACGCGCGGCTGGAATGGGAGCGGCTCGTGTTAAGTAACGAACCGAAAATAGATCGCGATACAGGCGAGGTAGTCTTGTAAGTGTCGGTTCCTATTCGCGTTTATTCGCGTCCATTCGCGCTTAGGAAGTCTCCCCAGAAAAACATGGCCCTATAGGACCGTGTCCGTTAGAAAAAGCCTGTGCCGGAATCCGACGACAATCTTCGCCTCGAGATCGGGCACGTCCTGTTCATCGACATCGTCGGTTACTCGAAACTCTTAAACGAGGAGCAGAAGGAGCGGCTCAACCAGCTCACTGAGATCGTGCTCGCGACCACGCCGGTGCGCGAAGCGACGCGACGAACAACTGGTTAGGCTGCCGACCGGCGACGGGATGGCGCTGGTCTTTCGCCACAGCGCGGAGGAACCAGCCCGGTGCGCGCTCGAGATTGCCGAGGCACTTCAGAAGCACCCGGAACTTCCGGTGCGGATGGGCATTCACAGCGGACCGGTGAGCGAGGTGACCGACGTGAGCGGGCGCACCAACATCGCCGGGGCCGGCATCAACATGGCGCAACGGGTGATGGATTGCGGCGACGCCGGGCACATTCTCCTCTCGCAGCACGTGGCGGATGATCTGATGCATTCCCGGCAATGGGCGTCGCGTCTGCGCGACCTGGGTGATTGCGAGGTCAAGCACGGCGTCCGGCTCCATTTGGTCAATCTCTACGCCGAGCCGCTGGGCAACGCCGCGCTCCCGCAGAAATTTCAGCAGACGAAGCCAACGCCCGCCGCCGAGAAGCCGGCGCGGCGCAGGAATGTCGGATGGATCGCCGCCCTCGTGCTCGTCGCGATCCTCGCGGCCGGAGCGGCATATTATTTCACGCGCATCGACCAGCGACGAAGGGCGCCGCCATTCCCGAAAAATCGATCGCGGTGCTGCCGATGGTCAATTCCACCGGCGATCCGGCTAACGAGTATTTCTCCGACGGCATGTCGGAGGAATTCATCTCTTCGCTCTCGCGTTTGCAGGACCTCAAGGTCATCGGGCGCACCTCGTCTTTTCAGTTCAAAGGCAAGACCGACGACAGCAAGACGATCGGCGAAAAGCTCGGCGTCTATTATCTGCTCGAAGGCAGCGTGCGTAAGTCAGCCGATCGGGTGCGCATCGCGGTGGCGCTGATCAAATCCGGCGACGGCGCCAATGTCTGGTCGGAAACCTACGACCGGGAACTGAAGGACATCTTCGCGGTGCAATCGGAGATTGCCGGCGCGGTGGCGAAGGAGCTCAAGGTCGCGCTGCTCGGGAACAACGGGCAGACCGCGCAGTTGGCCACCGCGGCCACGCCTTCGAACCAGAATGTCGAGGCCTACAACGCGCTCTTGCAGGGAAATTTTTACTTCAATCGCCGCACTGCCGAGGATACGCGCAAAGCGATCGGCTACTACGAGGAGGCGATCCGGCTCGACCCGCGTTACGCGCTCGCCTATGCGAAGCTGTCGCTCGCGGCGCGGAGTCTGGCCACCGGCTATCCGGCAGTGTTGCGGCGAAAGAAGTGGCAAGAGCTAATCGCAAAAGCCCGTGCCTCGGCCAAGAGCGCACTCGATCTGGATCCGAATCTCGCCGATGCGCATTTGGCACAAGGCATGATCCTGGAGGATTTCGATTTCAATTTCGCCGCTGCCGAAGCGGAATTCCGCCGCGCTCTCGAACTCGCGCCGCAGAATCCGGCCGGTGATCGCGAATCTCGCTAGCCTGATGGCCGTCCTCGGCCGGCTCGACGAAGCGGTCGCGCTCGGGCAGCAAGCGATTGCGCTCGACCCGTTACGCACCGGATCCCACGTCGACCTCGCGATCTATCTCACCGCGCTCGGCCGCTACGACGAGGCCGAAGGCGGCGCTGCGCAAAGGCTATCGCGCTGCAGCCGCAGTCCGCCACGAACTACTATGTATCTGGCGATGATTCAGATTCTGCGCGGCAAACCCGGCGCCTGCCGTGGAACTGGCGAAACAGGAAACCGATCCGTTCTGGCGCACCTACGCACTGGCGCTGGCCCACTTTGCCAACGGCGACCGGGCCGAGGCCGACGCGGCGCTGAAAAAACTGATCGACGAAAACGCGGACGACGGCGGCAGTCAGATCGCCGAGGTCTATGCTCTGCGCAAAGAGCCGGATAAGATGTTCGAATGGCTGGAGCACGCCTGGACCACGCACGACGCCGGTGTGGCCGAGCTGCTCTCCAATCCTTTCCTGCGCGCCTACAAGGACGACCCGCGCTTCATCGCCTTCGCGCAAAAGATCGGGGTGATGCCGAAGGAAAGTCGATAGTTGAGGGAACGCTCGCGGGCTCGCTTTAGTTGGGAGTTAATTCATCTGTAGAGACACGCGCTGTCGTGTCCCACTTATATTGGCCAATGGCGAATCCAGTTAAACCGGCAAAGCGATCGACACTCCTGGCGGAGCTGCACATTCCGCTTCTCATTCTCGGCGCTTTCTGCCTCGGCGCCGGTGCCATGTGGCTAATCATGCGCACGTCGGCCTCGAACGGATCGGGAAAGCCGCCGGTCGAACACTTCGCTTCGACGCCGAACACGGCGCCGCCCAATGTTTCAAATATGTCGCCGGCTGATGCGGCCCGCACACTTGCCGATTGGAATTACGATCGACAGAACTGGCCGCACGCGATCGAGCATTATCAGGAAGCAATCGCAAAGGGCGTTGATAATCCCGACGTGCGAACCGATCTCGGGAATTGTTTTCGATTTATCGGTCAGCCGCAAGAAGCGCTCGAGCAATATAAGATCGCGCAAAGACAAAATCCCATGCATGAAACCAGCCTGTTAAATCAGGCCGGTTTGTTTGCCGAGGTGCTGCACGATAACAAGCAGGCGCTGACAGTTGCGCACGAATTTTTGACCCGCTTTCCGCAGAGCCCCCGCGCCGAATCGGCCAGACAGCTGATTGCGCAGCTCGAGCGGAGAGACGCCAGCAAGTATAACGGACACCGTTTGACCTGAAATTGGTTTGTTAACCCGTCAGTTTTCAGATTGAAGGAAACGCCATGCCGAGATAAATCTGTAGAGGCAGCCGTGTCGGCTGCGCATCACTGAACTCGCAGGCGGCACGCCTGCCACCACAGGAGAAATCGTCGCTGCCTCGCGCCGACTCAGAACAGCCGATAGTTGATCCGCCTTCACGCCACATTACGGCGCGACAAGTTGCAAATCTGGGAACGGCCTTAGCGCCGCGATTTCCATTAAACCTTGAGCGTTGGACGTTGGACGTTGGATGTTGGGCGTTGAAACTTCCGACCGCGCGTAGGCCTTTAATCCTGCTTTGCTTAAAACTTAAATCTTAAAACTCTTCCCAAATGCAACAACGCTTCCTCGCTCCAGTTCTTTTGGTCATAACAGCGCTGCTCTGGAGTTTGGGAGGAGTCTTAATTAAGTCCATTGACTGGCCGCCAATGGCGATTGCCGCTGGTCGAAGTATTGCTGCGATTCCGGTGTTGCTGGCGTGCGGTGGCCGGCAGCGGTTCACATTTTCACGAGCTCAGATTGGTGGCGCAATAGCCTACGCGGCCACGGTCGCGCTGTTCGTTTTTGCCACCCGGATGACAACCGCCGCCAATGCCATTTTCCTGCAATACACCGCGCCAATCTACGTCGCGATCATCGGCCGCTGGTATCTTGGTGAACGGCCGCTGTCGATCGACTGGTGGGTCATCGCAGTGGCGCTGGGTGGAATCGCTCTCTTCTTTCTGGATCGGCTAACAACGTCCGGATTTTGGGGAAACATTCTCGCGCTTGCGAGTGCTCTTGCCTTCGCGTCGTTGGTCGTCTTTTTACGAAAAGAAAGAACCGGTTCGCCGATCAATAGTGTCATTCTGGGGAACATCATAGTTGCGATTGCAGGTGCGCCGTTTCTGTTGCGGGCGCCGTTACTTCAGCCGCGCGCTTTGTGGCTTGTGCTGGTGCTAGGCGTTCTGCAACTCGGTTTGTCTTACGCCCTCTACGCGGAAGCGATAAAACACGTTACCGCACTGGAGGCCATGTTAATTCCGATGATCGAGCCGATATTGAATCCGGTCTGGGTGATGCTCGCGCTGGGCGAGCGCCCAGGCCCCTGGGCGATTGCTGGTGGTGCGCTCGTCCTCGGCGCAGTGCTCGTGCGCGGAATAGTAATGGTTCGCAGGCGGCGGAATCAGACTGCTTTAGCGTAATAACTCATGCTCATGCTCATGCTCATGCTCATTCGATCTTTCAGGCTTCAGCTCTCAACTCCGTAAAGGTGCGTGGCTTCAACCGAGCTTTTACGCTCTCAACAAACGCCAGTCGGTCTTCCTCTTCTGGTCACTTGCTTGCTCGTACCAACGAAGCACCCGCAACGCGCGTAGCGTATTCCACCGGCTGGGCCGGCCATCACCGTCTTCGAGTGTAAAGTGGGCTGCGCCGGAATGGGTGTTCTCCAAAAGCCACCTGCCGTCGGCTTGCTGCTTGGATCGGAGTAACTCGATCGCTTCGGACGCGCGCGGGTCTGGCGGATCACCCATCGCCCGGAAATATTCGAGACCGCGCAGCACATCGTAGTGCCAGCGCGTCGGAAACGAAAATTGCAACCACGCTGGGTCGACGACTTCGCCGGTGCTTTTACGGCGGAACAACTTTCGTTCCAAAAGATATTCCTCCGCCGACCGGCGCGCCGCGATGGATTCCGCGGAGCCGCCGGTGGCGCGTTCGTGCGCCAACAGCCCTTCGAGAACTCGGATGGTCGTATGAAAAGAAGAGCGAACGGAACCATTCTCCGCCTCGCAATTCCATCCGCCGTCTTCGAGTTGCTCACCGAGTAGCCTCATGACCGCACCACCGACATTTTGGTCGAAGTAGGCGCCGATCGCGACGACCATCCCATTGATGCACGGCTCGACCTCGCCGCTAAAGAACGGCTGGCCGGCATGTTCCCAGCAGCAACGCTCCTGCACCCGCGCGACCGCGTGACGCACCTTCTTATCGCGTGGATCAACTCCGAAGTCCTGCAAAAGCACGAGAGTGTTTGCCGTGGCGGTCCAGGGCTGAGGCTCGTTCCTGTTCCATTTCCCGTTAGGAAACAACGCGCCTCCCGCCCACTGGCCGTCTTCGCCTTGCAAGGCCAGCAATCGGACACCCCATCCTTCGTTCGCTACGCGAGCGCGCTCCGTCGAGAAAATTTCTGCTGACGCATCGGCCAGATCGCGCAACACTTGCCAGCGGATTGCCGGATCAGAATCCAGCAGCCAATCGAGCACGTTCACCGCTCGAGTTTAGCAGATATTGCGTCGTGCACTGCGGGCCGGCTTCGCTATATGGGCATTTGCCTATCCATTCACCTTTTTGCCTCGCTCAGCGAGGCGGCAGATATTCGCGGCCCGCTTTTTTGAATCCGAATGCCAGTTCGGCCGCATCCATTCATTATAACCTTATGGAAACTTCACCCCCGCCCCTGCCGGCGAGCGCTGCGGCATTTCCGAGCGTGCGCATGTGGAACATTCTGTGTCACGCCAGCGCGTTGCTGGGCGTTTTCTTCCATTTTCCCGGCCACATCCTCGGGCCGCTGATCGTCTGGCTGGCCAAGCGCCACGATTCACCCGAGATCGATGCTCACGGCAAAGAATCGCTCAATTTTCAGATCTCAATGCTGCTCTACAACGCGATCGCCGTCGTGTTTTGTCTCGTTCTGATCGGCTTTCTAGTGCTGCCGATTCTTTGGGTCCTGAATGCTGTATTCGTGATCATGGCATCAATCCAGGCGAGCGACGGCAAGCTTTATCGTTATCCGATGACGATTCGGTTTATTGAGTAGCGGTGTTCGATGTTTGATTTTCGGCGTTCCGTGTTTCTCGCTGTTTGGGGAAAGAGATGCGGTAGCGTCTTAACTCCGAATGTTCTCGCGGGCAGGGCATTTGAGATTTCATTTCACTCAGCTCCCCGTGCGAGATCTCGAAAGGCTTTTAGTAGCTTCCGCGTACCCGCTCCAGGCTTGCCATTAGCGATCGCTCGCTCGTTGACAGCTACGATCGGCACTAGTTCGCGTGTGGTGCTGGTGAGGAATGCTTCGTCGGCATCGAACAGGTCGTGGTCACGCAGCATCTGTTCACGAACCTCTATGCCCACGCTGCGGCCGACCTCGAAAATCAACTCGCGCGTGATGCCGGGCAACAGCCCACACTCAACCGGTGGCGTCAGCGCGATCCCGTTCTTAACGATGAATAGATTGGAGGTCGCGCACTCCGTCAGTTCGCCACGGTAGTTCCGCATCACTCCATCGAACGCGCCATGTTGAAACGCTTGCTGTGCAGCCAACGCCTGGTTCATGAGGTTGTTGTTCTTGATCATTGGACTCACCGACCCCGGGTGATTCCGAACAACATCGACCAGCACAACTTTGCAGCCGCGCTCGTAAATCTCGGCGGGCGGCTCAACCAGCGCTTTGACAATGACGACCCAGGAGGGATTCGGCGTTGCTTTCAAGTCGTAAGTGAGCTCGCCTACACCGCGAGTAACTAGCACCCGGACGTAGGCCTCCTTCCCGTCCAGGCTCGTCACGGCGATGGTCTCGCGAATGTGCCGGGCCAGGTCATCGTCCGTAAATGGAATCATGAGCTGGATCAGCCGCGCCGAATTACGCAGTCGGCGCATATGCCGATCGAAAAGAAACAAGCGGCCGTTGTAGGTCCGTAATGTTTCGTAGATTCCTTCCCCATATAGAAACCCGTGGTCGAAGACGGAAATCACCGCCTCACGCTCATCGGAGATTCGTCCGTTTACGTTCACCATCGCCGACATGACTAAAGATGGCAGTCGAGGCGCCTGGAAGAAAGTCCGGCTGCACGCGGATAGCCCTGTCCGATTTTCCCGCCGCTCCGACTAGTGCCAAATCAAAGTCGAGTGGCTGAGAAGTACGAGCACCGCGGCGACGCCACAGAGCGGAATCAGATTCGCCAGTAAGGCCGCGACACCAAGGGTAATCGCGCGCGGCTGCACAAAAAAGCCGATGACCGCCACCGTCGCACCGATGCTCCAGAGGATCATCGCCAGCGGGCCATCTTTCGACATATCGTGGAAAGGTCGAATAACTTCAAAAATGAGAAGCAACCCCAAGATTGCGCAGATGAAACTAACAATGGTCAGCCTTTTCGGATTCACTTCTGTAGCCTCCGTTGTCGTGGCGCTCGCCACGACGAGCGCAAATCCAAACTCGCGTTATCTTCATGTTTCTCTATCAACTCTCAACGATTTGGAACGAGCCCAATGGAAACACCGTTGACACCTCTCGAATTCGCGCGCCGCGCGCGCAAACTCTATCCCGAGCGCGTCGCCATCGTCGATGGTGACTCAAGCTGGACCTATGCGCAGTTTCTCGAACGATGTGACCGTTGGTCGGCGGTTTTACAGAAACTTGGAATTCGCCCGGGCGACCGCGTTGCCTATCTCTCACCAAACACTCACGCGCAGCTCGAATCATTCTACGCGGTGCCCCAGGTCGGCGCGGTGCTGGTGCCCTTAAATTATCGCCTGACCGCGGACGATTTCGTTTATCTCATCAATCACAGCGGTTCGCGCATGGTTTGCGCAGACCGCGATTATCTCGCCACGATCGACAGCATTCGTTCCCGCCTTCCGCACGTAGAACACTTCGTCGCTTTGAATTGTGGCGTTGGCTGTCCTCAGCTGAATTCTGTGACTAAAGACTGGCTCGACTACGAAGCGGCGCTCAAAGCCAGCCCGGCTGAATTTGTTCGCCCCGAAATTCGCGAGACGGATCTGCTCACGATCAATTATACCAGCGGCACTACCTCACGTCCGAAAGGCGTGATGATTACTCATCGCAACGCGTGGATGAATTCTATCGGCATCCTGGTCCATCAATCCGTGACCTGCGCCGATCGTTACCTGTGGACCCTGCCAATGTTTCACGCCAACGGCTGGACATTCGTCTGGATCGTCACGGCCGCGGGTGCGACCCACATTTGTCTGCGCAAAGCGGAACCGCGCGCGGTTTTCGAATTGATGGCAAAGGAGAAGGTCACCATGCTGTGTGCAGCCCCGACAGTCTTGATCTCGTTAGCCAATGCGCCGAAAGATTTGCGTCGGCTCGCCCCGAAAGGAATTCGAGTTTTCACGGCTGGTGCGCCGCCCGCTGCTTCCACCATCCAACGACTCGAGGAAGAACTGGGCTGGACGATCATTCACGTTTACGGACTCACCGAGACCGCGCCGTTCATCACCATCTGCGAGCCGCGAACGGAACATGCGTCACTCAAAATCAGCGAGCGCGCCGCGATCAAAGCCCGGCAAGGTGTCGAGCTGATTACCTCCGGGGAGTTACGTGTAGTGGACGAAGAAGGAAACGATGTGCCGCAAGACGGGATCACACAGGGGGAAATTGTGGCCCGCGGCAATGTGGTCATGGCCGGTTACTACAACGACCCGGAGGCGACCGAACAAGCGTTACGCGGTGGATGGTTTCATTCTGGCGACGCTGCCGTCGTGCATCCGGACGGCTACGTCGAGATTCGCGACCGCCTGAAAGATGTCATCATCAGCGGCGGCGAAAACATTTCCTCGATCGAAGTCGAGGGCGTGCTTTTGCGGCATTCGGCGGTGCAGGAGGTCGCGATCGTCGGGCTGGCGCATGAACGCTGGGGCGAAGCGCCACACGCTTTTGTTGTGCTCAAGCAAGGCGAGCAGGCAAATGCGAAGGAGCTGTGCGAGTTTGCGCGGGCCAACCTCGCGCATTTCAAAGCGCCACACAGCGTGACCTTCCTCCAGGAGCTTCCCAAAACTGCAACCGGCAAAGTTCAGAAATACATTTTGCGAGCACGCCAGCCCGCGATCGTCCCGCAGTAAAATTACTCGATCGCTTTTGACAATGCATGTCTGTTCCGTATATGTCACTGACATATATGGCAACGCCAGTTCTCGATCGCGAATTAAAGAAGGGCAGCGCCGAGTTGATGATTCTTTCTCTCCTGGAATATCGCCCGCGCCATGGCTATGAGATTGGACAACTCATCGAGCTGCGCTCCCGCGGCGCCGTTCGATTCAATGTCGCCTCCCTTTACCCTCTTCTCTATCGCCTGGAAAAACGGAACTGGATCCGGGGGCGCTGGATTGAAAAATCCGGGCAACGGCGCCGCCGCTATTATCGGCTAACACCGGCGGGCAAGAAAATGTTGGCGAAGCAGCGTCACGGCTGGGCCGAGTTCGTTGCTGCCGTTAAGTTAATCACCGCGACGCAACATGCCTGATTTCAAAGCCGAAATTAGAGCGCGCATCGCCGAACTCGGACTGCCTCCGGTGCGCGAAGCAGAAATCGTGGAAGAGTTCTCGCAACATCTAACCGACGAGTACGAGGCGGCGATCAACCGTGGAGCCTCCGAAGAGGAAGCCCGCCACGCCGTTTTCCAGGAGCTCAATGCATCAGACTTGTTGAGCCGCGAACTAAAGCGCGTGGAGCGTCGCGCCCCGGCAAACGCCGTTATCCCCGGCCGGGAAGGAAACGGCAATATGCTTGCAGATCTCGGACAGGACCTGCGCTTTGGACTGCGCATGCTCATCAAGAACCCGGGATTCACGATCGTGGCAGTCATTGCTCTCGCACTCGGCATCGGCGCAAACAGCGCCATTTTTAGCGTCGTCAACGCGATCCTGCTGCGGCCGCTGCCTTATAAGAGTCCTAATCAACTCGTCGTCATTTGGGAAAACGCGACTCATCTTGGTTTTCCCAAGGATACGCCCTCGCCCGCCAACTTCCTCGACTGGCGCGAACAAAGCACCGTCTTCGAGGGCATGGCAGCGTTCGCCGAGCGCAGCTTTAACCTCACGGGCGTAGGCGAACCAGAACGTCTCGATGGTCGCCGCGTTTCCGCGAACCTATTCGACGTGTTAGGCGTAAAGCCGATTATTGGTCGGACTTTCGTAGCGCAGGAAGATCAGCCTGGCACCAAAGTCGCGCTCTTGAATGAAAGTCTCTGGAAACGGCGCTTCGGTGCCGATCCCGGCGTGATTGGCCGCGCGGTGAATCTAAACGGCGAGCCCTACACCGTCGTTGGCGTACTGCCACACACGGTGCGTCTCCCCGCGTCTGGCAACTGGCGCGACCAGGTCTGGGTGCCGCTCGCTTTCCCCTCCGAAGAAGCGGCGTTCCGCGGCGCCCACTATCTTGAAGTGATCGCGCGCATGAAACCCGGGGTGACTTTGCCGAAAGCAACGGCGGAGATGGATACAATCGCGGCACGTCTCGCCCAGCAATATCCCGATTTCAACGCACGGAGAGGCGCAGTGGTCACGCCCTTGCACGAAGAAATTGTCGGGAAGATGAAATCGCCGCTGCTGATTTTGTTAGGCGCGGTCGCGTTCGTTCTTCTCATTGCCTGCGCCAACGTCGCGAATCTCCTGCTGGCGCGGGCCGCGGTCCGCCAAAAAGAAATCGCCCTGAGACTTGCTCTTGGCGCGAATCGCACGCGTCTGACCAAACAATTGCTCGTTGAAAGTGTACTGCTTTCGCTCGTAGGCGGTGTGGTGGGTCTGGCCCTCGCCTATTTCGGCCTTCACGTACTGACCCGCTTCATTCCGCAGGATGTCGCCCAGGCGGATACAATTACTATCGATGCGACGGTGCTACTCTTTACTCTCGCGGTAGCCGTCGTTACCGGACTGATCTTCGGCCTCGCCCCGGCGACCCAGGCATCGCATTTCAACCTGAATGAAACCCTGAAGGAAGGGGGACGCGATTCCGGCGCCGGCGTTCGCGGCAAACGCCTCCGCAATTCGCTCGTGATCGCCGAGGTCGCGACCTCATTCATCCTCCTGGTTGGCGCGGGACTGTTGATTAACAGTTTCGTCCATCTGCGAACTCTCGACCCCGGTTTTCGCGCGGACCATTTACTCGCGCTGAACGTCGACCTCTCCGAAGTGAAATATCCGGATACTCAGCGTCGGACCACCTTCTTCGCCGAAGTGACCCGCCGCGTGCAGGCGCTGCCGGGTGTGCAATCCGCAGCGGTCGCAGGCAATCTGCCGTTCACCTATAACGGCGATTCGACGCTCATCGCGGTGGAAGGAATTCCCGATCCGCCGATCGATCAATGGCCCGATGTGATTTACCGCACTGTTGGTCCGGGGTATTTCGCCACCATGGGAATTCCGCTGCTGCGCGGACGCGATTTCAACGACCGGGATACGCTCGACGCAACGCCGGTGGTCCTGATTAGCGAAAAGACAGCGAGGCATTACTGGCCTAACGAAGATCCAATCGGCAAACGCCTGAAAGTCGGCGCAACGACAGACACGGAGACTCCATGGCGCACGGTTATCGGCGTGGTCAAAGATGTGCGGCAGAACGATTTTATCGCCGAGCCGAAGATGCAAATGTACTTCAGCTATCGTCAGATGAAGGGCCTGGTGGCCAACGCACTGGTCGTAAGGACGTCGGTTGATCCGTTGAGCCTTGCCACCTCAGTGCGAAATACGATCTGGGCAGTGGATAAAGATCAGCCGGTCGCGAATATCGATTCGATGGAGCATATTGTCGTGGGCGCGGTGGCGCGGCAGCGTTTCAGCATGCTATTGCTCGCTATCTTCGCAGCAGTGGCGCTGGTCCTGGCCGCAGTCGGCATCTACGGCGTAATGAGTTATTCAGTTGCTCAGCAAACGCGCGAAATCGGGATTCGCATCGCGCTTGGAGCTCAACGCGGCGACGTCTTAAAAATGACGGTGAAAGAAGGATTAAAGCTTGTCGGCGTCGGATTACTGATCGGGTTGACCAGCGCATTCGTGCTGACCAGAGTAATGGAGAGTCTGTTGTTCGGTATCAGCGCTACCGACCCGGGTACGTTCGGCATTATTTGCGTGGTGCTGTTAATGGTTGCTGCACTCGCCAGCTACATCCCGGCCCTGCGTGCCACTACCGTAGATCCGATGGTCGCGCTGCGGGCACAGTAGTTACGCCTTCCTAGATAGCATTGTAGGGCAGGCGCATCGCCTGCCTTATTGGGAATGGCAACCGGTGCGGTTGCCCTACACATTACACTGATCATTTTCGATCAAGACCGTGTGAAAACGCGGTGACGTCACTAGCAGGCGGAGGGATCGCATCTGCACGCGTCCCTTCGTTGCAAGGCCAGAATCCCCATGTCGGCGGCCGCCTTGTAGGGCAAAAGGTAACAACGTTGTTACAATTGAACGGTGGAGCGGCGGCTGGCCACGCGCGTATCTAAGATACATATGATCAACCGGAGAGGATGTTCAGCGTTTGTTATTGCTTTTCTTTTCTTCCTGACAGGCGAAACCAAGCACGCGCTTGCGAGAAACGGGCAGCCCAACCCCACACCGACGCCACCGTCATCGAATGCGCCGCCTGCTCCTGTTTTGGCGGCGCCGGCAAACGGCGCATCACTCGCCCAGCCAATCACACTCGATTGGAATGCGGTCTCGGACCCCGATGGACCGATCGGAAGTTACACGTGGCAGATCGGAACTACATCCGCGTTTACCAGCATCATCGCTTCTGGCTTCACTAACATGGATTCCGATCCGTCCGTTCCGACGCCGACTGCGGATAAGGTCAGCGGTTTGCCTAACGGAACCTACTTCTGGCGGGTCAAAGCCAGTCAGCTCGTCGGTGGCGCAACCGGCTCCGTCGATTCGCCATGGTCGGCGGCACGCAGTTTTACTGTAACCGGGCCCGGTCCGGCACCCGCCGC
This sequence comes from uncultured Verrucomicrobiae bacterium, assembly GCA_963709435.1. GTDB lineage: Bacteria > Verrucomicrobiota > Verrucomicrobiia > Chthoniobacterales > UBA10450 > AV69. The sequence goes on from CAVPWK010000019.1 coordinate 22,061, forward strand.
GCCGTCATTTACAACGCCAGCCACGGGCGCCAGTTTTCATGTGCGCGAATCTTTCCCAATCAAATGGTCAGCTGTTCCTGGCGCGCATTATTATTTGTTGGAAGCAGACACTGATCCCGCGTTTTCTTTCCCGCTCACCTTAACGATCAACGCGCTCACGTTCGGCACGCAATCCGAGGCCCTTTGGGGTAACGCAATCGCAAACACCTATTATAGGGTCCGCGCCGTTTCGGTCGACAACGTGCGCAGTCTCCCTTCACCGACGCTTAACGTTCACATCACAAATTCTGCGCCGGTCCCAGCGGGTGTTTCCCAAGTTTCCCCCGCAGCCGCAGCGACTGTTTCGCTTCCATTCATTTTCGATTGGTCGGATACGGCCAACCCGCAAATCCCGGGATACGATCTCGATGTGGATACCGATCCTAATTTTGCCGGCGCTTTCGGCGTTCTCCTACTCCAGGGCGTGACGCGCTCCGATTACCTGATCACGCCCGATCTGCTTGCACCTGGCAAATACTTCTGGCGGGTGCGCGCATTGCACGGTGATGTCGCCGGTCCGTGGTCTGGCGCTCGGGCAATCACCGTGACCGCCGCGCCCGCCACGCCCGCCGGCTTTGATCTGTTTGCGATCATTACAGAACCAGGAAACGGCTACGGCGGTAATTCGATCACCGCGCGCGTGATGCTTAACCAGCCGGCGCCGGCGGGCGGTGCGTTGGTCACACTCGCGAGCGACATTCCGCAAGCGGAAGTACCGTCACGCACGGTCACGATTCCCGCGGGCAAGACGGACGTCCTCGTGAATCCGGTCACCACCGGGCCAGCACCGTCGAATGGAATTATCGGAGTCCTACGCGCGGCGTATGGCCAGGGTTGGCAACAAAATTCGCTCGGCGTTCTTCCGATTCTTTACGGCATGCACATCAGCGCCGAAAGCGTTGTCGGCGGCACGTCATTCAATGGGACGGTGACTTTACAATCGGCCGCGCCTCCGGGTGGCGTGACCGTGCGCATCGTAAGCGGCGATACAAGTCTCGTTAGGCCGCCGGCGACTGTTTTCATTCCCGCAGGCGCTACCGACGCCGATTTTGCCATTGCCACCAGCGCCGTCTCTGTCCCGACTCGCGTCACGCTTGACCCCGGCACCGACAGCGACAGCGGCGTTCACGCGTTTCAAATCTCGGTCGTCCTGACTCCACCCGGAAGTCCCACGCCGCGTCCGAGTCTTTCTTCCCTCACCTTGAGTCAACCATCTGTCGCGGCGGGCGGCACCGTGACCGGAACTGTCAGGCTCACTTCAGCTGCTCCGGCCGGTGGCGCCGTCGTAAGTCTGCAAGGAAGCATGGAAGGCCAGGTCATTGTGCCGTCGAGCGTGACCGTGCCGGCGGGAAATATCAGCGCCAGCTTCACTACAACCAGCGCTCCGGAGGTGAACGCATCGCATTGGGTTTTCATTGGCGCGCGCTACGGGCAATTCAACGGCATGCAGGCGCGCATTCTCCGCGTTGATCCCGCTCCCGGGCCAGCAACGTTGCTTGCGATGGGTCCAGCTAGTCAGGATGTAATCGGCGGGAATTCCGGACGCGCCAGCGTCGGCCTGGCTATCCCTGCTCCAGCCGGTGGCGGTGTTGTCAATCTGAGCACCGATAATCCCTCTATTATTAAGGTACCGCCAAGCGTCTCGATCGCAGCAGGCAACAGCACGAATACCTTCGCCATTGGAACCAGCCGGGTTTCCGGCCTCACCACGGGTGGAAATGTTTTCGCCAGCGCCGGCGGCGTAACGAAATCCATTTTTGTTAACGTGGCTCCCGATCCGAACGCGCCGCCATTGTTGCAGTCGATGTCGATCACGCCAACGAGCGTGAGCGGCGGAACAAACGCCACCGGCAGGGTGTTTCTCAGTGCGCCCGCGCCCGCTGGCGGCATTTCCGTCACGCTCTCCACCAGTAACGCATCAGCTGCACAAGCGCCTGGCATTGTCAGTGTTCCCGGCGGCCAGACCAGCGCGAACTTCACCATCACCACGTTTGCTGTGAGCGCGAACACAACCGTGACGATCACTGCGTTCTACGACACAACCACATCCGCGCAGCTTGCTGTCACCAGAGGATCGGCATCGACACCAACACCGACGCCCACTCCGCCGGCAACGCTGCCCGCTCCATCACTCGTTAGCCCGGCGGCCGATGCGCGTTTCGCACCCGGCGCCAACATCACATTTAATTGGTCCGACGTGACCGGCGCTGCCAGCTATACCATCCAGGTCGACGACTCAAACACATTTCCTTCACCGCTCATCGTGAACCAAACCGTCACCACATCGCAATTCAGCAGCAGCACGCTGCCGATAAAGACGATGTGGTGGCGCGCTCGCGCGAACGCTTCCGGCAAAGCAGGCAACTGGTCCGCCATCCGCCGTTTCGAAGTGAAAAACTGACTCCGATTTAAAAATAGGTCTTAAGTCTGACCTCTGACGTTCGGCGTTTCAGCTTTTCGGCCTTCCTCCCTTGGATAGGTCTCAATTATGGCCGCCAGTCGCGGTAAGCCTCGTGCGCGCCCAGAGTGAGATTGGTTCGAGCTTTGCTATGCCGGTCGACCTGTTCGGCGAGCCATTGAAACCATTCCCAAGTTTTTTGCGAACCTGTACGCTCGCGTTCGTATTCGACGTAGCCGCGCAATTTACGCCAAGCGACACGCACCGTGCCGCCGAGCAACTCATCGACAACGTTCAACGGAACCATGCGTGCGAAGACAGCAAAACCCAGAGACTCGAGAATGCAGGCTATTGACTGGACGGCTTGGAAAAGACGTGGATCAGTCTCGATTTGTGAGGGAGTCGTCCCCTCGGAAATTGCCTGCACCAGGGTCATCGATTGCATCCACGCTGGTGTCAAAATCGCCTGGACAGCTACGAAGGCTGCGCGTTCCTCTCGCTCCTTACGCGCCCGACGCATCTCAATCACGCCGAAAACGACAGCGGTCAGCACCGTGAGGGCCGTTGCAATATTTGCAACCGTCGAAAGATCCACTGCAGCAATTTGCGTGAACGCGTCGTTTGATGCCACGCAAATTTCATATCTCGCAGGTCGGACCACTGACCTCGGATGTTCGACTTCTGACTTCGGCGTTGCGTGTGGGGCTCGCTAATTCGGTGTTCGGCGTTTCGTTTCTTCAACTCTCAACGAACGCCCGTCCGGTTCGGACCAACCATCAACTTCTCCGGTATTCCTCCGCATGTTAGAGTCGCGCCAGCATGAAAACGAACCGGATCGAAGCGTTCAGCGACGGTGTCATGGCCATCATTATTACCATCATGGTCCTGGAATTGAAGGCGCCGCACGACCCGTCGCCAACTTCACTCGTGAAGATGTGGCCGGTCTTTTTTGCTTACGTCCTGAGCTTCCTCATCATCGCCATTTACTGGGTGAATCATCATCATCTTATTCACATGATCAACCGGGTTGATGTCATCATTCTTTGGGCAAACATCAATCTGCTCTTTTGGATTTCGCTTCTCCCGTGGGTCACTGTTTACCTCGGCGACAATCACGCTTTGCCCTTTCCGGTCGCGCTTTACGCCGCGGTCTCAGCTGCAGGCGGGCTTTCGTTTTTCCTCCTGCGCGCGTCGATCGCGCGGCATCATCACGACCTGGCATTCGAGCGGGTAAACAAAAGGATGGCGCGCAAAAATCTCATCGCCATTCTCATTTACATCGCAGCCATTGTCGTAGCGTTCATCTACACCCCGCTCGCCCTCATCCTCATCGCAACTCCGGCGACAATGTATTTCCTGCCCGAACGCGGACTCGAGAAACTCGAGAACTGAATCGCTCCTGTGTCCTCTGACCTCTGACGTTCCGCCTTACCCCTGCAACCAGCGAAACGAAACGACTGATGCGGCGGTGACCAGTGTCCTGGTGATCGCCTCCATTGTGCGATCACCAACCGTCAAATGTTTAAACGCGACCCCGTCGTTTTCACGCGATCATCCGTCGGCGCGGGTGGATGCTGACTTGATGTCGACCACCGGGGTGCCGTCGAATGCCTCGATCGGCCCGATCTTCACCCGTGTGCCGTCAATCTCACGCACCGTCACGGGATGCAGCCCTAGCGGGTTCGGTCGGCCAGGTGAGCGCGTGTAAAACACGCCGGTGAGCGGACGATTCGGATTGTTGCGCGGATGCCCCTTCAGCACATCGCGCTTCGCTTTGTGCAACCACGTAATCACGATCAGTTTGTGACCAACTTCCATTCCCAACATGGCCCCCGCGAATCGCGGTTCGATCTCGAGCCACGCGTCGGGCGCACCTTCCGGTCCCTGCCGCGGCGCGTCTTCCCGGCCTTTCACTGTCGAGCGAATGAAGCCAACCGGCTCCAACGAATAAGCGCGCACGTTGTACAACTGACCCATCTTCCCTTCCCATCAACCTCTTCTCAGCCTGTTAACAGCCGCCAATCTGGCTCGGACCAAGCGTGCTATCAACTCTAAGTCCTGTTGCGTCAAAGCTCAGGAACACCATTTGCTTCATGCACTAGTACTCTCGCTAGTAAAAGCGGGTTTAGGGGCAATCAAAATGGATGTACCTATATATATATGTTTGGATCTAACCCAAAAACTAGCTCGGCAACCTCACCCTCCAATGGAACTCATCAATCCGGTTACGGTTCGGCTCCGAACAGGCTATCCAGCGGCGTCTCGATCAGGGGAGACATAAAATTCAGTAGCGAATTGGTGATCGATGGCGAGGTGGAAGGAAACATTACATCGAGCGGGAAGTTAACCGTTGGCCCTCGTGCCACGGTGGTCGGCGACATCCAGGCCGGATCCGTCACCATCCAGGGCGCGGTGAAGGGGGATGTCCGCGCGACGGAGCGCTGCGCATTGCAAGCCAGTGGCAGTCTTACCGGCGACATCGAATCGCCGCGTCTGGCCATGGACGAAAACGCCAGCTTCGTCGGCAACGCCACCATAACGGCGAAGAGCGCCTAGCTAAGGGGCAAGTTTGAGGGGAAATTGGGGGAAATGAGGTCGCGTCTCAATATTTGACGTTTATTTCGTCATTGCGCGGGCATTTCGTCAGGCAACCTCTTCTCGGTGCGCCCGCGCACCCAATCGCCGATCAAGTTGATGGCAGCGTTGGCTCCGGGGAAGGCGCCGGCCCAGATTGTCCAAACGTGCTGCATCCCCGCAGCGATATGCAGCGTTGCATTTACTCCGGCCGTCCCAGCATTACGCACCAGACGAACGGAATCATCCAGGAAAAGAGGGGTATCAGTTATCTAGACTAGCCCTTACTGGTCCCGCATTCACGGGATGCGTCTCTCCACGCGAGGAACGAATTATGTCGCCTCAACCCTTCAACGTGGCGACGCAAAACGCAGCCATCTATCTTGCGGCAAACTTCAAATTTCCTTGTAGTTTCCAGTTTCATGTCAGTTGCGCTCCAAAAGGTTAGCGAATCGTCGTCTACTTCAACAGTCACATCGACCGCTGAACTACGTCAGCACTTTCCGGCGCTGACGCGCGTTCATAACGGTTACCCGGTCGCGTATTTCGACGGACCGGGCGGGACTCAGGTGCCGCGGATGGTTGTCGAAGCGATGAACGATTATCTTTTTCACCACAACGCGAACACGCATTGGGCTTACCCGACGAGCGAGGAAACCGACGCGATCATTGATTCTGCCCGAAGCGTGCTGGCCGATTTCCTCAACGCGACGCCGGCGGAAATCGTCTTCGGCGCCAACATGACGACGCTGACCTTTCATCTCGCGCGCGCTCTTGCCCGCGAGTTCGCGCGCGGCGACGAGATTGTGATTACGGAGCTGGATCATCATGCCAATGTCGCCCCGTGGCGACGACTGGAAAAAGAATGCGGCGTGACCGTGCGCATGGCGAAAATGATCCCGGAAACCGGTGAACTGGATTGGGAGGATTTTTCGCGACAGATAACGCGGCGGACCAAACTGGTTGCGATAGGAGCGGCATCGAACGCCCTTGGCACGATCAACGATGTGCAACGCGCCCGCGAAATGGCGCATGCGGTCGGCGCGAAAATTTTTGTCGACGCTGTTCATTACGCTCCGCATGGGTTGATCGATGTCCAGGAATGGAATTGCGATTTTCTGGCCTGTTCTGCCTACAAGTTTTATGGCCCGCATGTTGGGATTCTTTATGGCCGGTGCCAGCTGCTCGAATCGCTGGATTTTCCGAAGCTGATCCCGGCACCCGATTCAGCGCCAGAACGGGCCGAGACCGGAACGCAAAATCACGAGGGGATCGCCGGTGCGGCAGCAGCAGTGAATTTTCTCGCGTCGCTCGCGAACGCTCCAACGCGTCGCGAGCGCCTGGAGATAGCGTTCCCCCAACTTCACGAACGCGGCAAGGCGTTGATCGAGCAACTGTGGAATGGTTTGCGGAAAATGAGTCGTGTCCGTGTTTACGGCCCTACGCCCGAGAAAGCGCGTACACCGACGATTGCGTTCACGATTAATGACATGTCGTCGACGCAAGTGGCGAAGCGATTGGCGGAACGCGGACTTTTCCTTTCCGACGGCGACTTTTACGCGATGACGGTTATTGAACGGTTAGGTCAGACGGGAGTAGTCCGGGCCGGTTGCGCATGTTATACGACCGAAGAAGAAGTGGAGAGGTTGCTGGCCGCAGTGCGTGAATTGTAGCGGCGTTCATGTAAACGCGCTGTCATGTTGATCTGGGTTCGCGCGCCAGCCTGAGCGTTACGACAAATTTACCGGTCTGGCCCTCGGCCGGTTCGATCATCCCCTGCCCGTTCCAATTCCTCCCCTGTTCGTCGGTAAACTTCCATTCGATTTCGCTTGAGCTCGCAGGCGTCAATCTTACCGGACCGCGCGTCCGCGGAGTTCCGGCCACAATTTTTTTGCCGAGCAATTCCAGAATCGCGCTCGCGGAAGCAGGCTGGGAAAAGAGCACTTTGGCTTCCCAGTGCTCGGTGTCGCCGTGCGTGGAAAGAGCCTGGGCATCGACTCCATCGAATCTGGAAAATAAGTGTCGGCCAGCGCCGCCCGCGCGAATTTGGAATCAGGGTCCCAGCGATATTCCATCCCCAAAGCAGTCGCCTGCGCTTCACCCCTGCCCTTAATTTTCTCGATCACATGAAAGGCGCCGTCGATTCCCGATGACAATCCCGCGGTGGTAACGATCTTGCCGTTGTCGACGTAACGCTGATCGCGCACAACTCGGAAACGCGATGGCAAAAATGACGAGCTTCCGATAAATCAGGACATCCGGAATTTCAATGCAAAGCTCGCAAACTGTAGAGGCGGGCGTGTCGCCCGCAGAGCAAAGATGGCGTCTAAATCAGATTCCCTGCCATCCAAAGGAGACAGCAACACCATTGTCGCCGACAGGGCCCGCCGCTACGCCGGATCAGTTGGAGAAGCGGCGAACGCAGAGAGCGATGGGTAATCCGACCAACAATGGATGGCCGATCGGGCCGGTGATGTAGGTGGCGAGGTTGTAGTTTGCATGACCGATGGCCGAAAGCGGAATAACCACGAAGTACATGAACACAAAGACCAGTTCGCCGTAGATGAGACCACAGAGGACCGGACGCTGGACAAGGACACGAAGTTTTCTGCTGACGACGTAATAAACCGTCGCGGCGCCGAACGCGACGGTGAAATGGCAAACAAGGCCGACGGCGGCGGATGTCCATCCCATTTGACGCGAGTGCCGCCCAAAGATGCCACCGGCAACCGCCTGTAAAATTCGAAAGGGAGTGGACCCCATCAGGCTGAAGCCGATGAACGCTTGAGTGAGATCGAAGATGCCGGCCAATAGCCCACCAGAGAAAATTGCGGCGAAGGGCCCTTTGGAGAGAAGTTTCATGCGATCAATGATCGGTTAACAGTAAGCAGGAGGTGTAGCGGCCTTTGTGTCAGCGAGGTCGCGCCTATTGTGTTATCACATTCTTAAAAGACGCCGAATGGTGACTTCGAGTTTTTGAAGATTGACCGGTTTGGTAAGATGCGAATTGAAGCCGGCCTGCTGGGCGCGCTCGATGTCCTGCTGCATTCCGAAACCAGTCAGCGCAATTGCAGGCATCGTTTTGGTCTTTCGAATCTCCATGATTAGATCAATGCCACTAGCGTCCGGTAAGCCAAGATCGCAAACGAGCAGATCAAACTTTTCGCATGCCAGGGCCTCCAAAGCCTCCGCCACAGTGGGTACGCTCTCGACGTTATAACCGCGGTTCTCTAAAAGACCAGCCAATGCTCGCGCGCTGTCCCGGTGGTCCTCGACCAAAAGGAGATTCACTTTTGCTGCCACGGTTGGGAGCGCACCGTCAGGCTCGCTTGTCGCCGGCGTGCCGGTAATCGTGGGGAAGCTCACCGTGAATGTCGAGCCTTTTCCCGACCCTGCGCTCTCAGCGGTCAGTTTTCCTTTAAGAAGTTTGATGAGCGCGTTGGAGATTGCCATTCCAAGCCCGAGTCCGCGATACCGCCCATGATGCGTAGGATCGCCTTGCTCGAATGGAACGAAGAGCTTCGAAATTGTTTCCGGGGTCATTCCGATACCGGTATCTGCAATTGAGACGTCAATCTTCCCCTCGGAATTGTTAGAGGTGTCGATCGTAATGCTTCCGCCGCTCTCAGTAAATTTGATGGCGTTGAGCAAGATGTTCCAAAGGACCTGCTGCAATCGCGAGGCATCAGTGTGGACGTAGTGCCGGGATGCGTTCAGCCGCAAAGACACGTTGAGATCTTTCTCATGAAGTTCGCTTTGGGAAAGGCCAATCAACAACTCGAGCAACTCATGCACATCGGTGTCTTCGGGTGAAGCCGAGACCATGCCTCGTCCTAAACGCGTAAAATCAAGAAGATCGTCGATAATCCGCGCTTCTAGTTCAATATTTCGGCGCAACATCTGGACGTCGGATCGGATTGGTTCTGGAAATTGCCCGCTTACTTCCCAAAGATTGAGTGTGGCCAATACCGGCGTAAGCGGGGTCCGTAATTCGTGCGAGAGCATCGCCAGAAACTGGTCCTTGGCTTTGCTCGCTGTCTCAGCAGCTTCTTTTGCTTCGCGCAATTCGCGAGACGCATGTTTCTGCTCTGAAAAATCGCGGAAAACTAGAACAACCCCGTGCACGACGCCTTTTGCATCGCGAATAGGCGCGCCACTGTCATCAATCGGGACTTCCGTACCGTCCTTGCGAATCAGGATTGTGTGATTTGCCAGGCCGACGATCACGCCTTGCTTCATGACTTTCTCAACCGGACTTTCAACTGGTTGGCGAGTTTCCTCGTTTACGATATGAAAAATTTCCGAAGCGGGACGGCCCTTCGCCTCGTGAAATTTCCAGCGGGTCACTTCCTCAGCGACTTTGTTCATGAATGTAATGTGGCCAACCTGATCTGTGACGATCACGCAATCCCCAATGCTCACGAGCGTTACGGCGAGCAAATCCTTTTGTCGTTTTAATTCGACGTCTCGTTGGGCGGCTTCAGCCAGTGCCTGATCGCGCAATTTGATCGATTCAGCGATCCGCCGATAAGCCCACGCCAGGACGGTGAGATTAAGCAGGCCTGCCGCAAAAAAGACGATCGTGCGAATCCAGGTAATTCGGTCACTGGCTTGACGTTCTTTTTCCAGCGCGGCGGTCTTAACAGATTGCAAACGGGCAACTTCAGCACGTAGCCTTTCCATTAGTTGTTGACCGTGGCCGGATCCTACCGCCTCCGCGGCAGCATCAAAGCCAGCGGTCCGGCGCAGTTCCACTGTCCTGCGCAATTCTGCGATTTTCTGGTCGACTAACTGGGTGACCCTCTCGACATCTGCCTCAGAGATGTCGATGCGTGGCATAGACTTGAATTTTTCAATTTCTGTTGGCAATCGACTAACCGCATCGTTGAAGGGAACAAGGTAGCGTTCGTCACCGGTAATGATGAAGCCCCGCTGGCCAGTTTCTGCGTCTTTTACAGTCGACGTTATTTCATCGAGATCGATAATGACCTCACGACGGATCTGTTCACGCTGATGGGCGCGGAGCACCTGATTTCCGAATTGATATGTAACAAAGGTGCAACCAAGGACAACCACGCCGGTAATAACGAAAATCCACAGTATTACTCGCAGACGGACGATCATGGCTCGCCTTCAAGTCTGTCAAAATCCGGTTCTGGTGGCAATGCGAACGTGCGACGCTTGGATCCATACTAAATGGGTTCGCGTTCCCGCCTATGCGAAAGCGGGTGAATCCAAGGTTCGCTTCGCGATGCCCTGTCCGCCACGCCTGCCACAGCACAATTCGCATTCCTGTTTGTGCATAAGAACCGTGGTGCTGTAACGTTGCCGCCGTTGTCATGAGTCGCATTAGTCTCCTCGCGGTAGCCATTCTTTGCTCCTCCTTCATTGGACCAATGAGTGCGCAACAATCGCCGACAGAACGAGTGACTGAAATTCAGGCCGCCTTGCGTGAAGCCAAGCTGGACGGCTGGCTCTTCTACGATTTCCGGCACAGCGATCCCCTCGCGTACCGGATTTTGAAACTGGATGAAAAAATGTTCGCGTCGCGGCGCTGGTTCTATTACATCCCCGCCTCGGGCGAGCCAGTGAAAATTGTGCAGTCGATCGAGCAGTTCAAACTCGACTCGTTGCCGGGCAGGAAAGTCGTCTTTCGCGGCTGGCAGGAACTGCACACTCGTTTACGCGAGGTGCTGAACAACACGGAGTCGAAGCGTCGCGTTGCCATGCAGTATTCGCCCATGAACGACATCCCCTACATCTCACGGGTGGATGCGGGAACGATCGAGCTCGTTCGGTCGTTCGGGGTTGAACCGGTCACCAGCGCGGAACTGGTGCAACGATTCGAAGCCGTGTTTTCTCCGGCTCAGCATCAGATGCACGTAGAGGCTTCCGACAAAATGCATCGCATCATTCAGGATGCGTTTGCCGAGATCGGGCGCCGCATTCGCGCCAACGAGCCAACGACGGAATGGGACATCGCGCAGTTCATGCTCGGTCGCTACAAAGAAGAAGGTATGCAGCAGGAACCGATGATCGTGGCAGTCAACGCGAACACGGCCGATCCGCATTACATGCCGACAAAAGAAAAGAATTCACCAATTAAACGCGGCGATTTCGTGTTAATCGACGCGGCCACCAAACTGAACAAGCCTGACGCAGTGGCGACCGACCAGACTTGGACTGGTTACGTGGGCGAAACCGTTCCGGAAGAGTACATCCGTATTTTCAACATTGTGCGGGAAGCGCGTGATTCTGCCGTCGATTTTGTCCGCAAAAACATTCGCGCCGGCAAACCGATCCGTGGCGCTGAAGTGGACGATGTCTCGCGCGGTGTAATCACGCGCGCAGGGTTCGGCGAACAATTCACCCATCGCACGGGCCATTCCATTGGCGAAGAAACCCACGGCAACGGCGTCAACATCGACGATTTCGAGACGCGCGATTCGCGGCGCATCACTGCCGGCGTCTGTTTTTCGATCGAGCCCGGAATTTACCAGGAAGGAAAGTTCGGCGTCCGATCGGAGATCAACGTTTACGTTTCCGACAAAGACATCGAAGTCACAGGCCAGCCAATCCAAACCGAGATCATCGCGATCCTGTCCAAGCCGAAATCACTACTGTAGTGTGCGCTGTCGACAGCGCATGAGAGAAGAAATGATCCGCTGAGACAGCGGACGCTACAACACGACGCCTCCAGGTACGGCGCATGACGTCAATCGCGCCGACTTTCGGTAGCGACAATTTGCCGAAGCGATTAAGACTAGAGAGGGAAGTGCTTAACAGCGAAGATCAAGCGGGATGTTTGTTGGGCATTACAGTGTCGCCTTTGCGGCGAAGACCGAGCACAACAAGATTCCGCTATGGGTTTTGTTCGTTGCCGTTCAGTTTCTCGATTACATCTGGGCAACGCTGGTCCTGCTCGGGATCGAGAAACTTCGTGTGATCACGATCTTCAGACCTTATTTCTCGATCACGTTTATAACCCGAGCTAAACGCCGCTCTTCGCTCTCTCAATTTCCAGTGCGGCTCGCACCCTGATTATGCACCTGAATCCGCACTCAAAAACGGGCGCGGCGCGGCAGCATCTCTCATCATGCCATCTGTTGCCCAATTTCTGTGCGGTATCGGAGTTTCTCGTGTCGCTCCGCCACGCAGCCGGTTTATGGGTTGTTCCAACAATCTCCATGACAATGTCGCGGTGAAAAGCGTAACGATCCCGAATACGACTAAACGCAAAGAGGGTATCGTGACCACAAATCGCAGTTGAGACGGGAGCCAACGATCCAAAACCATCGCCACAAGGATGTGATAAACGTAAAGTCCGTAGCTGATTCGTCCGGCAAACACGAGACCGGCGTTGCTCAGAAAACGTCCGATGCTCCCCTCGAAGCCTGTCGCGGTTCGTGCCACCAAGATCACAAACGCAGCGGCCTCGAGCGGTTCTGCTAACACCGATGCGAGTTTCGTCGGGTCGCTGTTCCGCAAGACCGCGGCGATGGTTAACATTGACAAAGAGAGCAACGCTAGCACCCAGCCACCACGCGATGCTTTCAGCCGTCCGCCACACCAGCCCAGCGCTGCGCCGGCTGCGAGTGAGTCGAGACTGCCGAACGGCAACACCCATCGGGCGATCAGCGGCACGGAAAAAATCACGCAGCCGACCCGGAACGCAATGCCGGCAAATGCAACCGCAATAATTGCGGAGAGCATCCATCTGCGCGGTAACAGCAAAATGAGCAGCGGCCACAGGAGATAGAATTGCTCCTGCACGCAGATCGACCAGAGATGCGAGATCGTTAATGGCCATTGGTTTTGCCACGCGATCAGCCAATTCACCGTGCCGGTGAAAACCCACGGCCAATTTTGACGGATCGCACCGATATTGAGCAGCAACGCGATTCCCGCGAAGACAACATAGGCCGGGCCGGTGCGAAGCAGGCGCCGCCAGTAAAACGCCTGAAGTGTTTGACCGGCTGATAACTCCGCCGTGTCCATCCGGTCTCGCGCTCGGCGCAGTGAGGCGGTGATAAAGTAACCGCTCAACACCAAAAAGAGGCGAACGCCCGTTGCGCCAAGACGGATTTGGTCTGGCAGCGGGAAATTTGGAATGTCTGCGCTGAAGTGATCCACCATGACGGTGAGCACGGCGAGGGCTCGCAGTCCGTCAAACTGCGGCTGATAACGCCCCCACGCTCGATCGTGTGCCAGGCTCTGCCCCGACGTGGAGACAGCTGCCCGAGCCGATTCGACACCAGTTCCCCCCCAATAACTAGCCCAGCCCACTTAGTAGTGACACCGTTACGGACGATTTGTTCCTAATTTTCTTTCTTGGACCCCTGTCGCCGAATCGCTCTTCCGCGACGAACACGGCGTGAATCTCCGCGAAATATTCAGAAAGGCCCGAGCCAGACCGGCAATCTGGATCGAATATCACGTTCGTTCAGGATCGAACGTCACGTTCGCGTATCTGCAGAAAATCCTGGTGAACGGAGAGACGATAGGTTCCATCGGTCAGACAGTGTTTGGACAGATAGTCTTCGACATCCTGGCGGGCTGGTGGCCGGCTGATGGGTAGCAGGTTAAGAATAAATTCGGCGATCGCATAAGCGGAAGCCGACTCCGTCGTCTCGATGTACGCTGGATCGAGAGTGATGGCGACATCATAGCGGCCGCCATGTCTCTCGCGAAACGCTTCAGCGAGCTGATGTAAATCGAACCGGTGCCCGAAGAAATGATCGAGCATCGCCATGCAGTCCGTATTGTGGTTCTGCACGACAACGACGGTCACGCCGGCTGGCGACATCCACGTAACGAGCCGATCGAGATGGGCGAGCCATTCCTCCGCAGGAATGTAATACAGCACGTGTGAACAGAGCACGAAATCCCCTTGTGCCTTTGGATCAGCACCAAGAATCGGCGCCCCGATGGCTTCGGCTTGCGGAACGGCTTGTTTGAGTTGCGTCAGCAAATGGGGATTCGGTTCGACGGCAATTGTGCGATCAAACGCATTGGCGAACGCCTTGGTCACCTCCCCGTTTCCGGCTCCGGCATCGATGAAAACGCTCCGGGTAGATAGGCCATCGACGAGTTTCTGGAGGAAACGTTTGGCGTTTCGCTTCTGATCAGTGTGATCGAGAAAGATTTGGAACGCGCGCTTATAGGCTTCGCCATGCGAGTCGAAGACTTGTATCGATTCTGACTTCGTCATGCTTTCCTCCTTTGGAACAGTTACACAAACCTTTTGGTTTGTGAGACAGCAATTTCCAATTTTTCTGCCTCGCAAGGAGCAGCAGAAATTGGAGAGGTTTTTGTGATACTTGGTTCAGAGGTTCAGGGGAGTATTGACCCTCCATCCGCAATCATTGATCTCGACGGCCGAGAGCGTTGTTGAGATGTCTCCTCAGTGACGAACGTGTCTAGATGAACCGGTATGCCCGCTGAGGTTAAAAAGGAGATCGAACTCAAGATCGCGCACGTCCTCTTTATCGACATTGTCGCCTATTCCAAAATGGCGAGCGATGATCAACGCGCCGCAATCGAGAAACTGAATCAGATTGTCCAGTCGACCGACGAATTTCGTAAAGCTGAGGGCGAGAACCGCCTGCTCAAACTTGCGACCGGCGACGGGATGGCGTTGATCTTCTACGATAGCCCGGAAGCACCGGTCGAATGCGCCTTGGAGATTAGCCGCGCCTTAAAGGAACACCCACAACTGCGATTACGGATGGGCGCGCACAGCGGACCGGTTAGCGGTGTTGTCGATGTGAACGGGCGTGCCAACGTGGCCGGAGCCGGCATCAATATGGCCCAGCGGGTGATGGATTGCGGTGACGCCGGCCACATTCTCCTTTCCCAGCGCATCGCGGAAGACCTGGAGCAGTTCAAACATTGGCGGCCTCATCTGTATCATCTTGGCGCGTGCGAAGTGAAACACGGCGAAAAGATCGACATCGTAAATCTTTTTACCGCTGAGCTTGGAAATCGGGAGCAGCCGAAGAAATTCCAGCAGGCAAAGGCGACGCTAACAGCGCCACCGACTTCCGCACCGGTGGCGAAGCCTGCGCGACGATCACGCGCGATTGATCGCCGCGCTAATCATCGTTGCGGCCCTGGCCGGCGCGGCGGGATTTTACATTTTCTCGCATCGACTGACGCCGAAAGCGCCGCCTTCTGCAAGCGCACCGACGCCAGCAGCAGTGGTAATTCCCGAAAAGTCGATTGCGGTGCTTCCGTTTGAAAACCTGAGCCGACGATCACGGACAACGCCTACTTTGCCGACGGCATCCAGGACGAAATTCTCACGCGCTTGGCGAAGATTGCTGATCTGAAGGTGATCTCGCGCACTTCGACGCAGCATTACAAAAGCGCGCCGGAAAACCTGCCCGAGATCGCAAGACAGCTTGGCGTGGCCCACATCCTGGAAGGGAGCGTGCAGAAGAGCGCCGACTCCGTGCGCGTGAACGTGCAGCTAATCAAAGCAGCCAATGATTCCCATCTTTGGGCCGATACCTTTGATCGCAAACTGACCGACATCTTTTCGGTCGAGAGCGAGGTGGCCAAAGCCATCGCCGAGCAGTTGCGAGCGAAACTCACCGGTCAGGAAGAGCAAGTCATCGCCGCCAAACCGACCGACAATCCTGAGGCTTACGATGCCTACCTGCGCGGCCTGGCTTACACTCTGAAAACGCAACAACACACCTGCCAACGCCCTTGGCGCACAGAAATATCTGAGAGAAGCGGTGCGGTTGGATCCGAAGTTCGCCCTTGCTTGGGCGCTGCTCTCATACACAGAATCGAGGGGCTACATCACACTGAATCTTCAACCAACCGTCGCCCTGCGTGAGGAAGCCCGACAGGCGGCTGAAACCGCACTCACTCTTCAGCCTAATCTCGGCGAGGCAGTATTGGCCAAGGGCTATTATCACTACGCCTGTCTAAAAGATTACGACACGGCGGTGCGTTACTTTGAGCAAGCACGACCGCTTCTGCCCAATAGCAGCCAGATTCCTGAATCGCTGGCCTATGTCGACGCGGAGACGAGGCCAGTGGGACCGGAGCGAAGCCTACTTTAACGAAGCCGAGCGGCTCGACCCGCGCAACGCCTACATGCTCACCCAGCACGCCCAATCCTATCTCTCTCTTCGGCGCTTTCCCGAAGCCCTGCGAAAGCTTGATCAGGTTCTCAATATCACACCGGACGACGTGGATACGCTCGCGGTCAAGGCGGCTATCGCACAAGCCGAGGGCGATCTGCCGCGGGCAGCGGCGCTCCTCGCTCCGCTGCATCCGAACGCCGACGACACCAGCGCTTTGGAAACACAAGTTTACCAAGCGATCCTGGAGCGCCGCCCTGCACCAGGCGATTTCTCGGTTAAAGGAAATACTGGCCAAGCCTGATCCGGCGTTGGGTTATTTACAATGGCGAACTGCGTTTTTGGTTAGGCTGGGCGCAAGAAGTGGGCGGCGACCACGCCGCCGCCCAGGAAAGTTGGCGACAGGCGCGGAGCGAACTGGAATCTTTTCTCAAAGAACAGCCGGAAAATTTTAATCTTATTGGTGATCTCGCGCTGACCAATATGGGTCTCGGTGACAAGGCCGCCGCGTTGGCTCTCGTCGAGAAGAGCGATGGCCGCGAGTCCCGATCGAGAAAGACGCGCTAGATGGTCCTGCTGCGATCGAGATCCTCGCCCGCGTAGCGGCGCAGATGGGAGAGCCCGACCGCGCCATCGCCGCTTTACAGAAACTGCTCTCGATACCGTATGCGGTGGATCGTTGACTGCGAGCGTGCCGCTCACTCCCGCGCTGCTCCGGCTCGATCCGATGTTCGATCCGCTCCGGAATGATCCGCGCTTCCAAAAACTCGCCGAGTCGCCCGCGCCGAAATAAGCATGTCGGCAGAGGTTAAAAAGGAGATCGAGCTTGAGATCGCGCACGTTCTCTTCCTCGACATCGTCGGCTACTCGAAACTCTCGGTTAACGAACAACACGCCAGAGTTGATGAACTCAACGGGATTGTTCGCTTGTCCGAGCAATTCCAAAAAGCTGAAGCGGCCAATCGGATCTTAAAAATCCCGACCGGCGACGGCATGGCGCTGGTGTTCTATAAAAGTCCCGAGGAACCGGCGCAGTGCGCCTTTGAGATCAGCCGGGCGCTCAAGGACAACCAGCGCCTGCAAGTCCGGATGGGCATTCACAGCGGGCCGGTCAGTGGTGTGGTGGATGTGAACGAACGGACGAACGTGGCCGGCGCGGGCATCAACCTGGCCCAACGAGTGATGGATTGTGGCGACGCCGGGCACATTCTTCTCTCCCATCATGTGGCCGAGGACCTGGCGGAAGTATCGAACGATGGCGACCGTTCCTGCACGACATCGGCACCTTCGAGGTGAAACACGGTGCGCGGGTGAGCGTGACCAACCTTTACTCCGATGAGGTTGGTAATCCGAACCTGCCGAGCAAGCTGCAGGCGGTTAATCAGGCCCTGAGGAAACATCGCGCTCATGTGCGCTGGGCGGCAGTGGCAATCGCGCTGCTGGTGCTGGGCGCGATTGTCGCTGCGGTTCATCTTTCGTTTTGCGCAAACCGATCGCGCTCGGTCGCTAGGCGTTGCCGGAAAAGAGCATCGCGGTGCTGCCGTTCGAAAATCTGAGCGAGGAAAAAGCGAACGCCTTCTTCACCGACGGCGTGCAGGACCAAATTCTGACCGACCTTGCGCAGATCGCCGATCTGAAAGTGATCAGCCGTATCTCGGTGATGCAGTATAAGAGCGGAGCACAACGCAATCTGCGCGAGATCGGGCAGCAGCTCGGGGTTACGCATTTACTCGAAGGCACCGTGCAGCGTGCCGGTGGCAAAGTGCGGGTAACCGCGCAGTTGATTGATGCCCGCAACGACGCGCATATCTGGGCGCACACCTATGATCGCGACCTCGCGGACGTCTTCGCTATTCAAAGCGAGATCGCCGAGGAGATCGCCGGCCAATTACAGGCGAAGCTTTCGCCTAACGAGAAGAAAGCGATCGAGCAACCGCCGACCACCGACCTGGCGGCTTTCGACCTTTATAGCCGGGCCAAGACTATTCTCCTGACGAGAATACAGAATGTGACTAACGAGGGGGACATGCGGCAGGCCGTTGACCTTCTTGATCAGGCCGTGAGACGCGACCCCTCATTTTTCGATGCCTACTGTCAGCTCGTCGTTGCGCATGGATACATTTACGCCGTGCTCGGCATCGATCACACGCCCGGCCGCCTCGCCCAAGCCGAAGCGGCTCTTCTGGCCGCGGCACGCCTGCGGCCAGATGCCGGCCAAACTCATCTGGCGCGCGCGCAATACTTGTATTCCGGGCTGCGCGACTACGCCGGCGCCCTGGCCGAACTGGAGGTTGCGCGGCGGACCTTGTCGAATGATGCCCGCATCTTCGAATTGACCGGCTACATTTTGCGCCGCCGCGGCCAGCGGGAGGAAGGGCTGCGCAATCTGGAGCGCGCGCTCGAGCTTGATCCGCGCAACTTTTTTATCCTGCAACAGATCGCGCTCAGTTACGAAAACCTGGGCCGCTTCAGTGACGCGATCTCCGCTCTCGATCGAGCCCTGGCCATTGTTCCTGACAATTCCGATGTGAAGGTTACCCGTGCTCAGGATGAGCTTTGCTGGAAAGCGGACACTCGTCCGCTCCACCAGACGATTGATTCAATCCTGGCGCGCGATCCCGCCGCGATTGCGCCCTCGGCCGATGGCTGGTTCTTTTGCGCGATGGTCGAGCGCGATCCGGCTGCGGCCGAGCGGGCTCTGGTTGCGCTCGGCGACAATATCTGCTGGGGCGAATCAGCCATCAACCTGAGCCGCAAATTTGGCGAAGGTTTGCTGGCGCGGGTGACCAAGGACGAGGCCAGGGCGCGCGCGGCTTTTGGCGCGGCGCGGGCGGAGCAGCAAAAGATCGTGGAGGCGCAGCCAGACTATGGGCCGGCGCTCTGCGTTCTTAGCCTCATCGATGCCGCTTTGGGACGCAAAGAGGAAGCCTTGGAAGAAGGACGGCGCGCGATCGCACTTCTTCCCGTGGAGAAGGACTCCATCAATGGCAGCCGCATGATCCAATACTTCGCGATCACCGCGGCCTGGACAGGCGACATCGAGCTTGCTCTGCAGCAACTGGAACTCGGATTGCGGGCGCCCGCGGCGTCGCTCACGCTGAGTTACGGCGTTCTAAAGTTGCATCCCTTCTGGGACCCGCTCCGCGGCGATCCGCGCTTCGAGAAAATCGTCGCCTCGTTAGCGCCGAAAGAATGATCTCGGCAATCGCGACGACCGCCATCTAAGCTAACAGAATGGCCGCTGCCGAAGAACAAACCCGTTTGCAGATCGGGCATGTCTTGTTCATCGACATCGTGGGCTACTCGAAGTTGCTCGTGAATCGAGCAAAGCGAGTTACTGCGCGAGCTTAATGAAGTGGTCAGCGGCACGAACGAATTTCGCGAAGCCGAGGCCGAAGGAAAACTGATTCGGCTACCGACGGGTGATGGGATGGCGCTTGTTTTCCGCACAGATCCTGAAGCGGCGGCGCAATGCGCTTTGGAAATTGCGCGAGCCCTGAAAGAACATCCGCGGATCGCGCTGCGAATGGGCATTCACAGCGGTCCGGTCAACGAAGTGGTCGACGTGAACCAGCGCCAGAACATCGCCGGCGCGGGGATCAACATGGCGCAACGAGTGATGGATTGTGGCGACGCCGGTCACATCCTCGTCTCCAAACATGTGGCTGAAGATCTGGAACAACACGACCGGTGGCGACCGTTCCTGCACGACCTGGGCACATGCGAAGTGAAACATGGGGTCAGGATCGATATCAGCAACCTCTACTCCGATGAAGTCGGCAATCCGCAACTGCCGAAAAAGCTCGAGGCGGTCAGGAAACATCGGGCGCATGTCCGGTGGGCGGCAGTGGCAATAGGGCTACTCGTACTTGGAGCAATCGTCGCTGCCTTCATGATTGTTTCGCGTAGGCCGACTACGTCGCTAACTGCCATTCCCGAAAAAAGCATCGCCGTGCTGCCGTTCGTGAACATGAGCGAGGACAAGGCGAACGAGTACTTCTCCGACGGTATCTCGGAGGAACTGCTGAACCTGCTGGCGAAGATTCCGCAGTTGCAGGTGACGGCGCGCACCTCGTCGTTCGCGTTCAAGGGCAAGGAGACTGCGCATCCCGGAGATCGCGCGCACGCTGCACGTGGCGCACGTGCTGGAAGGCTCGGTGCGCAAGGCGGGCAACTCGGTACGGATCACGGCGCAGTTGATCAAGGCCGGCACCGACACGCACCTGTGGTCGCAGACCTACGACCGCAAGCTCGACGACATCTTCGCGATCCAGGACGAGATCGCGGCCGACGTGGTGAAGCAGCTCAAGGTCACGCTGCTCGGCGCGGCACCGAAGGCACGCACGACCGATCCCGAGGCGTACGCGCTCTACCTGCAGGCCGTCCAGCTCGGACGGCAGAGCACCGCCGAGGCGTTCAAGCAGTCCGACGCGCTCTACCGCAAGGTGCTGGCGATCGATCCGCGCTACGCCCCGGCGTGGGACGGGCTGGCCCGCAACTTCACCAACGAGACGAGCCAAGGCCTGCTGTCCAACAAGGAGGGGTATCGCCCAAGCCCGCGAGGCGGCGATGAAGGCGCTCGCGATCGATCCGGACTACGCGCCGGCCCACGCCCGGCTCGGCTGGATCGCGATGTACGGCGACAACGACCTCGCCGGTGCCGCGGAGCATTTCAAGCGCGCGCTGGCGCTCGATCCGGCGGACCTGGACGTGCTGCGCAACAGCGCCACGCTGCTCGCAGTCTCTCGGCCGCCTGGACGAGGCGCTGGCGCTCGATGAGGCCGTCGTCCGCCGCGATCCGGTGAACGTGACGGCGCTCTTCAACCTGGGCATCGACCAGCGCATGGCCGGCCGGCTCGACGCGGCGATCGCGTCGTTCCGCACCGTGCTGAGCCTCGCCCCGGGCCGGGGCGGCGCGCACGCCGAACTCGGCAATGCGCTGCTGCTGAAGGGCGATGCGCAGGGCGCGCTGGCGGAGATCGAGCAGGAGACGAGCGAGGTCTGGAAGATGATCGGCCTGCCGATGGCCTACCACGCGCTCGGGCGCAAGGCCGACTCCGACGCCGCGCTCGCCGCGCTGATCGCGAAGTACGAGAAGGACTGGTCCTACAACATCGCCTACGTCTACGCCTACCGCGGCGAGGCCGATAAGGCGTTCGCGTGGCTCGACAAGGCGGTCGAGTACGGCGACCCCGGCCTCGGCGAGATCGTGACGGAAAACCTGTTCGACAAGATCCACGCCGACCCGCGCTGGCTGCCGTTCCTGCGCAAGATCGGCAAGGCGCCGGAGCAACTGGCCAAGATCGAGTTCAAGGTGACGCTGCCGCAATGAGCATGCGGATTTACACGGATTACGCGATCGCTCATGCTGAGCTACGGCGCCTTGAAATCTGGTTTCAAAACCTCAGCGCCGAAAAGGAGAACGAATACTTTGCCGACGGCGTTCAGGATGACATCCTGACCGCATTGTCAAAAGTTGCTGACCTCAGGGTCATCTCACGCACCAGCGTGATGTCGTATTCCGCGGGCACTCAGCGAAATCTTCGTGAAATCGCTCAAGCCCTTGGTGTTTCCCACGTTCTGGAAGGCAGCGTCCGTCGATCAGACGGGAAGGTGCGAGTAAGCGCGCAATTGATTGATGCCCGCAATGACACCCATGTGTGGGCCGATACATACGATCGTGACTTGTCCGATGTCTTTGCCACGGAAAGCGACATTGCCAAAACCATCGTCGAACAGTTGCGAGCAAAGTTATCCGCGAGCGAGAAAGCGGCAATTGAGGAGCCACCCACGAGCGATGTCACCGCCCACGATCTGTATGTTCGGGCGAAATTGCTCAACGAATCGTCGTCGTTTAGTCCGCGCCGATTGGAGAAGCTGGTCGAAGCAGCTGGTTTGCTCGATCAAGCCGTCGCGCGAGATCCCAACTTTCTTCTCGCTTACTGTTTGCTTGGCAATACGCACGGCCTTATTTACTTTTACGGGGAGGATCACACGCCTGCGCAGCAGACGGTGGCGGAGGCTGCGGTCAATGCCGCTGCTCGGCTGCGCCCGGACGCCGGCGAAACACACCTCGCCCGAGCTGACCTGTTCTACCGCTGCTATCTGGACTATGATCGGGCTCGCCCCGAACTCGCGCTGGCACAACGCGCGTTGCCAAACAATGCGCAGGTCCTCGCGCTGACTTCGTTTATAGACCGACGCCAAAGTCGCTGGCAGGAAGCTATTCAAAATCTGGAACGAGCACTGGGGTTGGATCCTCGTAATTGGTATTACCTGCAACAGCTCTCTCTCAGTTACCATTTCCTTCGCCGCTACGCCGATGAGGCGACTGCTCTCGACCGCGTCAATGCAATTGTCCCCGAGGATTTGGTTAGTCGAGTAGCTCGCGCATGGGTTGAGGCCGAATGGAAGGCCGATACTCGACCATTGCGTAATACAATTGAACCGATTTTGAAACAGAGCCCGGCCGCACTCGCGAGCTTCGACCAATATTATCTCGGCCTTGTCATCTATGACCGTGATTTTAAGGCAGCCGAAGATGCAATTGTGGCCATGCCAGCGCAAGGGCTCGGAACCGACCAGGTAATGTTGCCGGTTTCGTTTTGGAAAGGCCTCACTGCCCAGATGCGGGGCGATTCGGCCGCCGCCGAAACCGCTTTTCTCGCTGCCCGCGCCCAAGTGGAAGGCATCGTGCGCGACCAACCAAATTATGCTTCTGGCGTTTGCACACTTGCGATGATTGACGCCGGACTCGGTCGAAAACAACAAGCGATCGAAGAAGGTCGTCGCGCGTGTGAACTACTGCCCGTTAGCAAAGACTCGATCAACGGCATCCATATGATGGAATTCCTCGCCATCGTTTACGCCTGGACTGGTGAGAAGGACCTCGCCATCGAGCAGTTGAAGAAGACCATCCCCTACCCTGGATCCTTCAGCTATGGTCAGTTAAAATTGCATCCCTTCTGGGACCCGCTCCGCGGCGATCCGCGCTTCGAGAAAATCGTCGCCTCGTTCGCGCCGAAACAATAGCGAGAATTTTTCGGACACTTTCGGACACGAGAACTGCGTGATTCTGCGCGAAAACAATAACGCGGTAATTCTGCCTCTTCGCAGGTAACGGCAGTTTTACCACGTATTTGCGCAGAATTGTGCGATAATCTCCGGCTTTACCCTCGACACTTGCACCAACAGCAAATTAATGAAGCTCGCGTAGTGCAAGGTCACTTCCTGAATGCCCGCTGAAATTAAAAAAGAGATCGAATTGGAGATCGGCCATGTCCTCTTCATCGACATCGTCGGTTACTCCAAGCTCCTGATCGATGAGCAACGCGATTATTTGCATACGCTCAATGAAGTTGTTAGGCGAACCGATTCGTTCCGCGCAGCCGATGCTGCTGGCAAATTGACGCGCCTGCCGACCGGCGACGGAATGGCGCTGGTCTTTGCCACAACGCCGGACGCCCCAGTTTCCTGCGCGATAGAGATTAGCAATGCACTGCGGAGCCATCCGGAGCTGCGGGTGCGCATGGGAATCCACAGCGGTCCGGTCAGCGGGACTACCGATGTGAATGATCGCTCCAATGTAGCGGGAGCGGGAATCAACCTGGCCCAGCGAGTGATGGATTGCGGGGACGCCGGACACATTCTTCTGTCCAAGCGTGTGGCGGACGACCTTGAACAGTATCGTCAGTGGCGTTCCCATTTGCACGACTTGGGCGAATGCGAAGTGAAGCATGATGTGCGTGTCCACGTCGTAAATCTCTACACGGATGAACTAGGCAATCGGGAGTTGCCGGGAAAATTCCAGCAGGCAAAGGCGACGCTAACAGCGCCAGCGACTTGCCGCATCCGAAGCGAAGCCTGCTCGACGATCATGGTCGTGGATCGCCGCGCTAATCATCGTTGCGGCTCTGGCCGCCGCAGCGGGATTTTACATTTCTTCACGTCGAACTGGCCCGAAAGCGCCACCTTCTGCAAGCGCACCGACGCCAGCAGCACTGGTAATTCCCGAAAAGTCGGTTGCGGTGCTCCCCTTTGAAAATCTGAGCGAGGATAAAGCCAACGCTTACTTTGCTGACGGCATCCAGGACGAAATTCTAACCCGCCTATCCAAGATCGCTGATCTGAAAGTGGTCTCGCGCACGTCCACGCAACAATATCAGAGCAAGCCCGGCAATCTTTCCGAGATCGCCAAGCAACTTGGCGTGGCCCATATCCTTGAAGGCAGCGTGCAGAAGAGCGGCGAGG
Organism: uncultured Verrucomicrobiae bacterium; assembly: GCA_963709435.1. Taxonomy (GTDB): domain Bacteria; phylum Verrucomicrobiota; class Verrucomicrobiia; order Chthoniobacterales; family UBA10450; genus AV69. The sequence continues at coordinate 46,418 of CAVPWK010000019.1, forward strand.
CCGTGCGCGTGAATGTGCAGTTAATAAAAGCGGCCAATGATTCCCATCTTTGGGCCGATACCTTTGATCGCAAACTGACCGACATCTTTTCGGTTGAGACCGAGGTCGCGAAAGCCGTTTCAGACCAGTTACGAGCAAAACTCACTGGCCAGGAAGAGCAAGTCATCGCTGCAAAACCGACAGACAACCCTCAAGCCTACGATGCCTATCTGCGCGGTCTTGCTTACACACTGAAGACGGCAACCACACCTGGCAACTCCCTTGGCGCACAGAAATATCTCAAAGAAGCAGTGCGGTTGGATCCGAAGTTCGCGCTTGCCTGGGCGTTGCTCTCAAACGTTGATGCGATCGGCTACCGCACGCGGAATCTTCAACCAACGATGGCCCTCCTTGAAGAGACACGGCAGGCAGCCGAAACCGCGCTCAGCCTTCAACCCAACCTTGGTGAGGCGGTCCATGCCAAGGGCTATTATCACTACTCCTGCCTCAAGGATTACGACACGGCGGTGCGTTACTTTGAGCAAGCACGTCAGCTTCTGCCCAATAGCCGCCTGATTCCGGAATCGCTGGCTTATGTCGAGCGGAGGCGAGGCCAGTGGGACCGAGCGAGGCGTACTTCAACGAAGCCGAGCGCCTCGACCCGCGCAATGTTGGACTGCTCACCCAGCACGCGCTCTCCTATATGTACTTGCGTCGTTTTCCTGATGCACTGCGAAAGCTTGATCAGGTTCTCAATATTACACCGGACGACGTCGATACTATCGCGTTGAAGGCAAATATTACACAAGCCGAGGGCGATCTGCCGCGTGCGGCTGCACTGCTCGCTCCCCTCCATCCGAACGCCGACGACAGTTCCCCGTTGGAAACACAAGTTTACCAGGCGATCCTGGAACGCCGCCCTGTGCCAATGGTCACTCGGTTACAGGAAGTATTAGTAGCCAAGCCTGATCCAGCATTGGGCTATACCTACGGCGAGTTGCGTTTTTGGTTGGGCTGGGCCCAGGAAGTCGCAGGCGACCATGCCGCCGCTCAGGAAAGTTGGCGACAGGCGCGGAGCGAACTGGAAACTTTTCTCAAAGAGCAGCCTGAAAATTACGGCCTCATCGGCGATCTCGCGCTGACCACTATGGGCCTTGGCGACAAGACCGCCGCGTTCTCTTTCGTCGAGAAAGCGATGGCCCTGGTCCCGATCGAGAAAGACGCGATGGATGGCCCCATTCCAATTGAGGTTCTTGCCCGCGTGTCCGCGCAGATGGCCGAACCCGACCGTGCCATCGCCACTTTACAGAAACTGCTTTCGATTCCCTACTCTGGCCCCCTGGCTGAAAACGTGCCGCTCACTCCCGCGCTGCTCCGGCTCGATCCGATGTTCGATCCGCTCCGGAATGATCCGCGCTTCCAGAAACTCGCCGCCGAACAAACACCAAAATAGTTACTAGATGCCGACCGAAGTTAAGAAAGAGATCGAGCTGGAGATTGCCTATGTGCTCTTTATCGACATTGTCGGCTACTCGAAGCTGGTGACTTCGGAGCAGCGGCGATTGCTCGAGCTGCTCAATCAGATCGTGCGCGAGTGCGAACACTTCCGCGCTGCCGAGGCAAAAGGCCGTCTCATCACGGTTCCGACAGGTGACGGGATGGCGCTGGTTTTCTACAATACTCCGGAAGCGCCGGTGGAATGTGCGCTGGAGGTCAGCAGCGCTGCAAGCGAACAGCCTGAACTGAAACTGCGGATAGGAATTCATAGCGGGCCAGTCAGTGGTGTGGTTGACGTGAGTGGTCGCTCTAACATAGCGGGCGCTGGAATCAACATCGCGCAGCGGGTGATGGATTGTGGCGATGCCGGTCACATCCTGGTGTCCAAGCACATGGCCGAAGACTTGGAACAATACGGTCATTGGAAGCGCCACCTGCACGATTTGGGCGAATGCGAAGTGAAACACGGGGTGCGTGTGTCGGTGGTAAATCTCTACACCGAAGACCACGGGAATCCCGAAGTGCCGCAGAAATTCCGAGAGGCTAAAGCGAAGGAACAAGCAGCATCCAGAGGGAAACCGGCTGGGCGATCACGCGCACGGATCGCCGCGCTAATGATCGCTGCTGCTCTCGCTGTCGCCGGATTCTACATCTTCTCACATCGGTCCAACTGGACCAGGTTGGGGTCGGCAGCAATTCCTGAAAAGTCGATTGCGGTGCTTCCTTTTGAAAACCTGAGCGAAGACAAAGCCAACGCCTACTTTGCCGACGGCATCCAGGACGAGATTCTGACTCGTTTAGCGAAGATTGCTGATCTCAAGGTGATCTCGCGCACGTCGACCCAGCATTACAAAAGCGCGCCGGATAACTTGCGCGAGATCGCAAAACAACTGGAAGTCGCTCACATCCTCGAAGGAAGTGTGCAAAAGAGCGGCGACTCCGTGCGGGTGAATGTGCAGCTAATCAAAGCAGCCAATGATTCCCATCTTTGGGCCGATACCTTTGATCGCAAACTGACCGACATCTTTTCGGTTGAGAGCGACGTAGCCAAAGCCATCGCTGAGCAGTTGCGAGCGAAACTCACTGGCCAGGAAGAGCAAGTCATCGCCGCTAAACCGACTGACAATTCTGAGGCTTACGATGCCTACCTGCGCGGCCTGGCTTATACGTTGAAAACGGCAAACACAACGGCCAACTCCCTTAGCGCACAGAAATATCTCAAAGAAGCGGTGCGGTTAGACCCGAAGTTCGCTCTTGCCTGGGCGCTGCTGTCATACACGATGCGGTCGGCTACCTCACAGGGAGTCTTCAACCAACGGTCGCTCTGCGTGAAGAGGCACGGCAGGCAGCCGAAACCGCGCTCACTCTCAAGCCCAATCTCGGTGAGGCCATATTGGCCAAGGGCTATTACCACTACGCCTGCCTAAAAGATTACGACACTGCCGTGCATTACTTTGAGCAGGCACGTCAGCTCCTGCCCAATAGCAGCCGGATTCCTGAGTCGCTGGCTTATGTCGAGCGGAGGCGCGGCCAGTGGGACCGGAGCGAAGCTTACTTCAACGAAGCCGAGCGGCTCGACCCGCGCAATGTTAACCTGCTCAGCCAGCATGCGCTTTCCTATATCGACCTTCGTCGTTTCCCCGAAGCTCTGCAAAAGTTAGATCAGGTTCTAAATATTACACCCGACGACGTGGACACACTCGCCGCAAAGGCAAATATTGCACAAGCCGAGGGCGATCTGCCCCGAGCTGCGGCGCTTCTCGCTCCGCTGCATCCGAGCGCCGACCTTATCGGGCCTTTGGAAACACAAGTTTACCAAGCGATCCTGGAGCGCCGGCCCGCACAAATCACCCCTCGGCTAAAGGAAATACTGGCCAAGCCTGATCCAGCTTTGGGTTACGCCAATGGCGAACTGCGTTTCTATTTAGGCTGGGCGCAAGAAGTAGCCGGTGAGCATGCCGCCGCCCAGGAAACCTGGCGGCAGGCTCGCAACGAACTGGAACCGCTCCTCAAGGAACAGCCGGAAAATTTTGGTCTTCTTTGCGATCTCGCACTGACCAATATGGGCCTTGGTGACAAGGCTGCGGCCTTCGCGTTCGTCGAGAAGGCGATTGCCGCAAATCCGATCGAGAAGGACGCCGTCTCCGGTGCCAGTCCGATTGAAATCCTGGCTCGCGTGGCGGCGCGAATGGGAGAGCCCGACCGCGCTATTACCGCCCTACAGAAACTACTCTCGATGCCGGGAAACGGTGCGCTGACTGGAGGCGTGGCGCTTACTCCCGCGCTGCTCCGGCTCGATCCGATGTTCGATCCGCTCCGGAATGATCCGCGCTTCCAAAAACTCTGCGAAGACAAACCGAAGACACCGGACTAATAAGGCGACGCCAGAGGTCGCTATCTCGTCGCCGAGCCGAAACCCAAAATCATTTTGCGCAGTTGAGCGCGTGCACTGTCGTAAGCTAACCGCTCACGAAATTAGGCCGCCTGAAAATGAACGCACCGGCCAACACATAAATAGGAAGGTAATTAGACGCCAGGTCATTCAATGCTCCGACTGGAACGCGTCGAGTAGGTAGTTTCGCTATCGTTTTGTGACCAGACCGATGGTGGATTGCCTTCAGCTGTAGCCTGCAAAATCAATCGGGTCTCCGGATCGATCGCGTCCGACGGCGCACGCGCGAGAAGTAGCGTCGCGAAGACCGGCAGTCCCATCAACATGACGGATAGACGGACCACCACGCCAGACTGCGATTCGAGGCGAAACCATTTCATGCCTGGGCTGTAGCGGGCGCTCTTCACTTCGTCCCAGCGCAGAAGTCCACCGGAACCGATCAGCCTCCCGTAGCGCAGACCTTCTTCTGAGACCTCGTGCCGTGCGGCAAAGTAATCGCCGGCAATCGGCAGCGCCATGAGCGCGAATCCAACGAAAACCGTAGTCGTTTTCCAGCTTGTTGTCGCATTGGAGAAGACGTTCGAGATGACCGCGATCGCGGCAAAAAGGAGAAAGCCTGCGAGTCCAATGATGAGCGTGCTGGACGGATGTTGCAATCGCTGAGCGGACCCGGCATGTCTGGGTCGGCTGCGGCTTCGCGCGACCCAGCCCATGACAAGACTCATCAGCAATCCCCAGAGTGCCCATTGCAACCAGGAACTGGTATGGGCGATAACCGTTGCGAGATCCGAAAGACTCACGTCCCGTAAACGGAGCAGTTTCTCGACCAAGTCCGAGCCGGACTGGCAGTGACGCGAGGCGCCCGCACGACGGGCAGCTGCGGGCGCGGAGAAGTTACTCCTCGGCCAAGCGAGGCGGCTACAGGTACGTTCAGATTTGCACCATGCCGCCCAATCGCCAGGAGATCATTCCCCCATTGCAATCAAATAGGCTACGGTGGCAGACGTGCCGAGAAGAGTGCCGAGCCAACAAACACGATTGTAAAAGGGAGTTTCGCTCACTACTAAATGAATTACGCCCAAAATGATCGCTACTACGATGGGATGTGACGGAGCAATCAACGTCCCAGAAGCAACAAAAATCACGCTCCGAATAGCGAAGACGATCCACTCGACGATCTCACCTGTTAGCTCGCCGGCGAAATGGCGGGCGTACCTGGCGCCAAATCCCATCCCCCACAACGTGAATGCGGATGATGCGATAAAAGCGACTGGTAACACGGCTATCCAAAGGAGAGCGTCTCGGATCACCACAGGTCTTGTTTCGTTTTGGGAACGGTAGTTGGATTCAACGCATTGCATTCTTCCAATAAGAGAGTCTTCACATCGGCGAGGACAAGGCGAGGATCGAGCGTACCGGAACTGTAAATATTCCGGATACGACTTTCGCGATCGATTAAAAAGACGCGCAAAGTGTGATAAAGCGGACCTTGTGGATCGCCCGGGTTAGACCTTTTATCCACGGCCTGATCGTAAGCGATCAGAATAGGTTCTAACTCCGCGCGCGATTTCGCGGTAACGAAGCGCCATTCGCAGCCTGATTTTTCTTCGCGAACATTTTCGGAGTAGGTGGCGAGACGCTGCGGTGTGTCGTACTCAGGATCAAAGCTAATGCTCACGAGGCGCATGTTTTTGGCCAGCGCATTGTCCTTTGCGCTGAAATCGTGAAGCTGGCCCAGGACGCCCGTCGCATACGGACATGCTTTTGGTGCTGCGCAGCGAGTGTAGATGAAACTCAACACGGTGACGCGATCGTGCGTCAGGTCACGGAGATTGATAGCTTTGTTAGTCGAATCGAGTAACACCCCACCGGCGGCATGCTTCACCACCGGCAAGCTATAACTGCCAGGCACCGGTGGATCATAATCGTAATCGCTGTCGCGCTGAGGTTCGGCGGATAAGAGAGCCATCACACTGCCAGCCAGACCGATCGCAAGAAAAGGGCGCAGAAAACTCCTAAGAGCTAAATGTATTAGCGTTGGGGAGCACACGCGCCCTCGCGTGTCAGTTCCGGCGCCCTCGCCGGAACTAATTTCGTCGTCGGGTTGTTGGTCGAGGAAGCAAGAAGTTCGCGATGACGAGGGCGTCATCGGTCCGAGCCGGACTGGCGATTGCACGCGAGGCGCGTGCGCTCCCCGGATGGTTCGCGCAGCGCACATGCTGTTGCGCTTACTTGCTCGCCACAATGCGAGGTGAACCAATTTTCGTTGAGCCAAAGAGCATGTGATGTGGGCGCCCCAGCTTTAGGGCGGTGAAATCGAGATCAAAACTTGGCTTCAGTTCTTTCCCATCCCAGGTGTAACCGCGCAGGAACTGCTCGTTGTCGGCGCCTTGCTTATCCCAGTGCGCCAGAAGCGAACTGGTGAAGTAGAGTCGCTTCCCATCCCAGCTCTGCGACACCATGTTGACCTGCTTGCCGATTTGTTTCTCGTAAATCTGTTTCGGTTTCTGCGGGTCGGAAATATCGAAGACGCGGCATTTGCCGTCACCGAAACAACTCGACAAACAATGTTTTGTCATCGGCGCTGATGCTGATATCGACGGGGAGCACGCCACCCTTGACGTCACTGATTGGCGCAACTTCCTTGGCCTGCCATTCGCCGCGATCGTCGGCGTAAACCAGCCAAAGTTTCGAGCCTAGCGCGGTCGCGGTGAAGGCGTAGTTGTGCTTGTCGCCCCAGGCCCAGCGGATCTCGAGCGGCGCGCCCGGAACTTGAAACACCTTTTTCGGCTGTCGCGTGTGGAAATCCCACATCACCATTGTGTTCCCGAAATGCTTCATCGCCTCGGGATTGGCGGTCATTTTGCCGAAGTCCGTCGTGTAATTGTTCCAGCCGGTGAACGATGAAGTAAGCAGAGCGTTTTTGCGCGGCAATACCCGGGCATCATAGCCGTAGCCATCGGCGAATTCCGCTCCTGAGGCACCGCGCGCATCTTCTTTCGTCGGCAGCCAGTGCGTTGTGATGTAGTTGCCGTCGTTGCCGTATTCGACCAGCGCTGTCCGTCCTCCTTTGTCCTTCGCGTTGGAGAGACACGGAATCAGCACGCGTCCTGGCAACGCGTAGGCGCCATGCGGTCCGACCGCGCCGCCGGTAGTGTCGGCGAAATTGTCGATCGTTTTCGTCAATTTCGGTTTCGCCGGATCGCTGTGCACGTCGAAGATAAAGACGCGGCTGCTTTCCAGGCCGGCGAGCCAGAGTTGGCGGCGATCGTCGGTGAAGCCGCCGTGATGCGCCTCATTGCGTCCATCGACAGAAGAGCTGCTGACGACTTTGCCGTAATTAGGCGAGCCCGGTTTTACGTCGACCGTGACGAGTTTGTCCGAGCCATCGCCCAGTCCTTCGACACCGAGCGTCCAGACATAGACAAACTCTTCCTGTCCGTCGATGCGGGCAAGGTAAGGTGAAGAGCAGGTTTCATCGGCGCGCGAAACACGCGCACTGAAGATGAGAGTGAACACGAGCGTAGCAGCGAAAGTCGTGAGCGAAAATTTAGCAATGGTTAGGCGACTAATAACAGGTGTTTTCATTTTGTTTATTCGTTGGGCAGTGGCCAGCGTTGCCTTCGAGGCCAGCCGAGAGGCTGCCTCGTCTCCCAATTTGCGGGCGCTGCTCATGGGATTGCGTTGAAACAGTTCGACCGACCATAAAGCTCGGCATCGTGTTCGACAAATTCTTTCGATTTACGCCAATCTGACGGAATGGATTTCTTGGAGGGATCGTAGCGTTCTTCTCTCAACTCTGACTCTTCGCGCCGTGGTTTCAGCAAAGGAGAAATGTCGATTTTTCTCGTCACTACCGATAGGCCGCGTGCTACAACTTCACGCAGTAACTCGGTCAATAGTACCAGTCCGGCATCGGACCTCACTCCGATTTAAGAGAAGCCATGTCGATGGAAAACCGGTACTTCACATCCGACTTGAGCAGTCGCTCATAGGCTTCGTTGACTTTCTGGATGGGGATGACTTCGACATCGGCGGTGATGCTATTTTTACCGCAAAAGTCGAGCATCTCCTGCGTTTCGGCGATGCCGCCGATGGCAGAGCCGGACAAACTATGCCGTCCCATAATGAGACCAAACGCAGGGACAGCCAACGGCTTCGAGGGAGCGCCGACCAATGTAAGATTGCCGTCGATGCCGAGTAAACTGATATAGGCGTTGATGTCGTGATCAGCCGAGACGGCGTCGAGGATGAAATCGAAACTGCCGGTGTGCTTTTTCATCTCGTCAGCGTTGCGCGAAACAACGACCTCGTCGGCGCCAAGGCGGATCGCGTCCTCTTTCTTGTTAGGAGAGGTCGTGAAGACGACGACATGCGCTCCGAGCGCATGAGCAAACTTCACAGCCATGTGGCCGAGTCCGCCAAGACCTACGACGCCAACTTTTTTGCCCTTGGTGACGCCCCAATGATGCATGGGCGAGTAGGTTGTAATCCCGGCACAGAGCAGCGGCGCGGCTGCGCTGAGGTCGAGGTTGGTTGGAACACGCAGAACAAAACGCTCATCGACGACGATGCTTTCGGAGTAGCCACCATAGGTGACGCCTCCGAGATGTTTGTCCGGAGAGTTGAAGGTAAGGATCATGTTGGGGCAGAATTGCTCCAGGTCACGCTTGCACTGGGGACAGGTGCCGTCTGAATCGACCATGCAGCCGACCGCGGCGAGGTCGCCCGGTTTGTACTTCGTGACGTCTGAGCCGACCTTTGTTACACGGCCGACGATCTCATGGCCAGGTACGATCGGGTAATTCGTGGCCATGAACTCGCTCCACTCGTTGCGCACCGAATGCAGATCGGAGTGGCAGATACCGCAAAATAAGATTTCGATCTGCACATCGCGGTCAGTTGGATCACGGCGCTTGATCTTGGTCGAGGCCACCCGCGATGTCGCGCTAGCCGCGGAGTAAGCCTTCGCGTTGTACGTATGCATGTGTTCCTTCCTTTCAGCCTTTCAATTTTTAATTCCGTAAAGGAGCGTGGCTCCAACGGAGCTTTACGCCCTCTACATAATGCCAGTCAAACGCCAGTGCGCCTCGCACTTCGGACCAACTCTTAACTTTTCGGTTTTTCCGCGTTTTAGCCTTTTGGCTTCGAAATCTTGAATGGGCATGGAGCAATCGCGTTGGCGTAGCGATTGAGAACAACTCGTAATTGTAGCCGCGGTCGATGGCCGCGGCTCAGCCGCTCCGGAACGCTGCTTGATGTTGGATCGCGAATACGACCTCAGTAATCCTGCTTCGTCATTCTTTCGATTTACGCCAATCTGAAAGCGTCCGATTGGCGTAGCAGGCGTGACGCGTGCGTTACCTTTGAAGCAACAGCTGAAATGCCGCCGGCGGCGGCCTTCTAGTCCTGCTATTCGGAGGCCGCCTCAGCCGGGCGCTCCGCGTCAGTCCTAACTCGTAGCACGGATGGTACGCGAACAATTGCCGATCAATTGCCGATGCCGGTTGAGCGGCTGACGATTTGACGGACGCGCGAATCGTCGAGAGCCTTCCCGTGACTTGGACATCCTGGCTCCGACACACGGAAGTTTCGAACGCGCAGTGATTGAGATGCGGCCGCGGCTGCAGGCTTATTGCCGTCGGCGGGTTGATAATGCGGCTACGGCCGAAGACCTCGCGCAGGAAATCCTGCTCAAGGCGTTTCGCGGACGTGCGGCACTTCGGGATGAGACGCGGCTGCAAGCGTGGCTCTACCAAATTGCGCATGGCACGGTGATGGACCACTATCGGCGCAAGCCGCTGACGGAAGCATGGCTTTCTGAACCGGCGCAACCATGCGAGCCTAACGACATCACCGCGGTGATGACCTGTAACGTCCGCTGTTACTTGGAGACGCTGCCGAAAGGATATCGCGACGCAGTCCACCTGGCCGACTACGAAGGATTGCCCCACGCGGAGGTAGCGCGCCGTCTTGGCTTCAGTCTGGCGGCCGCGAAATCGCGGGTGCTGCGAGGCAGATTGATGGTGAAGCAGTTGATGGAGGCGCGCTGCCGTTTCGAATACGACCGGCTCGGGAACGTGATTGGCTATCAATTGCGCTCGGCGTGTTGCTCCGGCGAAGCAGCCTGAAATAGTCTGCATCTTTTTCCGGTGCAGCCCGACTACAAGGGCATGAATGCATCTGTCCGTTTCAATCTTGTCGCGGCCCTACTGGCCACTTGTTTGTTAGCTTTCGTTCCTGAAGCGGTGGGCGCACCGGACTCCGGGAATGCGCGGTCACTTACTCCACCGCGCGGACATTACGCGAAGCTCGCAAGGCTGGATGCGAAGCCGGCGGCTCCGGATTTACCTATCGACGGGAAGCGCTTCGAGACGGCTGCGAGTTTCATCAAAAAGGTGGAGGCCATTGAGCCTGAGTTCGTGCGCGTGCCACTCGATAGGTTCACGCTCCCACTTTGTCCAGCGAACAGCTCGAAGCAGACGCGCGCGGAGATCGATTATCTCCTGCGGTTGCAGGCGCAGCGCACGAACGCGGAAGGCGAGCGGGCACTTTACTTCGCGCCGTGGGGCTATAGCAGCAGCATGAAGCGGGATGATCCGGAGTTCGAGCCGCAGCAACGAAATCTTTTCTACGTCGGACGCTCGATCGGCTCCTGGTTCAATCCGAAGGATCTGCCCGTCACGGCGGAAGTGCTGGGGCGCGTCTGGCGCGACGCGAGTCACTACATGTGGCGCTTGAAGTTCAAAAATGCCCGTATTCGTCCCTACACGATCGACCCGGCGCTGAAGAATCTCGAGTCGCCTAACTGGGCGGCGTTCCCGAGCGGGCATTCATCCTATGCCCACATGCTCGCTTACCTCTACAGCGAGCTCGCACCGGAGTTTACCGACATCTTTCTCAACGACGCGCGCAGCATCGCGCATTCGCGCGAGATCATCGGCGTGCATTACCCGAGCGATTCTGAGGCAGGACGAGTTTTCGGCAGGCAGTTCGTCGACTTGCTTTTACAAAGCGAGAAATTTCAGCCTGAGCTCGACAAAATGAAAGCCGAATGGGTTCGGGTGCGTGCTGCCTCGCCAGACTGATGGCTGGATCGGCGGCTTTTACGAAAAAATGACTCCCGCTCAATTTTGGACAATGCACGCGGCCATCGCCGCCGGCGGCGGCCTTCTGGTCCTGCTATTCGGAGGCCATCTCAGTCGACGTCTTAGTTCGACTTCCTAATTCTTACTTCTTACTTCTTACTTTCTTCCGTGCTTACCTGTCAGATAAATGGATTGACTTCCCCGCGACGAATCACTATCCCCAAGTCCAACGCAAATAAAGCGAGGATCCGGCTTTTCAACCGGTTCGGCGGCAAAGCTAATTAGACCGTTTTCCGCTGCGGTAAAAACATTGAGTGTGGTCAGCTCAAACATACGGAGTATTCCCGGAGGAAAATAAGAAATGAAAAAACTGATGTTACGTACTAATCGCGTCTGCCTGTTGGACGGCTTTCGCAATGAGCGCGTCGGCGCAGCAGGCCGACCAGGCAACTACCGATGCCGTGATCGCAATGGTTAAAGCGCAATGGGCGGTTGAAGTCAAAGATCCGACAAATATCACCGAACAGATGAAGGACGCGGCGGACGACTACACCGAGTTCAATGGCGATTATGCCACGCGTCTCGATGGGAAAGCGATGAACTCACACCTGGCCGAGGCTACAGGAAAAGCGTCTGGCAAGACGATCGCGGCGGAGATGGCCAATCCCAAAGTGCAGGTGTACAACGGGAATGTTGCCATCCTGACTTACAACTATGTCGGCGTGATACAGGACAAGGACGGGAAGACGGAACCGGCTCGCGCAAAATCTACCCGCGTGTTTGTGAAAAAGGGAGACAAATGGGTGATGGTCCACGCGAACTTCGGGTCGGATCCAGTGCCAAAATAATAAAACTCTGAAAATCTGAGAGAGGGGCCGCTCGTGCGCGTTTGCGCTTTTGGCGGCCCCTTATCTTGTACTCTCGACGAAGTTGAGAGTTGATTGAACGGCACCTCAAGCGTGCCTTTTGTTGAGAGTTGGGCGTTCGGCGTTTGCTTCTTTCGCACCGCTGATCTCTGACCTCTGTCCTCTGTTCTGACCGTTTCAGCACGCGTCAGCTTTTTGAAAGTTCCGACGCCAGCCGTGCTTCGGCGGCAGTAAGCATGGCTTTGAATCGCGGATCATCGCGGATGCAAGCCAAATCAGGATCCACTTTGGCGTGGTCGACCAGACCTATTCCCATTTTCTCGAAGAGCGGGCCGACCATTTGCAGCGCCGCCTCTTTGTCCTTCAGATAATTAGCCAGCGCACATACAAAGTTGTAGCGCATCGTTATGTTTTCCGGGTCGATCAACAGCGCACGATCCATCCAGTCTTTTGCCCGCTCGCGCTGGCCCAACACCGCAAGGGCAACACTACCATGGCCGATCGCCGAACCATTGTTGGCATCGTGCGCCAGGATTTTTTCGGCACGAGCCAGGGCGATTTCCGCAGCCCGCTTCATTCCAGCAGTGTCGCCGAGAGCGCCATAACACGTGATCAACATGCCGGCAGATCCAAAATCGGTTCCCTCCAGGGCAATCGCTTTTTCAAAATACCGTATGGACTCGTTCAACTGGCTCTGCCGAAATCGCACAATGGCAGCACACTTGTTGACCTCGTGAGATTCGGGATCGAGCCGCAGAGCAATTTCGATTTCACGCGAGGCCTCGTCGTAGCTTTTTTCTTCCAAAAGCATTCTCGCTTTGACGGAGTGGGCTTCGGCCAGGTTAGGATTGAGTGACAAAGCGCGTTCAGTGGCGGCCAAACCGCCATCTTCAATTCGTACGCCAGCCACGCCCATAACCATTTGGGCCATAGCAATCAACGCCCATGCTTCGGCGTAGTTAGGATCAATTTCCACCGCACGCCGGCACAAACGAATGATCGCTTTATTTCTTCGCTCATCGGCCTCAAGCCCGGTGACGAAACTTTCACGCGCCATCAGAAACAAATTGTAGGCGTCGACGTTATCGGTCCCATGCTGCTCGATCGCCTTTTTCTCTTCGGGAAGGAGTTTTACTTTCAAGGCGTCGACAATAGCGTGCGATATTTCATCCTGGATGGCGAAGATGTCGTTCAGATCGCGGTCGTAACGTTCGGCCCAGACGTGGCTGTCATTGGAACCGTCGATCAATTGCGCGGTGATCCGGACGCGCCCGCCTGCTTTGCGAACGCTTCCTTCGAGCACGTAGCTCACGTTGAGTTGACTGGCGACCTGTCGCACATCGACCGATTTTCCTTTGAAGGTGAACGCGGTGTTGCGCGACACCACGTTCAGCGCTGACACCTTGCTCAGGTCAGTGATGATATCTTCGCTGATTCCGTCGCTGAAATATTCCTGCTCGGCGTCGCCGCTTATGTTCGCGAATGGCAAGACGCAGACGGAAAAGCGGCCTGCTCTGGTTTTTTCGGGCGCTGATCCGGTGTTTGGACGATCATGCTGCTTTGCCTGGATGAACTTCGCGGGCGGTTCTGAATTGCCCGCGTCGCCGCTGTGAAAGTTAAAAACATGAACGCGGTCACCGTGTTTCACCTCCACTTCGCCCAGGTCATGCAAATGCGGCCGCCAGCGCCCGTTCTGTTGAAGGTCCTCCGCGACCCGCTTCGACAACAGGATGTGACCGGCGTCCCCACAATCCATCAAACGTTGGGCGAGGTTAATCCCAACCCCGGCTGCATTGACCCGATCATTAACGTCGGTCACCGCGCTGACCGGCCCGCTGTGCACGCCCATGCGGACCGGCAAATCGGGATGATATTTTAAAACGCGGCTGATTTCCACGGCGCACTCGATCGGTTGCTCGGGACTGTTATAAAAGATGAGCGCCATTCCGTCGCCGGTCGGAATCTTCTTCAGTCGCCCGGTGGCTGCCGCTTTATTGAACTCGTCAGAACTGCGGACGACCTGGTTGAGCTGGTCCACCAAGGCCTGCTGCTCATCCGTTAGGCGCGTGGAATAACCGACGATGTCGATAAAGAGAACGTGCGCGATCTCCAAGCGCTGGTTCGGTTTCGGTTCCTCCGGCATAAGCTCCAAACTTAGGCCGCGATCAGGAGCGGCTCAAACCATTCCGGGCCTCGTTCAACAGCGGCTCCTACGAAAAGACGAGTCCCAGCTTTGACCAAAGACTAAGAGCAACCCCACTGACCTCTATGAGGCTCCTCCTTTCGAACAACTTGATCGACCGGATCGGCGACGTCTACGAAGATAAGTCTTGCTGAGTTTTTAGCGATGCACGCGTCGATCGCCGCCCGCGGCGGCCTTCTGTCATGCTTTTCGCTCGTCGCCTCAGTCGCGCGCTATCTTAACAATTAACCGATAACGGCGAAGCTTTATCTCGCTGAAATGTCAAATGGTTGAGGGCGTGTTGCCCGAATCGTGGCAACATTTTCAGACGTGATTTCTCCGCTTTGTCATTCCGAGCGAAGCCGAGGCTGCAACGCAGCCGACGGAGTCGGCGAGGCCAGGCTTTCCATCTCTCATTTTAGCAACTGCTGAAAGTATGAGATGTCTCGACTTCGCTCGACGTGACAAAAGAGGATTTGGGCAACATGCCCGTTGAGACGCGACCGCAATTTCCGCTTCCGTAGAAACGATCGGCTTGTGCTACGATGTTAGGCTTGACCCTTCAAGCGATCACGCCTTAGAGAGTATCGTTGCCTCTCGACGCCTGCCACTCAATGGGCGCCCCGGGTTTATTGCCTTAAAAAAATGGCTGAACGACCCACAGACCTGATTTATGCCCAAGATGAAAAACCGCCAGCGGTACCGCTGATCACAATCGGCTTTCAACATGTCGCGGTGATCTGTCCGTACTTGGTCATGGTGGCGCTGGTGGCGGAGGCGGCAAAGCTCCCGCAAGAAGCTGCGCGCAATGCCATGGGTCTAGCGATGATCGCAGTGGCGTTTCTGACCGTCTTGCAAAGCTTGCGCCTGGGGCCAATCGGCTCGGGCTACCTCTGCCCTCCCGTGGTTTCTGCAATTTATCTGCCGTCGGCCATGCTGGCCGCGTCGGTTTTTGGATTTCCTGTGGTATGCGGCATGGTGATCTTCGCCGGCGGGTGCGAGGTCGCGGTAGGCGCGCTGCTCAACAGCCTTCGCAAATTCTTTCCAGCGGTAGTTTCCGGCGTGGTGATTATTGCCGTAGGAATTGAGTTAGGCAAAATCGGACTTGGCGTCCTCTTCGATCCCCAGGTGATGCACGATCCGCGCGTCAACGATATGTTTCTCGACCGCGCTGTTTGTGCTTCTGACCATGATCGCCCTGGCGGTGTGGGCGAAGGGGCTACCCAAACTGCTCTGCGTGCTGATCGGAATTCTCCTCGGTTACGGCGTCGCGGTCCTCCTGGAAGTTTTTCCGCAAGACTTCTCTACTGAATTGGCCCGCAGTCCTATTTTTGCGCTGCCGGATCCACGATTTCTCTCCTATAGCTTTGAACCGTCCTTGATGTTGCCTTTTGCCATTGCCGGTCTGGCCTCCGGTCTGCGCGTCGTCGGAGTATTGACTACGTGTCAGCAGATGAACGATGCGGCATGGCGCCGTCCTGACATGGAAAGCATCTCCGGAGGTGTAATCGCCGACGGGATCGGCTGTGCGGTCGGCGGCGCGTTGGCCGCCCCCGGAATGAGCGCTAGTCCGAGCCTGGTCGGCATCGAGAAAATCACCGGCGTCACGAGCCGGATCGTCGCGTGGCCCATCGCCGGCTGGCTAGTGGCCCTTTCGTGCTTGCCGAAGTTCGCGAGCCTGATTGTCAATATGCCCCGACCCGTGATGGCAGCGGCGTTATTTTTCAACGGAGCACTGATGTTTGTCGCCGGGATCCAGCTCGTAGTGAGCCGACCCATTACCCTGCGCGCCACGTTGATTATCGGTCTCTCTTTGTTATCCGCGTTGTCAGTTCTGTTTTTTCCGGAATTCTATAAATCTTTGCCATCCTGGACGCGCCAGTTTACCGGATCTGAAATTACAGTGGCCGTGGTGGTTTCTACTGCTCTCAATGCGCTTTTTTTGCTGGGAACCTGGCGCTATGGCCAGTTGCGCCTGGGTGTCGACGGAACCCCGCTGACTGCAGCCTCTTTCGACTCATTTTTTAACCAGCAAGCCTCCGAGTGGAAAATTCCTGCGGCGGACGTCCAGCGCGTGCGCGAGGTCGTGCATCAGGCTATAGAGCATGTGGCCGCCAAAACCCAGGGGCCGGTGCGTATTCAGGTCGGGAGCGATAGCTTCGACATCAGGGTGACGCTCAACTACACGGGCAACTTGCCGAATCTTCCCGATGTGCGGCCAAGAGTGGATCTTGTGGAGGAGCAGAGCTTTGTCAGCGGCCTAACCGGCTATCTTTCCGGCCTCCATGCCGACCGCATCGAGCGAAGCGCTAAAGGCGAAGAGTGCGAGATCAAACTGTTGTTTCGCTTATGACCGTCGATGATTTTCAGCTCGAACCGCCCTCGACCTTCCGCTGGCGACGTCCGTTCTTGTCTTATTTTAATCCTACTTCTTCCTTCTAACTTATGCCCTGCCTCAAGCTGAGCGCCTAACCACGCACTTTCTACTTTCTTCTACTTCTCTTCCTACTTCCTAGAGCGTCGTGAAGCGCCTGTTCTTCATTCTTATCCTGTTTTTAATCGCCGCCGGTGCCGGTCTGTACATCGACTGGAATTGGAAACGACCACTTTGGCCGCGCGGGGGACGTTACTTCTTTCATCGCGTTGAGCTGCCAGTGCCATCATTCCGCCAATCCGACGAACGATGGAGCGACGATCCTCTCGGTGGTGTTCCGGACAACGGTACGCTTGGCGGCCAGGGCTGCGCTGTCGCAGCGGCAGCGATGGTATTCAAGTTCTATGGTATCGAGACCGATCCGCAGCAGTTGAACTGGTTTCTCACAGCCGTCGATGGATATACCGACCGCGGCTGGCTTTATTGGGACCGCGCGGCGTGGTTGGCGCCAGACCGTGTTCGACATGTCTACGAAGATTTGCCGTCTTATCAGCTGATCGATTCGAATCTCGCCCACGGCAATCCCGTGATCGTGCGGGTTCGGCTAGCCAATGGCATCACACACTTTGTCGTCGTCGCAGGCAAGGATGGGTTTGATTATCTCGTGCGTGACCCCGGCGGTGGTGCCGCGAAAGGGTTCTACCCGTTGCGCGAGCTCAACAGTGACATCGAAGCGCTGCGCTTCTACCAACCGCTAACGAACCCTGGTCAGCACCTGTCCGCACAACGCTGACCCGTCGGCGACGGCCGTTTCTTGTCTATCTACTTAAATCTGAATTGCGCCCTTCGAACTTGGTGCCTTCCCCCTGTCGATAGTAAGCTCCTCAGTCCGCTTCACTGGTGAAACGTCGCTCAATTAGCCTCTTATTTGTCATTGTCGCTCTCGTGCTCGCCGCTCTCATCGTTGGGGATTTCGTGCACGAAGCGCGCGGGCTCAGGCTGCGCGAGACCATTCTGGCCGAGCTTCAGCCGGTCGCATTGAAAAACTGCACGCTGAAACGCTTCGGCAGCGCGAATGATGGCGGATACCTGATGTGCGAGAATCTGATCGAGCCGATCGATGCGGCCTATTCCTACGGCGTTGGCAGTAACGATGACTGGGGATGCGAGGTGTCACGCCGTTATCACGTGCCGGTCCATGAATACGATTGTTTTGATCCTACACGCCCACCCTGCAGCGGCGGCACCCTGGTGTTTCATAATGAGTGCGTAGGAGATCGGACCGGTTCCAGAGCTTCCCGATTCTTCGACACATTGGAAAACCAGATCCGAAAAAATGGGCAGACCGCTCAACGCGTGATCATCAAAATGGACATTGAGGGCGCAGAATGGGATGCGCTCCTCGCGACGCCTGACGAACTGCTGGCGTCGATTCCACAAATCTCGATGGAGATGCACGGATACGACGATCCGAAAATTGTCGAGGTGTTACGGAAACTGAAGCGGCACTTTTACCTGGTAAACCTCCACTTCAACAACTGGTCATGCACGACGAAGGCCGCGCCGCTGCCCGCCTGGGCCTACCAGACGCATTGGGTTAACAAGCGCATCGGCGTGCTTGATCCAACCGTGCCCGTGCCCGCACCCATGAGCCCGCTGAACGCTCCCGATCGCCAACATTCCCGATTGTCAGTTGGGTCGCTGATGTTTGCACACGAATCTTAAGCATGAGTGGAAGTGGAACGTGCCGATGGACACGGATGTCTCGCGCGAAGCGTGAAGTTGGCGGCTTGTGCGCTGCTTCTCTTGTTTAAGCGCAGACCGTGCTCTGACCTCTGACTTCTTGCTCGCTCTCAACTCCGTAAAGGAGCGTGGCTCCCACGGAGCTTTACGCTCTCAACTTCTTCTCGGCCTCGTCAGCGCACAATTATGCTGAGACCGCTATGCTCAGACAAACGCGTCCGGCGCTTCTTCCCGCCGCTTCAGTGTCGAACGAATAAGGCCAACCTGGTTCGTGACTCTTTCTACTTCCTAATTCTTACTTCTTAACTTCTTAATTCATTCAATGCATCGCGACCATCACCGTTGGTATTCACACCGTCTCAACCGCGACATGGGCGTCGCCGTTTACGGCCATTACGGCATGCCCATCCTCGCCTTTCCCACCAGCATGGGCGACGAGTGGGAGCAGGAAGGTCAGGGCATGATTCGCACCCTCAGCCCTTACCTCGACCAGGGGCGAATCCGCATTTTCTGCATCAACGGCGTGCAGAGCGATTCGTTCGCCAACAAGGGAGCGCACCCATTCCATCGCAGCTGGATGCAGGCGCAATACGACGCCTATGTGGCGAACGAAGTCTTCCCCTTCATCGACTCCGTGTGCCAGACACCCGGCATCCCGATCGCCACCCTCGGCGCATCGCTCGGTGCTTATCACGCGGCCAACACCCTCTTCAAGCATCCCGACCACGTGAAGCGCTGCTACGCGCTCTCAGGCATCTACGACATGCGCGATTCCATGGACGGGATGTACGACGACAACTTCTACTTCAATAACCCGGTGGACTATATGGCCAACCAGAATGACCCCTGGTTTCTCCACCAGTACGCGAGTTGCGACATCCGGCTCGTGACCGGCACTGGCCCGTGGGAGAACAGCGGGCCGACCTACCGAATGTCGGAGGTGCTCAGGAATCGCGGCATTGCTCATCATCTCGATGATTGGGGTCCGGAGGGCGGGCACGAATGGCCGTACTGGCATCACCAGATGTGGGAATACGTGGGCGCGCACTTCTGAGGAAGCGACGGATCGACAGCGCGTCGAATGCGTACTCGGCCGACCGCCGACGAATGCGGGATCAGCGATATTCGCTACGAGGCCGGCTCATCGCTGAAAAAAATCCTCCAAGGCAAGCTCTGATCTTTCGGTTTTGCGATCTGTGTTCCATCTGTTACAAGATCGACTCTAAATGAGCTACATCTTCGCGTTGGCCTTGGGCGTGGGCGTCGCCGCCGGCTTGCGCTCACTTACTCCCCCGGCGGTCGTGGCATGGGCAGCTCATCTTGGCTGGTTGAACCTCAACAATTCCCCACTGGCCTTCATGGGATCGATCATCGCTGCTATTATTTTTTCGCTCCTGGCTCTGTTCGAATTATTCCTCGACCTGCAACCTTCAACGCCGAAACGAACAGCCCCTGTCCCGCTCGTAGCCCGGATTCTCACGGGCGGTCTGTGTGGCGCCTGCCTATACGCGGCAGGTAATCAATCGTTGATTATCGGCGCGATTCTGGGCGCGTTCGGCGGCGTGATCGGGGCATTCGCCGGTTACGAAATTCGGCGGCGCTTGGTCGCCGCGTTGCATGTCAAAGACATTTTCGTCGCTTTGCTCGAAGACTTGGTCGCGATCGGACTCGCCTGTTTCTTCGTTTCACGCTGACTCCCGCCGCCGCGCGAGCTTCGCCGCGCGAACTCTCAAATTTTTTTAAGATCGTTCACTCCAACGGCTTCAACTCACCGAGCATGGTCGGGATCAATTCTGAGACAGTTGGATGAATGTGCATGGCGCGCTGAATCACCGTGTACGGCGCGTTGGCGTACATCACGTCGAGGATCGAATGAATTACCTCATCGCACTCGATCCCCAGGAGCGACGCTCCAAGTATCTTTTTCGTTTCGGCATCCACCAAAACCTTCATGAATCCGTCCGTCTCGCCTTTCTCCCGCGCCCGGCCGACTTCGGTCATCGAACGCTTTCCAATCAAAGCTTTCCGTCCGGACTCTCGCACTTCCGCTTCAGTCATTCCTGCTCTGCCCAACGGCGGATCAATGTAAAGGGCGTAAGCAGTGATGCGGTCGCTCACGCGGCGCTGGTCGCCGTCTAAAAGATTGGCGGCGACAATTTCAAAATCGTTGTATGCGGTATGAGTAAAGGCTCCGCGTCCGTTGCAATCACCCAGCGCATAAATGCCGGGCACATTGGTGCGAAGTTGATCATCAACCTGGATGTAACCGCGCTGATCGACTTTAATCCCGGCGTTTTCCACACCGAGGTCGTTGCTGTTCGGCACACGACCGACAGCGAGAAGCGTATGCGAGCCGATGACAGTCTTATCGCCACTGCTGCACTCAACCTGCACGGCCACTTTGTCGCCGCGTTTTTCAAAGCCGATGCATTCAGCGCGAAGACGGATCTTGATACCTTCGCCTTCGAGAATCGTTTTGATGTTTTCCGAAACGTCTTCGTCTTCACGGTGAATCAGTCGTGGCCCCCTCTCCACAACAGTGACCTCACTGCCGAAACGGCGATACATTTGAGCAAACTCTAACCCGACATAGCTGCCGCCAATGACGATCAGGTGCTCGGGCAGAAAGTCCACGTCCATCATCGTTGAATTGTTCAAATAGCTTACCTCATTGATGCCCCTGAGCGGAGGAATAGCCGCGCGTCCGCCAACGTTGATAAAAAATTTGTCTGCCTCGAGAAGTGCGTCGCCGACACGAACCCGATGCGCGTCGGCGAAGCGTGCGTGGCCTTCAATAACAGTCAGGTTCTGAGTGTTCCTCAGCCACTTCTCCACGCCCTCGCTGCTGCTGACGGACCAAGGCGTCTTTACGCATTTTCACTTTTTTCATGTCAACGGCGATCGAGCCGGGAATCGTCACGCCATAATCGCCTGCCCGGCGCGCGACATGAGCTGTGCGCGCACTCGCCACCAGCGTCTTCGTTGGGATGCAGCCGTTATTGACACAGGTGCCACCGAATCGCTTGCGCTCAATAATCGCCACCTTCATTCCTGTGTCTGCCAGCCGAACCGCAAGAGACGGTCCTGCCTGACCAGTGCCAATAACGATCGCATCATATTTAGTTGCCATGGGGATACCTCCGCTCGGATTACGGTTCTAAAGTTCGTGGCGGCTCGCGCGCCTGGTGGGATCTAAAAACTTACATCGCAGTTTTCCCGCTTTGTGAAGGCCGAATCTGTGGGACTGAGGAGCAACGACTGAGATTCTTCAACATGGCTACATCGCCGGCGATCAATGCCTCCTTTTTATCGCGTGACCATTTTTTTAACTGGATCTCGCGCTTTCTCGCCAAGCCGAGTGTTGGGTACGATTCAGAGTACACGACCTGAGCGCCGCGGTGAACCCTTGTCCATTCCGCGCCTCTACCGGCGGTGATGCGCCTCAATGCGCTCATCTAGTGACTCCGATATAGAGTGTGTTCGACGCCGTTCGCAGAATGTAAACGAAATACACAGGAACAGGTGTAGCAAACTAAACGAAACTCAAAGCCCCTTCGACTCACTGCATTCGCTCAGGACCATTCGACTCGTGCTCATTTCCCGCGCATTTCGGGTTGATCTGTATGGCTGCGCGAAGCGTAGTCATGAGCGAGGCCTTCGGCCGAGTCGAATGTGTCCCGGAAAGACCCGCACCTGCCGACGTTTGGTCAGAAACGTCAGTGCCCATTGCAGCATGACGAAGAATCGGTTCGCGAACCCGATCAGGAAATAGATGTGCACGACCGCCCAGACAACCCACGCCGGAAATCCGGTGAATCGGAGCATGCGAAGATCGGCGAGCGCGTACGTACGCCCCGCAATCGCGAGATCGCCTTTGTCCCAGTACCAGAAGGGCCCCGGCGGCGGCTGTCCCGCCACGCGTCGTCGAATCAGGGCTGCCACGTACCTTCCTTCTTGAATGGCAGGCTGCGCAACGCCCGGCATGACCATCGTCTCTTTGGACTTGATCCCCAGCAAATTCCGCGAAGGCGCAACGACGTGCGCCGTGTCACCAATTGCAAAAA
Organism: uncultured Verrucomicrobiae bacterium; assembly: GCA_963709435.1. Taxonomy (GTDB): domain Bacteria; phylum Verrucomicrobiota; class Verrucomicrobiia; order Chthoniobacterales; family UBA10450; genus AV69. The sequence continues at coordinate 68,603 of CAVPWK010000019.1, forward strand.
TCTCAGGATGATCCGGCACTGACAGGTCGGAGCCGACGATGATTTTCCCCGACTTATCCATCGCCGCGCCTAACCAGTGACCGGCTGGTGAGGCCAGCACTCCGGCTCCCCACAGCACCGTGCTCGACCGAACGCGCTGGCCGCCCGCCACGACTCCGTCGGCATCCACACTGGTCACTCGCGTGTTCGTGTAAATCTTCACGCCCAAGCTCTCGAGATGACGCTGCGCCTTCGCCGACAGATCTTCGCGAAATGTCGGAAGCACGCGCGGTGCCGCCTCGTACAGGAGGATCTGCGCGTCGCGCGGATCGATGTGACGAAAGTCATGCGCCAACGCCATCCGCGACATCTCCGCCAGGGTGCTCGCCATTTCCACGCCCACCGTGCCCGCGCCGACCAGCACGAAGGTGAGCAGTTGCCGTATTCTTTCCGTATCGGCGTGATCGAGTGCAGCCGTCTCCTCGGCGCGCTCGAATGCAAGCAGGATCTTGCCGCGAATCAGATCCGCGTCATCCAGCGATTCGAGCCCGGGCGCCACGCGCCGCCACTCATCGTGTCCGAAGTAGTTGTATTGAATGCCGGTGGCGAGGACAAGGTAATCGTAAGAGATTGAATGCTGTTTCAGACGAACCAGGCGCTTGTCCGTATCGACCCCGCTGACTTCGTCCATCAGCACCTCTACATTGGCCTGTCGGCTCAGGATCGATCGCAGCGGCCCGGAAATTTGGTCAGCCGATAACAAGCCGGTCGCCACCTGGTAGAGCATGGGACGGAAGAGATGGTAGTTGCGCTTGTCGATCAGCGTCACGCTGACGGGAGCGCCGGCTAACCCGCGTGCTGCGCAGAGTCCACCAAAACCGCCGCCGATGATTACCACGCGAGGCGGATTATTCACTCAAGAGCTATCTCATTTCTTGAGCGGAGTTAACAGTTCCTTCTCGTCCGTATTGACGACGAGTTAACCGCGCTCACGCCGTATAACAACGCGATCAATGGCCCTTATGCTCATTTGTGAGCGGCGTTAACAGTGGTTCCTTCGTGTCCGTATCCACCACCATCACGGCCAGCATCTTGGCAGGTTCGGTCTTGCTCGCATTCTCATCAACGGTGTGTCGATCACCGGGCACCTCGGAGAAGTTCTGTCCGGCCTTATAAACAATGGACGGCCCATCATTGACCGAGGTTCGGACCGCTCCTTCGAGAACGGTTGCATAGGTGAAAGCAGACTTCGGATGGATGTGGGCCCCCGTCGCAACGCCGGGACCATATTCGACCAGGATACCCTTCATACTCTTACCGGGCACATTCGGCAGCGCGTGGTCGAAGACGATCGTAACCTTTGGACCTTCGTCAGCATCAGCAGCCATCCCTGAGCGCACGCCAACTGTGGCCACCAGTGCGCAAACAATAAGTGTCAGGCGCAACAGCCCGACTGATTCTGAAGTTCGGATTGGTTTCATTGCGATGTCCTTGTGGTTTGGTTCCTCCAGAATTAGAGAAGGTCAAAAGTGAGAGGAAGGCAAAAGGCTGTATCTTGTTTTCGCGCGTGCGCTTTGAAGAAAAACTTCGCTGACGACGGATCGCGGAATGAGCTGGCGGCATTCATCGAGTAGAGGCGCCGATTGACTAGGTGATAAGGCGCGGGGATCCTTCTGCGACAGCGTTCTGACGGAGCCAGTAGGCCGATTTCTTCGTCAGTCTTGCCGTGGCAAACAGTCAGCGAGGCCGATTTTCTGCAATGAACTCGTCTAGGTTTTGAGCGGGCCCACGCGACGCTTCACGGTAATTACGCTCCGATCGAGGTCGCGGAACGCAGGACTTGTTTTCCCAGTGAAGCTATTGAGCTGGTTGTTCGCTGCAGATCGTCAGTCATCCGAATCACCGCGGCAATGCGAACGCTTTGGTTCGCTTGGCAAGATCATTTTTGCCTTCTGCCTTCATCCTTCTGCCTTGTTAGGCGTTGAGTTTTCCGCTAAGCCGTGGAGCGCTTGAGCCAGTCGTTGTAATGCGTTGGGCCGAGGCGGGGATTGTTTCCAGGAACGAGGCTTTGATCGTTCACCGCTATTCCGAAGTAGCCTGCCTTGTCGTCGGTGACCACCTTCCGCGCGTCGCCCGTCGCACTTAGATACTGCCTAACGAGTTCATCCTGCCTGATCTGATCAGGCCCGGCAATTTCGATCATTCCATTCACCGGTTCCCCGAGAGCTACCTCTGCCACCGCGCCAGCGACATCATCCGAAACGATTGGCTGCATGAGGACTGATGATAGCCGAATCTCTGAACCGCCGGTCGCCGATTGAGTGATGCTCTTCACGAACTCGAAGAACTGCGTTGCGTGCACGATCGTAAACGGAATCCCGGAAGCCTTAATCAGATTTTCCTGGGCCATCTTCGCGCGGAAGTAACCACTTAAAGAACCCGCACCACTTCCAGTCAGGCGATCGGTGCCGACTACCGACAGAGCCACGTGATGTTTCACGCCCGCGGTCTTTCCCCGCGGCCAGAAGATTGCGACCTGACGTTTCGAAGAAGTCCAAAGCAGGCTTGTCTTCGAAGGAAGGTGAGTTCGCCACATCGACGATCACCTGAGCGCCTTTAAGCGCTTCGGCTAGTCCTTCACCCGTGAGCGTGTTCACGCCGCTCGAGGGTGATGCGGCCACCACCTCATGACCACGTTGGCGAAGAATTTTTACGACCTTTGATCCGATGAGGCCGCTGCCTCCGATGACTACGATTTTCATTCTTGTTAACCTTTGAAGAACGCGAGCAGGTCGGCATTAATGATGTCGGCGTGCGTCGTAATCATGCCGTGAGGCAAATCTTTGTATGTCTTCAGCTTACCGTTTTTCAGGAGCTTGGCTGAGAGTGGACCGGAGGCCTGATAGGGCACGATCTGGTCGTCCTCGCTATGCATGACCAGGACCGGCACCGAAATCTTCTTCAGATCCTCCGTGAAGTCAGTCTGCGAGAACGCGACGATGCCGTCGTAACCTGCCTTGGCACCTCCCATCATGCCTTGGCGCCACCAATTCCAAACGAGAGGTTCGATCGTTTTCACACCGGGACGATTGAAACCGTAAAACGGACCGGCCGGCAGATCGTAATAGAATTGGGCCCGGTTGGCGGCGAGCTGGGCCTGGAGATCGTCGAACACTGACTTGGGCAGGCCTAACGGATTCGCCGGGGTCTTCACCATCAGCGGCGGCACGGCGCTGATGATCGCTGCCTTCGCCACATTCTTGTCGCCATGACGGCTGAGATAATGCACCACCTGGCCGCCGCCAGTCGAATGGCCGACGTGAATCGCATCTTTCAGGCTGAGATGATCGGTGACCGCCTTCAGATCGTCGGCATAGTGGTCCATGTCGTGTCCGTCGCCGGTTTGAGTCGAGCGGCCATGTCCGCGCCGATCAGTCGCAATCACGCGGTAACCCTTGCTGAGGAAGAAAAGCATCTGCGGGTCCCAATCATCCGCCGAGAGAGGCCAGCCGTGACTGAACACAATCGGCTGCCCGCTGCCCCAGTCTTTATAATAGATGTCGATGTTCTCTCCGTTTTCTTTTCCGACCGTGACGTATGGCATATTGAGTTTCCTTTCGGTTTGGGTGAAATCTTCATTTATGCGGGCGGGCCCTTCGCTCGCGAGTTTACCCGGCGGGAAGCGGTCAGGTGGAGCTCTTTTTGCGGAGACGCCTGACGGACTTGGCGCTGAGAGAAATCTCCAAACCTTAGTATGAAAGTAAAGTTACAACTGTATTACAGGAAAGTGCGGACCGGTTCGCGTCCGTTTTGGTCCGAGCGTTGGGATTGTCTGGGCGAATCACGGCGCGCGCGCGACCCATTGGGCGCGCCAGGCAGGAGCATCAAATGAGTCGGCGAAATATTGTGTCTCGTGCGACACTCTTCCGTCTCGGAACTCCATGACACTCACGGTAAAGACACGTTTGCCGCGGTAGCTAATCACGTACTCGCTAACCCAGAGCTTACCTTCTCCTACGATCCGCCTGACGGTAAACTCGGATGGCTTATCAGGGTGGTGGCTACGCAACGCCTGCAGATTTCGGCGACCGTAAATTATCTCGCCTGACTGTGGATACTCGCAAACGACGTCATCGTGATAGATTTCGTGTTCGCCAACTTGATCACCCGCGGCCGAGGCCGCCCAATGTCGATCTATCGCCGCGCGAATATTGTGCTCGTCCATCTCTTCGATCAGTCCCCTCTCATGACATTGGATACTACACCACCCCTTTGCATAAACCTCGGCGACCGGTCATCGCCTCCAATTTTTTGGATACCGAGCCCCGTCAATCCAATGCCGGTGCAACGCCGGTCCGGCTCGGACCTCGCACCTCGGACTTTGCACTGCATCTCGCCGCGCGCAGTATGAGGCATGCAAAAAATTACTCCAATGTTGTGGTTCGATAATCAAGCGGAAGAAGCGGCAAACTTCTACGTCTCCGTGTTCAAGAATTCGAAGGTCAAGCAGATCACGCATTACACGGGAGAAGACTTTTCCGAAAAGAAAGGCCAGGTGATGACGGTTTCGTTCGAGCTGAATGGCCAGGAGTTCACCGCCTTGAACGGCGGACCGCAGTTCAAGTTCACTGAAGCCGTCTCGTTCGTGATCAACTGCGACACCCAGGAGGAGATCGATTATTACTGGGAGAAACTCACCACTGGCGGTGGGAAGGAAGTGGAATGCGGATGGGTCGCGGACAAGTACGGACTCTTCTGGCAGGTAACACCGGCAAAGTTTTTCGCCGAATGGGTGAAGGACGCGGCCGGGCTGGAACGGGTGATGCACGAGGTGATACAGATGAAGAAGCTCGATCTCGCCAAGCTAGAGAAGGCATTTGCAGGGAAATGATAAATGCAAGCTGCCATCGACTCTCAGCGCTCATCTGCCGCGCCGTAGGTTCAACGAAGGAGGAACATCTACACTCAACTTTCTGATGCAGTTACCCCAATTCGAATGTCGTAACGCCAAAGATCTCGTCATCCGGCAACTTCGGTATGGGACCGAGCACCATGCGCGCGCAGCCGAAGACTTCTTTCATACCATGGCGCGCGACCAGCGCCAGCGCGTCGCGGTTGATCTCCGGAACATCGAGGAAAATCGGCTCACCGGGGACCCGCGACCCAAAAGCTATTAGGAGCTGCTCCGCCACACTGCCGTTCGCAGCGAAAAGAGGGCCGATCTTGTATCCAGTCCGACAAGGCCGCATGACCCCATAACCGCGTATCGCATCGTCTTCCACCACAGCGAGAGCATGGCCTCCAGGGCGTTGGATCCAGCTTCGCAGGAACCGGCTGCGCGGCGCCGGAAAATGTCGACGATCGTAAACGTCGATGCGCTCGAACGGAAGAGAGCTCGCTTCGACGATGCCCTCGGGCTGCGGAGACTCCACGCCTCGTCCTTCGAAACGCAGGTCGCGGCAGACGAAGCGGAACCCGCCACGCGCATAGTACTCCTGCATATTAAACACACCATCCATGCCGATAGAGGCGTCGGCGTTGAGGCGCGCCAACAGACGCCGCTTGCGCTCGTTCCAAAGACGGTCACCCAAGCCACGCCCGCGGCAGTCGGGCCGCATAATGAAGAAACCCATGAAACCGTAACGCTTGTCGTACGCGACGATCGAGCCTCCGCCAACTAGCTCACCGCCTATTTCGGCGGCGACGAAACCATCCGGATCAGCGTTCCAGAACACCTCGGCGTCGTCCAAGCCGGGATTCCAACCCTCGCGCGCCGCCCATTCGACCAGCACGTCCAGCTCGTCGCGGGTCATGCCGCGAATATGCATGTCATCAGGCGTCATCACCTTCGCGCTCCTGCCGCCCGGGGAATTCCTCTAACGTTGGGGCGTAGCGTCGCACGAAGGCGGATCACTCGTCGCTTGGCAGTATTCCTAATTCCTCCTTCTTAATTCTTACTTTGCTTCAGCGCCTCTACCCTTTTTAATTCTTAATTCCTACTTCTTACTTCTTAACTCTTACTTCTTAATTTCCCTCTCCTCAGGGTATTTCGAAAATCTCGACCTGGTTGGCAATGCCGCGGAGTGAGCGCTTCTCCGGAGTCGCAGCGATCCCGTTTGATTGCAATAGCTTCGAGGCTTCGCTGTCAGTAACTACCCGTCTCGTCGCAAAGATGGAGCGCGACGTCGCGAGTCCTTGAACGCGAGATGCGATGTTTACGGTTCGTCCGAAGTAATCCTGTCGATCGTTCAGCGAAACAGCCAGACAAGGTCCCTCGTGAATGCCGATCTTAAGCAGCAACTCGTCTTTCAAGTCCTTCAACGCTTCTCGCATCTTCAGCGCAGCCGCCATCGCTCGGTCTGGCGTCGGGAACGTCGCCATCACGGCGTCGCCGATTGTCTTTACCACGGCGCCGCTTTCCGCCGCCACGATTTCATTCAAGATCCTAAAGTGAGCGCGCACCAAATCGTAGGCAGCGAGATCTCCAACTCGTTCGTAAAGTTCCGTTGACCCCTTGAGGTCGGTAAACAGAAAGGTGAGACTGGTAATCTTGAGCCTTTGATCCACGTCCAGCGCATCGGTGCGATGAATATCGCGGAAGGTTTGATTGGTTAGAAGACGTTTCGCGGTTAGGAAAGGCCGGCGCTTGTTAATGAAGTCGTGAATCTTATCGCTAACGACCCAAATACCGGGCAACGTGCGCTTAGTTGAACGGTTCTCCAACGTCAGCTGCAGAGGGCCGGGCGCATCTCCACACTCTCCTCCGGTGCGCGATCCCTGGTCATAACGAAGAGAGCGATCGGCTTTCACGCGCAGGCGCGCCCTTCACTTCAAGATGTTGCGACATGTGAAGGACCGGATCGAACATGTCCACCTCTCCTGCAGGCAACTGGAGCGAGAGCACCACCTTTTCGCCAGGTGAAAGCTCGCGGCTGTCGAGAGTCGTTTCCTTAACCCATTTCGCGAATGTCTCGTCATCGGGCAAATCGACGCCTGAACTCCAAAAGATCTGTCTATAGTATTCCATCCAGGACAGTGTCCCGGGATCGTGCGCCGCGATTCTCCGCACCCGCGGGCTGATGGTGAATGTGACCTCGACCATTTCGTCAAGCGTGGGTTCACGCCCACGAGCGCAAAGGACGCATCTGTATTCGGCTTGTCTTACGGTCTTAAGCGTCGCGCCTGAGTCGAGAATGCCGCCGCAAGCGGGACAAAGGATGTTCCACGACATATCGAAAACGCCGAGTCGCGCGCCGTGCAGGAACGCGCCAATCACATCGTCTTCATCGAGCCCGTGCCTGACGGCAAAGACGAGGGCGTTGATACGACAAAGCTCGCGATCCGGCGCGTCCTTGATGAGCTTTTCGATCGCACGCACCGGTTTCGCCTTCGCCGATTGTCGCAAAGCACTGAAGAGATTCTCAGTTTCACGTTTCATGGATGTCGTTGTAGTCGCGGTCGCCGACCGCGGATTGACGACCGACACACAGCTACCGTGTGGCTAGGAAAACGGAAAGCAAGGGACCAAAAAAAGCGGCCACGACTGGCCCTACTGGCATCACCAGATTTGGAAATACGTGGGCGCGCATTTCTAAAGAACCCTTCGGCCCGTCTGGGTTTCGGTTAATGAATTCGCTCCTGCACTCTGAAATTCCGACCTCTGACTCCCCACTCCCTCAACTCCGTAAAGGTGCGTGGCTCCAACGGAGCTTTTACGCTCTCAACCAACGACTCTCAGCTGCTTAGCTGCTGGTGAGTATTAGATGTTTAGATGCGACTCCACTTGTCTTTCAGTGATGCGAGTTGGACGGCGACCGCTCCTGACGATATGTTCGGCGGATGCAGGTCTGACCGTAGACTTTAGCCAAACGACTCTAAAGTCGCACGCTGCGGCGTCCTGGCCCGCGACCTGTTTGACTGAGAATTACCAGATGGACCGAATGACTGCATCAGCTAGCTCCCGACGACAAATAACCGCCGGTCGCTGGCAAAAGCTCAAAGCAGTCCTGGCTGACGCCTTGGAAGAGACCTCTTCATCGCGTCGCGCGGAGTTATTGCGCGAGGCTTGCGCTAACGATCTAGACTTATTACGGGAGGCTGAAGCATTGCTGAGCGCAGATACCGCTTCGCTCGAGCAATTTGCCGAATGGGCAACAACGCACCTGCGGGAAGACTTGCCTGATCGAGTGGGAGAACGGCTCGGCGCCTACCGCATCATCAAAGAAATCGGACGCGGTGGCATGGGCGCCGTGTATTTGGCAGAACGTGCCGATGGCCAGTTCGAAAGACAGGTGGCCATTAAGGTGCTCAAACGCGGCACCGACACCGAGGAAGTGTTAAGGCGTTTTCGAGGCGAACGGCAGATACTCGCCAAGTTAGACCACCCCTGTATCACACAGCTGTTCGATGCCGGGGTGACAAGTGATGGTCTGCCTTACTTTGTCATGGAGCTGGTTAGCGGCCAACCCATCACAAGTTTTGCGAACGGAGACAACGCTTCTCTTAGATCACGACTAGAGCTCTTCCTGAAGGTCTGTTCCGCTGTTCGAGCAGCTCATGAAAATGGAATTATCCATCGAGACATAAAGCCCAGCAACGTGCTCGTTAAGCCTGATGGACAACCAAAGCTACTCGATTTCGGCATCGCGAAGGTAATTGCCTACTCTGAGAACGACGATGTTACCGTTGTGGAGGAACGGAGATTGACACCTAAGTACGCAGCGCCGGAGCTGCACCGCGGCGCGCCAGTCACTGCAGCCACTGACGTATATTCCCTCGGCACATTGTTACGTGACTTGATAGAGTCCTGCAATAGCGCGACTGCCGGAGACCATTCGAGCAGTTGTATCAAGGAAGTCATCACTCGGTCGACACAGGACGATCCAAAAAAGCGGCAAAACTCTGTAGCCGAGTTAATGGCACAGATAAACGGTTGCTTACAGGATGGATCGCTTACTCGGGCACGTTATGAGAGATGGCCGAAGTGGCGGATAGTCACTGCGGTAGGAATTGCTGTAGTCATTTTAGTCGGTGCTGGATGGCTCCTGCGTACTCAACTACAAAGGCATGGACCACGTGCAATCGCAGCCACCGACGTTAGTCACCCGGTCCAGTCAATCCGATCATTGGCTATTCTGCCGTTCGAACCAATCCCTAAGAATGCCAATAATGAGTTACTCGGGCTCGGTATGGCCGACGCGGTGATTGGCCGGCTAAGCAACATTAAGCAACTGAGTGTCTTTCCCACAACTACCATGCTGCGCTACAATGCACGCTCTGACGACCCCACTGCGATTGCCAAAGCGCTTAACGCGGACGCAGTTCTCGGGGGCACGATTCAGCGCGTCGGCGATCGGCTCCGCGTCACGGTGCAACTCAGTGACGGCAAAAGTAATCGAGCGCTTTGGTCGGACACGTTTGAGGAAACGTTTACGGATGTCTTCAGCATCCAGGATTCAATTGCAAACAGGCTTGCCCAAGCTCTTACGCTGAAGCTGACGCAGGACGAAAAACAGCAGGCGGATAGGCGTTTCACTCGTAATCCCGCTGCTTACGATGCCTACCTGATGGGCCTCCATTTGTATAACAAAAGAACCAGGCAGGAGCTTGCAAACGCAATCGATCACTTTCGCCAGGCGGTAGAGCAAGACCCAAACTACGGGCTGGCCTACGCTCTCATGGCTGATTGCTACTATTTGGAAGGATACTACCGATTCGCACCGCTGGACGCAGCCGTGTCAAACGCCAGGGCAGCCGCCGAACACAGCTTGCTACTTGATGACACGATCGCTGAAGCGCACGTCGCGATGGCGATGGTGGAGCTCTCCAGTGGCGAGGACGATGCCGCCGTGCACTCCCTGCGTCGCGCGCTCGAACTAAACACGAACCTGCCCGTCGCACATCAGCGCTATGCCTGGATTTTGACCGCTCGCGGCAAACTTGAAGAAGCCATTGCTCATATGAAACGCGCGCAAGAGTTGGATCCGCTTTCCGCGGCGAACAGCTCGGCTCTGGGCATTCTTTTTGTCTTCGCGCGTCAGCCACAGGAAGCTCTGCGCTATTGTGAGAGAGCGGCTGAGTTGGAACCGGACAATGGTAGTCTGCACGGTAACCTTGCGGCCGCATACGAGCTCAACGGCATGCTTCAACCATCTATCGATCAGTATAAAAAGATGGCCGAGCTCAGCCCAGAACATAGAGGAGACGCGCTTGCTTCAACCGCGATAGGGTTGTGGCGGGCTGCACGCACGGAAGAAGCGCAGGCAATGATGCCGGAGATAATCACACTGGCGGAAAGCGGCCAGGTGGATCCCTATAACATGACGCTTTTGTATGCGGCGGCGGGCAAAAAACGGGAGAGCTTCGATTGGTTTGCGAAAACGCTCTCGGCCGGTCGCGTCGATGCGAGGTTCATTCGGTATGACCCCTTTCTTGACCCCCTCCGACATGACCCAGGCTTCGATGAGTCACTCCAAGAATACGGCCAGCCTGCTCTGCTCGCGGCACTTTCGAAATGACGCTTCCACCTAATGCAGCGGCCGAGATTTTGTCATTGCTCGATAGCGCCTTGAGGTTTAACATTTGTCTATGCTGAATAGCTGGCAGGCCCTGTTGTCTGTCGTTTGTCTTTCGCTGAGCAGCGTTGCGGTCAACGGTTCTACTCTGGAAGGCAAGGTCTGTGGGCCCGACGGTCAACCGATCAAAGGCGCCGACGTCCGGCTGCAGAACTCGTCCGCCACGCTCGAGGCAGCGCTCACCAAAACTGATGTGCGCGGACAGTATCGCTTCATGAATGTTGCGTCCGGCAAATACAAGGTAAGCGTCTCTTCCGCGAATGTGGCGCAAAGGTTGATCGCAGAATTGAAGGTCGACGGAAACAAGCGCGTCGATCTCAAGATCAGCCCAATAAACTCCGCCGCTGACACAAAGGAGAAGCATCTGGTGTGGGTACCGTCGCCGACGGGCACAAATATCGGCGGCAGATGGAAAGAAGTGGACAATACTGGAGTGCCGGCGGCTAGCGTATTTAAAGGCGACCTGAGTAGCATGACTGTCGCCTCCGGAGCCGTATCCAGACGCGGTAACATGACGTCAGTCATTGGTGGAACACAGGGCACATTCACTGCGAGCCAGATCGGTATCAAGCCGGGCTCCCACTGAAGTCAGCGCCGAATCGCTGGGCGCGAGTACTTCTTAATTGAAACTCGCTCGTTGCCCGCACTCACTCGCTGCTAATGCCAGTCCGGCTCGGACCCTTCTATGTCGCTCATCCCGTTCGCTCCATTCTGAAATTCCGACCTCCCGACTCCCTCTCAACTCTCGACTAACCACTCTCAACTGCTCGCCTGCTGGTGAATGTTAAGTGTTTAGATCTAGGCCCGTTTTGTCCGTTCAACCCACTCCAACGGTCGCGTCTGAAAATTCAGTTCGCGTTTTGCCTTGGTATTCGATACGCCTCGCATCTGAGTCCCGTAGTAAACCGCATCCGCACCACCATCGCTTTTCAGAGCATCCTCAACTGATATCTGCGGCGGTGGTGGAGCGTTCAGCCATTGAGCAAACGCAGGGAGCCATTCGCGCACTGCTAAAGGTTGATCATTCGCAATCAGATAAATCCCAGGATTGCCTTGCTCTGCTGCCGCAACGGTGGCAATCGCCGCGTCCTCAATGTGTAACCATGACCAAACGCCTCCGCCGTTCCCGATGATCGGGAACTGTTGCTGTCGCACCTGTCGGGCAACATCGCCATCTGGGTTGAACCATGTGCCGGGTCCATAGAAGAAGCCGTAACGTAGGACGAGCCCTTCTATGTTGGGATTTCCTAGTAAGCGATGCTCAAGCTCAGTTATCTCGCGGGCACTTGCTGCAACCGCAGACGAGGCATCAAATGCGAGGGGCGTATCTTCATCTGCCAATCCGGGACCAGGAATCGCGTAGAATGCGACTGACTGCCTCAGGTAACGCCGCACGCCTGCTAATTGCGCGGCTGCCAGCACATTGGCACCCCCTTCCAAACGGATGCGATTGTTGAAGGCAGCGGCGGCCCTCATTGACGCATTGGTGTAAGTTCTGGGTAAGGCGGTAAGTTGTTCAATCACGACTTCTGGCTGAGCGCGACTGACAACCGCTTTGACCGCATCGGCATCGAAAACATCGGCGATGGCAGGTTGTATGCCTTGTTCCACCAAAGCCTGAGCTTTCTCTCGGGAGCGGGTCAGAGCAACGAGAGCGTGCCCTTTGGCGAGCAACTCCGCGATCAGCGGACGACCGATCGCTCCCGTTCCCCCTGCAACAAAGATTTTCATGTGTGAACCTCCTCTTGAAGTATAGAACTATCCTTCATAACTCTTCCTTCTTAATTCCTGCTTTGCGTCGAGCTCATCTTGTCCAACGTTGTTCACGTATCCTGCGACGCAACTGATCCCTTTGGCCTACGCGAGCAACTCTTCGAGTTCTTCGGTGGTGAGGCCGGTCATGAGCGGTTCCTCGCTGTCGATGGCGGCGTCGATCGCGGCGCGTTTTTTCTCCTGCAGGTGCAAGATTTTTTCTTCGACCGTGTCGCGAGTGATCAGCTTGTAGGCGGTGACGACACGGGTTTGCCCGATGCGATGGGCGCGGTCGGTGGCTTGCGCCTCGACCGCTGGATTCCACCA
>CAVPWK010000020.1:0-17336 GCA_963709435.1 uncultured Verrucomicrobiae bacterium
GCGAATTCATTTTGCGGGAGAACGCGACGCATCACGTCGGCTTCGCCTAACGAGGGTGAGAGGAAATCTTCACCGGAAGGTTCATAGGCGAGGGGACAATTCTTGTCGGCGAGGAAGAACTTCTTCGCGGAATCGCTAATGAGTTTCGCGAACTCTTCGTTTCCAGCCGTGCGCGCGTAGTCCAGCATCAGCCCGAGGCCGAACGCCGTCTGATCGTGTTCACCGATTCGGACCGGGTGAGACAATTTCGGGAGCCATGTTTTCAATCGATCGACCGCCGTCTCTTCGAGTGGACGCAAGTTTGCCGACATTTCGCGAGCCTGTGGATCGTCCCACTCGCGGAGTTCGGCGCAGAGTTGGAGCAACCAGGATAACCCGTAGGGCCGCTCGAAGCTGGCGCGGCCCGGCCCGCGAAGATAGTTGGCTTCTTCCTTCAGATTTTCAGCGGTCAGACTCTGCTTTACGGCATCGCGAGCGGCGGTCGCAAACGGCGCGTTAGGAAAGGTGCGGAGCAATCGAACGAGCAGCCAATGTCCGTGCACGGACGAATGCCAATCATAGCAACCGCAAAATGCGGGTGTGAGCTTGCGCGGTGGCGCGACGTCAGCATCACCGTTCAAGACGTGACTGATCTTGTTCGGGTATTCCTTGTGGACGCAAGCCAGGGCGAGCTCTGCGAATCGTTCCGCCGCTTTTCATCAAACGTCGGTGTCGTCGTGTTTTCGGCGGCGAAGCCAAGTAGCGGAAGCAAAATAACTGCGGTGAAGAAGATTCTCATTGCACGAAATGTAATGGTACAGAGTGGGATGGCGATTGCAGGAATCTGGGGGGCGCACGCGCCCTCGCGTGCTAGCGATGGCGCCCTCGCCATCGCAGGCCTTTCTTCGTCAGAGCATTGCGGCGGGGGCGCCGCAATGAGCACGCGAGGGCGCGTGCGCTCCCCAGACATCACGCGCGATTGCTTTGTGTGTTGATGCAGACAATTTCGGGCTCAATAAATCACACATCACATACTTTCATCAATCCGATCATCATCAGCGCGCATCTGCGCGCTGCTCGCAGCAATGCAAATCGCGATTATAGCTGTTGCCGCTGAAAAGAATTCCTCGCCAATGCCTGCTGACAATCCATTTCTCACTGAGAGTCCGCTGCCATATCACCTGCCGCCTTTCGACAAGATCAAAGACGACCAATTTGTGCCGGCGACTGAGGCGGGGATGCAGGAACAGCTCAAGGAAGTCGACGCCATCGCGGCGAACGCGGACAAGGCCAGTTTCGAGAATACCGTTGTCGCGTTGGAGCGGACCGGACAATTACTCGATCGGGTGCAACGGACCTTCTCGAATCTCAACGCCGCCGATACCAATCCGACGCGCCAGAAAATTGAGACGGAATTAGCGCCGAAGTTATCGGCGCATCACGACGCGATCCTTTTGAACAGCAAACTGTTCGCCGGGTCCAGGAACTTTATTCCAATCGTGAGAAGTTCGCCGCAGCGAATCCGTCCGGTGGCGGACTAGGGCTCGATCCGGAATCGGCTTATTTACTGGAGCGTTACTATAAAGATTTCGTCCGCGCGGGCGCGAAGCTCTCCGATTCTGACAAAGAGAAGTTGAAGAAGATCAACGCTGAACTGGCGACGCTGCAAACCAAGTTCGATCAGAACGTTCTCAAGGAAAAGAACGCCAGCTCAATCGTGGTCGATGGCCGCGAAGATCTGGCCGGCCTCTCCGATAACCAGGTTGCGGCTGCGAGCGCTGCCGCCAAGGATGAACACAAGGATGGGAAATTTGTGTTGCGTTTGCAGAACACGACGGGCCAGCCGGTGCTCGGATCCCTGCAGAATCGCGCGCTACGCCAACGCATCATGGAAGCGTCGCTTTCACGTAATAGTAAGGGCGGAGAATTCGATACCCGTGAGATTGCGATGCGCACGGCGCAATTGCGGGCGGAGCGGGCGAAGCTGCTCGGTTATGACAATCACGCCGCGTATCAGTTGGAAGATCAGACGGCGAAAACTGTGCCGACCGTGAACAAGCTTCTGGCTGATCTGGCGGTGCCGGCCGTCGCCAACGCCCGACGCGAAGTGGCCGACATGCAAAAGATCGTCGACCAGGAAAAAGGCGGTTTCCAAATCGCGTCCTGGGATTGGGATTTCTATTCCGAGAAGGTGCGCAAGGCCCGGTATCAATTCGATGAATCGGAGGTGCGACCTTATTATGAATTGAATCACGTCTTAACCGATGGCGTTTTCTTTGCTGCGGGAAAACTCTACGGCCTGACTTTCAAGGAGCGCCACGATCTCCCGGTTTATCATCCCGACGTCCGGGTGTGGGAAGTGTTTGATGCCAATGGTCAGCCGCTCGCGCTGTTTCTAGGTGATTATTATGCGCGGCCTTCCAAACGTGGCGGGGCGTGGATGAATGCCTACGTCCAGCAAAGTGGGTTGTTCGGGACCAAGCCCGTGGTGGCGAATCATCTAAACATTCCGAAACCGCCGGAAGGCGAGCCAACGCTGCTGACCCATGACGAAGTGCGGACCGCCTTCCATGAGTTCGGTCATGCCCTCCACGGAATGTTTTCGAACGTGAAGTATCCGCGGTTTAGCGGAACGAGTGTGCCGCGGGATTTTGTCGAGTATCCCTCGCAAGTTAACGAGATGTGGGCAAGCTGGCCGGAGGTACTGAAGAACTTCGCCAAGCACTACAAGACCGGGGAGCCGATCCCTCAGGCGCTCTTCGACAAAGTGGTGGCGGCGGAAAAGTTTAATCAAGGTTTCAAAACGACGGAGTACCTGGCCGCATCACTTCTCGATCAAGCATGGTACCAGCTCAATCCATCCGAGATACCGAAGGATGCTCTGACTTTTGAAGCGGCGGCGCTGAAAAAGGCGGGCGTCGATTTTCCTCCCGTGCCGCCGCGATATCGGACGGCGTACTTCTCCCATGCTTTTTCCGGCGGATACTCGGCGGGGTATTACTCGTATATCTGGAGCGAAGTGACTCGACGCCGACACAGTGGAATGGATCAAGGAACACGGCGGATTGAAACGGGAAAATGGCGATCGTTTACGGCAAACGCTGCTGAGTCGTGGGGGCTCGGCTGATGCGCTGGGCTTGTTTAAGAATTTTGTCGGTCGCGATCCCTACGTCGAGCCGTTGTTGAAGCGACGAGGACTGGACAAACCGGCGGCGGATGATTCGAAATCGGCCGCTGACCAGGCAACGCGATAGAACTCACCACAGAGGACATAGAGGAAAGACAGGATTAACCGGATTACGGAAGACGAACTGATCTTCTAAATGAAATCCTGAATAATCCTGTTTAGGTCTGCAAACGAGATTTGCTCTGGCAAAACGGGAGAATTGCCTGAAATTGACGATCGAGTTTTACCCTATGGCCGAGCCTATCAGTCCATCTCCTGTTGCTCCCGAAGCGGGCATGGCGCCTAACACGCCGGGACCGGAGCGCGCCGATCTCCGCCCGGAGAACATTCAAGACGCGGTTATTCGCCTGGCTGGGAATTCGCAGGACGGAATTCAAACGGCCGGCGCATTTCTGGCCCGACTCGCCGGACGTAGCGACCAGGATGTGATGACTTATATGACGATTCCTGCGACCATTTCCGGCGGGCCGTCGATCTTTCAGGTACGCATCGGTTCCGGCGAGGTGTTATCGGCGGGCGACGAAGCGGATTTTCTGGTCGCATTTTATCAGCACAGTTACCAGGACCACATCGATTTTGTGCGCGAGGGCGGCGTGGTGCTTTACGATTCGGATAACGTTGAGCCGAATCTCGATGACAAACGTTTCGTTTACGTTGGCGTACCCATTACTGGATTGACGGTTGAGGCTCTTGGCGGAACGGCAAAGGACAAAGGCAAAAACATTTTCGTCCTCGGTCTGATCACGAAAATCTTCAGTCTCGATGTCGAGAAGTTAAAGAAAATCATTACCGAAAAATTTGCCGGAAAGGATGAGAGCATCGTCAATACCGCGTTGATGGCCTTTCAAGCCGGCTATGCCTATCCGGTTGGCAAGGTGCTCACGCATCAGTATCAATTCGAGCATATTCCCAAAAAAGCTGGCGCTCGCGCCCAGATCACGATGGATGGCAATCAGGCGCTGGCTTACGGATTGATCGCCGCAGGGGTGCGCTACGGCGCGGGTTATCCAATCACACCGTGGTCCTCGGTGATGGAGACATTGCGACGCGAGTTGCCGAAGTACGGAGGAATTTTTGTGCAGGCGGAAGACGAACTCGGTGCCGTCTCGATTGCGCTCGGTTTTTCTTATTCCGGATATCTTGCGGTAACGGGGAGCGCCGGCCCGGGCATTTCGCTTAAGACCGAAGCGATCGGCTGGGCGTCGATGGCGGAGATCCCACTCATCATTTGCAATATTCAGCGGGGCGGACCGAGTACCGGATTACCGACCAACGTCGAGCAGAGCGATTTGCATCAGGCAATTTACGGGGGACACGGCGACAGCCCGCGTGTCGTGCTCGCAGCCGCGACGGTGGAAGATTGTTTTTACATCGCGATTGAGGCGGCCCGGATCGCACGCCAGGTACAGCACGCCGGTTTTCATTTTGAGTGACACTTCGCTGGCGACGCGGATTGAAGCCTTCGACGAACCGGACCTTTCGAAACTAATGGTCGATCCGAAACCTGACCTTTCGCCACGCCAGACGTTCAAGCCCTACCCGGTCGATGCGATTACGCAGCATATTCCGCCGGGCACGCGGATTCTCGACGGGAAATATCCGCTTTTGTCGGGACTCGAGCACGATGAAATGGGTCATCCGACGGGCAGTCCCAAACTGCACATGGTGATGACGGCAAAGCGTCGCAATAAATTGCGCAAACTCGCTGAGGAAATTCCGGTGCCGGAGATTTATGGCGACGAAGAAGGGGACGTTCTCCTGATTGGCTGGGGATCGACTTACGGTCCGATCCACGACGCGGTGAAACAGGCCCGCGATCATGGAGAAAAAGTCGCGGCGATTCATTTGCGCCACATTCATCCGTTACCGAACGGCATTGAAAAAATCTTCGCGAAGTTCAAACGAATCGTCGTTGTGGAAATGAACGATCAGGGAATTTACGGCTTCGGCCAGCTCGCGATCATTTTGCGGGCGCGCTACTGCGAGCCGAAGATCGAAAGCTTTACCAAAACCGACGGTCTCACTTTTCGCGTTAAAGAAATTCTGGACGGCGTTTTCAAGGGCCGCTCCTTTGCGGCCAGAAAGATTCCGCGCGACGGCGCCGCTATCGTTCACACGGATACCACACCGGAGAGCGTGAAATCGGTCAGAGATGTCGTGCCGCAGGGAGTGGGGTAAATAATCGTAATTTGACTGGCAGTGCTGCGGAGGCGCGGAACCTCGGTTTATTCTTCTGAACCTGCGACTTCCTCGAGCGGCACGCAGGAGCAGAACAAATTTCGATCGCCGTAAACGCTGTCGATGCGCGCGACGCTTGGCCAGAATTTGTGGTCGCGCAGCCAGGGCGCGGGGAAGGCGGCCTGCTCGCGCGAATAAGGGTGATCCCACTTTTCGGCAGCGATTTGTCGCGTCGTGTGGGGCGCATTTTTTAGGAGGTTATTGTGTTTGTCGGCTGTTCCGTTCGCGATCGCCGTCATCTCCGCATGAATTGAAATCATGGCATCGCAAAAACGGTCGAGCTCGTCTTTCGATTCGCTTTCCGTCGGCTCGACCATCATCGTTCCCGCGACCGGCCACGAAATGGTCGGCGCATGAAACCCGTAGTCCATCAGACGCTTGGCGACATCTTCCACTTCAATTCCGACACGTTTCCACTCGCGCAGATCAAGAATGCATTCGTGAGCAACGAGACCACGTTTACCTTTGAACAGGACGGGAAAGTAACGATCGAGTCGTTTTGCAATGTAGTTCGCACTCAGAATCGCGATTTCGGTGGCTCGCTTCAATCCGTCGGGTCCCATCATCCGGATGTACATCCACGAAATAGTGAGGATGCTGGCGCTGCCATAGGGAGCGGCTGCAACATTGCCACCCGCGCCACCGCCGCGCTTATACTTTAATCCGTTTCCGACCGGCGGGCGTTTTCCGTGCTCGCCTTCACCAAAAACGACTTCGCCGGTTTGAGGATCGACAATGAACTGCCTCGGCAAAAACGGTGCAAGATGTTCGGCGACGCCGATTGGGCCAACGCCGGGGCCGCCACCGCCGTGTGGAATGCAAAAAGTTTTGTGCAGATTCAGATGGCAGACATCGGCACCGATATCGCCGGGGCGACAAAGCCCGACTTGCGCGTTCATGTTCGCCCCGTCCATGTAAACCTGACCGCCGTGGCTGTGCACAATTTCGCAAATTTCGCGGATTGTCGTTTCAAAAACGCCGTGGGTGGAGGGATACGTCACCATCAATGCGGCTAAATCGCGCGCGTGCGCATCGACCTTGGCGCGGAGATCAGAGAGATCGATGTCGCCATCCTTTAAGGTTGCGATCGGGACGACCTTAAACCCAGCCATGATGGCGCTGGCGGGATTAGTCCCGTGGGCGGACTGCGGAATGAGGCAGACATTGCGATGCGCTTCTCCGCGCGAAGCGTGGTATTCGCGAATGGCAAGCAGACCGGCGAATTCGCCTTGCGAGCCGGCATTGGGCTGTAATGAGATGGCAGCGAAACCGGTAATTTCCGCGAGCCAGCGTTCGAGTTGCTCGCACATCTCGCGATAGCCGGCCGTTTGTGAATTCGGCGCGAACGGATGCAGCTTCGCGAATTCTGGCCACGAGATCGGAAACATTTCCGCCGTCGCATTCAATTTCATCGTGCAGGACCCGAGCGGAATCATCGAATGACAAAGCGAGAGATCGCGCGTTTCCAGCCGGCGCAGGTATCGGAGCATTTCGGTTTCGCTCTGATAGGTGTTGAAAACCGGATGGGTGAGGAAAGGGGAGTTGCGGAATGCGGATTGCGGAATGCGGAACGAAGAGGAGTCGAGATTCTCATCCGCATAATCGCGAACGGCGGTGCCGCGGAAGATCGACATCAGGGTTTCAATATCCAAATCGGTCGTCGTTTCATCGAGCGCGATACTGATCGCGTGATCGCTAGCGGCGCGCAGATTGCAGCCGGCACGCGTGGCCCGTTCGATAAGATCACGGCTTGAACCCTGCCCAAGTTCGAGTCGAATCGTGTCGAAGAAACTTTCGTGAGCGATTTTGAAACCGAGCTGGCGCAGACCCTGGGCGAGTTTGGACGCAAAATCGTGGACGCGTTGTGCAATGGCTCGTAATCCATTCGGTCCGTGATACACCGCATACATCGCGGCGATGACAGCTAACAAGACCTGAGCAGTGCAAATGTTGCTAGTGGCCTTATCGCGCCGGATGTGTTGCTCGCGGGTTTGCAAAGCCAGCCGATAAGCGGGACGCCCTTCAGCGTCGTGCGAGACGCCGACCAATCGGCCGGGAAGATGGCGTTTGAACTGGTCGCGCGTCGCAATGTAGGCGGCGTGCGGTCCGCCAAATCCGAGAGGAACGCCAAAACGCTGTGTAGAACCAACCGCAACATCCGCTCCGAATTCGCCCGGCGGTTTTAACAGAGTGAGCGCGAGAATATCGGCTGCGACAACAAACAAAGCGCCCGCGTCGTGCGCCATTCCTGCGAACTTTTCGTAATTGTAAATCGCTCCATCCGTCGCGGGATATTGGACGAGTGCGCCAAAAACGGCGTCGTCAAATTTGAAATCAATAAAATCGCCGGTGACGATCTCGATCCCCAGTGGTTTTGCCCGAGTCCGCACCACTTCGATGTTTTGCGGATGACAATTGTCAGCGACGAAAAATTTGTTGCGCGAGCGATCGGCCGTAGCGTGATGACACAGGGCCATCGCCTCGGCGGCGGCCGTCGCTTCATCGAGCAGTGAGGCATTGGCGATGTCGAGCGCGGTGAGGTCGGTGACCATGGTTTGGAAATTGACCAGCGCTTCGAGGCGGCCTTGAGCGAGTTCGGCCTGATACGGTGTGTAGGCGGTATACCAACCGGGGTTTTCGAGGATGTTCCGCTGAATGACCGGCGGTGTGATTGTGTCGGAATATCCGGCACCGATGAAATTGCGCGCAATTTCATTTTGCGACGCCAGGGCACGAAGTTCCGCCAGAGCGTCATTCTCGCTTTTGGCTGCAGGTAATTCGAGAACACGATCTAAACGGATGTTTTTCGGGACGGTGGCATCGACGAGCGCATCCAGGTCTGCGAAGCCGACTTCACGCAGCATTTGCGCTGTTTCTTCGGGACTCGGGCCGATGTGGCGGTCAGCGAAAGTGGTGAAGGCATTTGTCGGTGCGACGGAGTTATCCGGCGCAGATTTTTCCTGCCTTTTTGCTGCCGGTTTTTCGATCGTCTCCGTCTCGGCCGAATGCATCGTTAAAGATTACGGAGCGCGATGGGTGCTTCAAGTGAAGCGGGGGTAGCGGTCGCCCCGTGGGTGACGCGTGCGCTTCGCATAGCGAAGCGGCTATAGCCAGCGCGGATCGTAGGTTTCCACGCCGTTCTCGCGCAGTTGCTTTCGCAGCATGGCCAGGTGCTCGCGGTTGCGCGTTTCCACCGTGCAAAGGACGTGCACCGCCGAGATATCAGAGCCGGCGAAAGCGCGATCGTGCACCACTTGTTTGATGCTGGCACCGCTGGCAGCGATTTGTGCAGTCAGATCTGCGAGACCGCCGGGCCGATCGCTAATGACCGCGGTGAAGCGAGAAAGTCGTCCGTCGGCGACGAGCCCGCGTTCGATGACGCGGCTCAAGACGTTGGGATCGATATTTCCGCCACAAAGCAAAAGCACGACACGTTTGTGAGCGAGACCTTTTAGATCGCCGGACAAACAGGCAGCGAGAGGAGTGGCGGCGGCGCCTTCCACCACACCTTTCTGCAGCTCAACGACTCGCAAAATGGAAAGCGCGATTTCTTCTTCGGTGACAATGACAGACCGGTCGACCCGCGATTTTGCAATCTCGAATGCATTTTTGCCGACCTGTGGAATAGCGAGGCCGTCGGCGAGGGTCGGTTGCATTTCGATCCGCGTCGGCTTTCCCGCTTTTAGTGCAGCAGAAAAACTGGCGACGTTTTCCGCTTCCACCGCGATGACTTTCACTTTTGGACGCTTCGTTTTCACGGCCAGCGAAACGCCCGCGATCAATCCGGCCCCGCCCACCGGCACGATCACGGCATCGACATTGGGAACCTGCTCCAGAATTTCCAAGCCCATTGTCCCCTGACCGGCGATGATCGACGGATCATCGTAGCCATCGATGTAGGCCAGTTTTTCCTTCTCGCCGATTTCGTGCGCGCGCGTTTTAGCTTCTGCAAAATCTTTCCCGTGCAGAACAACGCGAGCACCGAGCTTCTGACAAGTGGTCACCTTGATGAGCGGCGCGTGCTTTGGCATTACTACAGTCGCAGAAATGCCGAGCAGTTTGCCCTGATAAGCCAGCGCTTGAGCGTGATTCCCAGCCGACGCCGCAATGACGCCTCGCTTCTTCTGATCGGCGGGCAATTGCGCAAGCACATTGCGCGCACCGCGTTCCTTAAAACTCCCAGTGCGCTGCAAGTTGTCCAGCTTGCAGAAAATCTCCATCCCGGTGATGTCGCTCAACGGAATCGAGGGCAGACAAGGGGAATAATAAACCGCGCCCTTGGCGCGTTCACGTGCGGCTTCGATGTCGGCAAAGCTGATCACGCGATTGCATACACCGCGCCTAAAAGGGCGGCAACGTTTTCGAAGCGTCAGAGTCCCGATTCAGCTGACAACGACCCCGTCAAGCGATGCTCGCACCCTTCCTGCCAGCTGTTCTGGATCGAAAGGCTTCGACAGAAAAGGCAGATCACTGGCCGGGGTATCCAGGGTTATCTCGGGCAAATACCCGGAGGTGAGCAGAATTTGCGTGGACGGGCTGTTGGTTCGCGTCCAGTCGGCGAAGTCGCATCCACTCATATCAGGCAGCACAACGTCGCTGACGACGAGGTTGACGATGTTGCACTGAATCAAGCGTTTGGCTTCGTCGGCGCGAAATGCTTCCAGGACGTTGTAGCCGAGCATCCGCAACGTCCGCACCGCGACATGTCTCACGCTGATGTCGTCTTCGACTACCAGGATTGTTTCGGTGCCGCTGGGCAATTTCGGGCGTTTGCGGTACGGGGCTGGCGGCGGTGCGACAACCTCCGGGAGATAGATGTGCACGGCGGTGCCTTTTCCGAACTCACTTTCGACTATGATGTGTCCGCCGCTCTGGTGAACAATTCCATAGCACGTAGCCAAGCCGAGCCCGCTGCCGTGGCGATCGTCTTTGGTGGTAAAGAAAGGCTCGAACAGATGCTCTTTTACGTCATCGGTCATCCCCATGCCGTTATCGATCACGCTAATGCTCACGTATTTTCCGGGCGGCAATTCCGCTGGGGACTTGCCATTGGTAGAAATCGCCTCGGTCTTTAGCACCAAAGTGCCTCCAGCCGGCATCGCGTCTCGCGCGTTGACGGCGAGGTTGATAATGATCTGGGTGAATTGATCCGGATCGACCTTGATGTGTTTCTTCTCCGGCATCAGCTCGCACAGGACCGAGATGTTTTCGCCGAGGAGTCGAAGCACCGAGCGCTCCAGATCATGGATCAGCTTGTTCACTTCCAGCACGCGCGGTTCCAACGGCTCGCGCCGACTAAAAGTTAGAAGTTGTTTTGTCAGCGACGCGGCGCGCCCGGCGGCACTGCGAATCTCACTCAAGTATTTGGCTCCCGTTCCGCGACCCTCGACCTCAGCAACGAGCAGATCACTGTAGCCGAGGATCGCGGTCAGGAAGTTGTTGAAGTCGTGAGCGACGCCGCCCGCGAGTTGACCGAACGCTTCCATTTTTTGGGAATGAGAAAGCTGATCATGCAGTTGTTTGCGCGCGGTCACATCCATCAGCACGCCAATGAACCTCGCCGGGTGCCCATTGCTGTCGCGAACAATCAAAGCGCGCTCCAGTAACTGAAGGTAATGCCCCTTGGCATGTCGAAAACGATATTCGCCTGACCAATATCCGGCTTTGGATTCGATAGCGTCCCGAATAGACGCCGCGGTACGCGAACGATCCGCCCCGTGAATCTGCCGTTGCCAAAACGCAATCGTCTGATCTGATTTACCCAGGGAATAACCGAGAAGAGTATCGAAGCCTTGCGGCCAGGTGAGGGCGCCGTTCGCTAAATTCCAATCCCGAACTGCATCGTTTGTAGCCCGGGCAACCAACTGATGATAATCCGCATCTTTAGCCGGAGCGGTTTTCCGCGGAGTCTTCCGTTTGTTCTCATTATTCTTCCGTTGGCGGGAAATCTTCGGTTTCCGTTGCTGCCGCGTCTGGATGTGAGATGCCGTAGTTGCTCGCATTCGCCGCGCCAGTGACGCCCAGGTAGAAAAGCTAATTCTGTGCCGCTAACGCGAGGGGGGTGGAGATTTGGCGAATCGGCCGCTGGTTCAAAACAGAAAATGCGTTTGTAAGCGAAATCTATGGAAAACATGGCCGTGGTTCTCTCAAATCTCGGAACAAAATTGAATCGCTTGTCGTTCCCTTCTCTCCGTACTGCGACTCAGTCGGCGCAGACGGCTTAATTGAGCGCGACAGCCTTGGAAGCGTTCACCCGGCCAACGTTTTCTTCGTGCTCAATGTGAAAGCTGAGGCGGACATATTTGGCTTCGACTCCGAGCATCGAGACATTGAACAGACGCTTACGCTTAAATGACACCGCTCCGTCTACCGATGTCCACTTGTCGCTGTCGGCGGACAACTTCTCGTTTGCGACCGCGATTCTGAGTTCGCCGCGAGCCGGCTTATTCTCGTTGATGAAGGTGAACCGATCGAGCGTGGAACTCCGTGCGAGGAAAATGATAAACGTGGTGTCGCCTTCGGGCAGCGGAGAGCTGACTGTATCTTGATCCATCACGAGAAATTTGCTGGCGATCTGGGCCCTTGCCACAGCCACCGTCTTTTCCCTGTCATCAGGATTTGGACTGCCATGAGCGGCCGAAAACGTCACAAGAGCGTCAATCGTCAGTGCGACAGCGAAAGTTGATCCGACAATGTTCGGGCAAGCCAATTTAAGCCAGGACATGCGTCGCATACAACATGGTCAAGCTTAGAGTACGCCACCCCAACGATTATGTTTTTCCGGCAAAATCTTACTTAGAATCATGCCTCTTTTCCTTGAATTTTATTGCTTCTGTGGCTAACCATCGCTGAGGCGTCGCCTGAAAGCTGGAAACTAAAACAGGCGGACAATCGGAACCTCCGCCACGTGCGAGATCTGCGTCGAAACAAGGGCGAGGGGCCGCATCGCCTCTAAGGATCGGTTTTTTTACCTCGGGGGCAACCGGAGAGTAAAACGCGGGCGTTGGGGTGTTTGCCGGTAAACGTTTTATCGGGCGCTGCTCTATCCGCCGGTTGATGTCGAAGATTTCCGTCGATGCTAACGATTCTTGGCGAGAAGCTGGCGCAGGACAAATTGCAGGATACCGCCGTGCCGGTAGTAATCGACTTCGATCGGGGTATCGATTCGCAAGCTAACGGGAACTGAATCGCTTTTCCCGTTCGCTCGCTCGATCTTTAGGGTCACAGTCATTCCCGGTTCAATTGTATCAGACAAACCGGTGATCGAAAACGTTTCTGAACCGTCAAGTTTCAAGGTTTGCGCATTTGTGCCTTCGGCAAATTGCAGAGGTAGAACACCCATACCGACAAGATTCGATCGATGGATTCGTTCGAAACTCGAAGCAACGACTGCTTTCACTCCGAGTAATCGCGTTCCCTTTGCCGCCCAATCACGCGATGATCCGGTGCCATACTCAGTCCCCGCCAGGATCACGAGCGGCACGTTATCTTTTTGATACTTCATCGCGGCGTCATAAATCGACATCTGCTCGCCCTTTGTAGCTGCCCCTGTCTCAGCGACAGGATTACCTACATTTGGTTTCCCAAAATACTTCGTCACGCCTCCCTCGGTTCCCGGTACCATCAGGTTTTTGATTCGCACGTTGGCAAACGTGCCGCGGGTCATCACCAAATCATTCCCGCGTCGTGAGCCGTAGCTGTTGAAATCCGCCGGCTCGATCCCGCGTGAAATTAGATACTGCCCCGCAGGCGAGCTCGCCTTGATCGCCCCAGCCGGCGAGATGTGATCGGTCGTAACCGAGTCGCCGAAAATCCCCAGCGCACGTGCGCCGACGATGTTCTCGATCTTTCCGGGCTTCATTGAGAAATCTTCGAAGAACGGTGGTTCATGAATGTAGTCGCTCTTCTCGTCCCATTGATAAATGTCGCCCGTGCTGGCCGGAATTTCGTTCCACTTCGGGTTTTGATCGGCGAAATTGCGATAAAGTTTTCGAAAAACTTCTGGCGTAAGGGCGGATTGCATGGCGTCACGCACTTCGGTCAAGCTGGGCCAGAGGTCGCGCAGAAACGTCTCCTTCCCGTCTTTGTCCTTGCCGATCGGTTCTTTGGTCAGATCGAGATCGACGCGACCTGCCAGTGCAAACGCCACAACCAGTGGAGGCGACATCAGGAAATTGGCTTTGATGTTCTGATGAACGCGCGCTTCGAAATTACGGTTTCCGGAAAGGACCGACGCCGCAACTATATCGTGATCATGAATTGCTTTCTCGATCTTGGGGTGGAGTGGACCAGAATTGCCAATGCAGGTAGTACAACCATACCCGACAAGATTGAAGCCGAGCTGGTCGAGATAAGTTTGCAGTCCAGTTTTCGTTAAATAATCCGAAACGACCCGCGACCCTGGAGCGAGCGAGGTTTTTACTGCCGGATCGACTCGCATCCCGCGTTCGACCGCCTTTTTGGCCAGCAAACCTGCCGCCAGCATCACGCTTGGATTGCTGGTGTTCGTGCAACTGGTGATGGCCGCGATCAAAACGCTCCCGTGCCCGATCTTGCTTTCGCCGTGACGAAATGGATCGGCCCCTTTCAAATCTTTCGCCGGATCAGGGGTTGGCCGGTTCGTCACCATTTCGGCTTTGTTAAGTTCTTCGCCCGGATCGATTCGGGGCATGTCGCCATCATCCGGCGCGCTTCCGTTCAATTGCACCAGATGTCTGGTCGAGAGATCGACACTTTCCTTTCCATAGCCGCCGTCCTTCACTGGCTGCTGCAAAAGCGACCGGAAAGTTTGGCCAAGATCGGGGAGATTGATCCGGTCCTGAGGACGTTTCGGTCCGGCAACGCCCGGCTGCACCTGTCCAAGATCTAATTCGAGGTCGACGCTATAATCGATTTCGCCCTTACGTGGCATGCCAAACATCTTTTGCGCCCGGAAATAATGTTCGAACGCTGAGCATTGTTCATCGCTTCGTCCGGTCGCGCGCAGATAATTCACCGACTCCTGATCGACCGGGAAATAACCAATGGTGGCGCCGTATTCCGGTGACATATTTCCGATCGTGGCGCGATCCGGCACGGGCAGTGAGGCTGCGCCTTCGCCGTAAAATTCGACGAACTTTCCAACGACCTTTTGCGCTCGCAACATCTGGGTGATGTGCAAGACCAGATCGGTCGCCGTGACGCCTTCGCGAAGCTTGCCAGTCAAATGCACTCCGACGACTTCCGGAGTGAGAAAGTAAACCGGCTGTCCAAGCATCCCGGCTTCAGCTTCGATTCCACCCACGCCCCAACCAACGACGCCGAGACCGTTGATCATGGTGGTGTGGGAATCAGTTCCGACAAGCGTGTCGGGATAAAAAATTTCTGACTTCTGACCTCCGACCTCTGGCCTCTGGCTCAGCACGCCTTTGGCCAGGTACTCGAGATTAACCTGATGCACAATGCCGATGCCGGGTGGGATCAGTTGAAAGGTTTTGAAGGCCTGCTGGCCCCATTTCAAAAATTGATAGCGTTCCCGATTGCGCTTGAACTCCATCTCCAAATTCAATCGCAGCGCGTTGGCCGATCCGAAATAGTCCACCTGCACGCTGTGATCGACGACCAGATCAACCGACACCAGCGGCTCGATGATGTTGGGATCGCCGCCGACGCGTTTCACCGCGCTGCGCATCGCCGCCAGATCAACCACTAGCGGCACACCGGTGAAATCCTGAAGAACAATTCGCGCAACCACGAACGGGATCTCCTCGTTGGCCGGTTTTTTCGCGTTCCAGTTCGCCAGCGTCTCGACATCCTTGCGGCGGACCTTTTTGCCGTCGCAATTTCGCAGAACCGATTCGAGAACGATGCGAATGCTGATGGGGAGACGAGAAATTTTTCCGACGCCCTGCTTTTCCAGTTCTGGCAGCGAATGGAAAAAACCTTCGCGGCCGTTTCCAGCATCGAATTTTTGGAGGGTGTTGAATTCGTTATTCATTTTGTTTCACACAACTTCCGCAACGGACACAAAGGAATGCAACCTGATTGTCGTTAATCCGTTGTGACCTTTATGGCCACGGTGTGATCTCATTTCAGTTCCGCCAGTTTCGCTTTCACTTTGTTAAAATCGGGAACTATGCGCGCATCCTCGTTGCAATCGACGTATTGGATCACGCCAGTGCGATCAATCAGATAGGTTGCCCGTTTCGGGACGCCGCCCATGCCGAGCCCGATTTGCGGAAGAAAGGTGTCGTAAACAGCGTCATACATGCGCGCGACCTGATGTTCATAATCGCTCAATAGTGTGACGGCGATGCATTCCTTCCGTGCCCAGGCTTCCTGCGCAAACGGATTATCCCCGCTAATGCCGTAAACCACAGCGTTCATCTCTGCGTAAGCCGCAAGATCGGAGCTGACACCGCACATTTCCGTGGTGCACGTGCTGGTAAACGCCATCGGGAAAAAGGCGAGCACAATATTTCGTTTTCCGTAATTCTCGCTCAACGTGATTTGCTTTGGCCCGTCTGTCGTTTTTGTTGGCAGCCTGAAATCCGGGGCTTTCGTTCCGACTGAGAGTGGCATGGACAATTCAGTATAGAAGCGACAATTCCCCGGTCAAAAAGATCGCGAAAACGTTAAATTGCCGATTCACAATTAACAGGTCACGCTTGGCCCACGAATGGAAGTATTCTGGTGGCTGTTCGCGATCGTGTTGATGGCGCTGGGGTTGATCGGCACCGTCATTCCGATCTTGCCGGGAACGACAATCATATTGGCGGCGGCGATAGTTCATCGGGTGGCATTGGGCCAGGATCGAAGCCTTGGTTGGAGTGCTCTCGTCGCGATGCTTTTGCTGACGCTCTTGACTTACGCGATTGATGCTGCGGCAGGCTATCTCGGCGCCAAACGTTTCGGCGCGACGAAATGGGGTTTGATTGGCTGCGCCGCCGGCGCGCTCGCAGGATTATTCTTTGGCTTGCTCGGGCTTTTCGTCGGCCCGGTGGTCGGCGCGATCGCGGGCGAACTGATCGGAGGAAAAGAAATTGTGAAAGCTGGACGGGCGGGCTGGGGAACATTCCTGGGCAGCCTTGCCGGGTTGATCGCAAAACTATTTATCGGGCTGATCATGATCGTGATTTTTCTGATGAACGTGCCGTCGCCGTTGTAACCCGACGACAAAAAGTTGTTGTCAGCCTTTTAGCTTTGTGTTACAAAGTAGATTAAATGGACGAACACCAGCGCGCTGAGGAGCATCTGCGGGTTATTCGAACCTTGATGGAACGCGCCACTATTTACCGCGCCATCTCCGCCCCCACCGCCCTCGTCGGTGGCC
This sequence comes from uncultured Verrucomicrobiae bacterium, assembly GCA_963709435.1. Taxonomy (GTDB): domain Bacteria; phylum Verrucomicrobiota; class Verrucomicrobiia; order Chthoniobacterales; family UBA10450; genus AV69. The sequence continues at coordinate 16,716 of CAVPWK010000020.1, forward strand.
TGATTGCGCTCGGGTTGACCTCGGCGATTTGGGCGAGCGAACGTCATTGGGCGCAAATCGCTCCGGAAGTGATGCGGCATGTTTCTACCCGCGGCTTCGCCGCACTTTGGCTCGGTGCCCTGGTCATTGTGCTCACGCTGAATGCATTCTTCATCTGGCGCAAAGCGCAGCGCGATAACCGGCCTTTCATCTCGCCATCGATGAAGCTGGCCCTTCGCTCCATTCTTCCCTGTCTCATCTTTCCCGCTGCAACCACAATCTGGTTCTTTTACGATGGGTACGAAGCCGACAACGAGCTTTTGCTGGTGCGCATTTGGATCGGATTTTACGGGCTGGCTCTGATTGCGACCCAGCATTTTGCACCACGTTCTCTCGTTTGGTTGGGATGGGCCTTTCTGATCACGGCTGCGGGAATGATGGTGACCTCGCGTCAGCTGGAATATTACTCGACACCGCTCGTTCCCAATCTCGCAATGGGATTTACCTTCGGGCTTTATCATTTGATATACGCGGCATGCGTCTGGAAATCGCCGGTTCGGGCTGTCAGCGAATGAAAAATGCTCGACTTCAACAAACTCGACAAAGTGATCCACGAGAAGAGTCGCCTTTCGATCATGACCT